>NZ_CP019607.1:3003170-3603805 GCF_001998865.1 Tessaracoccus flavescens
ACCGAGCTGGTGAGCGCACTGGTGGGCGACGCCCTGGCCCTGCTGGCCGCTCTGGACGCCGCCCACCACGACGAGCACGGCGACCCGGACGGCCTGGCGCTGCTGTCCGAGGCGGGTGGGAAACCGGCCGAGGCCCTCGCGCTGCTGGCGTTGGTCGCCGGGCAGGACGTCGAGCCGGCGGAGGGTTCCGACGGCACCGACGGGCGGTGGCGCATCGCCCGCAAGACCGCGCCGGACCGGATGATCTCCACCGTCGACCCCGATGCCCGGCACGCGCACAAGACCCGCGAACGGCGTCAGGACGGGTTCAAGGCCCATGTCGTCGTCGAGCCGGACACCGGGCTGATGACGATGGTGAAGCTGACGAAGACCAACGGGGCCGAGCACTCCGACGCCGCGGTGGGTGCCGACCTGGTCACCACCGACTCCACCCTCACCGCCACCCCTGACGCGCCGGTGCAGGTGCTCGGCGACTCCGCCTACGCCTCCGGTGACATGCTGGCCACGCTCGATGCCCGCAAGTGGGAACCGGTCCTCAAACCCTGGCCGCTGCGGCCGGCTGTCGAGGGCGGGTTCACCCTGGACGACTTCATCCACGACCCGGTCGCCGGGACGTTGACCTGCCCGGCCGGGCTCACCCGGGGCGTCAGTGCCAAGGGCAAGGTGACCTTCGGCGCCGCGTGCGCCGGCTGTCCGCTGCGGCAGCGGTGCACCACCGCCGAACGTGGCCGCAAGGTCACCCTGGGTGAGCACCACCAGCTCCAACGACAGCACCGCGAACGAGCCACCGACCCGGACTTCCAGGCCGTCTACCGACGGCACCGGCCGATGGTCGAACGCTCCATCGCCTGGCTCACGCGCGGAGCACGCCGCGTGCCCTACCGGGGCGTGGCCAAGAACGACGCCTGGCTGCACCACCGCGCCGCCGGTCTCAACCTGCGACGCCTCCTCAACCTCGGGCTCACCGTCCAGGACGGGACCTGGGCCATCGCCTGAGGGTGGGACCGGGGGCCGCTGGGCCCTTGCCACGCCGCCCCGATCGAGCGCAGGATGGCCTCAGGCGGGCGGAACGACCCCGACTGTCGCACCCCAGGGTGCTGACCTCACTGCCGCAAAGACGGCCTTGGCGGCGCTCCGCCCGCCCCCCTCACGCCATACCCGCCTCAGATCACACCTTGTTCAGCGCCCTCCTAGGGCCGGACGCTTGCCGATGTTACGAATCGAGAGGTCGAACAGCCGTCTACTCGCAGCAGAGGGTTCAGCAGTGACGAGGACGTAAGGACGGTTGGCCTCGGCCTGCGCCTTGCGCGCGTCCTTCACAGCATCGCGGCTCGCCCTCCACTGGCCCCAGGCGATTCCCGCTGCCACCCAGGCGGTGAGGAGAAGCAGGGCGGTGAGGACGGTGTAGAGGGCTGTCCAGGCGGTGCCTGACAGGCCCCAGAACGTGTCCATGTCGCTCCTCAGTCCGGAAAGTTCGGTTCGTCACCCCACGTGGCGGAGCCAACGCGGTTCGCTGTGGCGATTCCTGCCCTGTTGCCTGACGTGGTGGCACTGCCCATCGAGGCGCTGTCGGTGCTTCTGTAGACCACCCGATCACCGTCGATGGTTCCCGCATAGCGGCCCCTTGGGTCATAGACCTTGCCGTTCGAGATGGCGCCGAGGTAGGTGCCCGAGCGCGAGTACAGAGAGTCACCGCTGACCTGAAGCGGGCGTCCATTCTTGGTATAAAGGTTCATGCCTCCAGTCTGCACCCCGGCTCGGACAACCTTGCGAGGGCAGCCGTGTCACAAACCCCTCGGGGAGCCGCTCCACCGTCCGCGAAGCCGGGGAACGTCCGGATGTCCCGCTTGGGCTCGGGAAGGCCGTCACGTCGGCGCTGAGCCTCGGCACGGCGGTCTTCTCGGTCCTCGGCCTCGAAGACCTCAGCCAGCGCCTCCAGGTCGGCCTGGAGGGTGTCCTTGGGGTTGTGCTGGGTCATGACGGTCCCTCCTGAGGTGGACTTGGACGACTGGGTGCTACTGAGCGTAGACGCACAGGTGTTCGAGAGCCTGGGCCTCCCCTTCTGGCTTAGTCGCACTCTTCGTGCACCGTCATCCCCTTGGACGCCTCAGTCGTGGGAAGTACCAAGAAGCATCTGCGGCAATAGACCGCCTTGCTGGCAGTGCACTGACAGCCTCGACAATCGCTACACTTCCAGTCTCCACAGGTCGTGCACTGGCCGCTGGAAGCGCTGGCCGCGAACTCGGCACCGCATGCTTCACACACCTCGTGCCAGCCAGTGGAGGCGCTACCGCGCAGAGAGGGGCGCGTTGATGTTGCGACGGCAATGACCAATCCGTCGTGCAGCAGAACGTCCAAACAGACATCCGTGTCCGCCCAACCTTTGGAGTACCGGATGCCTTCGCCGCCCATCAAGCGGTACTTCCCAGACTCACGCGCCCGCTCGATAGCGGAAATGAGGGCGGGTTGAGCCACCCGCCTACCGGGGTTGTAGGGGGTGCCGTTGGAGTCTGCGTACCAGATTTTGCCGTCCTCGGATGCGAGGATCACGAGCCTTTGGCCCGGCTGGTTGAGAGCGCGGATGCAGCAAGTGGTGGCCGATGCCTGGGTGCCTTGGATGAGCGCTTGGATGCCTTCCGGGCTCACTCCTTCACCAAGATGAAGCGCCACCGCATCCTCAGGCACCAAGATGCTTGCGGCGAAGTCATTGACGATCTTCTCTTCAATCAGCCGCGCCTTGTCACCGAGTTCCGGGAGAACCTGGAACTGCCACGCCTCGTCGTTCCAGAAGATGTGATGACCGACCTCATGAAGGGCGGTGAAAAGGTTGCGCTTGTAGTTGCGGGACTCCCGGATGGTGATTCGTGCCGGTTCGACATCGCCGTCGTACACACCGCCTAGTTCGCAACTTCCTCTGGGCGGTGTGCTGGCCCACTCCACAACAACGTCAGGGATCAAGGCCAATGCCTGAATGGCGTCGGCGCTCGCTATTTCAGCAGCATCGGGATACAGACGCGCGAACTCTTCACGGAGGTGGCGACTGGCCAGAGCCACCAGTCCTTGCCCAGTCCACTCCGCGACGCTGCGTCCCACCGGGAGTGTCATATCCCTCCCATGAGTTCTTCGAGTGCGTAGTCCACCCTCGCGCGAGCGGCCTCCATCGGTGCTGTATGGGCAACTTGACGGGCTGCACGGGAACACGCCTGCTCCCACACCATGGTCCGGGCGCGGCGCTCCGGGACGCTACGCTCGGCGGACAACAGTCGCACTCTTGACTTGTATTCGGGCAGGCTGAGGACGACGGCATCTGCACCGTCAACCGGCTCCAGAATGTCTTCGGCAACGGTCCCTGCGGGGAACAACGACAGGATCGTCGCAATCTCCTCCGGCGTAGGGACCTTGACTCCTCGGGCTAGTGCGGAGGCGCGCCCCGGTTTCACGCCGAGCGCTTGCGCCAACTGCGCGATTTCCACCCCGGCATCGGAGAGCGCGTCCTGTGACAGCGCTGCTTCGCCAATCGTGTTGTCGGGCCAAGCCCAGTCCCCCAGTGCCCATGCCTGTGAGCAGACGACCTCAAAAGCGGCTACCGCCTCAGGGGTATCGACAGCGGGGCAGGTGGACACGCTGTCCACCGGCTCGTCCTCGGCGACGGCCCAGCGGATCGTGCGGATCGTCCTGTCATCGAGTACGTGGGCCAACCTGCGATCCAATGCGGCCAAGGTCAAACCGAACTCCGCATCCGGCCACGCAACGAAGTCGCCCATGTCAGGCACCGTGATGAGGAAAGAGGGGGCGGCGGCGGCGCTGGTGGGCTGAGTCACCGGCCATGCCAGCACATGAAGGTCGTGCACCGCGCTAATCATCACCACACCGCGATCCTGCGCGTCAGCGCTGACGACCCAAAGGTCGCCAACGGCTGGCTGCCCCACCTCCCCCTCAGTTTGCAGCGTCAGGGGTGCACCGAGCGCATCTCGTAGCATCACAGATTCGTCCGTCCTAGCATCTTGGACATCTGCCAGAACTCCGCCAACTTGGTCGACTCTGGCTCGGGCAGCCTTCCAAGATACTCGACCCGATCAGGGTCTGCCAACCAGGAGCGGGCCAGAGGCCGTTGGTTGACGTCTGTCCACCAAGCAGCCTTAGTGAGCCCCATCTGCTTGTTCTCCGCAGACTCCAGTTTCCTCGCATGTTTCTCAGGATGTGTCGTCCGCGTGAGCGTGAGCACAGACCTGCGGGTGAGTTCGACAACGCCACAGATTCTCTTGTTGTCCCCATGCACATCGCCGGACACAGATGTGTCCGGGCTGGTGCGATAAACATCGCCTTTAACGGGGTCGGTGTTCGTCTTCGGGGGCATGGTCCTCATTACATCAGTGAGAAGTGACAATCCTGGTTGAGTCCGCGTCTGCGCCTCAATAGTTCTCGCGGATGTAGGCGTAGGCTCGGCCGAACAGGTCGCCCGTGAGGGGCAGACGGTACTTCTTCAGCACCTGCCGCAGTTCCTTGCGAACTGTGCGGTCGCCGCCTTGATCCTGGGTCCAGCCGGAGTAAGAGACCTGCTTGACGATGGTGTCGATGTCGCGCACCACGTCATCCACGATGACCGGGGTGTCTGCGGGCTTGTACTCGTCGTTCTTCGCCCCCAACGTGTTGTGTGCCGCCACGGACGGCAAGGAGTTCCACTACGGCACCGCCCATTATTCGGGCGATCCCGAGGTGGTCGACCCCACCGTCCTGGTGGTCCTTGATCGACTCGATCCCCTAGCGCTCGCGTTCTTCGTAGACGCGGTGAACACCCGCCTGATCATCAACATGCCCACGGAGTTCTTCGAGCGCTGGACGGGATCGGCTGACCCCTACCTGCCCGACCCCGAGGACCCAGCCTGGACCGATCCCGACCACGAGCCGCCTGCGACGCCGGCGGGCCCTGAGGGTCGCGCCGTCACCACTTCGCCAGCCACGCTGGAGTCGATCATCTCGTAGCACCTCGCTCTACGAGCCCCTGCCCGGAAACAGGTCCGGACGGGGGCTTTTCGCTGTCGCGGCGCTGCCGAGCGCCGGTTCGCCACGCTTTACGTGCTCGATGTGGCACCCAAGGGCGTGACTAGGGCCCTCCAATGCAGAACTCCCGGCCCTGGTGACCCGGGACCGGGAGTTCTACTGAACATAATCGGCTTACTACTGAATAGCCGTGGTGTCCGAGAGAGGACTTGAACCTCCATGCCCTATGCGGGCACTAGCACCTCAAGCTAGCGCGTCTACCTATTCCGCCACCCGGACGAGTGGGCTCCCTTGCGGGGGCTGCGACACGCAACTTTAGCAGGCACATGGGTGGGTAGCGCAAATCGGCGGTTCCGGTAGTGGAGCCCGGTGGACCCGCACCTGGATGCGCCCATTTCCTCATCGCTGCGGCAAGGGGCGACATAGGCTGGTGGCAACCCCACCAAGGAGACCCCATGAGCATCCGCGGCACGTTCGAGATCGAGATCACCCCGGGAGACGCGCTGCTTTCCGGCACAGGGCGCTTCGACTTCACCAAGGTGTGGGAGGGCGACATCTTGGGCGCGAGCAAGGGGGTCATGATCTCGGCGGGGGACCCCGCCTCGGGCACCGCAGGCTACGTCTGCATGGAGGCGTTCGAGGGCGAGATCGGCGGGAAGAAGGGGACGCTGGCCTTCCAGCAGCTCGGCACCATGGACCACGGCAACCAGGGCCTTCGCTACATCGTGGTGCCCGGCTCCGGAACGGGAGACCTCGAGGGCACGATCGGCGTGCTCAACCTGACTGTCGACGAGGACGCGGGGACCCACAGCGTCGTGCTGGAGCTCTCCTCGAACCGGTGACCTCAGGCGCCGACGAGTTCGTCCTGCGCCCAGGCCGCGAACGTCGTTTCCGTCGTGCTCGCGACGGTGCGTGGCCGCTCAGGCGTGAAACCCTCCCTCAGCCCGGTCGACATGGCTAGCACCGCCTCGGCGAGGCCACGTGGCATGCCAGCCTGCAGGTAGCCGGCCAGCAGTTCGTCGTCGCCGATCCGCTCGGCCCGGATCTCGCGTCGCAGCACCGAGCTCAGGATCTCGGCGACCCTCGACCATGAGAGGTCGACCGGTCCGTGGACGGCCCTGACCGTGCGCCCCGACCAGTCGCGGTTGAGCAGCAGCCCGGCCGCCACTTCGGCGATGTCGCGTGGCGCGACCCATGGCATCTCGGCGTTCCACCCCGACGCTGCTCTGCCGCACGACCCGCCCGATGCCGTTGTCTGTGACCGCTGAGGTGAGCGCGATCCGGACAAGCCCCTGGAGCTCTCTTGGCACCTTCTCCGGGTCTCGCACGAGGAGGAGGGGCTCGACCCCTGCCCGGATCAGCGTCCTCACCAGGTGGGATCCGACGTTGCAGTTGGGCGTCGTGACTGCGATGTTCATGGCTGCTCCCTTCGGTGGGACCCCCGTTACGCAGCGGGACAGACAGATGTGTCCGGCGCCGACACCCGTCCGGTCGGCGGGTCAGGCCGGGGTGCGCAGCGCGTTCGGCCCGCCCGAGATGTCATCGAGCGCCGAGACGATGGGAGCGACCAGCTCCTTGCCCTCGGTGTCGATCAGCTCCACGAGCTGCTCGACGGTGCGGGGCCCGACGAGCGCCGAGGCCACCTGGGGCGCGTCTCGCACCCACAGGAGGGCGACCTGTGACGGCGTGAGCCCGAGCCCCTGGGCGGCGTGTGCGACGGCGTCGACGATGGCGGCGGAGCGGGGCTGAAGGTAGGGCTCGAGGAACCAGCTGAAGTGGTCGGACGCGGCGCGCGAGTCGCGCGGCAGCCTGCCGCCGCGGTACTTGCCGGTCAGGGCGCCTCGGCCAAGGCTCGACCAGGCGAGCAGGCCGAGCCGGTGGTACGCCGCGGCGCCGACGACCTCGACCTCGGCGCGCCGGGCCAGCAGCGAGTACTCCACCTGGATGCTGGACAGGGGTGTGCGTGCCCGGTCGGCCTCCTGCCACGTGGCCGCGGTGGCCGTCTGCCAGCCCACGAAGTTGGACACCCCGACGTAGCGGGCCATGCCGCGCGCCACTGCCGTGTCGAGCGCGGAGAGGGTCTCCTCGATCGGCGCAGACCCCCAGGCGTGCACCTGCCAGAGGTCCACGTGGTCGGTCTTCAGCCGCCTGAGCGACTGCTCCAGATCGTCAAGCAGTGCGCCGCGGGAGGTGTCGATGACGCGACGGGAGTCGCGCACCACGAAGCCGGCCTTCGTCGCGATTACGAGCGACTCGCGAGGCAGCCCGGCGGCCAGCGCCTTGCCGACCATCTTCTCGGCCACCCCAGCCCCGTAGGCGGGGGAGACGTCGACCAGGTTGCCCCCTGCGCCGACGAACTCGTGTAGCAGGTCCCGCGCGGCGGGCCACTCGACGTCGCGGCCCCAGGAGATGGTGCCGAGGCCGAGGCGCGAGACCTGCAGCCCGGAGGCGCCGAGTGGTCGAAGAAGCATGGAGGGGGGTCCTAGGTCTCGTGTGCGGCTCAGGCGGCAAGCACGCCGGTCAGGATCAGGGCGGTCACAACGGCGGCGATCACCAGACGGTAGATCACGAAGATCCGGAAGTTGTGCGTCGAGATGTAGCGCAGCAGCCAGGCGATGACGGCGTAGCCGATGATGAAGGCGAGCACCGTCGCGACGATGGTCGGTCCCCACGAGACCGAGGCGTCGGTTCCGATGTCCTTGAGCTTGTAGAGACCCGAGCCGAAGACGGCGGGCACCGCGAGCAGGAAGGCGTAGCGGGTGGCCGCCTCACGGGTGTAGCCGAGGAAGAGGCCGCCGGAGATCGTCGCACCGGAGCGGGAGACGCCCGGGATCAGGGCGGCCGCCTGGAACAGGCCGAAGAGGATGCCGTCGCGCCAGGAGAGGTCCTTCAGCTCCCGGGTGTTGTTCTCGCCCACCTTGTCTGCAACGGCGAGCACGATGGCGACGCCGGCCAGCATCGCGACGGTGATCCACAGGTTGCGCAGCGTCGAGTCGATGGCGTCCTGGAACAGCAGGCCGAGCAGCACGATCGGGATCGAACCGATGATCACGAGCCAGCCCATGCGGGCGTCGGGATCACCCTTCTCCACCTTCCCGGTGAAGCTGCCGAACCAGTGCGTGATGATGCGCCAGATGTCCTTGCGGAAGTAGACGAGCACTGCCGTCTCGGTACCGAGCTGCGTCACCGCGGTGAACGCCGCGCCCGGATCCTTCCCTCCGAAGAACAGCTGCCCGACGATTGAGACGTGGGCGCTGGACGAGATGGGCAGGAACTCCGTCAGCCCCTGCACGATGCCCAGCACGATCGCCTGCAACCAGTCCACTGAATCTCCCTCTCGTCCGGCAAATCAGCGCAACTCTACTCCGAGCCGTGCCGGGGGCCGATTAGGCTTGCCGACATGACGAAGGTGGTCCTCATCCGGCACGGACGCTCGACGGCGAACGCTCAGGGCATCCTCGCCGGGCGCGCACCCGGCATCTCCCTCGACGACGTCGGGAGGCGGCAGGCCGGCCGGCTCGGCGAGCTCTTCGCCGAGGTCCAGATCGCCGCCGCCTACACCTCCCCGATCCAGCGCTGCCGCGAGACCGCCGAGCTGGCAGGCTTCCCCGATGCCGAGCCCGTCGACGACATCACCGAGTGCGACTACGGGACGTGGACGGGCGCGAAGCTCGAGTCGCTGCACACCGAGGAGGTCTGGGGCGACATCCAGGCCGCCCCGTCGCGGGTCTCCTTCCCGGAGGGCGAGTCGATGATGGAGATGTTCCAGCGCACAACGGCGATGGTGCGCGAGCTGGCCGCGAGGCACGCCGAGACGGAGACGGTGCTGGTCTTCTCCCACGGCGACCCGATCAAGGCGGTCCTGGCAGACGCCTTCGGCATGCGCCTGGATGACTTCCAGCGGATCCACGTCAGCCCCGCCGGGATCAGCATCATCGACTACCGGGGCGACCGGCCGTTCGTGATGTGCGTCAACGCGGGCGACGACCCGACCTCGATGCTCGCCAGCTTGACGGGTCCGGCGGTCGGCGGCGGCGACGTCTCGAAACCCGCGTAGGCTTCAGACATGATGCTGGAGTTTGACCGCCCCGACCGCTGCGTCGTCGGAACCGTCGGCCAGCCGGGCAACCGCCTCTTCCTGATCCAGGTCGCACAGGGCGGTCAGCTGGCCGCCGTCGCGCTGGAGAAGCAGCAGGCGCAGCTCCTCGGGGTGCGCGTCGCGGAGGTGCTCGATCAGCTCGCCGACCTCGGCCACGACGTGCCGCCGGAGCAGGCGCCCGCCGACATGGGCCCCCTCGACGCCCCGGTCAACGTGGACTTCCGGGCCGCTGCGATCGGCCTGGCCTGGGACTCGGACTCCCAGCGCCTCGTGCTCGAACTGTTCTCCGTCGAGGCCGACGAGTACTCGGGCGAGAACTCCCTCCTCCAGGTGCGGCTGACCCCGGCCATGGCCAGGGAGTTCTCCGGCCGCGCCGCCGTCATCGTCGCCTCCGGCCGCCCCGCCTGCCCCGCGTGCGGCCAGCCGCTCGACCCGGGCGGCCACATCTGTCCGCGCGCCAACGGCTACCGGGGCGACCTGTTCTCATGACGTCGCCCACCGGCGAGCTGACCCTCATCGGGCGCCTGGTCGACGCCTCCAACGGCACATTTCTCGCCGCGGACGAGGCGCAGCGTTCCTGGGTCTACAAGCCGGTCGCGGGGGAGGCGCCCCTCTGGGACTTCCCGGCGGGCACCCTCAGCAGGAGAGAGGTGGCCGCCTACGAGCTCTCGAAGACGCTCGGCCTCGACGTCGTGCCGCCGACCGTGTGGATCGACGGGCCCCTCGGCGAGGGCTCGGCTCAGGCGTGGATCGAGGGCGAACCGACGGAGCTGATCGACCTGCTCCAGCCTGAGGAACTCACCGAAGGCTGGCTGCCGATACTTGCCGCGAGGACCGAGGACGACAAGCCGGTGATCCTCGCACACAGGGACGACCCGAGGCTGCGGCGGGTCGCCCTGTTCGACGCTCTCCTGAACAACTCCGACCGCAAGGCCAGCCACCTGATCGCTGATGGCGAACGCATCGCCGGGGTCGACCATGGCGTGAGCCTGCACATCGACGACAAGCTCCGCACCGTCCTGTGGGGCTGGGCCGGGGACCCCATCACGCCTGACGAGCAGTCACTCGTCGCGCTGGTGGCCTCCCTCGGCGGCCCCCTCGCGCCCGGCCTCGGTGACGAGGAATGGGAGGCGCTGACGGCGCGGGCGGAGGCGATTCTCGCCGAGGGAGAGCTGCCACGGCCGTCTGGCAGGTGGCCTGGCATCCCGTGGCCCCCGTTGTAGGCGCTAAATTGGGCGGCATGTATGCGTGGGCCCCTGTCGCCGTTCCCGACCTGTCGACCTCGACCCCGGAGGTGGCGCAGCGACTGCGCGTCCACGACACCGCATCGGAGGAGCTCGTCGAGGTGCACCCGGCCGAAGGCGATGCGGCGCGGATGTACGTGTGCGGCATCACCCCCTACGACGCGACCCACCTCGGACACGCCAACACCTACCTCACCTTCGACCTGGTCAACCGGGTCTTGCGCGACCTCGGGCTCCAGGTCAACTACACCCAGAACGTGACCGACGTCGACGACCCGCTGCTCGAGCGGGCGGCGCAGACGGGTCAGGAGTGGGAGGAGCTCGCCGAGGACCAGATCGAGCTGTTCCGCAGCGACATGCAGGGCCTGCGCGTCATCCCGCCCGCCCACTACGTCGGCGCCGTCGAGTCGATCGCCATGGTCGTCGAACTGATCGAGGAGCTGCTGCCGACCGGACTCATCTACCAGCTCGACGATCCCGAACACCCCGACTGGTACTTCAACACCGTCGCCGCGCCGGGCTTCGGCAGCATCAGCCACCTCGACGAGGCGCAGATGATCGAACGCTTCCGCGACAACGGCGGCGATCCCGAGCGGGCGGGCAAGCGGCATCCGCTCGACTGCCTGGTGTGGCGCTTCCAGCGCCCGGACGAGCCGAGCTGGACCTCGTCGCTCGGGGCGGGACGACCGGGCTGGCACATCGAGTGCACCGCGATCGCGCTGCGCTTCCTCGGCCGCGACTTCGACATCCAGGGCGGCGGATCGGATCTGATCTTCCCGCACCACGAGATGTGTGCGGCCGAGGCCATCGCCGCCACCGGCGTGCCCTTGGCGAAGGCGTACGTGCACTCGGGAATGGTCGCGCTCGACGGCGAGAAGATGAGCAAGTCAAAGGGCAACCTGGAACTGGTCAGCCGGCTGAGGCACGGGGGAGCGGACCCCATGGCGATCCGGCTCGCGCTGATCAACCACCACTACCGCGAGAACTGGGAGTGGACGCCCGACCAGCTCGAGGCGGCGACCGAACGTCTGCGCACCTGGCGCTCCGTGCTCAACAACGGTGGCGCCGTGCCCGCGGCCGAGACGATCGCCGCGATCCGCACGGCGCTGCGCGACGACCTCGACACCCCTGCCGCGCTCGCCGCCGTCGACACCTGGGTCGCCGCGTCTCTTGCCATGGACGCCGACGATCACGCGGCCGTCGGCGAGATGACCACGGCCATCGACGCGCTGCTGGGCATCGCGCTGTAGGCGGTAGGGTGGCGCCGTGAAAACGTTCGAGCAGCTCTTCGAGGAACTCACCGAGACCAAGCGCACCCGCCCCGAGGGATCCGGCACCGTGGCCCGCCTGGATGCCGGCGTCCATTCCATCGGCAAGAAGGTCGTCGAGGAGGCCGCCGAGGTGTGGATGGCCGCCGAGTACGAGTCGAAGGAGCAGGCCGCCGAGGAGATCAGCCAACTGCTCTACCATGCCCAGGTCATGATGCTCGCGCTCGACCTCGAGCTCAAAGACGTTTACCGCTACCTCTGACCCAGAAGAAGGCCATCACCCATGACCTCTGAACGCCTCCTCCGGATCGCCGTGCCCAACAAGGGCGCCCTCGCCGAGCCGGCCGCGGCCATGCTGCGCGCCGCAGGCTACCGGCAGCGCACCGACTCAAAGGACCTGACGCTGATCGACACCGATCACGACGTCGAGTTCTACTACCTGCGTCCCCGCGACATCGCCGTCTACATCGGTCGCGGCGACCTTGACCTCGGCATCACCGGGCTAGACATGCTCCTGGACTCCGGCGCGGATGCGAGCGAGATCATGCAACTCGGCTTCGCGGAGTCGAGGTTCAGGTTCGCCGCCCGCGGTGGCGAGTCGATGAGCGTCGCCGACCTGAACGGCAAGCGCATCGCCACCTCGTACCCCGGACTGCTGCAGGCCTACCTCGACCGTGAGTCCGTCACCGCAGAGCTGGTCAAGCTCGACGGGGCCGTCGAGTCGGCCATCCGGCTCGGGGTCGCCGACGTGATCGCCGACGTCGTCGACACCGGGACCACGCTGCGTCGTGCTGGGCTCGAACTGTTCGGCGAGCCGATCTGCACCTCCGAGGCGGTGCTCATCCAGCGTAACGGCGGAGGCGAACTGCCCCCGCAGGCGGACGCGCTGCGCACCCGGCTCACGTCGGTGCTCGTCGCGCAGAACTACCTGATGATGGACTACAACGTCGAACTGTCGAAGCTCGAGGCCACCAAGCAGCTCGCTCCGGGCGTCGAGGGCCCGACCGTGTCGAACCTCGCGAAGGAGGGATGGTGCGCCGTTCGCGTGCTCGTCCCGCGCAAGGGGGCCCATCTGCTGATGGACAAGCTCTACCAGGCAGGCGCACGGGGCATCCTGATGACCGAGTTGGCGGCGTGCAGGCTGTGAGCGGGGAGTCAGGCGTGCAGCACGACGACCGGGAGCCGCAGGAGGTTCCCGAGCGGCTGTCCTACACGAGCCCTCCCGCGTTGATGACGGCCGTCGTGCTTTCCATCGTCCTGCTGTCGTTCTCCATGTTCGGCTGGTACGCCCTCGGCAAGGAGATCCGTGAGCAGGTGACCTGGATCCAGGCCGGAACGCTGCTCTTCTTCATCTTCGTGATGATCGGCGTGATGCTCTCGGTCGGGTACTCCCGGCTCTGGGCCAACGAGGAGGGCATCACCGTGCGCAACGGGCCGATCCTGCGCCGCTACCCGATCGACCAGATCGCAGGCGTGCGGCTCCGCAAGGGCGACGCATGGTCGTCCCTGCTCCTGAAGGGCGAGGAGGAGCTCAAGCGCAAGCCTGTGCTCGCGATCCAGTCGCTCGAGGGTGAGGGCGCCCAGCGCAAGCTGATCGAGCTGCGCCGCTGGCTCGTGGCGCACGGGGCCACGTCGCGCGACGTCGACGTGCGGCCCGAGGATCAGCCGCCCGCGGACGAGGACTGAGTCCCCGACCTCACATGATCCCGCGCTTCTTCAGCAGGGCCTCGATCTCGGCATCCTCCGGGTCGAGGCCCTTCTGCTGCGCGGGCTTGGCCTGAGGCTGGGCGGCGGGCCTGCCTGCGGCCGGGGTCGTCTGCTGCTCTGCTTGCTTCCCGGCGAGCGAGGGCTGGGCCTTCTTCTGGGCGAGGCGATCCGAGCCGGCGGTCGGGGCGACCTGCTCCTGGGGCGCGGCGGCGCGGCCCTTCCCCTTCGGCAGGAGGATGCCGATCACGAACAGCACGATGCCGCCGATGGCGAGGCCAAGGCCCCAGGCGACCGCGGTGGTGAAGGCGGTGCGCTGGAACCAGTCCACGAGGCTACGAATGCCGTTGACCGTCAGGTCCGTCACACCCGTCAGGTACAGGCCGACGGGAATCGCCGCGAGCCCGAGACCGATCACCAACGCCCGGATGCTCCGGTTGCGGGCCATCAGACCCGCGGCGATCGCGAGGATGACAATGGCGAGGCCGACGGTGATGATCAGTGACACTGGCATGGCTCCAGTCTGTCACACGCGTCCGCCGACGGACCGCCGACCGTGGTCGCTCCCGCAACCGGATCCGGTCAGGGTCTGGGCCCGTCGGGCGCTAGTTGTACTGACCACGGAGATTGAGTACGCGCGGCGGGTCTGCTGGACATAGGGGAAGACCTCTGAGTGAAGTGTGGGACTTACGACAGAACCCATTTCACGAAACAGAGGTCTTCCATGCCCCACCGTAACGCCATACTCACCGAAACCGGACGTCTGCACCTGGCCCAGCTCGTCGTTGACCAGGGCTGGACCCTGCGGCGAGCCGCGGAACGTTTCGGTGTCGCGGTCAACACCGCCCGCCGCTGGGCGCAGCGTTACCGCGAACAGGGCCTGGCCGGGATGGTCGACAAGTCCTCTCGCCCGAAGCATTGCCCGCATCAACTCTCGCAGCGCACCGAGCGTCGCATCGTCGGGTTGCGTGTAACCAAGCGCTGGGGCCCGGCCCGGATCGCCTACCACCTTCACCTGAACCCCTCGACGGTCCACAAGGTCATCAGGCGCTACGGCTGCCCACCCCTGCGATGGACCGATCCTGCTACCGGAGCCAGGATCAAAACCTCACGCGCCGAGAAACGCCGCTACGAGCACGCCGCCCCCGGCGACCTGGTCCACGTCGACATCAAGAAACTCGGCCGGATCCCCGACGGCGGCGGCCACAAAGTGCTGGGCCGTGCCGCGGGTACCCGGAACAAGACCAGAACCGCCACGAACCGCCGGCCCGGGTATGCCTACATCCACAACGCCGTCGACGACCACTCCCGCTTGGCCTACAGCGAAATCCTGACCGACGAGAAGAAGGAAACCGCCGCCGCGTTCTGGCAACGCGCCAACGCCTTCTTCAACGCCGCCGGGATCACCGTGACACGAGTCTTGACTGACAACGGCGCCTGCTACCGCTCCAACGCCTTCAAAAAGGCTCTCGGCGACGACATCACACACAAACGCACCCGCCCCTACCGACCCCAAACCAACGGCAAAGTCGAACGGTTCAACCGCATCATGCTCGAGGAATGGGCCTATGCCCAGCCCTACACCTCCGAAACCCAGCGAGTCGCCGCCTTCGACCAATGGCTGCACCATTACAATCACCACCGAGGCCACACCGCGCTCAAGGGACATCCCCCAGCCGCGCGCGTACCCAACCTATCCGGGGTGAACAGCTAGTCTCGGCACCATGGCAGACCTGCGATCCCTCGCCCAGCCCAACGCCCGATTCGCCGGAGACGACGGCGCCCCCGACCCGTTGACCAGAGCCGCCATCGCGCGGGTCCGCGACCACACGAGCTACATCCGGGCCATCGTCGCGCTCTGCACCAGCAGGCTGCTGATGCCCATCGTCGCGACCGGTGACGACTCGATGGACGGCCCCGACCCGGACCGGCACGCCGAGATGGCAGCAGTCACGCTGCAGGACGAGACCGGCTCCTACCTGCTCGCCTTCACCGGCGTCGACTCGATGAAGGAGTGGGACGGCTCCGCGCGCCCCGTGCCCTGCCTGCTCGACGAGCTGTGTGCGACGGTGAAGGCCGCTGGCGCGGAACAGCTGCTGATCGACGTCGCGGGCCCCGTGGCGTTCGTCATCGCGGGCGAGGCGCTCGATCTGCTCGCCGACGGCAACGCGCTCGTCGAGTTCGAGGGGGAGGACTTCGCCTGGGTCAAGTACGCCGACTCCACCGACGCCGAGCAGCCCGGGTCCGACGCCCGGGACGCCTCCCCGTCCGAGAGCGACGGCCAGGCACCCGAACGACGATGAGCACTTTCGGGGGTTCGTTGCGCGACACGCCGACGGTTCCCGGCGTGTCGCTCAACGAGTCCGGAAAAGGAAAAGTGCTCAGGGCGACGCACGACCCCGGTGTCCCGCCCGGTTTGGAGTTCGCGGGGCGGGCACCTAGACTTGTCCCAGTTCAACGGCAGCTTCGGCTGCCCTCGTAAGTGGAGTCTCTCCCACCCGAGCAGCCCCTGGCAGCCGGGTCACCGACATGACGGTCGCCGAGCGCGCCGTCCATGGTGTCTGAGGCCTCTGCATGCGCGGGGGCCTTTCTGCTGCATACCGGAATTTATCTCTCACTGGAGGACCCATCAGCACTGAACCGCGGATCAATGATCGCATCAAGGTTTCCGAAGTCCGGCTCGTCGGCCCCAACGGCGAGCAGGTCGGCATCGTGCGCGTCGAGGACGCCCTGCGTCTGGCGGCGGAGAACGATCTGGATCTTGTCGAAGTAGCGCCGATGGCCCGTCCGCCGGTCGCGAAGCTGATGGACTACGGCAAGTTCAAGTTTGAGGCGGCGCAGAAGGAGCGCGACGCCCGACGCAACCAGTCGAACGTCAGCACCAAGGAGATGAAGCTCCGTCTCAAGATCGACAAGCACGACTACGAGACGAAGAAGGGCCACGTCGTGCGCTTCCTCAGCGCGGGCGACAAGGTGAAGATCACCATCATGTTCCGCGGTCGCGAGCAGTCCCGCCCCGAACTGGGCATGGACCTGCTGCGCCGCCTGGCCGACGACATCAAGGAGTACGGCTTCGTGGAGTCGGCGCCCAAGCAGGACGGCCGAAACATGATCATGGTGCTCGGTCCCACCAAGAAGAAGACCGAGGCACGTGCCGACCAGGCCGCCGACCGCGACCGCCGCATGGCGGAGCGCAAGTCGAACGCCGATCTCGACAGGGCCGCAGAGGCCGAGATGCGGGCCGCGGCACAGACCTCCACACCCAAGAAGAAGCGCGGTCCTGCAGACAACATGGACCCAGACGTCGATCTCTGACGAGATCGGTTGATACACAAGAAAGCGAGCCAACCATGCCGAAGATGAAGTCGCACTCCGGCGCGAAGAAGCGGTTCAAGACCACCGGAACGGGCAAGCTCCTGCGCCGCAAGGCGAACCTGGGCCACCTCAACGAGCACAAGTCGTCGCGTCGCATCCGCAGCCTGCAGGGTGACGCGCCTGTCGCCAAGGCCGACGCCAAGAAGATCTTCAAGCTTCTCGGCAAGCACAAGGGCCGCTGAGCCTCACCCCCTGTTCCACCCGATCACCGTCGGAGATCCGACAATCCCCCTAGGAGTACCCCATGGCACGCGTGAAGCGTTCTGTGAATGCGAAGAAGAAGCGTCGCGAAGTTCTCGAGCTGGCCTCCGGCTACCGCGGCCAGCGCTCCCGCCTGTACCGCAAGGCGAAGGAGCAGATGCTCCACTCCGCCACGTACAGCTACCGCGACCGTCGCGCCAAGAAGGGCGACTTCCGCGCCCTCTGGATCCAGCGCATCAACGCCGCGGCCCGCGCCGAAGGCATGACCTACAACCGTTTCATCAACGGTCTGAAGAACGCCGGCGTCGAGGTTGACCGCAAGATCCTGGCCGAGCTGGCCGTCTCCGACACCGCCGCGTTCAACGCTCTCGTCGCTGTCGCCAAGGACAACCAGCCTGCCGCTGCCGCCTGAGGGGCGAGTCAGTGACATCCGAACCGAACGCCGCCCCTGGCCTCCCGGCCTCGGTGCTGCGTTCGGTTCGTCGTCTCACGCAGCGCCGGGGTAGGGACCTCACCCGCAAGTTCCTCGCCGAGGGTCGACAGGCCGTGCGCGAAGCGCTCGCGGCCGACGACCTTGTCGAGGAGGTCATCGTCCACGACGCGGACAAGCACGCCGACCTCCTCGAGGGCATCGACGTGCCCGTCTGGCAGGCCAGCGAGCACCAGATGCGACAACTCAGCGACACGGTCACCCCGCAGGGGATCATCGCGATCTGCCGTCAGCTGAGCTTCGACTGGAACGACCTCGACGATGCCCGGCTGGTCGTGATCTGCGCGCAGGTCCGCGACCCAGGCAACGCGGGAACCGTCATCCGCTGCGCCGACGCGTTTGGCGCCGATGCTGTGGTGCTCACCTCGGGCAGCGTGGAGATCTACAACCCCAAGACGGTGCGCTCCACCGTCGGCAGCCTGTTCCACATGCCCATCCTCACCGGGGTCCCGCTCACCGAGGCGGTCGACCGGGTGAAGTCCATGGGCATGACGGTGCTCGCAGCCGACGGCGTCGGCGCCCCGCTCGACCTGCTTGCCGCCGACGGCGGGCTCAGCGGCCCCGTCGCCTGGATCACGGGCAACGAGGCCTGGGGGCTTCCCGAAGAGGACGCCAGGCTGGCAGACAAGATCGTGGCCGTGCCCATGTGGGGCAAGGCCGAGAGCCTCAACCTTTCGAGCGCCGCCGCGGTGTGCCTCTACGCCACCGCCTCGGCGCAACGACGACACCGGTGAAGAAGGAGGGTCCCATGTCAGGACCTAACGACAACTTCGACCCTAAGCAGGTCGCCGCACTCGACCCGGCAGCAGTCGACGGTTTCGTCGCTGACGCGCTCGCCGCCATCGAGGGCGCAACGACAACCGCGGAACTGAAGCAGGCCCGACACGACCACGCGGGCGACGTCTCGCCGCTCGCTCTGGCCAACCGCGAGATCGGCGCGCTGCCCCCGCAGGCGCGCAAGGAGGCAGGCCAGCGCGTCGGACAGGCCCGCGGCCGCGTCAACCAGGCCGTCGCCGCGCGCCAGGCGGCGCTCGCCGAGGGCGAACTCAACGCGGCGCTCGCCGCTGAGCGGGTCGACATGACGCTTCCCGTCTACGTGGGTCCCCAGGGCGCCCTGCACCCGGTGACCACCTTGATCGACGAGATGATCGACGTGTTCGTCGCCATGGGTTGGGAGGTCGCGGACGGGCCGCAGCTCGAGTCCGAGTGGTACAACTTCGACGCCCTCAACCTCGCCCCCGACCACCCGGCCCGCGCCATGCAGGACACGCTGTGGATCGACCCGCCGACCGCAGGAAAGCTGCTGCGCACCCAGACCTCCCCGGTGCAGGTGCGTGCCATGCTCGAGCGAGGCGTCCCGCTCTACATCGTCAGCCCAGGCAAGGTGTTCCGGGCAGACGAGTACGACGCCACCCACCTGCCGGTTTTCCACCAGTTGGAGGGCCTCGTCGTGGACAAGGGCATCTCGATGGCCGACCTGCGCGGCACGCTCGACCACCTGGCAAAGACCATGTTCGGCGATGTGCGCACCCGCATGCGTCCCCACTACTTCCCGTTCACCGAACCCTCTGCAGAGGTCGACCTCGAGTGCTTCGTCTGCCACGGCGAGTCGGTCGGCAACCCGGACCGGCCCTGTCGCACCTGCCGCTCCGAGGGTTGGATCGAGTGGGGCGGCTGCGGCATCGTCAATCCGCGCGTCCTCACCGCCTGCGGCATCGACCCAGAGGTGTACTCCGGCTTCGCCTTCGGCATGGGGGTCGACCGCACCGTCATGTTCCGCACCGGGGCGCCCGACCTTCGCGACTTCGTCGAGGGTGACATCCGCTTCAGCCGTTCGATCCTTGGAGGTGCCCGATGAAGGCTCCCGTCTCGTGGCTGCGTGACCTGGTCGCGCTGCCTGCCGACGCCGACACGGCGAAGCTCGCCGACCAGTTCACGAAGGTGGGCCTGACGGTCGAGCACATCGAGCAGACCGGCTCGCCCGTGACCGGTCCCCTCGTCGTCGGACGCGTGCTCAGCCTCCTCGAGGAGCCGCAGAAGAACGGCAAGGTGATCCGCTACTGCCGCGTCGACGTGGGCGAACTCAACGACGAGGCCACCGAGGAGTTCCCGGCCAGTCGTGGCATCGTCTGCGGCGCGGACAACTTCGTCGAGGGCGACCTTGTCGTCGTCGCGCTCCCCGGCGCGGTCCTGCCCGGCGACTTCGCCATCTCGGCCCGCAAGACCTACGGCCACATCTCCGACGGCATGATCTGCGCCGAGGACGAGATCGGCCTCGGCGACGACCACGCGGGCATCATGGTGCTCGAGCCCGGCTCCGCCGAGCCCGGTCAGGACGCCGTCGAACTGCTGTGGAGCGCCGATGAGGTGCTCGACATCGACGTCACCCCGGACCTCAGCTACTGCCTGTCGCTGCGCGGCCTCGCCCGCGAGGCGGCCATCGCCAACGGCGTCTCCTACGAGGACCGCTACCGGGCAAAGCTCCCAGAGCCGGTCGAAGGCGGCCATCCGGTCGTGCTCGAGTCCGACCGCTGCCCGGCGTTCGTGGCGCTCACGATCGAGGGCATCGATCCGACCGCGGCGTCCCCGGCCTGGATGGTCGACCGGCTGCGCGCCTCGGGCGTGCGTTCCATCTCGCTTCCGGTGGACGTGACGAACTATGTCATGCTCGAGTCGGGCCAGCCGCTGCACGCCTACGACGCGGCAAAGCTCCGGGGCCCGATCCGGGTCCGGCTCGCCAACGAGGGTGAGACGCTGCGCACGCTCGACGGGCAGGACCGCGTCCTCGACGTCGACGACCTGCTGATCACCGACGACTCGGGGCCCATCGGGCTGGCAGGCGTCATGGGCGGTGAGAGCACGCAGGTCTCCGACACCACGACGTCGATCGTGCTCGAGGCCGCGGCCTTCGTGCCGGCCTCCGTGTCGCGCACCTTCCGCAGGCACGGCCTCCCGTCGGAGGCGTCCAAGCGCTTCGAGCGCGGCGTCGACCCCCAGCTCGGTTACGCGGCTGCCAAGCGGGCGGCCAAGCTGCTCACCGCGAGCGGCGGGGGAGAGGTGACTGCGGAGACGGTCGTCGGCTCTGTTCCCGCAGGGGCGCGCATCACGCTGCGCGCCGGGCTCGTCTCGTCCGTGCTCGGCATGAAGGTCGAGCAGGAGGAGATCACCCGGCTGCTCAGCGCCGCCGCCATCCCGGTGACCATGCTCGGCGACTCGTTGACTGTCGATGCTCCCAGCTGGCGCGGGGACCTGGTCGATCCCTACGACGTGGTCGAGGAGATCGGCCGCCACGTCGGTTACGACCGGATCGGGCTGTCGCTCCCTGTGCCTGCTGAGACGCACGGGCTCGACCCGAGGATCCGCGACCGGCGCGCCGCGCTGCGGGCCGTCGCGGCGCTCGGGTTCACCGAGGTACTCACCCTCCCGTTCTCCTCCCCGGCCGAGCTCGACCAGCTCGGGATCCAGGAGGGCGATCCGCGGCGGGCCCAGGTGTCGCTCGCGAACCCGCTGTCCGAGACCCAGGGCAAGCTGCGCACCACGCTGCTGCCCGGCCTCTTCGCCGCCGTCTCGCGCAACACCTCGCGCAGCCTCGGCGACCTCGCCATCTTCGAGCAGGGACGCGTCTTCTTCGATGAGGGCCCGAGCGTCGCGCCTCGTCCGAGCGTCACGCAGCGGCCGAGCGACGAGGAACTGGCCCAGATCGACGCCGCGCTGCCTGCCCAGCCCGAAAACATCGCGGCCGTGGTCACCGGCAACTGGCGGCCGGCCGGCTGGTGGGGTCCCGCCGTTCCGGCCGACTGGACCCACGTCGTCGCGTTCGCCGAACGGGCCGCGGCAGCGGTCGGGGTGCGCTTCGAGCGACGCAATGCCGAGCAGGCGCCCTGGCATCCCGGCCGCTGCGCCGAACTGTCGGTCGATGGGATCGTGCTCGGCCACGCGGGCGAGCTGCACCCGAACGTCGTCAAGGCCTTCCGGCTGCCGGGGCGCTCGTGCGCCGTCGAGCTCAACCTCGACCTGCTGTTGGCCAAGGCACGCCAGGGCGGCGAGATCGGTCCGCTGTCTGCCTTCCCGCTCGTGAAGGAGGACGTGGCCCTGATCGTCGACGACGCCGTGGCCGTCTCCGATGTGCAGCAGGCCCTCGCCGACGGCGCAGGCGACGTGCTGGAGTCGATCGCGCTGTTCGACGTGTACACCGGCGACCAGGTCGGCCAGGGCCGCAAGTCGCTCGCCTTCGCCTTGCGCTTCCGCTCCGACAAGACCATGACCGATGCCGAGGCCGCGGAGGCGAGGCAGAACGCCGTCGAGGTGGCCGTCGAACGCTTCGGTGCGGTCCAGCGCGCCTGAGCCTCATCACGAACGCTCCACCCGATCATGGGTGGGGCGTTCGTCATGGATGCTGGGTCAGCGGCGGCGCTGACGCAGCTTCTCCAGCTCCGCGCGCTCCGAGCGGGTCAGGGAGTGGATCCCTTCGGCGTTGATCTTGTCCAGGAGCTGGTCGATCCGTTCCTCGTCGGTGGCCTTGCGCTGGGCCTGTCGCTGTTGCCCGCGGCTCGGCTGCTTCGCCCGCGTGGAGGACGACTGTTTCCTCGCCTTGGACTTCCTACGGCCGGGGATCCACCCGTAGTCGGAGAGCAGGCCGGCGCCCCTGGCCGCCATCGCCACGAACACGAGGGAGAACACGAAGCCGAGCAGCTGGCCCCAGGCGCCCGTGGCGAGCATCGGCAGAATCTGCAGCGCGAGGAAGACGATGCCGATCACCCAGGCCGGGATGTTGAAGAAGAAGCGGCGGGTCGGCCATTCGGCGATCCACAGCAGGAGCAGGCAGAACTCGATCATCCGCATGCCTGCGATACCGCCGCCGACGAACAGGCCGACGACGGTGGTGGTCAACGTGAGGGAGGCCCAGATGGCGACGAACAGCAGGGCCATCTGTCGCTTGCCGATCTGCGACTCGAGGTCGCGGCCGAACAGCCACAGCAGCGCCAGGTTGATGATGGTCCACAGCGAGAAGCCGTCGACCAGTGGCCAGGTGACGAGGCGCCACACCTCCCCGGAGAACATGTGCGCGGGAATCAGCGCGAGCGTCTCGTACAGACCCGATACGAACAGCGTCGCCAGCATGCCGACGGCACCGATAAGCACGACGAGCACGGTCGTCGTGACCTGGAGCCGGCCGATCTTGAACCAGGGGTCTTCGGTTCCATGGAAGAAAGCACTCACACAACAAGGGTGCCAGATCGGCGCAGAGTGTGATCGCACTGAGGAGTGGGTGCCGTGCCGGACGCACTAGGCTTCGGCCATGTCACGCGTGATCCACACCGGCCAGGCCCTGGTCGACGCGACGGCCCAGGTCCGCGCACTCCCGGCGAGGGGACAAAACTCCATGGCGGACGGCTGGAGCCAGGAGGCCGGCGGAGCGGTCAACATCCTGGTCGCGGCGGCGCGCTCGGGCGCCGAGTGCGTCCACGCGGGCACCATCGGTACCGGGCCGAACGGCGACATCGTGCGCGAGGCGCTCCAGGCCGAGGGGGTCGCCTGGTCGGCTACCGCCGTGGAGGATGAGGACACCGCGCTGTGCGTCGTGCTGGTGGAGCCGAGCGCCGAGCGGACCTTCGTCACCATGCAGGGCGCGGAGCGCAGGCTCACCGTCGAGGCCCTCGCGAGCTCCCGGCCCCGGCCCCGTGACCTCGTCTGCGTCACCGGCTACACCCTCG
This sequence comes from Tessaracoccus flavescens, assembly GCF_001998865.1. Taxonomy (NCBI): domain Bacteria; kingdom Bacillati; phylum Actinomycetota; class Actinomycetes; order Propionibacteriales; family Propionibacteriaceae; genus Tessaracoccus; species Tessaracoccus flavescens. Next base: position 3,026,267 of record NZ_CP019607.1, read on the forward strand.
CCGTCGACTCGACGAGGGTCCCGCTCGAGGCCTGGCTCGAGACCCTTCCGGAGGGGGTCGAGGTCGTGCTTGACCCGGGCGCCGCCTTCGCCGACCTGCCTGAGGACGTGCGTTCGAGGATGCTGGCCCGGACGAGCGTGTGGACCTCGAACCAGGAGGAGGCGGAGGCTATGACGGGGGAGGCCCACATGGCTCGCTCGGCCGCGGCGGTGGCGTCTCTCCTTCCCGAAGGCACCGTCTCCATCGTGCGCGACGGCCCCGAGGGCTGTGCCGTGCACGTCGCTGGCACCACGACGGTGGTGCCCGGCTTCCCGCAGAAGCCGGTGGACACCAACGGTGCAGGCGACGCCCACACGGGGGTGCTCGTGGCGGAGCTCGCCCTGGGCACCGACTGGGTCGAGGCCTGCCGCCGCGCCAACATCGCAGGCGCCATCAAGGTCACCCGCCGCGGACCGGCGACCGCCCCCACCCGCTCGGAGATCGACGCGTTCGCGGCGCGGCTCTGAGCGACCTGCCACACTGAGCCCCATGAGTGACGTTGAACCCTGGCTGATCGTCATCGACGCGCAGCGCATCTTCGCCGATCCGCAGAGCGACTGGGGCTCCCCGATGTGGAACGCAGCCGAGGCGAACATCGGCCGTCTGCTCGAACGTTTCGAGGGCCGCACCATCCTGACCAGGTGGATCCCGCCGACGGCCGATGGGCGTGCCGGATCGTGGGCCGACTACATGGCGGCATGGCCCTTCGCCGACCGGCCACAGGACGACCCGTACTTCGAACTCGTTCCTGCGCTGGCAGGGGTGCCGGCACCTGTGGTCGATGCGCCGACCTTCGGGAAGTGGGACGCGGTGCGCGCGCTCGTGGGGGAGACCCCATCGCTGGTGGTAACGGGAGTCTCGACTGACTGCTGCGTGATCTCCACGGTGCTGCCCGCGGCCGATGCCGGGGCGAGAATCACGGTGGCCACCGACGCCTGCGCCGGATCGACGCAGGAGAACCAGGCGGCGGCTCTGACGGTGATGGGACTCTACCCGCCCCAGGTCCGACTGCTCAGCACCGACGAGGTGCTCGACAGTTAGGAGAGGTTGGAGGCCGGACCGCAGAACGCCTCTCGGCGCGAGGCCGCTCGGAGCGGCAAATAGTGGAGCCCGGGGTTACCGCGGCCCGACCAATGACGAGTCTATCGGGTCCGCCCAACAATCAAAGACCGCAGGCGACGGCTCGTCAGTGCAGTTCCCCCGAGCGCCACAGCGCCGCAGCGGTGGTCAGCTCGGCCGAGACGGAGTCATAGCCCTCGAGGCGGCGCCACTCGTCTGCGACCCGCTGCGGGTCCCCGTTGCCGGAGATCAATTCGCGCGATCCGCCTGCCATGACCCGTGCGAAGGCCGCCGCGCGCTCGAGGGCGACGGCGAAGTCGCCGGTGAACGCGCCACGCAGGATCTCCGTGGCGAGGTCGACCACCTCCTCTGGCGAGGGGGCGCTACCGGAGCCGGCGATCGCCTGCCCGACCGTGTCGACCTCGACCCCCCGCTTGAACCGGTAGCCGGCCGCGGACGGGGCCTCGCGCACCGCGTGCCGCAGCAGGTAGAGCCGCCACATCGCGCCCGGAAGAGAGGATGCGGGGGAGTCGGCCCACAGCTCCGCGAGGTCCTCGAGCCCCTCACCGTCGGCGAACGCGATGACGCGGTCGACGACCTGCTGGTCGGGCGCCTTGCGGACCCGGTTCAGGAGCGCGGCGGCCGTGTCGTGGGCGAGGCCGCTGAGTTCGGCCGGATCGCCCGAGCTCGCCATCATCTCGATGACATCGCCCGGACGCTTGACTGGCTTGTGGAAGTCGCTCACCAGTCGATCCTACGTGCCGCTCCGGCTGCGACGGCCCCGGCAGCGTGACGCCGTCGGGTGGTGCGACCCCGTTAGGCTGAGTCCGTGGAGATCACACGCGAGGCACCCGCCGCGGCTCCGGGTGCGCCCGGATACGACCTGTACGAACTCGATGCCGAGTTGTGGGACGGCGTCCTGCTCGACCTCTTCGGCAACGACGACCTCGGACAGTCGCCGCTTCGGCGGTGGGCGGAGAGCACCGCGCCGCGGGTCACGCGACATCAACTGGTGGTCGCCCGCGAGAACGGGGTCGTCCTCGGCGTGGCGCTGCTCGAGCTGCCGCAGTTGGACAACCGACACATCGCGTTCCTCTCCGTTGCCGTGCGCCCCGAGCACCGACGACGCGGCGTAGGGGGAGCGCTCTTCGATGAGGCGGCCGCCCTCGCCGCCGAAGAAGGACGCCACGACCTCCAGGCCTGGACCTGGGACAGGCTCGTGGAGCCGGGGGCTGGCACCATCTCGGCCGCCCAGGGCGACGGGGCGATCGACCCCACCTCCGACGGAGCCGCCTTCCTGCTCTCCCGCGGCTTCACCCTCGCCCAGGTCGACCTGATGTCCGGGCTGACGCTCCAGGCCCAGGCCGAGCTGGAGCAGCTCGCGGCCGAGACGCGCTCGGCGGTAACCGCCAGATACTCCCTGGTGCAGTGGCGCGGCGACACCCCGGAGCGGTGGATCGAGGACGCGGCCGCGCTCCAGGTGGCCATGAGCACCGACATCCCCACCGGGACGGCCGATCTTCGGCCCGAGCTGGTCGACCCCGACCGGGTGCGCTCCGAGGACCGCCGCCGACGCGAAGGAGGGCTCGATGAACTGGTCACCGCCGTCGAGCACGACGGCCGACTTGTCGCCTTCACCCGCGTCATCCACGACCCGTCCCGCCCCGAGATCGCCGACCAGTGGGACACCCTCGTCCTCGGCGCACACCGCGGCAACGGGCTCGGCCTGCTGATCAAGACGGCGAGCCACGCCACGCTGCGCGCCACGTGGCCGCGGATCCGGCGGCTGATCACCGGGAACGCGTCGGAGAACTCCTGGATGCTGGCGATCAACCGACGGCTCGGCTACCGGCCGGTCGCAGCGTCGGGCTGGTTCACCCGCAAGGATCCGGGCCATGGCACTGAGTAGGCAGGCCATCGTCGACGCAGGGCTCGGCATCCTCGACGCCTACGGGCTCGGCGACCTCAGCATGCGCAGGGTCGCCGACGTCCTCGGCGTCCAGGCGGGCGCGTTGTACTATCACGTCCCCAACAAGCAGTCGCTGCTGGCCGCGCTCAGCGAAGAGGTCCTCGGCACCGTCCTCGATCCACTCGACGACACCGATCCCTCCACTTGGTTGACCGGCTGGGCGATGTCGCTGAGGCGGTCCCTGCTCGCGCGCCGCGACGCGGCCGAACTCGTGGCGTCCTCCCTCGCGCTCGGGCTGGTCGGGCCCGACCCGACGGAGGCAGGAAGGGCTCTCCTCGAGCGTGAAGGGTTCCACAAGCCCGAGGCGACCATGGCAACCCTCCTGCACTTCGTCCTCGGCCACGTCGTCGAGGAACAGACCCGCGCCCAGATGCACGCGCTCGGGGTCGTCGCGGAGTTCGACGTCGCCGCCTCGGGCGCCCGCTTCGAGTGGGGAGTGCGTCTGATCGTCGCCGGAGCCGGACGGCTCATACACGACGAGGCGCAACGGCGTTAGGCTTACCGCATGCATCGGCAAGGACGTCGGTTGGTGGCCATGGTCATGGCAGGGTTGAGCCTCGCCCTCCTGGGGTGCGGGACGACGCGGGTCTCACCGTCGACCTACGCGGGTTCGCCGGAGTCTCCCGACATCGTCCTGATGGTCGAGGCCGGAGCCGCCGACGAGATCGCCGAGGCGAAGGTGACCGGGCAGGACGATGAGCAGGTCGTCGTGGAGGTGCGGCTCACGCGGGGAGAACCCGCCGAGAACGCTGCGGGCCACACGCTCGAGGCCACTGTCCGGCTCGACGGGCCGCTCGGCGGAAGGCAGGTCGTCGATCAGGAGGGAAGGGCGATCCCGCAGGCGTGAGGTGAGGAGAGCGGTGGCACAGCATCGGGCGAACGGCGAGGCCGGCGCAAGGCAGGTCCTCCGCTCGCTGATCGGCCCCGTCTACGCGCCGACCCTCTTCCAGGCCGTCGGCATGACGGCGATCCTCCCGGTGATCCCGCTGATCGCGCTCTCGCTCGGCTTTCCCGTACCCGCGGCCGCAGCGATCACCATGATCACCGGCATCGTCGGCGTCCTCGGGCCGATTCCGCTCGCCTCGGTGATGACGGTGGTGGGCGAGCGGAGAGCGATGATCGCCACCGGAATCCTCGTCGCCCTCACCCAGATCGGCTCGCTGCTGCTGATCAACCATGCGCTCACCACGACGCCGACATCGTGGCATCGGGTCGGGTTCATCGCAGCGCTCGTGGTGTCTTCTCTGTGCCGCGAGGTGTGGGTGATCGGCAGGCAGGCCTACCTTGGCACGGCCCTGCCACCGCAGTTCCGGGCGCGGGGGATGACCACCTTCGGCGGCATGATGCGGATCGGCCAGGTGATCGGCCCCCTGCTCGGCGCAGGCGTGATCGCGCTCGGCAACGAGGCGTGGGTGATCGGGCTCGACGCACTGGCGATGCTCGTCGCCACGCTGCTCGTCGCGGTCTGCATGCTGCCGTCCGACTCGTCGCCCCGCGGACGGGTCACCGTCCGGCAGGCGTCCGGGAGGCTGCCGGTCGAGCCGACCCCGCACGACCCGCGGCGCACTGCGGGGATCACCATGCTCCAGGCGGGCATCGGCATCGTTCCGCTCACCATGGCGAGGATCGCCCGTCCGCTCGTCGTGCCACTGCTCGGGGCGTTGCTCGGGCTCAGCGCCCAGGAGATCTCCCTGATCTTCGCCATCTCGGCACTGGTGGAGATCGCGATGTTCATCCCGGCCGGCTCCCTGATGGACTCATTCGGTCGCACCGCCGTGGTGGTGCCGTGCCTCTTCTTCTCCGGCGCCGGCTATCTGCTCCTGGTCGCGCTGGCAGGCACCGTCGGTCACTCTTCGCGCGCCGTCGCGTTCTGGGCGCTCGTCGCCTCGGCCGCGCTCATCGCCTTCGGCAACGGCTTCGGGTCGGGGTCCGTGCAGACCCTCGGGCTCGACCTGTCTCCAGAGCACAACCGGACGAGGCACCTGGCCCGCTGGTCGACCATCACCGGCTCCGGGCGGTTGCTCGCGCCCGGGCTCGTCGCCGCCGTGACGCTTGTGTGGCCGATCACCGCAGCCGGAGCGGTGATCGGCGGGCTGTGCTGGTTCGGGGCGCTGTGGTCGCTGCGGCTGTTGCCCCAGGTGACGCCGCGGCCACCGCGCGGCCGATGGGCCGACCGGTCGGTACACCTAGACCCGCCGCTCGCGCGTGTCCGTCATGGCTGCCACGGCCAGGCCGACGACTCCGAGCGCTGCGGCACCCGCGAAGAGCCACGGCAGCAGCGCCGTCCACTCGAGCAGTGAGGCTGCGAGGCCCTCCGCCACCGACCCGGTGACCGCCGTGCGGATCGATGACGACGATGCCACGTCCACCATGCCGAGACCGACCCTCGCTGCCACCACGGCGACGAGGCCGAACATGGACGCCAGGATCCAGGCGATCCACCTGCCCTTCCTCGATCCGACGACAAGGCCGAGCAGGGCGAGCACGCCCGCGGCCACATAGAACCAGACCCAGACGCGCGCCAACCCGAGAGCCTCGGAGGCGAGCTGCGCCTGCCCTGCGCTTGGCGTGCCGAGCGGGACGCGCGTGTCCGCGGCCCACTCAAGGTTCTCGAGGTAGGGGCGCAGGCGTGGTCCCGCCTCCTCCGTGAGCTTCGCCTTCCCGAGGTCGACGAACGGCTCGAGGTCGAGCCATACGGTGGGGGTGACGCTCTTGTCCTCGCGGTAGCGGTCGAGGTCGGCGACAAGGGTGGTGCGGGTCGTGTCGAAGGAGTCACGCCACGCCTGATCGACGCCGGGGTCCGCAAGGGCGCGGCTCGCGGCGGTACCGAGCAGCTTCTCGATCTGGGGCCGCAACTCGGGAAGGGAGTCCACCGAACTCGGCAGCTGCTGTCGGGCGAGGTTGACCATCTCATCGGCGACGGCCTCGATCACGACCGGATCCTTCGCCACCGGCTCGACGATGGCCTGTGCCGGTTCAGGGGTGCGAGCGAGGCGGTCGAGCCACTGCGCCGTCACGCCGAGCAGGACGGTGATCGCCGCGAGTGTGAGCAGCACGAGCGAGATCAGCGAACGGACAGCGCTCATCCGGGCCTCCTAAGGTCGTGGCCAAGAGTAACCCCACGGGAGAGGGCCCCGTCGCCCTCCGCCCGCGAGCCTCGCCCGGCGCGAGGCGGGGGGCCGACATCGGGTGCCGACCCGGCGACGACTCAGTGCCCTGTCACCTGGATCACGGTCGGCCGCGGGCCGGAGAAGTCGCCCCGCCTTCCGCGTTCACCCGGCATCACGTAGTCGGGGAAGTACGAAAGTGGCTCTGCCCAGGCGCCGTTCTCCCCTGGGGGCTGGACCGTTACGAAGACGGAGCCGTCCTTGTCGTGGATGACCGGGCCGCAGGTCGCGGCGCCGACGGGCACCGAGAGGAACTTCTCGACCTTTCCGCGCTCGCGCCCGGAGAGGGTGACCCGGTGCAGGGCGTCGTTGTAGCCGATCGATCCGGCTTGGCTGTCCGTGGAGACCCACAGCGTGCCGGTCGAGTCGAAGACCCCGTTGTCGGGGCAGGCGATGGGGGAGACGGGTCCCGTGTACCCGCCGAAGTAGGTGCTCGCCGTCGCGGGATCACCGCAGATGAGCAGCAGGTTCCAGTCGAAGCTGCGCGCCGTGTGGTCGCCGCGCGACAGTCGTAGCCGAACTGACCCGCCTGGGCGGACCCCGTCTGCGCCGATCCGTCGAACTCGGGCGCCGCGCAGGACCGGGTCGCCCCAGCGGATGATCGGCTGCCACGCGTAGCCGCGGGTCACCGTCACGTCGTCGAGCGTCCCTGTGACGGGGGTGATCGGCTCGAACCGCAGCCCGGCACCCCTGCCCCTGTCGGCGGAGGCGAGCGGGTCGGCACCGAGAACCGACGGGAGGCCGGCGGCCAGGCCGACGGCGGACGCGCCTCCGAAGAGCGCCCGCCGGGAAGGCGCCTTGGAGGCGATGTCGCGGAAGTGTCGGTTTTCTGAGGTGTCGGGTACGGGCTTTGCGCACGCGTCGCCGCAGCATAGGCGGCAGGTGACGGGGCTGCGGTTGCCGTGCGTGAGCCCGAGCATCGGAGGCTCTCGATCTCTGGTGCTTGTCATGGGTCACTCCTTCTCGGGGATCCTCATCCACCCTGGGGCCTGGTCGCGTGGTTGGCATCCGGAAGACCGGTGGGCAAGGGGTGTCGCAGCCGGTGAGCCTCGCCCCGCGCTGCCGCCGTGGAAGGCAGAGCGGGCATCGACCGCGCACGGATTGAATATCTATTGCGTCTGTGGAATAATTTCGACCATGACGTACAAGGTGGCTGTTGCCGGATGCACGGGCTACGCGGGTGGGGAGCTGCTGCGGATCCTGCTGCAGCATCCCGAGGTCGAGATCGGTGTCCTGACCGGGAACTCCAGCGTGGGGGAGCGACTGGGTGACCACCAGCCCCACCTCGCCCCGCTCGCCGACCGGATCGTCGCGCCGACGACGGCGGAGGAACTCGCCGGACACGACGTCGTCTTCCTCGCGCTCCCGCACGGGACCTCGGCGGCCATCGCCGAGCAGCTCGGCGACGACGTGCTGATCGTCGACGCCGGAGCTGATTTCCGGCTCAACGATGCCGCCGCCTGGGAACAGTTCTACGGTTCCCCTTACGCCGGCACCTGGCCCTACGGCCTCCCCGAACTGCCCGGAGCGAGGGACGCGCTCGAAGGGTCGAAACGGATCGCCGTTCCCGGCTGCTACCCCACCGCGTCCACGCTTGCACTGCTCCCGGCCGTCGCCGGAGGACTCGTGGACCCGACCCAGATCTCCATCGTCGCGGCAAGCGGCACCTCCGGTGCAGGGAAGGCGGCCAAGCCGCACCTGATCGGCTCTGAGGTGATGGGCAGCATGAGCCCCTACGGCGTCGGTGGCGGCCATCGGCACACCCCGGAGATCACGCAGAACCTGTTGAGCGTGACCGAATCGGAGGTCAGCGTCAGCTTCACCCCGCTGCTCGCGCCGATGCCGCGCGGCATCCTCGCCACCTGCTCAGCGCCCATCGTCGGAGACGTGAGCACGGCCATCGCGCGCGCCACCTACGAGGCGTTCTACGCCGACGAACCCTTCGTCGACCTGCTCCCGGAGGGCAGCTGGCCCCAGACGGCCGCCGTCGTCGGGTCCAACCGCGCGACGGTGCAGGTCGTGGCCGACCTCGCCGCCCGCCGCCTGATCGCCATCTCCGCGATCGACAACCTGACAAAGGGCACCGCCGGAGGTGCCGTCCAGTCCATGAACATCGCGCTCGGCCTCGACGAGTCGACCGGGCTCAGCACCACAGGAGTTGCACCGTGAGCGTCACCACACCGAAGGGCTTCGTCGCCTCGGGCGTCACCGCAGGGCTCAAGCCGAGCGGAAAGCCGGACGTCGCAGTCGTCGTCAACCAGGGGCCGAGCAGCGCCTCGGCCGCAGTGTTCACCACCAACCGGGTCTTCGCCGCGCCGGTGAAGTGGTCGCGGGAGGCGGTCGCGGACGGCCAGCTGCAGGCGGTCGTGCTCAACTCCGGAGGCGCCAACGCCTGCACGGGGGCTGACGGCTACGCCGACTCGGCGGCAACCGCCTCGCGGGTTGCGCAGAGGCTCGGGCTGATCATCGACAACGTCGCCGTGTGCTCCACCGGCCTGATCGGCATCCGGCTCCCCATGGACAAGCTGCTCCCCGGAGTCGACGCCGCCTGCGCCGAGCTGTCCGCAGACGGAGGGTCGGCGGCCGCGACGGCGATCATGACAACAGACACCGTCTCGAAGCAGGCCCACGTCACCGTCGACGGCTGGAGCATCGGCGGTATGGCGAAGGGTGCGGGCATGCTCGCGCCCGGCCTGGCCACGATGCTCGTGGTGCTGACCACCGATGCGGAGGTCGCCTCGCATGATCTCGACGTCGCGCTGCGCGAGGCGTCGCGGGTCAGCTTCGACCGCGCCGACTCCGACGGCTGCATGTCGACCAACGACACCGTCGTCCTGATGGCCTCTGGAGCGAGCGGGGTCATGCCCGACGCGGCGACCTTCCAGGAGGCGCTCACCGGCATCTGCGTCGATCTCGCGGCCCAGTTGATCGCCGACGCGGAGGGCGCCGCCCACGACATCGCCGTCGAGGTCGTCGGTGCCGCCTCCGAGGCCGACGCCGTCACAGTGGGCCGCGAGATCGCGCGCTCCAACCTGTTCAAGTGCGCCGTCTTCGGCAACGACCCCAACTGGGGTCGGGTGCTCTCGGCGATCGGCGTCACCGACGCCGAGTTCCGGCCAGACGAGATCGACGTGTCGTTCAACGGCGTCATGGTGTGCCGCGGCGGCCAGATCGGCGAGGACCGCACGCTCGTGGACCTCTCGCCGCGCAAGGTCCGCGTCACGGTCGACCTCCATGCAGGGGCGCACAGCGCGACCATCCTCACCAACGACCTCACGTACGACTACGTGAAGGAGAACGCGGAGTACTCCACATGAGTCCGAGGACCATCACGCAGCGCCACCCAGAGCTGCTGGCGAAGGCCAACACCCTGATCGAGGCGCTGCCCTGGCTTGCCGAGTACGCCGGCGAGACCGTCGTGATCAAGTACGGCGGCAACGCCATGACCGACGACTCGCTGAAGCGGGCGTTCGCGGAGGACGTCGTGTTCCTGCGGCGCGTTGGGCTGAAGCCCGTCGTCGTCCACGGCGGCGGCCCGCAGATCTCGTCGATGCTCGACAAGCTGCAGATCGCCTCGGAGTTCCGTGGCGGGCTGAGGGTCACCACGCCCGAGGCGATGGACGTGGTCCGCATGGTGCTCGTCGGCCAGGTCGGCCGTGAACTGGTCAACCTGATCAACCAGCACGGTCCGTTCGCGGTCGGCATGTCGGGGGAGGACGGCGGGCTCTTCACAGCGCGGAAGCGGGGCCTCGTCGTCGACGACGAGGAGGTCGACCTGGGGCTGGTCGGCGATGTGAAGTCGGTCGACCCGAGCTCCCTGAACGACCTGATCGATGCGGGACGGATCCCCGTCGTGGCCACCGTTGCGCCCGACACGTCGGGCCAGGTGCACAACGTCAACGGCGACACGGCCGCCGCGGCGCTCGCCGTGGCGCTCAAGGCGAGACGCCTCGTGATGCTGACCAATGTCGCGGGCGTCTACGCCAATTATCCCGACGAGGACTCGATCATCACGCAGATCAACACGACCGAGGTGCGCGAGCTTCTGCCCTCGCTCGACTCGGGGATGATTCCCAAGATGGAGGCCTGTCTGAGCGCCGTCGAGGGCGGTGTGGCGTCGGCCACCGTGATCGACGGGCGGGTGCCGCACTGTCTCCTGCTTGAGATCTTCACCGATGAGGGCGTCGGAACCATGGTCACCAACGAGGAGTTCGCATGACCCAGCAGGAACTGCAGGCCCGCTACGAGGCGGTCATGATGAACGCGTTCGGCGCGCCGAAGCGGGTCTTCGAGCGCGGCGAGGGCATCCACCTCTGGGACGCCGACGGCAGGCGCTACCTCGACCTGCTCTCGGGCCTGGCGGTGACGGGACTCGGGCATGCGCATCCCGGCGTGACCGCCGCGATCACCGCCCAGCTCGGGTCGCTCGGGCACGTGTCCAACTTCTTCGCAAGTCAACCGCAGGTGCGGCTGGCCGAGCGGCTCGCCGCACTGACCGGGCATCCCGACGCGAGGGTGTTCTTCACCAACTCGGGCACCGAGGCGAACGAGGCCGCGTTCAAGCTGACCCGGCTGACCGGCCGCACGAAGGTGATCGCCATGGAGGGCGCCTTCCACGGCCGCACCATGGGAGCCCTCGCGCTCACCGCGAACCCGAAGTACCGCGAGCCGTTCGAGCCGCTGCCCGGCGAGGTCGTGTTCGTCCCGTTCGGGGACGAAGCGGCGCTGCGGGCCGCCGCTGACGAGCGGACGGCCGCCATCCTGATCGAGACCGTGCAGGGGGAAAACGGCGTCGTCCCTGTCCCTGATGGGTTCCTCGCGGCCTCGAGGAGGATCGCCGACGAGGTCGGCGCCCTGCTCTGGATCGACGAGGTCCAGACCGGGCTCGGCCGCTGCGGTGAGTACCTCGCCCACCAGGCCGACGGCGTCTCGGCCGACCTGATCACGCTCGCGAAGGGGCTCGGCAACGGTTTCCCCGTCGGCGCCTGCATCGCGACCGGCCGTGCGGCCTCCCTGCTCCAGCCCGGACAGCACGGCACCACCTTCGGAGGCAACCCGGTCGCGGCCGCGGCAGGCAACGCGGTCCTCGACGCCCTCGAGGGTGGGGTGCTCGAGAACGCCCGCGCTACGGGGGCATGGCTCGCCTGGGCGATCGAGGCGCTCGGGCATCCGCGGATCGAGGGCGTCCGGGGACGCGGCATGCTGCTCGGCGTCGTCCTCACCCGCGACGTGGCCGCCCAGGTCGCAGACGCCGCGCTCAAGGCAGGCTACGTGATCAACGCCCCGCGCCCCGGGGTGCTGCGGCTGGCTCCGCCACTGATCGCGACCCCGGAGGACCTCGCCGGTTTCGTCGAGGCGCTGCCCGGCCTCCTGGACGCCCATGGCTAGCCCGACCCGTGCCGGCCGGCTCGCCACCCTGCGTCAACTGCTCGCCGAGGCCCGCTACACCTCGCAGGGCGAGCTGATCGACGCCCTGGCGGAGGAGGGCATCGTGGTCAGCCAGCCGACCCTCTCGAAGGATCTCCTCGAACTGGGCGCCGTACGCCAGCGGGCCGTCGGGGGAGCGCTCGTCTATGCGGAGGCCCTCGAGGCGGGGGAATCGGCGGCGCTGGAGAAGCTGGCCCGGCTGTGCGCGGAACTGCTCCAGTCGATCCGCCACGCGGGCACCCAGATCCTGGTCAGGACGCCGCCCGGGGCGGCACAGTACTTCGCGTCCTACCTCGACCTCGCCGGGCTCCCCGGCGTTCTCGGTACGATCGCGGGCGACGACACCGTCCTGGTGATCGCCACAGACAATGAGGCAGCCAACCGCACCGTCGGCTGCATCTCAGAAATGACGAAGAGCGGCAGGCCGGCAGTGAGGGAAGACTCGTGAGCACAGGACGACTCTGGGGCGGACGCTTCGAAGGTGGGCCGAGCGACGCGATGTTCGCTCTGTCGAAGTCGACGCAGTTCGACTGGCGGCTCGCCCTGCACGACATCGCGGGTTCGAGGGCGCACGCCAAGGCGCTGACCGCAGCCGGGCTCCTCGACGCCGATCAGGCCGCGGCGATGGACCAAGGGCTGGCCGAGCTGGCCCGCCGGGTCGAGTCGGGCGAGTTCGTGGCCGCCGAGAGCGACGAGGACGTGCACGGTGCCCTCGAGCGCGGGCTGAAGGAGATCGTGGGCGACGACCTCGGCGGGCGCATCCGCGCCGGACGCTCCCGCAACGACCAGATCGCCACCCTCATCCGCAGCTACCTGCGCGAGGAGATCCGGCTGATCGCGCAGGACGTCGACGCCGTCATCGAGGCGCTCGCCGGGCAGGCCGAGGCAAACCTCGGTGCGGTGATGCCCGGACGCACGCACCTCCAGTCGGCGCAGCCGATCCTGCTCAGCCACCACCTGCTCGCGCATGCCTGGCCGTTGGTACGCGACATCGAGCGACTGCGCGACCTCGACCGGCGGCTCTCGGTCAGCCCGTACGGCTCCGCGGCACTCGCGGGCACGTCGCTCGGCCTCAGCCCCGAGCTCGTCGCGGGCGAACTCGGATTCGCGTCGTCGGTACCGAACTCGCTGGACGGCACAGCGGCGCGCGACCTGATCGCGGAGGCCGCCTATGTGCTTGCCCAGATCGGCGTCGACCTGTCACGACTCAGCGAGGATGTCATTCTCTGGTGCACCGCCGAGTTCGGCTTCGCGACGCTTTCCGACGCCTGGTCGACGGGCAGTTCGATCATGCCGCAGAAGAAGAACCCGGATGTGGCGGAGCTCGCCCGTGGAAAGGCGGGCCGCCTGATCGGCAACCTGACCGGTCTCCTCGCGACCCTGAAGGGTCTGCCGCTCGCGTACAACCGCGACCTGCAGGAGGACAAGGAGCCCATCTTCGACGGGATCGACCAGCTGCACGTCCTGCTGCCTGCCGTCGCCGGCATGGTCGCGACGCTCACGTTCCACCACGACCGGATGGCCGAGGTGGCACCCCGTGGCTTCTCGCTTGCCACCGACATCGCCGACCACCTCGTCCGCGAGGGGGTCCCCTTCGCCGTGGCACACGAGGTGGCGGGGGAGTCGGTCCGCTACTGCGAGGAGAGGGACATCACCCTGCAGGACCTCACGGCCGAGGATCTGCCGCGGATCTCCGAGCACCTCGACCCTGGCGTGCTCGACGTGCTCACGGTGGACGGATCGGTCGCCTCGCGCGACGGGCGTGGCGGAACGGCCCCGGTCCGGGTCGCGGAACAGGCCGTCGAGCTGCGCGCCGTCCAGGCCCGGCTCCGGGAGTGGGCCGCGCTCGGGTGAGTCCTTCGCCCGCACACCTGCCGGCGTCGGAATGGCGAAGCGCTCCGGCCTCAGTATGCTGAGGCGCGTGAATGCACTGCTTGAGGACCTGAAATGGCGTGGGCTGATCGCCCACTCGACCGACCTGGACGCGCTCGGCGCGCACCTGGACGAGGGGTCCGTCAAGTTCTATGTGGGCTTCGACCCCACTGCCAAGAGTGTGCACACCGGCAATCTCGTCCAGATCCTCCTTGCGAAGCGCCTGCAGGAGGCAGGCCACCAGCCGTTCATGCTTGTCGGTGGTGCCACCGGGCTGATCGGCGATCCGAAGGAGTCGGGCGAGCGCGTCATGAACTCCAAGGAACTCGTCCACGAGTGGGTGGAACAGATCCGTGGCCAGGTGAGCCGGTTCCTCTCGTTCGAGGGCTCGAACGCCGCGACGATGGTGAACAACTACGACTGGACCGCGCAGATGTCGGTGCTCGACTTCCTGCGCGACGTGGGCAAGCACTTCCCGGTGAACCGGATGCTCGCCCGTGACGTGGTCGCGCGTCGCCTCGAGGCCGGGATCTCGTACACGGAGTTCTCCTACGTGCTGCTTCAGTCGATGGACTACCGCGAGCTGAACCGCCGTCACGGGATCACCCTCCAGACCGGCGGCTCGGACCAGTGGGGCAACATCGCCGCAGGCGTAGAACTGATCCGGCGCAGTGACCAGAAGCGCGTGCACGCCATGGCGACACCCCTCCTGACGAAGGCCGACGGCACCAAGTTCGGCAAGACGGAGTCGGGGACCGTGTGGCTCGACCCGGAGCTCACCTCGCCGTACGCGATGTACCAGTTCTTCCTGAACGCGGAGGACGCAAAGGTGATCGACTACCTGAAGGTCTTCTCCTTCCGGGGACGCGAGGAGATCGAGGCACTCCAGCAGGCGACCATCGAGGCGCCGTTCAGGCGTGAGGCACAGCGGGCCCTCGCAGACGATGTGACCGACCTGGTGCACGGAAAGGGGGAGCGCGAGGCCGTCGTGGCCGCCTCGGCCGCCCTGTTCGGGCGAGGTGAGCTGCAGTCCCTGAGCGACCAGACGCTCTCGTCGGTGGCCCGAGAGGTCGGCGGGGGCACGTTCGAGGGTGACGCGACCGTCGTCGACGCGCTGGTCGCTGCCGGCGTCGTCGACTCGAAGGGGGCGGCCCGTCGCGCGATCGGCGAGGGTGGGGCGTACCTGAACAACGAGCGCATCGAGGACCCGGAGCTGGTGCTCACCCCGGAACAGCTGCTCCACGGACGGTTCGCGGTGCTGCGCCGCGGACGCAAGACCGTCGGCATCGCCGAGCGCGTCTGAGCCAGAACAACCTGGCGGCGGCCCCTGCACCTGCGGGGCCGCCGCTTTCGTGTCCTCCCCGCGGATCCAGGGGACGTTGGGCCGGCGTTTCGCCCTCAGCGATCCGGGTCGTGGTACCTCACTGTCAAGTCCCCGCGAAATGGTAGGCCTTACCTCAGATATTTTTCCCCGCGAAAACAAGGGTTAGCTGGCCCGGGTTTTGAGGCCGGCGGGGTCGGGTGCCTTCCATGCGATGTGTTGTTCGAGACGGGCTGTCTTTCGGCCTGCGAGTCGGGTGAGCTCCTGTTGGATCTCGGTGATGCGTCGTTGCATTGCGACGGGTTTGAGGGTGGCCTTGTAGGCGGCTAGTTCTGTTTCCTGGGCGGGGTTGAGGACCCCGGCGGCCAGGAGCCTCTGGTAGGGGGAGCGTGGCTTGTCGTAGAGGCGTTTGCGGCGCCCTACGGTGTCGGTGGCCCAGCCTTCGGGTTTCTTCGTGGGGGTGAAGAAGTTGAGCCGGTCGTTGACCAGCGGCCATAGCTGGTTGAGTAACGCGAGTTCGGTGGCGGTGTCGTAGCGGTGGTAGAAGCCGTAGCGGCGCACGAGGTGGTTGTTCTTCGATTCGATGGTGGCTTGATCGTTTTTCTTGTAAGGCCGCGACCGGGTGAAGAACACCTCTCGTTGGCCGGCCCAGCCGATCAGGTCGTGGTTGATGAACTCCGAGCCGTTGTCACAATCGATCCCGGTGACCGCGAACGGGACCTGGGCGATGAAGTGGTCGAACGCGGTCCGGATGTGGAGGTGGGCGTTGTTGCGGATGGAGTAGGTGAAGCTCCAGCCGGTGTGCATGTCGGTGAAGTTCACGCTGCGGGCGAACTCGCCCTTCAGCGTGGGGCCGCAGTGGGCCACGGTGTCGACTTCGAAGAACCCGGGTTCGGCTTCGACCTCGTCACCGGCTTTACGCACGGTGATCGAGTTTCGTAGCAGGCTGCCGGGCTTGGTGGCGGTCTTTCCTCGGATCGGGTCCTTCGCCCGCGCCGGTGCGAGGTACCGGTCGATCGTGGCCGCCGACATCGATTCCAGCTCGGCCCTGACCTCGGCGCTGTAACGGTCCTGGCTAGGCACCAGTTCGCCTTCGGCTTCCATCGCATCGATCAGATCGCTCATGGATGCGGCGAGGTACTGCCCGCAGCTGCCCCCCGAGGCCGCCCATACCCGCTGCAGGATCAGCCTGGCGTCGTAGGAGTACTTACACGCCTTGGTCTTGCGCCGATCGATCACCGCGACCGTCGCGGTGGCCCGTCCCGGGGCCTGTTTCAACCGGGCCACCAACTGCTGGCGGGCATGGTCACGGTTCCAGCCGGTGATCTCGACCACGTGGTCGAGGATCTGGGACTTGCCCTTCTTCGGGGCCGCGGCATAGGCCTTGGCGTACTTCTTCGTGATCTCGACTCGGGCTGCCATCGACAGCTTCTCTCCAACCTCCACACCCCATCGTGGCCGGTCACTGTTTCCCGGGGAAAAGTATGTGAGGTACGGCCCCTTCGTTCGCGGGGACTATGTATGAGTGTCGTCGCGGGCCCGTTGCCTCATGTCAAGATGCCCGCTTGGTTTGAGTCGTTGCCTCATCTGAAGATGCCCGCGTGATTTTGGTGCGGGAGAGGTAGACGTGGTTGCGTTTCGCGCGTCGCTGGACGGCTCCGCGGCGTTTGGCGAGGTCGAGCAGGTTGCCTTGGATCACAGCGATCTGGTCGCCGAGTTCGATGGGGTCGACGGTGTCGAGGCGGTCGTGGAGGGCAGCGTGCTCGGCTGGGGTGAGCGTGTCGGGGTGGTCGCGAAGGAGCCGGTCGGCTGGTGTGGTGGCGGTGTCGTGGCGTTTGGTGACTTTCGCGCCGGTGCGGGTTTTCGAGATCAGTTTCTGGCTGGGCATCAGCAGGTTGTTTCGGGTGTTCCAGGCGGGCCAGAGGTGGTTGAGGAGGTCAAGTTCGCGGGCGGTGTCGTAGCGCCAGTAGCCGACGGCGCGGCGCACGATCGACCAGTTCTTTTGCTCGATGTGGGCTTGGTCGTTGGAGTGGGAGGGCCGGCCGCGGGTGAAGGTGATCTGGCGCAGGTTGCAGTAGCGGGAGAGGTGGTGGTTGATGAACTCGGATCCGTTGTCGGAGTGGATTCCCAGGATCAGGAACGGGAACCGGCCGATGAGTTGGTCGAGGCCAGCGGCGACGATGCGTTCGCCTTTGGAGCGCACGGTGCAGGTTTCGGTCCAGCCGGTGGCGATGTCGGTGGCGTTGAGGCTGTAGTGGAAGGTGCCGTTGTTGTCGCCGCCTTCGTGGCCGACCAGGTCGATCTCGATGAACCCGGGTTCGGTGTCGTTCCACTCGGCCCAGGTCTTGAGCGGAATCGAGGACTTCAACAACGAGCCGGGTTTGGTGTGGGCGATGCCTTTGGCAGCGATCAGTCCGGTGCGGTAGGGCTGCAGGTGCCGGTCCATGGTGGCCGGTGACATGGCCAGGAGCTGGTCACGGACCTCGACGCTCATGTCGAGTCGGTCGAGGCGTTCCAGCGCGGCCAGCAACCGTGGCAAGGCGGCTGCGAGACGTTTCGAGGCGATCCCGTCGAGCATGGCCCAGCACCGCACCAATGCTTCGGTGACGTGTGTGTCGTAGCGCCTGATCGCCTCTCGGGGTTTGCGGGGCCCGGGCATCTGACCGGTCGCGGCGCGGCGCAGCATCTTGCGGGCATGATCGCGATGCCAGCCGGTGACCTGGACCACCGCGTCCAGAATCGCGGCCTTCTCCGCCTTGGTCGCCTTCGTCCATGCCTTCGCCTGGGCCGTGGTGATCGCTTTGCGCTGGGCCATCGTCAACTCCATCCTCGTAGCGTGCCGCTACGCGGGCATGTTGAGATGAGTCAACGAATCGACCTACGCGGGCATCTAGCGTGAGTCAACTCGGCGGGTTTGCGCGACGTCGTGGGGCCGTGTATAGTTCATCAAGCTCCCAAGGAGACCCGCACGGAAACGGGCGGTCCTGAGGAGCCACACCCCATCTCAGCGTCGCGGGCGAGCGTGCGTTCAACATGAACCAGCTCAAGGTCCGGGCAACGAGCATGAGCCCTGAAGGCCGATTTGATCGGGCGGACGGAAGCAGGTAGTGTAGGTCGGGCTGCTTCGGCAGTCAACAACAACTCAACAGCTGGTTGGCCCCAAACCTCCGGGTTTGACAGGCCGAGACGGACCAAGTAAAGTTGGACGAGCCGCCAAAGCGGCAAGCCAACAGAGAAACGCCTAGTCAGCTAGGGTTTCGGGCCGGCTCAGCCAAGTCGAAGAAATTTGACAGGCCGAACGCCAGCTAGTAGAGTTGGTCGAGTTGCCCCAAACGGAACTTGAGCCTGGATGGCTTGGGGGATGTGCGGGACGCACCCGAAACTTGAGAACTCAACAGCGTGCTTAAAGTCAATGCCAAATATAATGCACAGTGCAATTGACAGATCTTTGTGGTTTGTTGGTTGCGTGCGAACCCGTCTCCAGGGCTTCGGTTCTGGGATGGATTCCTTTGAAAATATTGATTGAAGTCCAGTTTTGGACTTTGTCAGTATCAAACTAGTTGACAGTTATTGGCTGCCCTTCTTTTTGGGGTGGTTTTGCTGATATTTTTTCAACGGAGAGTTTGATCCTGGCTCAGGACGAACGCTGGCGGCGTGCTTAACACATGCAAGTCGAACGGTAAGGCCCCTTCGGGGGTACACGAGTGGCGAACGGGTGAGTAACACGTGAGTAACCTGCCCTTGACTCTGGGATAACATCTGGAAACAGGTGCTAATACCGGATATTCAGCTTCCTCTGCATGGGGGTTGTTGGAAAGCTCCGGCGGTCAAGGATGGACTCGCGGCCTATCAGCTTGTTGGTGAGGTAATGGCTCACCAAGGCTCCGACGGGTAGCCGGCCTGAGAGGGCGACCGGCCACATTGGGACTGAGATACGGCCCAAACTCCTACGGGAGGCAGCAGTGGGGAATATTGCACAATGGGCGCAAGCCTGATGCAGCAACGCCGCGTGCGGGATGACGGCCTTCGGGTTGTAAACCGCTTTCATCCATGACGAAGCGAGAGTGACGGTAGTGGAAGAAGAAGCACCGGCTAACTACGTGCCAGCAGCCGCGGTGATACGT
The DNA here is from genome assembly GCF_001998865.1 of Tessaracoccus flavescens. Lineage (NCBI taxonomy): Bacteria > Bacillati > Actinomycetota > Actinomycetes > Propionibacteriales > Propionibacteriaceae > Tessaracoccus > Tessaracoccus flavescens. The sequence continues at coordinate 3,045,245 of NZ_CP019607.1, forward strand.
AGGGTGCGAGCGTTGTCCGGATTTATTGGGCGTAAAGAGCTTGTAGGCGGTTTGTCGCGTCGGGAGTGAAAACTCAGGGCTTAACCCTGAGCCTGCTTCCGATACGGGCAGACTTGAGGAAGGTAGGGGAGATTGGAATTCCTGGTGAAGCGGTGGAATGCGTAGATATCAGGAGGAACACCAGTGGCGAAGGCGGATCTCTGGACCTTTCCTGACGCTGAGAAGCGAAAGCGTGGGGAGCAAACAGGATTAGATACCCTGGTAGTCCACGCCGTAAACGGTGGGTACTAGGTGTGGGGGACATTCCACGTTCTCCGTGCCGCAGCTAACGCATTAAGTACCCCGCCTGGGGAGTACGGCCGCAAGGCTAAAACTCAAAGGAATTGACGGGGCCCCGCACAAGCGGCGGAGCATGCGGATTAATTCGATGCAACGCGAAGAACCTTACCTGGGTTTGACATATGCCGGAAACATCTAGAGATAGGTGCCCCTTTATGGTCGGTATACAGGTGGTGCATGGCTGTCGTCAGCTCGTGTCGTGAGATGTTGGGTTAAGTCCCGCAACGAGCGCAACCCTCGTCCTATGTTGCCAGCGGGTAATGCCGGGGACTCATAGGAGACCGCCGGGGTCAACTCGGAGGAAGGTGGGGATGACGTCAAGTCATCATGCCCCTTATGTCCAGGGCTTCACGCATGCTACAATGGCCGGTACAAAGAGCTGCGAGCCTGTAAGGGTGAGCGAATCTCAGAAAGCCGGTCTCAGTTCGGATTGGGGTCTGCAACTCGACCCCATGAAGTCGGAGTCGCTAGTAATCGCAGATCAGCAACGCTGCGGTGAATACGTTCCCGGGGCTTGTACACACCGCCCGTCAAGTCATGAAAGTCGGTAACACCCGAAGCCGGTGGCCTAACCCTTGTGGGGGGGAGCCGTCGAAGGTGGGACCGGTAATTAGGACTAAGTCGTAACAAGGTAGCCGTACCGGAAGGTGCGGCTGGATCACCTCCTTTCTAAGGAGCTTTTGGCAGTCCCGCTTTTTTGTGGGGTTGTCCATTGCCTGGTTCCGAAGCGAACGTTTTCGGTCAGGCGAGCTACCGGAATGTGGAACATTGACCTGCGGCCATTGTGATGCTTGTTCAGTGAGTACAGCCTGCCTTTTTGGGTGGGAGTGGAAAGTTGGTGGGTGGATCGTGGTCTGAGCACGCTGTTGGGTCCTGAGGGGTCGGTTGTTTTTGCAACGCTCTCTTGCGGACCAGTGACTGATGATGCCCGGTTGGGTGTTGGATGTTCTGGGCTCGCCCGTATCTTGAGAACTTCACAGTGGACGCGAGCATCTTTGTAGATTTAACAAGCTACTAAGTGCGATCGGTGGATGCCTTGGCACCAAGAGCCGATGAAGGACGTTGTAACCTGCGATAAGCCATGGGGAGCTGGTAAACGAGCTTTGATCCGTGGATTTCCGAATAGGGAAACCTTGAAATACCGGAGTCATGTCCGGCAACCTCTGCCTGAATATATAGGGCAGTTGGAGGGAACGTGGGGAAGTGAAACATCTCAGTACCCACAGGAAGAGAAAACAATAGTGATTCCGTGAGTAGTGGCGAGCGAAAGCGGAAGAGGCCAAACCTCATTTGTGTGATAGCTGACAGGCGTTGCAGATGGGGTGTTGTGGGGCCGTTCGGACTGCGCTGTCGAGCAGTCAGAGAGTAAGAAATGATCAGTGAAGTCGAAGTTTCTGTGAAAGTTACAGCATAGAAGGTAATACTCCTGTAGATGTAACCTGGTCACTCTCGAGCGTTACCCCAAGTAACACGGAACCCCTGAAATTCCGTGTGAATCTGGCGGGACCATCCGCTAAGCCTAAATACTCCTTGGTGACCGATAGCGGACAAGTACCGTGAGGGAAAGGTGAAAAGTACCCCGGGAGGGGAGTGAAATAGTACCTGAAACCGATCGCATACAATCCGTCGGAGCCTGCCTTTGGGTGGGTGACGGCGTGCCTTTTGAAGAATGAGCCTGCGAGTTAGTGGTACGTGGCGAGGTTAACCCGTGTGGGGAAGCCGTAGCGAAAGCAAGTCCTAATAGGGCGTTTTAGTCGCGTGCTCTAGACCCGAAGCGGAGTGATCTATCCATGGCCAGGTTGAAGCGACGGTAAGACGTCGTGGAGGACCGAACTCACTTGGGTTGAAAACCGAGGAGATGAGCTGTGGATAGGGGTGAAAGGCCAATCAAACTCCGTGATAGCTGGTTCTCCCCGAAATGCATTTAGGTGCAGCGTCGCGTGTTTCTTACCGGAGGTAGAGCACTGGATGGTCTAGGGGGCCCACAAGCTTACCGAAATCAGCCAAACTCCGAATGCCGGTAAGTGAGAGCGCGGCAGTGAGACAGTGGGGGATAAGCTTCATTGTCGAGAGGGAAACAGCCCAGATCATCAGCTAAGGCCCCTAAGCGTTAACTAAGTGGAAAAGGATGTGGAGTTGCGGAGACAACCAGGAGGTTGGCTTGGAAGCAGCCACCCTTGAAAGAGTGCGTAATAGCTCACTGGTCAAGTGATTCTGCGCCGACAATTTAGCGGGGCTCAAGTTAACCGCCGAAGCTATGGCATTCACACATGTGACGGTAACGTCGTGTGGATGGGTAGGGGAGCGTCGTGTGCGCGTTGAAGCGGCGGGGTGACCCAGTCGTGGAGAGCACACGAGTGAGAATGCAGGCATGAGTAGCGAAAGACGGGTGAGAAACCCGTCCGCCGAATATCCAAGGGTTCCAGGGTCAAGCTAATCTGCCCTGGGTAAGTCGGGACCTAAGGCGAGGCCGACAGGCGTAGTCGATGGACAACGGGTTGATATTCCCGTACCGGCGAAGTATCGCCCCTGCTGAGGCGAGTGATGCTAAGCATGCAAGGTCTGGTGATGTCTTCGGACGGATCCAGGCTGAGTCTGTGACCCGAACTCGTATTAGGCAAGCTGCGGAGGGACGCAGGAAGGTAGCTCTTCCCGGTCATGGTTGTACCGGGTCAAGTGTGTAGGGCGAAACGTAGGCAAATCCGCGTTTCATTGAGCCTGAGACATGATGTGTCATCAGATTTTCCTGATGTGAGAGTGATCCTATGCTGCCTAGAAAAGCTTCGTGAGCGAGATACTAGCCGCCCGTACCCCAAACCGACACAGGTGGATAGGTAGAGAATACCAAGGCGATCGAGAGAATCGTGGTGAAGGAACTCGGCAAAATACCCCCGTAACTTCGGAATAAGGGGGACCTGATACGTATAGCATTTACTGTGAAAGCGTTGAGGGTCGCAGAGACCAGGCCCAAGCGACTGTTTACTAAAAACACAGGTCCGTGCCAAGTCGAAAGACGATGTATACGGACTGACTCCTGCCCGGTGCTGGAAGGTTAAGGGGAAGGGTTAGCCTTTGGGCGAAGCCTTGAACTTAAGCCCCAGTAAACGGCGGTGGTAACTATAACCATCCTAAGGTAGCGAAATTCCTTGTCGGGTAAGTTCCGACCTGCACGAATGGAGTAACGATTTGGGCGCTGTCTCCACCACGAACTCGGCGAAATTGCACTACGAGTAAAGATGCTCGTTACGCGCAGCAGGACGGAAAGACCCCGGGACCTTTACTATAGTTTGGTATTGGTGATCGGTGTGACTTGTGTAGGATAGGTGGGAGACTTTGAAGCTTGGACGCCAGTTCAGGTGGAGTCGCCGTTGAAATACCACTCTGGTCACTCTGGTTATCTAACCTAGGTCCATTATCTGGATCAGGGACAGTGCCTGATGGGTAGTTTGACTGGGGCGGTCGCCTCCTAAAAGGTAACGGAGGCGCCCAAAGGTTCCCTCAGCCTGGTTGGCAATCAGGTTTTGAGTGTAAGTGCACAAGGGAGCTTGACTGCGAGAGAGACATCTCGAGCAGGGACGAAAGTCGGGACTAGTGATCTTCTGGTGGCACATGGAAGCGCCAGGACTCAACGGATAAAAGGTACCCCGGGGATAACAGGCTGATCTTGCCCGAGCGTCCATAGCGACGGCATGGTTTGGCACCTCGATGTCGGCTCGTCGCATCCTGGGGCTGGAGTCGGTCCCAAGGGTTGGGCTGTTCGCCCATTAAAGCGGCACGCGAGCTGGGTTTAGAACGTCGTGAGACAGTTCGGTCCCTATCCGCTGCGCGCGTAGGAGTCTTGAGAAGAGCTGTCCTTAGTACGAGAGGACCGGGACGGACTAACCTCTGGTGTGCCAGTTGTTTACCAAAAGCACGGCTGGTTGGCTACGTTGGGAAGTGATAACCGCTGAAAGCATCTAAGCGGGAAGCACGCTTCAAGATGAGGGCTCCCACAGATTAATCTGGTAAGGCCCCCTGTAGACCACAGGGTTGATAGGTCGGATGTGGAAGTGCAGTAATGCATGGAGCTGACCGATACTAATAGGCCGAGGGCTTGTTTCTACAAAGATGCTACGCGTCCACTGTGAGGTTCCCGAGATACGGTCGGGAACACGCAAATTCGAAGAACTCAATACTGTTCATCGTTCGTGTTATCGACACTATTTCCATAGTGTTTCGGTGGCCATAGCGAGAGGGAAACACCCGGTCCCATCCCGAACCCGGAAGTTAAGCCTCTCAGCGCCGATGGTACTGCGGCGGGGACGCTGTGGGAGACTAGGACGCCGCCGGACTTCTTTTAAAGGACCCCCAACCCAAGTGGTTGGGGGTCCTTTGCATTTCCCCACCGTTTCGTGGACCACGAGCGCACGTGCTGGGTCGTGGTCGACCGACGGCCACCGTCACCGGCGCCGGCCACCGATCTGTGTCAGAGCCAACTCGTGGCGGCGGGCTCGGGATCGGGTTTCCAGGCGAACCTGCCGTGGTTGGGTGCGTTGGATTGGTTGTGTGTCTCGCCCGTTGATATGCGGCGGGCCAGGTCAGCTCTCCAGGCGGGGATGGACTCCCTCACCGGGTTAGGTGAATGTGGGACCAGCCTGGGAGAATGGTGGGTATGGCTAATGAAGATCGGTCGTCAGGCTCCCACGAGGGCGAGCAGCGCCGAAGGCGCGATGGAGGCGGCTACGGTCGCCGCGACGACCGGCAGGGAAGCGGAGGTCGCTCAGGAGGCCGTCGCGACGATGACCGTCGTGGCGGGGACCGTCGCGGTGGGTACCAGGGTGGAGACCGTAAGCCCTACCGTCGCGACGACGAGCGTGGCGGCGACCGCCGTTCATTCTCCCGTGACGATGATCGCCGTGGTGGTTACCAGGGCGGGGACCGTAAGCCGTACCGTCGCGACGACGAGCGTGGCGGCGACCGCCGTTCGTTCTCCCGTGATGATGACCGCCGTGGTGGTTACCAGGGCGGGGACCGTATGCCGTACCGTCGCGACGACGAGCGTGGCGGCGACCGCCGTTCGTTCTCCCGTGATGATGACCGCCGTGGTGGTTACCAGGGCGGGGACCGCAAGCCCTACCGCCGCGACGACGAGCGCGGCGGCGACCGCCGTTCGTTCTCCCGTGATGATGACCGCCGTGGTGGGTACCAGGGCGGGGACCGTAAGCCGTACCGCCGTGATGACGAGCGCGGCGGTGGGTACCAGGGTGGAAACCGTAGGCCCTACCGTCGCGACGACGAGCGTGGCGGCGAGCGCCGTTCGTTCTCCCGTGACGATGACCGTCGCGGTGGTTACCAGGGCGGGGACCGTAAGCCGTACCGTCGCGATGACGAGCGTGGCGGCGAGCGCCGTTCGTTCTCCCGTGACGATGACCGTCGCGGTGGTTACCAGGGCGGGGACCGCAAGCCCTACCGCCGCGATGACGAGCGTGGCGGCGAGCGCCGTTCGTTCTCCCGTGATGATGACCGCCGTGGTGGTTACCAGGGCGGGGACCGTAAGCCCTACCGTCGCGATGACGAGCGTGGCGGCGAGCGCCGTTCGTTCTCCCGTGATGATGATCGCCGTGGTGGTTACCAGGGCGGGGACCGTAAGCCCTACCGTCGCGATGACGAGCGTGGCGGAGACCGCCGTTCGTTCTCCCGTGACGATGACCGCCGTGGTGGCTACCAGGGCGGGGATCGTCGCTCGTTCTCCCGCGGTGATGACCGCCGCGGCCCGCGTCGTGACGATGACCGTCGCGGGTTCGACCGTGACCAGGGCGAGGAACGCGAGCGTCACCTGCACCCCGGCACGCTTCCCCGTGCAGACGAGCCCGACACCCCTCGCGACTTCGTGGAGAGCGAACTGCCCATGGGAGTGCGGGCCGAACTGAAGGGGCTGCCCAAGGATCTCGCCGACACGGTCGGCGCCCACATCTGGGCCGCCGGCCAGCTCGTCGACGAGGATCCCGAGCTCGCCTTCCGGCACGCCGAGGCGGCCCGGCGAAGGGCCGGACGCCTTCCGATCGTGCGCGAAGCCGCGGCCGAGACCGCCTACGCGGCGGGGGAGTACGCCATCGCGCTGCGGGAGTTCCGCGCCATTCGCCGGATGAACGGCGGGGACGATCTCCTGCCCGTGATCGCGGACTGTGAGCGAGCCCTCGGGCGTCACCGTGAGGCCCTCGCGGTGCTGGCCGAGCTCGACCCGAACACCCGCAACGTCGACCTGCGCATCGAGTGCCTCCTCGTCGAGGCAGGCATCCGTGACGATCTCGGCCAGCGCGCCGAGGCGCTGCGCCTGCTGACCGCCGCGATCGGCCGCAAGATCGGTTCACACTCGGCGCAGGCGAGGCTCCGCTACGCCTACGCCGACCTCCTCGAGCAGGAGGGCAACGTCGACGCGGCCCGCGAATGGTTCACCTCGGCGGCCTCGTACGACCGCGACAGCGCCCTCGACATCTCGGACCGGCTCGCCGCCATCGACGGCGTCGTGCTCCCCGACTTCACACCAGAAGATGAGGAAGACGACGACGAGTTCGGCGACGAGGACGACTCAGAAGACGAGGGGGACTTCGATGACGAGGAGGACTCCGACGACGAGGACGACTCAGAAGACGAGGGCGACTTCGACGACGAGGACGACGAGGAAGAGCTCGAGGACGAGGAGGGCGAAACCGACCCGATCGGCGACCCCGAGCCCGCCCGCGACGCAGACCAGGTCGACGGGTCGGCGGAGGCCACCCCGGTCGACAACGCGGAGGCGGCCGACGATAGCCTGAAGTCCGAAGACGACACTGAGGAGGACTCCGACCGATGAAGGCCCTGGGAGAGCACTACGACGCCGCACTGTTCGATCTGGACGGCGTGATCTACCTCGGGCCTTACGCCATCGACGGAGTTCCCGACGCGCTCGCCGAGCTCCGCTCCCGTGGCGTGCATCTGGGCTACGTGACCAACAACGCCGCGCGGACGCCGGCAACCGTTGCGGAGCACCTCGTCGAGCTCGGCATCGACGCGGCCGAGGCCGATGTCGTCAACTCCACCATGGCGACGCTGCGCATGCTGGGCGACGACCTGCCGACCGGCACCCGGATCCTGGCGGTCGGTACCGACGCGCTGCGTGAGCAGCTCACCGGGGCGGGATTCACGCTCGTCGACTCGCTCGATGCGGAGCCCGCGGCGGTCGTCCAGGGATACCACCCCGACATCGCCTGGCCGAAGCTCGAGGAGGCGGCGCTCGCCGTTCAGCGGGGTGCGGCCTGGTACGCGACCAACCCGGACCTGACCCGCCCGTCCGACCGGGGGATCGTGCCCGGCCTCGGAACCCAGATCGCCGTCGTGCGCGCCTGCGTCTCAGTGGACCCGCAGATCGCGGGCAAGCCCTTCAGGCCGCTGCTCGACGAGACCGTGCTGCGGATCGGCGCGGAGCACCCCATCTTCGTGGGCGACCGCACCGACACCGACATCCTCGGCGCCAACAACGTGGGCATGGACTCGCTGTTCGTCTTCACAGGCGCGCACGGCAAGCACGACCTCGCCGCAGCGGCCCCCGAGTACCGCCCGACCTACATCGGCTACGACGCCGCCGCTCTCCTCGAGCCGCCACGCGAGGCCGAGTTCCATGGCCAGCGCTACGTGTGCGGGTACCAGGAGGTCGACCTGGCGGAGGGCGCCGCCTACCTGTCGACCCGTCCCGACACCCGCGACGAGCAGCTCGACGCGCTCTGGGCCGCGCTGCAGGCCGCGTGGCGATTCGAGATCGACATCAGCGCCGTGCTCAATTCCCTGGACACGCTTCGGTGAACATCCCCACCCCTCGCAGCGCCTTCGCCGCCGACGAGAACCGCAGGGCGCTCGTCGGCGAGACGATGGACGCCCTCGAGGGACTGGACGAGTTGCCGCTCGAGGAGCAGACGCGACGGTTGACCCGGGCGCAGGCGATCCTCGCGGGTGTGCTCAGCAACGACCCCGATGTGACCCGTCCGGGGCTTCCCGGCGTCGAAGGGTGAGGCTCGACCTCGCGCTCGTCGAGCGGGGCATCGCCCGCTCACGCAACCATGCCGCCCAGCTGATCGCCGACGGACGGGTCACCATCAACACCAGGCCTGCAGCCAAGCCGTCCCAGCCCGTCGCGCCAACCGACGAGATCTCTGCCGAGGTCGAGCGCTGGGTCTCGCGTGCCGCGCACAAACTGCTCGGCGCGCTCGACGACACCGGCCTCCAGATCCCCGCCCGCGTGCTCGACGCAGGTGCCTCGACGGGGGGCTTCACCCAGGTGCTCCTCGAGCGAGGGGCGCGATGCGTCCATGCCGTCGACGTGGGACACGACCAGCTCGTCGCCGAGCTTCGCCGGGACCCGCGGGTGGTGGTCCATGAGGGGCTCAACTTGCGCGACCTCACGCTCGACCATCTGGGGGGTGAGCCCGTCGACCTTGTCGTCGGCGACGTGTCATTCATCTCGCTTCGCCTGCTGCTGCCACGACTGCTCGGCGTGCTGAACCAGGACGGCGAGGCGCTGCTGCTGGTCAAGCCGCAGTTCGAGGTCGGGCGCGAGAGGCTCGGCTCCGGGGGCGTTGTCCGGGATGCCGCGCTGCGCCGCGAGGCGGTCGACGCCGTCTGCGCTGACGCCGCCGAGCTCGGCTGGCTCGAGCGTTGGCGAGGGGAGTCGCGTCTTCCCGGATCGGCGGGCAACGTGGAGTTCTTTGTCCGGCTCACTCGGTAGGCTGGGCTCGTGAAGCAGCGAACCGTGGCCGTGCTCGTCCACCCCGAGCGGGAGGAGGCGACCGACAAGGCCGTCCAGTTCATGGAGTCGCTCGATGCCATGGGGTTCGAGTTCCTCGTCTTCGACGGCGACCTCGAGCGACTCAGCGCGCTCGTCCCCGACGCGGAGCTGCGCGCCCTCGACCACCATCCAGCCGAAATCGCCGTCGTCTTCGGCGGCGACGGCACCATCCTGCGCGCGGCGGAATGGGCGCTCCCGCTCGGCGTCCCGCTGCTCGGAGTCAACCTCGGCCACGTCGGATTCCTCGCCGAGATGGAACCCTCTGACCTCGAGGAGTTGCCATCGGTCGTCGCCGAGCGGCGCTACGACGTCGAGGAGCGCACCACCCTCAAGGTCGAGGTCCGCAATCCCGAGGGCGAGCTCACCTGGAGCTCGCCGGCCGTCAACGAGGTGTCCCTGGAGAAGCTCGCCCGTGAACGGATGCTGACCGTCCTGGTCAGCGTCGACGGGCGCCCACTCTCACGGTGGGGCTGCGACGGCGTGCTCGTGTCCACCCCGACCGGCTCGACGGCCTACGGCTTTTCTGCCGGGGGCCCGGTCGTGTGGCCGGACGTCCAGGCCATCCTGATGGTGCCGCTCGCCGCGCACGCGCTGTTCAACCGCCCGATGGTGCTCAGCCCCTCGTCGGCGGTGACGCTCGACATTCCCGAGGATGCGGGAACCGGCGGCATCCTCTGGTGCGACGGCCGGCGCAGCCACGAGCTCGAGTTCGGGGAACGCGTCACCATCACCTCGAACTCGCAGCGCGTCCGGATCGCCCGGCTCGGGGAACAGCCGTTCACCACCCGCCTGGTCAAGAAGTTCGCCCTCCCCGTCGAGGGCTGGCGGAAGCGCAGCGAGGCCTGATGCTCACCTCGCTGCGGCTCGACGCCTTCGGCGTGGTCGATGCGTCCGAACTCGAGCTCGGCCCCGGCCTCACCGCCCTGACTGGTGAGACCGGCGCAGGCAAGACCATGATCGTCTCCGGCCTCGGGCACCTGCTCGGCGCCCGGGCCGACGCGGGCATCGTCCGCCGCGGTGCCGACAGGGCGGTCGTTGAGGGACGCTGGGAGGTTCCGGAGGGGTTCGCGGACCGGGTCGCGGAAGCGGGGGGTGACGTCGAGGACGGTGAGCTGATCACCCTGCGTCAGGTCAACGCCAACGGCCGCTCCCGCGCCGTCGTCGGAGGAGCGGCCGTGCCTGTCTCGACGCTCGGCGAGCTGCTGAGCGAGATCGCCACCATCCACGGCCAGTCTGGCCAGATGCGGCTCTCCACACCCGAGCGCCAGCGTGAACTTCTCGACGCCCGGGCCCGACCCGAGGAACTGCCCCGCTACCAGGCGAACTTCGCCGAGCGCCGCTCGGCGGCCGCGGAGCTCGAGCGCCTCGAGGCGGAGGCGATGGCGCGCGCACGGGAGGCCGACATGCTGCGCTTCGGGCTCGACGAGATCGACACCGTCACGCCCCAGCCCGGCGAGGACGATGCGCTCGCCTCCGAGCAGGCGAAGCTGATGGACCTGGACGAGCTGCGCCGCCTCGCGGGCGAGAGCCATGAGGCCCTCTCCGGAAGCGAGACGGACTACGACGCACCGAGCGTCGTGTCGCTGACGGGGACGGCCCGCAAGCAACTCGCTGATCTCGCCGATCGCGATCCCGCCGCCGCCCAGCTCTCCGCCCGCGCCACCGAGCTCGGCATGCTCGCCACCGACCTGGCCGCGGAGGTCGCCGGCTATCTCGACGACCTCGTCGCCGATCCCGCCCGGCTCGAAGCGGTGGGAGAGCGCAGACAGCAGCTCGCAGGGCTCACCCGCAAGTACGGTGCGACCATCGACGAGGTCATTGCCTGGGCCGCATCGTCGGCTGCGCGGCTGGCAGACCTCGACGGCAGCGACGACCGGATCGTCGCTCTCCGCGCCCGCATCGCGGAACTCGACGCCCTGCTCGCCTCGGACGCCGCCGCCATCTCCAAGGCACGACATGCGGCCGCAGGCGAACTTGCCGACGCCGTGAAGCTGGAGCTGGCCGCCCTCGCCATGCCGCACGCGGAGCTGCGCTTCGACATCAGCGACGCGCAGCTCGGCCCGCACGGGGCAGACCGGATCGAGCTGCTCTTCTCGGCCAACCCGGGCTCCGCGCCTGCGCCGCTCGGAAAGGTTGCCTCCGGGGGCGAGCTGTCGCGCGTGCGCCTCGCGCTGGAGGTCGTGCTCGCCGAGGCCGAACAGGGCCACACCTTCGTGTTCGACGAGGTCGACGCGGGCGTCGGCGGCGCGGTCGGGCTCGAGATCGGCCGAAGGCTGCAAAGGCTCGCCTCGACCAGCCAGGTCATCGTCGTGACCCACCTCGCGCAGGTCGCCGCCTTCGCCGACGCGCACTTCGTCGTGGCAAAGGCCTCCGACGGTCAGGTCACGACCTCGGGTGTGCGGCGCCTCGGCGATGAGGAGCGCAGGCTCGAGCTCGCCCGGATGATGGGCGGCAGCACCGACTCCCAGGCAGGTATCGAGCATGCCGCCGAGCTCCTGGACTCCGCCCGGCGCGCCTGAGCGCCGCCCGGCACGGTCCGCGTGCGTGGGCTGATCCCTCCTGAGCGCCGTCCTGCACGCTCCACCTGACGCGCTCATGCTGAGATGGCGCACCATCGAGGACACTAATCCGGTTTAGAAACAGCGTCGCCTTCCTGCGCGACCCGTCCCGCCTCGGGGCGGCGGCCGCGCAACTGCTGGTCGACGATCCGAGCGAACCGGAGACCCGCACCATCGCCCTTCCGAGCCCGCAACTCGCGGTCCGGGCCTCATCTGCACAATCGGTGCACGTGTCGTAACACAACGGAAATTTCCGGCACGTAGGCTGGAGGTCCGTGGATAACTCGAAGGTCACCAAGCACATCTTCGTCACGGGGGGCGTCGTCTCCTCGCTCGGCAAGGGCCTCACGGCATCTTCGCTGGGGAGCCTGCTCGTCGCACGCGGACTCCGCGTCACGATGCAGAAGCTCGACCCCTATCTCAACGTCGATCCCGGCACCATGAACCCGTTCCAGCACGGTGAGGTGTTCGTCACGGAGGACGGCGCAGAGACCGACCTGGACATCGGTCACTACGAACGCTTCCTCGACGTCGACCTGGGCCGCGACGCCAACGTCACGACGGGGCAGGTCTACTCGAGGGTCATCGCAAAGGAACGCCGCGGCGACTTCCTCGGCGACACCGTCCAGGTGATCCCGCACATCACCGGCGAGATCCGCGACCGGATGCTCGCCATGGCCTCCGACGACGTCGACATCGTGATCCACGAGATCGGCGGCACCGTCGGCGACATCGAGTCGCTTCCCTTCCTCGAGGCCGCGCGCCAGGTGCGCCACGAGATCGGCCGCGGCAACGTGTTCTTCCTGCACGTCTCCCTCGTGCCCTACATCAAGCCGTCCGGGGAGATGAAGACCAAGCCGACCCAGCACTCGGTCGCCGCGCTGCGCCAGGTCGGCATCCAGCCCGACGCCATCGTCTGCCGCGCCGAACGCGAGGTCAGCGCCTCGCTGAAGCGCAAGATCGCGCTCATGTGCGACGTGGACACGGAGGCGGTGGTCTCGTGCGCCGACGCGCCGAGCATCTACGCCATCCCGAAGGTGCTGCACGCAGAAGGCCTCGACGCCTACGTCGTGCGCCGCCTCCAGGTCCCGTTCCGCGACGTCAACTGGACCAGCTGGGACGACCTTCTCGAGCGGGTCGACTACCCCCGCAACCAGGTCAGCGTCGCGCTGGTCGGCAAGTACGTCGATCTGCCTGACGCGTACCTCTCCGTCTCCGAGGCGCTGCGCGCGGGCGGATTCGCGAACCATGCCCGGGTCAACCTGAAGTGGGTGCGCTCCGACGACTGCGACACCCCCGAGGGAGCCGAGCGTGAGCTGGGCGACGTCGACGCCGTCTGCGTGCCGGGAGGATTCGGCATCCGAGGCGTCGAGGGGAAGCTCGGTGCCCTCCGCTACGCCCGCGAGCACCGGATCCCGACGCTCGGCCTGTGCCTCGGCCTGCAGTGCATGGTGATCGAGGCGGCGAGGAACCTGGCGGGCATCGACGCCGCGGCCTCCAGCGAGTTCGACCCCGACAGCCCCGACCCGGTGATCGCGACCATGGCGGAGCAGGTCGACATCGTCGACGGCGGGGGAGACCTCGGCGGCTCCATGCGGCTGGGTTCCTACCCGGCGGTGCTGCGGGAGGGCTCGATCGCCGCCTCCGCCTACGGCACCACCGAGGTCACGGAACGGCACCGCCACCGCTACGAGGTCAACAACGCCTACCGTGACCGGCTCGAGGAGGCGGGGCTCGTCGTCTCCGGCACCTCGCCCGACGGTGGACTCGTGGAGTTCGTCGAACTTCCGGCCGACGTGCACCCCTACTACGTGGCGACCCAGGCCCATCCCGAGCTGAAGTCGCGGCCCACCCGCCCGCACCCTCTATTCTCGAAGCTGATCGAGGCCGCCCTCGCGAGGGCAGGGAGAGAGAGCTGAACAGATGCGCGGTGACCAGCCGATGAACTGGAGCGTCCGCTCCAGGGAGGTGCTCGGAGAGGGGCACGTGTCCTCCTTCGTCAACGAGGAGATCGAGACCCCGTCCGGCGAGGTGATCCGGCGTCAGTTCCTGACCCACCCCGGGGCCGTCGCCGTGGTCGCCTGGCGCGAGGACACCGACGACATCGCGGTGCTGCGCCAGTACCGGCACCCGGTCAGGAGTGAGCTCGTCGAGATCCCCGCCGGGCTGCTGGACCTGGACGGGGAGCCCTATGTCGTCGCCGCCCAGCGCGAGCTGGCGGAGGAGGTCGCGCTAGCGGCCGAGCGATGGGACGTCCTGGTCGACATCTGCTCGACGCCAGGGGCGTGCGAGGAGACGCTGCGCATCTTCCTCGCCCGCGACCTCTCGCCGACCGAGCGCCCCGACGGCTTCGTCCTGGAGGGCGAGGAGGCGCACATGACCTGGGACTGGCAGCCCCGCGAGGAGCTCGTGGCTGCTGTGCTGACCGGGGCAGTCGAGTCGCCCTCCCTGGTCAGCGGCATCCTCGCGCTCGAGACTGCGCGCCTGCGCGGAACGCTCGACGACCTCCGCCCGGGCGATGCCCCGTGGCCGATCCGGGAGCGATGAGCCTCGCCCTGACCGAGGCCCTCGCGGACTACCTCAACCACGTCCGGGCCGAACGGGGGCTCTCGGCCAACACCGTCGCGGCCTACCGGCGCGACCTGAACCGTTACGTCGGGTTCCTGGCCGGGCGCGGCGTGACGCAGGTCGGGGAGGTCACCACCGTCGACATCACCGAGTTCGTCAGGCACCTGTCTGAGGCCCAGGCGCCCGCCTCGGTCGCCCGCCACGTGGTCAGCGTCCGCGGCCTGCACGCCTTTCTCGTCGACGAGTCGCTGACCCGCGACGACCCGGCCGCCGAGGTCTCCCCGCCGAAGCTGACCCAACGGCTGCCGAAGGCGCTCAGCGTCGACGACGTCACCCGCATCCTCGACGCGCCCGACCGCACGAGCGTCGTCGGGCTCCGCGACGCCGCCCTGCTCGAACTCCTCTACGGGACGGGGGCCCGCGTCTCCGAGATCTGCAGCCTCGACGTCGACGAGGTCAGCGCGGCGCTCGCCGATCCCGATGCGGGGCTGCGGCTGCTCGGAAAGGGAGGCAAGGAGCGGGTCGTCCCGATCGGCAGCTATGCGGCAGGCGCCGTCAGCGACTACCTGGTGCGCGCCCGGCCGAGCCTCGCGCAGGCCTCAGCGCGACACGATCCGGCGCTGCTGCTCAACCAGCGCGGGCGCAGGCTGAGCAGGCAGTCGGCCTGGGCGGTGATGCAGCGGGCCGCTGAGGGGGCAGCCATCCGGGCCGAGGTGTCCCCACACTCGTTGCGCCACTCGTTCGCCACCCACCTGCTCGACGGGGGAGCCGACCTGCGGGTCGTGCAAGAACTGCTCGGCCATTCATCCGTCGCGACGACGCAGATCTACACGCTGGTCACGATCGAACACCTGCGCGAGGTGCACGCGGCCGCCCACCCACGCGCCCGCTGAATCGGGGTCAGAAGGCGGCCAGGTTCTCCGTCGACTCGTCCCAGCGCAGCAGCCGTCCGAGCCTGCGCACCGCCTCCGGGCTGCCTTCGACGAGCCCTGCCGCCGCGGCCTGCGAGGCCGTGCGGTCGCCGTGCCACAGCGTCGCGAGCACATCGGCCGCGAGGGTGACCTCGGCCTCCTCGTCGCTGCGCTCGACACGTCCGACACCGTCCTCGGCGCTGAGCCGCCACACCCCGTCGAGGTAGCCCATCGCGTCGGTGACGCGCAGCACAACCTCGCCGTCGGCGTCGAACGCCCTCCCCTCGACTGCGGCAGGCAGGTCGAGCAGGCGCAGCCACACGCCGTCGCCCACCTCGGCCACCTTCGCGGCGCGGGAGTCGGCAAGAGACAAGATGAGGTGGTCCGGCAGCGTCGACGGCGTCGCGAGCAGCGTCTCGATCAGATCCATCTCCGCGAGCGCCTTCCAGAGGGCCCGCGCCACGTCCGGATCGGCGGCGCACACCTTGAACACCTCGGCCTTGGACGACTCCTCCCATCCCTTGAACCGGAACAGCGCGAACCCGTCCGGCGTGCCTTCCTCGTCGAAGTGGACGGCGGCGCGCAGCGACTTCGACGGGCCTGCGGCCTCGGAGTCCCACGCGCCGGTGTCGAGCAGGAGGTGCACGTGCTGGTGCCCGACCGCTCCGCGGTGGGCGGCCTGGTGGGCGGAGGTGAGGTCCTTCCAGTGGTCGTTCAGGAACGACGGGTCGACGAACTCGACGCTTCCGCCGGCCACCGTGACGCCGTCGCGGTATCCGAAGCGTCGGGTGTCGATCTTCAGCTCGCAGCCCCGGCCGACGGGGCCGAAACCGAAACGACCGTAGATGGTCGCCTCGCTGGCGGTGAGCACCGCGAACGGCACCCCGTCGTCGCGTGCGGCGTCGAGCTGTCGGCGCATCATCTCCTTCAGCAGGCCGCGACGACGATGGCTCGGCAGCACCCCGATCGTGTTGACGATCAGGACCGGCTGCAGGCCGCGCCCGTGATTGATCGTGTTCCTCGCCACGTTGAACGCGGCCACCGGCTGGCGACCACCGAGGCCCGGCCCCTCGGTGGTGACCATGCCGAGCACCGCGCCGTCCTCGCGGCGGTGGGCGCGAAACGTCGCGACGCCCTCGTCGGCAGCGCGCGAGTCGAGGAAGACGGTGCGGAAGATGTTGACGTAGGACGCCCAGATCGGATCGTCGTCGGGAGTGTCGAGGGGCAGCACGGCATAGCTGTACGGGGCACGCATGGGGGCAAAGCTACCGGCAGCGCCCACCCCCGCACGGGTCGAGGCCGTGCCCCGGCGGGTCGATCATCGGTCGGGGGCTCATGGCCTGCCGCCGTCCCGGCATACTAGGGTGGTTGCACACCGCAGAAGGAAGGAAGCGACGTGGCTGAAGAAGGGCTGTTCGAGGGTCCTCAGTTCGCTGTTCCCGACGCGCCGGGTTCGTCGACGCTCGTCGACACCGGAGCCGTCGGGCCTACGGGGCGACCCCTTCCCGACTTCCCGGAGCCACGCAAACCTGCCGACGGCCCGAAGCACGCGACCATCATCTCGATGTGCAACCAGAAGGGTGGAGTCGGCAAGACGACCACCACCATCAACCTCGGCGCCGCACTCGCCGAGATCGGCTTCAAGGTGCTGCTCGTCGATTTCGATCCGCAGGGTTCGCTCTCGGTCGGCCTCGGCGTCAACCCGCACACGCTTGACACGTCGATCTACAACCTGCTCCTCTCGCGCGACCACACCGCAGACGAGGTGATCCGCGAGTCGAGCGTCGACGGCCTCGACATCCTCCCGAGCAACATCGACCTCTCGGCCGCCGAGGTGCAGCTCGTCAGCGAGGTCGCCCGAGAGCAGACCCTGACCCGCGTGCTGCGGCCGCTGCGCAAGGACTACGACTTCATCCTGATCGACTGCGCGCCGAGCCTCGGCCTGCTCACGATCAACGCGCTCACCGCCAGCGACTATGTGATCATGCCCCTGGAGTGCGAGTTCTTCGCCCTGCGCGGCATCGCGCTGCTCACCGACACAATCTCGAAGGTCCAGGACCGGCTCAACCCCGACCTCGGAGTGCTCGGCATCCTCGGCACCATGTACGACGCCCGCACCCTGCACAGCCGCGAGGTGCTCGAACGCGTCGTCCAGGCGTTCGGCGACGACGTGTTCCACACCGTCATCCGGCGCACCATCAAGTTCCCGGAGACGACGGTCGCCGGAGAGCCGATCACCACCTACGCCTCCGCCTCGCCGGGCGCCGACGCCTACCGCCAGCTGGCGCGCGAGGTACTCCAGAGGTGCGAAGAAGAGTGAGCAGGCGAGCATCGCTGCCCGGCGCCTCCGAGCTCTTCAGGCCGACGCGGTCGGTCCCTGAGCCCGAGCCGACACCCGCGCCGGAGCCGACACCGGAGAAGAAGCAGAAGGCCTCCAAGGAGACCGAGCCGCAGGAGGGCAAGCCCGCGGCGAGCGGCCGCGTGCGCCACGACCACAAGATCACCGTCTACTTCAGCGAGGAGGAGCTCCTCGCCCTCGAGGACGCCAACCTCGACCTGCGGCGCAGCCACGGCATCCGCGTCGACCGCGGACGCATCGTCCGGGTCGCGGTGGCACGGGCGCTCGCCGACCTCGCCGAACAGGGCGCGGACTCCTACCTGGTCGACGAACTGGGATCGTGAGCCGGGCAAAGGCGGCCGGGGGCCAGCCTCGCGACTCCGTCGCCGGGTTCGAGGTGCACCTCACCAACTTCGAGGGCCCCTTCGACCTGCTGCTCAACCTGATCTCGCGGCGCGAACTCGACGTCACCGAGGTGGCGCTCAGCCAGGTGACCGACGAGTTCATCGCCTATGTGCGCGTCGGCGGGGAGGTGTGGGATCTGGACAAGACCTCATCGTTCCTGCTGGTCGCCTCCACCCTGCTCGACCTCAAGGCCGCCCGCCTGCTTCCCGGGGGCGAGGTCACCGATCCCGAGGACATCGCCGCGCTCGAGGCGCGCGACCTGCTGTTCGCCCGGCTCCTGCAGTACCGCGCGTTCAAGAAGCTCGCCGAGTGGATCGCCGCCACGATGACCGCGGCCGAGACGACCTACTGGCGCCCGGGCGGGCTGGAGGAACAGTTCCGCGACGTGCTTCCCGAGGTCGAGCTGAAGCTCACCGCTGACGACGTGGCCAGGCTGGCCGCCCAGGCGATGACACCGCGACCCGAGCCCATCGTCGAACTTTCACATCTGCACGCAAGCACCGTGAGCCTCTCCGAGCAGGTGGCAAAGGTCGCTCAGATGCTGCGCGACGGGGGAGCGGCGACCTTCCGTTCGCTCATCGCCGGCTGCGACAGGCTCACCACCGTCGTGCGCTTCCTCGCCGTGCTTGAGCTGTTCCGCGCCAGCCAGGTCGCGCTCGAGCAGCTCTCGCCACTTGGCGAGCTGACCATCCGCTGGACGGGGGGCGACGAGGAAGCGGTCGAGGTCACAGACGAATACGGTCCCACCGAACAAGAGGAGCAGACATGAGCCTCGCATCGGCCCTCGAGGCCATGCTGCTGATGGCAACCGAGCCGACCACTGTCGACGAGTTGGCCGCGGCGCTCGATGCACCGGCCGACGCCGTCGAGGCCGAGCTGCGCGCCGTCGCCGACTTCTACGACCGGCACGAGCGCGGGATCCGGCTGCGGGCGGTGGCGGGCGGCTGGCGGTTCGCGACCGATCCACAGGTCGCCGGGGAGATCGAGGCCTGGCTCGTCTCCGAACAGCGGTCGCGGCTCAGCCAGGCCGCCTTGGAGACGCTGTCGGTGATCGCCTACCTGCAGCCCGTCTCCCGCGGACGGGTCGCCTCGGTGCGCGGCGTCAACGTCGACGGGGTGGTCAAGACGCTGCTCGTGCGCGGCCTGATCCGGGAGGACGGAGGCGACGCCGTCACCGGGGCCATGACGTTCGTCACGACCCCGCTCTTCCTGCAGAAGCTGGGCCTCAACTCGCTCGCCGAACTGCCCGACTTGGCGCCGTTGCTGCCTGACGCCGTAGCCTTGGAGGCTGAACTGGGGCAACTGGCCGGCGCGGAGCCCGGCCCGGACCCGGCGGAGGAGGACACCGATGAGTGAAGACACCGAGGGCATCCGGTTGCAGAAGGTGCTGGCGGCTGCCGGGATCGCCTCGCGCCGGGCAAGCGAGATCCTGATCGACGAGGGCCGCGTGGAGGTCAACGGCAAGGTCGTGACCGAGCAGGGGATGCGGGTCAACCCGGAGACCGATCACATCCGCGTCGACGGCTCGCGGATCCCGCCGCCGCGGCGCCACATGTACCTGGTGCTGAACAAGCCGCGCGGCGTCGTGTCGACCATGGACGACCCCGAGGGGCGCCCGACGCTCAGCGACTACCTGCCGAGGACGAAGGAGCGGCTGTTCCACGTCGGACGGCTCGACACCGAGACCGAGGGCCTGATCATCCTCACCAACGACGGGGAGTTCGCCCACCGGCTCGCGCACCCCAGCTACGAGGTGCCGAAGACCTACCACGTCCAGGCGGCGGGGGTGATGGACAACCGCACCCTCAAGCGGCTCGAGAAGGGGGTCACCCTCGAGGACGGGCCAGTCAAGCCCGACAAGGTCAAGCTGATCTCGCGCAGCCAGTCGAAGACGCTGCTCGAGATCACGCTGCACGAGGGGCGCAACCGCGTCGTTCGCCGCATGATGGACACGGTCGGACACCCCGTCGACCGCCTCGGACGCACCCGGATCGGTCCCGTCCGGCTCGGCACCCTTCCGGTCGGGGAGACGCGGGAACTCTCCCGCGAGGAGCTCGGGGCCCTGCTCGATCTGATCAAGATGTGAGTGTGTTGGCACCCTCAGCTACCATTTCCGGCGTGACTTCAACCTCGAAAAACCTCCGACGCGTCCTCCTCGGGACCGCCGCGGCGGCGCTGATCACGCTCAGCGCCTGCGGTGGCGAGGACCCCGGCGCCACCGAGACGTCGATCGCACCGACCCCGAGCGCGGCCCAGTCTGTGAGCCCCGCCGCGACGCCGACCCCGACGGCCTCGGTCTCGCCTGCGGCCGACCTGAGCGCGGTGAAGGTCAGTGACGAGGACACCCCGGTCGTGACCGTCGAGACGCCTTGGGCGATCGCCAAGACGCAGTCGAAGGTGCTCAAGCCGGGCACCAGCGCGCAGAAGGTCGGTGAGACGGCGACCGTCTCGATCAACTACGTCGGCGTCAACGGCCGCACGGGCGAGATCTTCGACAGCTCCTACGAGCGCGGCGCCCCGGCGTCGTTCCCGCTGGATGGTCTCCGCCCCGGCTTCAAGCTCGGCCTCCAGGGCCAGCAGGTCGGTTCCCGCGTCGTGATCGGCGTGACCCCGGAGGACGGGTACCCGCAGGGCACCCAGGACGGCCGCATCGCGCCCGGCGACTCCCTGATCTTCGTCGTCGACATCCTCTCGGCCAGCTTCGACGAGGCGACGGGTGAGCCGGTCGCCCCTGCAGCAGGGCTCCCCGCCGTCACGCTGAAGGACGGCAAGCCGGAGATCGCCATCCCCGCGGGAGCGAAGGCTCCGACCGAGCTGCAGATCCAGCCGCTGATCAAGGGCACGGGCGCTCCCGTCGCCGCCGACTCCACCGTCTCCGTGAAGTACCGCAGCTGGAACTTCGCTGACGGAGCCCTGCTCGAGGACGCCTGGCAGGCCCAGGCCGGCCCGCTTCCCAAGCTGATCCAGGGCTGGCAGAAGGGACTCGTCGGCCAGCCCGCCGGGTCGCGCGTGCTGCTTGTCGTCCCGCCCGCGCAGGCCTACCCCGACGGTCGGCCGAGCGCCACGCCGTCGCTCGCGCCGGACCAGACGCTTGTCTACGTGATCGACATCCTCGACGTTCAGGCCGCGGCTTCCTGAGCCAACGCCCCGTCGACCCAGGTCGCACCCTGAAAGAAGCGCTGATCGCCAGGCATGGCGGCCAGCGCTTCTTCGGTCGTGCGGCACTCGCCGAGACCGAGCGAGGAGCTGAGCAGCGCCAGCACCTCCGACGGGTCGGCGGCGAGGTCCCGCAGCGAGACGGCGCCGTCGCGCTTGGCGAGTCGCTGGCCTTCGGCGTTGAGCACCAGCCCGATGTGGGCGTAGGTCGCGGGTGAGCCGCCGAGCTGGGCAGTCAGCCACGCCTGTCGTGGCGCCGAGCTCAGCAGGTCGACCCCGCGCGTGATGTGGTTGACGCCCATCGCGACGTCGTCGACCACGACCGCGAGGTTGTAGGCGTACTGGCCATCCCCGCGGACGAGGACGAAGTCGTCCACCTCGCCCGTGACCGGACCGGCGTGCACGTCGTCGACGGTGAAGCTGGCGCCGCGCGCGTCCACCCGGATCGCGGGGGAGCGGACTGCCCGCAGTTGCGCACGGCGCGCCGCGGTGAGCTCGCGGCAGGTGCCCGGGTAGGCGCGGTACCCGTCGTGCGGCGCCGAGGCCGCCTCGGCGATCTCGCGCCTCGTGCAGAAGCACTCGTAGGTGGGAAGCGAGGCGACCGCGTCCCGGTACAGCTCGAGGCGCTCCGACTGGCGCACCACGTCGCCGTCCCAGCCAAGTCCGAGGGAGGCGAGATCGGCGAGCTGGCGGGCCTCGACGCCGGCGGCCGCCCGCACCCGGGCGGTATCGAGGTCCTCGACCCGCATCAGCCACCTTCCGCCTGCGCTGCGCGCGAGCAGCCATCCGGCCAGCGCGGTGCGCAGGTTGCCCAGGTGGAGGTCCGAGGTCGGACTCGGCGCGTAGCGGTCGACGATCATGGGTCAATCTTGCCCGGTCATGCTGGGTGCCGCCTTGAGCACTTTCCCGGACTCGTCGAGTCTGCGAGCGAACACATCGCGCCCGAAGCGCAACGAACCCGGAAAAGTGCTCATCTGAGACCCTTGCATCGAGCGTGGTGGCGCCGTGGTCACGCGCGGAGCATCGAGTAGCCTGACTGGCATGTCAGCCAGGAAGTCCGAGCGGTTGGTCAACCTGCTCATCGCCCTGCTCAGCACGCGTCGCTTCCTCACCAAGCGGGAGCTGCGCGAGATCGTGGAGGCGTACCGAGGCTCGAGCGACTCGGCGTTCGAGCGCCAGTTCGAGCGCGACAAGGAGGAACTCCGGGCGATCGGCGTCAGCATCGAGACGGGAAGCAACGACGTCCTCTTCGAAGACGAGGAGGGCTACCGGATCAACCGGGCCGACTTCGAACTGCCGGAGATCGCCTTCACCGCGGCGGAGCTGTCCGCCCTGGCCCTGGCCGGCCAGGTGTGGCAGGACAGCGTCGCGGCGGATCACACGGCCCAGGCCTTCGAGGCGCTCAGCGCCGGAGGGGCTGCGCCCGACCCGTCGCTCGTCCCGACGGTGCGCCCGCAGGTCAGCATCGCCGAGCCCGACTTCGACATCGTCTACGACGCCGTCGTGCGGCGGGTCGAGGTCTCCTTCGGCTACGCGGGACGACCCCGCCGGCTCCAGCCCTGGCGGATGCTGCAGCGCCGCGGACGCTGGTACGCCTTCGGCTACGATCCCGAGCGAGGGGCCGACCGGTTCTTCAAACTCTCCCGCTTCACCGCCCCCGCGGCCCAGGTCGGAAGACCCGGCGCGTTCGAGGTCCCAGCCGAGGCGCTCGAGTGGTCGAACCGGCTCGAGCCGAGCAACGACGCCACCGCCGTCGTTGCCCTGCGCGACGGCATCTCCCACAACTTCGGCGACGTGGAGCCCGTCGACTGGCCCGCACCGGTCCCCGACGGATACACCGCCGTACGGGTCGCACTGGTCACCCGTGACGCGATCGTCGGCGAGGTCGCGGCCGCCGGCCCCGACGCCGTCCTGCTCGACCCGCCGGAGCTGCGTGCCCAGCTGATCCAACATCTGAGGGAGGTCTCGGCATGAGATCCGGGGAACAGCTCACGCGACTTCTGCGTCTCGTGCCCTACCTGAGCTCACGGCCCGGCGTCCAGGTCTCGGCCGTCGCCGAGGCCTTCGGCGTCCCCCCGAGGCAGATCATCCGCGACCTCGAGGTGCTGCAGTTCTGCGGGCTCCCGGGAGGCTACATCGACGACCTCTTCGACGTGGACATCGAGGCCGTCCGGGACGAGGGACGCATCGACTTCCGCAACGCGGAGGTCCTCAACCGACCGCTGCGCCTGCGCCCCGCGGAGGCGGCGAGCCTGCTCGCTGCGCTCAGGCTCGTCGTCGACGTCGCGGGGGAGTCGGACGCGGCCGCCACCGCCCTGCGCAAGCTCGAGGCGGCCGTCGGCAGCGAGGACGACCGGGTGAGCGTCGCCGTCACCCCGACCGATCCCGGCCGACGCGCCGCGCTCAGCACCGCCATCGCCGAACGCCGCGTCGTGACGCTCACCTACCGGCGCCCCGGAACGCCGGACGGGTCCGTCGCCGAGGTCGAGCCCGCCCGGCTGAGGCTCGTGGACGGCTACTCGTACCTCGACGCCTGGAGCCGCCCACGCGGGGCCTGGCGCAGCTACCGGCTCGACCGGATCCAGGCGGTCCAACTCTCGGACGAGCGCTTCGAGCCGCGCGGCGAGCCGCCGACGGGATGGTTCGACGACGTCCCGGAGCGGCTGAGCCTGACGGTGCGCGACGACGCGCGGTGGATCGCCGAGTACTTTCCGACCACCTCCGTCGTCGAGACGGGTGACGGCCTGTGCGTCACCTTCCCCGTCGCCTCACGCGACTGGGCCATCGGGCTCATTCTCAGGCTGGGTGTCTCGGTGGTCGACGTCTCCGATGCCGACCTTCACGCCGAGGCGAAGTCCCGTGCCAGGGAGGCGCTCGCGCATTATCCGCACGACGTGGAGTAGCATTCCCGCGTGACCTGGATCGTGATCATCGGCATCCTGGCGGCGGCGGGACTCATCGCGCTCGTCGTCTACGCGGTGCTGCTCGTCCAGAAGGTGGGCGACGTCCGCCACGAGATCGCGGTCGTCGAAGACCGGGTCACCCAGGTCACCGCCCTGCTGGGACAGCTTGAGCTTCCCCCGGGCAGGCGCGACTAGACTGTCTGGTGAACGCAGCGGCGCGTAGTCGCTGCCAAGGAAGGGAAAAACCATGCCACCTGGTGGATGGGAACTGGCCATCGTGCTCGTCGTGGCCCTGCTGCTGTTCGGCGGCTCGCGCCTCGCCGGAGTCGGCAAGGGCATGGGTCGCTCGATCCGTGAGTTCAAGGACGAGGTCAAGGGCGTCGAGGAGAAGCCCCAGAACCCCGAGGTCGTGGACGCCGAGATCGTCCAGCCCGAGATCGACCGCAACCGGGTCGAGAACAACCACAAGACCGAGAACTGATCCATGACGGCCGCATCTGCTGCATCGACGGAGGAGAAGCCCCGTCGGTTCGGTTGGCTGCGGCCCCCGCAGGGCGGTCCCGGTGGGACGATGTCGCTGTACGACCATTTGCGGGAGCTGCGCTACCGCGTCACGGTCGCCGCCGCAGGCATCATCGTCGGGGCCCTGATCTGCATCTTCTTCTACACCTGGCTGATCGACTTCTTCCTCGCCCCCTGGGAGCGCGCGAAGCGGACCCTCGAGGCGTCCGGGGCAAGTCTGGAGATCGTCAACACCGGCGTCACCCAGCCGTTCACGCTCGCGGTGATCGTCTGCGTCCTCGGCGGTGTCGCGATCGCAGCGCCGATCTGGCTGTGGCAGGTCTGGGCCTTCGTTGCGCCGGGCCTCGTGGCCAAGGAGAAGCGCTACGCGCTGACCTTCGTGGGCGTCTCGCTCCCGCTGTTCTTCGCCGGCTGTGCGCTCGGTTACATCGTCTGGCCGAAGGGCATCGAGATGCTCCTCGGCTTCACCCCCGACAACAAGGGGATCACCAACCTGCTTGACCTCCAGAACTTCCTGGGCATGGAGATCAAGGTGATGATCGTCTTCGGGCTGAGCTTCCTGCTCCCCGTCGTCGTGGTCGGGCTGAACATGGCAGGCGTCGTGCGCGGCTACCAGCTGAAGAAGGCCCGTAAGGGCGTCATCTTCGGCAGCGTCGTGCTCGCCGCGGTCGCCACTCCGACGACCGACCCCTTCTCCATGCTCGCCCTCGCGGTCCCCGTCACCGGCATGTTCTTCATCGCAGAGGTCATCTGCCGGGCATGGGACAAGAAGCGCGGCATCTCGGAGGAACAGGCGGAGGAGTTCGCCATCGATCTGGCCGACGGCAAGTGAGCGTCGAACTCGCGAAGCGACGCCTCGTCAGCGTCGTGTGCAACGCCCGCTCCGGCGGTGGAAAGGCGGGCCGCGCGCTGCCGAAGGTCGCAGCGCGACTCCGCGAGGGGTTGCCCGACGCCGAACTCCACGTCGTCACCTCCACCTCCTTCGAACAGGCCCGCGACCTGACCCGATCGGTCGCGCTCACCGCGCA
Organism: Tessaracoccus flavescens; assembly: GCF_001998865.1. NCBI lineage: Bacteria > Bacillati > Actinomycetota > Actinomycetes > Propionibacteriales > Propionibacteriaceae > Tessaracoccus > Tessaracoccus flavescens. The sequence continues at coordinate 3,070,770 of NZ_CP019607.1, forward strand.
GCCGGGAGACATCGTCGCCGTCATGGGAGGCGACGGCATGGCCCATCTCGGCCTCAACGCGTGCGCAGGCACCGACGCGACCCTCGCCGTCATCCCCGCCGGGACCGGCAACGACCTCGCCCGAGGGGCCGGCGTGCCGGGCAGCGTCAAGGAGGCGGTCGAGGCGCTGATCAGGGGCAAGGCCAGCCGGTTCGACCTCTCGCTGCTGACGAACGCGAGCGGCTCGCGCTACGTCGGGGCGGTCGTCTCCAGCGGCTACGACGCGCGCGTCAACCGGGCGACCAACGACATCAGGCTCCGCTTCGGCGCGCTCAGCTACGGCTACATCGCCCTGCGGGAGCTGGCCTCCTTCGATCCGCTGCGCTACCGGCTCACCATCGACGGCGTGCAGCACGAGGTGAGCGCCATGATGGTCGCCATCGCCAACACCGGCATCTTCGGCGGCGGCATGCGGATCGCCCCCGACGCCGACCCGACCGACGGCCTGCTCGACGTCACGATCATCCACGAGGCCTCGCGCACGAAGCTGCTCCGACTGCTCCCGTCGGTCTACAGCGGCAAGTTCGTCACGAACCCCGTCGTCGAGCGACTCCGCGCAAAGGTCGTCGAGTTCGACGGGGACGACCTCTTCGTGACGGGCGACGGCGAGGAGATGGGCGAGGTGCCCGCGCGGGTCGAGGCCGTGCCCGGGATCCTGAACCTCATCGTCGGCTGACCTGCGCCGCTGCGGACGGCGGGAACAGCCACCGAGTAGGTTGGGTGGGTGAACCAGAGCCCTGAGGTGAGCGACTTCGCCAAGCTGTACCCGTACCAACTCGACGACTACCAGTTGAGCGCCTGCGAGGAACTCGCTGCCGGAGCAGGCGTCCTCGTGGCCGCCCCGACGGGTGCAGGCAAGACCGTCGTCGGTGAGTTCGCCGTGCACATGGCCATCGCGACCTCGCGCAAGTGCTTCTACACCACGCCCATCAAGGCCCTGTCGAACCAGAAGTACCACGACCTGGTCGAGCGCTACGGCCCGGAACGGGTCGGCCTGCTCACCGGCGACTCGTCGATCAACTCCGAGGCGCAGATCGTGGTGATGACCACCGAGGTGCTGCGCAACATGATCTACGCCTCGTCCCCGACGCTGAAGAACCTGGGCTTCGTCGTGATGGACGAGGTGCACTACCTCGCTGACAAGTTCCGCGGCGCCGTCTGGGAGGAGGTCATCCTCGCCCTTCCCGAGTCCGTGCAGATCGTCGCCCTGTCGGCGACCGTGAGCAACGTCGAGGACTTCGGAGAGTGGCTGCGCACCGTCCGCGGCCATTTCGCGGTCGTCGTCTCCGAGCGTCGCCCCGTCCCGCTCTTCCAGCACGTGCTCGTCGGGCGGCGGCTGCTCGACCTGTTCGAGGGAACCGCGCCCACCGCGCGCGAGCTCCCCTCCGAGCGCGCGGTGAAGGTCAACCGCGAACTGCTCGCCGTCAGCAAGGGCGAGGGCGGCCGGGTGCGCGACGACTCGCGGCGCCCGCGCGGCCGCTCCGGGCGCGGGAAGAACGACCGGTCGCGAGGGTCGGGCCAGTACGGCGGCTCCACCCACCCCCGCTTCGCGGGAAGGCCGACCAGCCGCGCCGAGGTGGCGATCGTGCTCGACCGGGCGAACCTGCTGCCCGCCATCTACTTCATCTTCAGCCGGATCGGCTGCGACTCCGCGGTGCGTCAGGTGGCCGACGCGGGGATCACGCTCACCAACCGGGCGGAGGCCAGCCTGCTCGGCGAGATCGCCGACCGGCACGTGGCAAACCTCAGCCGGGCCGATCTGGACGCCCTCGACTACGAGCGCTTCCGCGACGCCCTGATGGCGGGCGTCGCCGCACACCATGCTGGCCAGTTGCCTGCATTCAAGGCCATCGTGGAGGAGGGCTTCGCGTCCGGAGCGCTCAAGCTCGTCTTCGCGACCGAGACCCTCGCGCTCGGCATCAACATGCCAGCGCGCACCGTCGTGATCGAGAAGCTCGTCAAGTACAACGGCGAGGCACACGTCGACATCACGCCGGGGGAGTACACCCAGCTCACCGGCCGCGCGGGGCGCCGTGGGATCGACGTCGAGGGCCACGCCGTCGTGCTCTGGCAGGCGGGGATGGACCCTAGGGCCGTAGCGGGCCTCGCATCCCGGCGCACCTATCCGCTGCGCTCCAGCTTCGCGCCGACCTACAACATGGCGGTCAACCTCATCTCGACCATGGGGCCGGAGCGCTCGCGCGAGCTGCTGGAGCAGTCCTTCGCCCAGTTCCAGACGGACAAGACGGTCGTGAAGGCTGCACGGGTCGAGCGCTCGCTGCAGGCCGATCTCGAGGCCGCACGCGAGGCCGTGTACTGCGAGCAGGGCGACGCCATGGAGTACGCGAGGCTGCGCGACGAGATCAGCGCACTCGAGGCGTCGTCGTCCAAGGCGCGCCGCGCAGAGGCGGCCGACCAGGTCTCGGAGTCGATGACCCAGTTGATGCCCGGCGACATCGTGCACGTGCCGCGCCAGGGCTGGTCGGTCGTGTTGCGGGTGGGTCAGAAGGTCAAGCGCGACGGTGAGCCGTGGGTGCAGACCATCTCGGGCGACCACACCGTCCTCAAGCTTCAGCCGCACGACCTGCGCGGCCCGCTGGTGCCGGTCGGGCGCGCCAGGGTGCCGCGCGACTTCTCGCTGCGGGACCGGCGCTCGCGCCGTGCCCTGTTGAGCGCCATGTCGGCGAAGATCGAGGAGCTCGACCCGGAGATCCCCGACACGGCGATCCCGACCGATGACGCGGTCGCCGCGCAGATCGCCACGCTGCGCGCCGAGCTCCGTGCCCATCCGGTGCACGCGTGCCCGGACCGCGAACTGCACGCCGTCGAGGCGGCGCGGGTGATCCGGATCGAGCGCGAGGCGAGGAGGGTCGAGGAGCAGACCACCGGGAGGGCGAACTCGCTGGCCGTCCAGTTCGACAGGGTGTGCGCCGTCCTCGACGAGCTCGGCTACCTCGACGACGACCGGCTCACCGACGCGGGCCGGATGTTGCGCCGCATCTACAACGAGCTCGATCTCGTCGCTGCCGAATGCATCAGGCGCGACGTCTTCGAAGGCCTCGACCCCGCCCAACTCGCCGCCGTCCTCTCCACGCTCGTCTTCGAGTCGAGGCCGAGCCGCGACGCCGCCCATCCGCGGATGCCCGACGCCGCCTCCGAACGCGCGCAGTCGCAGCTCAGGATGGTGTGGCGCGAGGTCGGCCAGCTCGAACGCAAACACAAGCGCGACCGGGGCCGTGAGCCAGACATCGGCTTCGCGGAGGCGGCGTGGCGCTGGTCCAGCGGACAGGACCTGTCCAAGGTGCTCGCCAACACCGGCATGGCAGCGGGCGACTTCGTGCGTTGGGTGCGCCAGGTGATCGACCTGGCAGGCCAGTTGGCGGCGGCCGTCGGCCCGGGCGACCTGCGCCGGACCTGCCACGCCGTCGCCGACTCGATGCGCAGGGGCGTGGTGGCGGCCGACATGAACGAGGACTGAGCAGGCAGGCACGGGGGAGCGGACACGGCTGAGGGCATGTAGCCTGACGCCTGTGTCTGTAGCGCTGCGTGTGATCCCCTGTCTCGACGTCCACGACGGGCGTGTCGTGAAGGGGGTGAACTTCACGAAGCTCCGCGACGCGGGCGACCCCGTGGAACTCGCCGCCCGGTACTCGGCCGAGGGGGCCGACGAGCTGACCTTCCTCGACATCTCCGCCTCCTCCGACGGCAGGGAGACCACCCGTGGCATGGTCGCGCGCTGCGCGGAGACCGTCTTCATCCCGCTCACCGTCGGGGGAGGGGTGCGAAGCGTCACCGACGTCGACCTGCTGCTGCGCTCCGGGGCGGACAAGGTGGGGATCAACACCGGGGCGCTCGCCCGCCCCGACGCCATCGGCGAGATCGCCGCGACCTTCGGCAACCAGGTGCTGGTGCTGTCGCTCGACGCGCGCCGCGAGGCGGGCATGGAGTCTGGCTACGGAGTCACCACCCACGGTGGCCGACGCTCGGCGGGCGTGGACGCCATCGCGTGGGCGAAGGAGGCCTGCGACCGTGGCGTCGGCGAGATCCTGCTCAACTCGATGGACGCCGACGGCACCACGGACGGCTTCGATCTCGAGATGATCCGCGCCGTCCGCGAGGTGGTCGACGTGCCCCTGATCGCCTCAGGCGGGGCGGGCACCGTCGAGCACTTCGTCGAGGCGGCCCGGGCGGGGGCCGATGCCGTCCTCGCCGCGAGCGTCTTCCACTACGGCACCCTCACAGTCAACCAGGTGAAGGACGGCCTGCGCGAGGCGGGCTTCGAGGTCCGCTGAACACCCCAACCCGAAGGAGACCGACATGACCGACTGCCTGTTCTGCCGCATCGTCGCGGGCGAGATCCCGGCGAAGAAGATCTACGAGGACGACGACGCCCTCGCCTTCCTCGACATCGCCCCCTGGCAGGTGGGCCACACCCTCGTCATTCCGAAGCGTCACGTCGAGAACGTGATCGCGGACGACCAGGTGCTCGCCGAACTCGGCCCGGTGGTCGCGATGGTCGCCCGCACCCTGCAGGACCGGCTCGGCGCCGACGCCTGCAACATCGTCTCAAACGCCGGCGCGGTGGCGGGCCAGGAGGTGTTCCACGCCCACGTCCACGTCCTGCCGAGGTACGCGTCCTCTCCCGGCATCGCGAACCTCAAGACCCCCGTCACGGAGGAGGCAGAGACCACCTGGAATCGGGTAAACTACAAGGCGTAGCAGAGGGGTTCCGGGGGCTTAAGTAGGCCCCCTTGGTTAGGCCCTCAATACGTTTAGGGACATCACAAGGCGTGGACGCGCCCTACAAATGAGAAGGGACCTCAATGAAGGCCACCAAGATCGTCGGCATCGTGTCGATCATTGCCGGGATTGTCATGATCGTCGCGGGTGCACTCACCTGGGGCATGGTCACCTCGCAGCTTCGGGCCGAGAAGATCACCGTTCCCGGTGACTCGGCCCTCATGGGCGGCGCCTTCGCGGGCAAGCCCGTCGGCGGTCCCCTCACCGCTTACGCCCAGGCCGACGCCATCAACATGCACGCCGTGAAGGCCTCCGATGGCCTGACCTACGCCGAGCTCGGCGCAAAGGCCACCGAGGCCAAGGAAGCCGGTGACGAGGCCCTCGCCGAGGAGTACCAGACCAAGCGCAACACGGTCATGAACGGCTCCTTCCTCCGCGCCTCGCTGTTCAGCTCGGTCATCGCCTACGGCGTCGCAGCCCTCGTGGTGGGCCTCGGCCTGATCATCGGGTTCATCGGCTGGGCGCTGACCAGCCTGAAGCCGGCCGGAGGCACCACGGTCGTCGAGGATCGCCAGCTCGGCGACGCCTGAGCGACACGCTGACACCACGCTGACCGGACGGGTCGGGACCTCGGGTCCCGGCCCGTCCGTCTTATATTCCGGAACGACGTGGTCGAAGGGTTGACAGCGACCGCGGCAGCGACAAAGGTGTACCCATGCCCACCAGCTGGCTCGTACTTATCAAATAGCGCTTCGCGGCGAATCCGCTCCGAAGCGCTCCCTCGTGTGCCCACCCGGGCCCGGGGGTTTTTTCTTGGGTACACCCCGCCGGCCGACAAGAAGGGAGAGGCTATGGCGATCACCGACGGTCAGACCTTGACGGGGGCGCAGGCCCTCGTCGAGTCCCTCGAACGAATGGGTGTCGATGTAGCCTTCGGCATTCCAGGCGGTGCCATCCTCCCGGCCTACGATCCTCTCTACGACTCGAAGATCCGTCACATCCTCGTGCGGCACGAGCAGGGCGCGGGGCACGCAGCCGAGGGATACGCCATGAGCTCGGGCAGGGTCGGCGTCTGCATCGCCACCTCGGGACCCGGCGCAACCAACCTGGTCACGGCGATCGCCAACGCCTACATGGACTCGACCCCGATGGTGGCCATCACCGGCCAGGTCAACAGCACCGCGATCGGCACCGACGCCTTCCAGGAGGCCGACATCCGCGGCATCACGATGCCGATCACCAAGCACTCGTTCCTGATAAAGGACGTCGCGGACATCCCCCTCGCGATCAAGGAGGCCTTCCACATCGCCTCCACCGGTCGCCCGGGGCCGGTGCTCGTCGACATCGCAAAGGACGCGCTCGTCGCGAAGGCCCCCTTCGAGTGGCCCGAGGAACTCGACCTGCCCGGCTACAAGCCGACGATCAAGCCGCACGCCCGTCAGATCCGTGCGGCGGCGAAGATGATCTCGGAGTCAAAGCGACCCGTCCTCTACGTCGGCGGCGGAGTGACGCTGGCCCGCGCCCATGAGGAACTGGCAGCCTTCGTCGAGAAGACCCACATCCCCGTGGTCACGACCCTGATGGCGCGGGGCGTGTTCCCGGACACCCACGAGCTGAACATGGGCATGCCCGGCATGCACGGCACCGTCGCGGCCGTCGGCGCGCTGCAGAAGGCCGACCTGCTGATCGCGCTCGGCACCCGCTTCGACGACCGGGTCACCGGGAAGCTGGACAGCTTCGCGCCCGAGGCCAAGATCATCCATGCCGACATCGATCCCGCCGAGATCGGCAAGAACAAGGCGGTCGACATCCCGATCGTCGGCGACGTCAAGCAGACGTTGACCCAGCTCAACGAGGCGATCGAGGCCTACGAGAAGCCCGAGGCGGACGCATGGCGTCGCCTGCTCGCCTCCATGAAGGCCCGTTACCAGCCCCGCTGGGAGGAGGCGCCCGACGGTCGGCTCTCCCCGCAGGAGGTCATCCAGCGGATCGGTCAGCTCAGCCCGCCCGACTCCATCTACGTCGCGGGAGTCGGGCAGCACCAGATGTGGTCCGCGCACTTCCTGCCTCACGAGAAGCCGGCGCACTGGATCAACTCCGGCGGTGCAGGCACCATGGGCTTCTGCGTGCCAGCCGCCATGGGTGCCAAGGTCGCGAATCCGGACGCCACGGTCTGGGGCATCGACGGCGACGGCTGCTTCCAGATGACCAACCAGGAGCTCGTCACCTGCGCGGTCAACAACATCCCGATCAAGATCGCCGTGATCAACAACAACGTGCTCGGCATGGTGCGGCAGTGGCAGTCGCTATTCTACGACGGCCGCTACTCGAACACCGACCTGAACACCGAGTCGGTGCCGAACTTCCCCATGCTCGCCGAGGCGATGGGCTGCGTCGGCCTGCGCGCCACGAACGAGGTCGAGATGGAGGCCGCGATCCAGCAGGCCCTCGAGATCAACGACCGTCCGGTCGTGGTGGAGTTCGTCGTCAACAAGGACGCCATGGTCTGGCCGATGGTCCCCGCCGGAACCAGCAATGATGAGATCAAGGTCGCCCGCGACATGGCCCCCGATTGGGAAGAGGAAGTGCTGTGAAGAACCACACCCTGTCGATCCTGGTCTCCAACCGGCCGGGCGTCCTCGCCCGCATCGCCTCGCTGTTCTCGAGGCGGGGCTTCAACATCCAGTCCCTCGCCGTCGGCCCGACCGAGCGCGAGGAGGTCTCGCGCATGACGGTGGTCGCCCAGGTCCACGACGACGCGACGCTCGAGCAGATCGTCAAGCAGCTCAACAAGCTCGTCGAGGTGCGTAAGGTGCTCGAACTGGGGGAGAACTCGGTGCGCCGCGAGATGGTGCTGGTCAAGGTGCGCGCCGACGTGCACACCCGCAGCCAGGTCATCGACGTCGTGTCGCTCTTCCGCGGCAAGGCCGTCGACGTGTCGTCCGAGACCATCACCGTCGAGGCGACAGGAAGCGACGAGAAGCTCGCCGCCCTGCTGGAGATGCTCCAGCCGCACGGCATCATCGAGATCGTCCAGTCGGGTCAGGTCGCGCTCGGGCGCGGCACGAAGATCCTCGCCGAAAAAGCTAAGTAGAAACCAAACAAGGAGAACCCACCCATGGCAGACATGTTCTACGACACCGACGCCGACCTGTCGCTCATCCAGGGCCGTCATGTCGCCGTCATCGGTTACGGCTCGCAGGGCCACGCCCACGCGCTGAACCTGCGTGACTCCGGCGTCGACGTCCGGATCGGTCTTCGCCCCGGCTCGAAGTCGGCCGCCAAGGCCGAGGCCGAGGGGCTGCGCGTGCTTCCCGTCCAGGAGGCAGTCGAGGAGGCCGACCTGATCATGGTGCTGGCGCCCGACCAGGTGCAGCGCAAGCTGTACAAGGAGGAGATCGAGCCCTACCTCACCGAGGGCGACGCGCTCTTCTTCGCGCACGGCTTCAACATCCGCTACGGCTACATCCAGGCCCCCGAGGGCGTCGACGTGTGCATGGTCGCCCCCAAGGGCCCGGGCCACCTGGTGCGCCGCGAGTACGTCGACGGCCGTGGCGTTCCCGCCATCATCGCCGTCGAGGTCGACGCGACCGGCAACGCCTGGCCGCTCGCCCTCTCCTACGCGCGCGCCATCGGCGCCCTGCGTGCGGGTGGCATCAAGACCACCTTCACCGAGGAGACCGAGACCGATCTCTTCGGCGAGCAGGCCGTGCTCTGCGGCGGTGCCTCCGCGCTGATCCAGGCCGGATTCGAGACTCTCGTCGAGGCCGGCTACCAGCCTGAGGTCGCCTACTTCGAGTGCCTCCACGAGCTGAAGCTCATCGTCGACCTGATGTACGAGGGCGGCATCGCCAAGCAGCGCTGGTCGATCTCCGACACGGCCGAGTTCGGCGACTACGTCTCCGGCCCGCGCGTCATCGACGCCCGCGTCAAGGAGAACATGAAGGCCATCCTCGCCGATATCCAGGACGGCACCTTCGCCAAGCGCTTCATCGACGACCAGGACGCGGGAGCCCCCGAGTTCAAGGAACTGCGCGCCAAGGGTGAGGCCCACCCGATCGAGGCGACCGGTCGCGAGCTGCGCGGCCTGATGAGCTGGGTCAAGAGCAACGACGACTACACCGAGGGCACCGCCGCTCGCTGATCGTCACAGCACCGCGTCGAGGGCCGGCACCCACCCGGGTGCCGGCCCTCGCGTCGTCGGCGAAGGTCGCGGCATGGGAGAGAAGCCGGAACGGGAGCCTCGATCCGACAAAACCACATAACCAGACATGGGAATTGTTGGGTTTGCCTTGACATGGCCTGTGTTTCCGATCAACAAGAATCTCGAATGCTCCGGCGTCCGGGCCAGGATCCAGCGATTCGGCGGCAAGCTCGCCGCCATGATCATGCCGAACATCGGCGCGTTCATCGCGTGGGGCCTGATCACAGCGCTGTTCATCGAGAAGGGCGGGCTCCCGAATGCGACCCTCGCCGGTCTCGTCGGCCCGATGCTGTACTTCCTGCTCCCGATCCTGATCGGCTACACGGGTGGCCGCATGGTCCACCAGCAGCGAGGTGCCGTGATCGGTGCGATCGCGACGGCCGGCGTGATCATGGGCGGTATCGAGGACTTCTCGACCCTGACCGGCACGCCGATGTTCCTCGGCGCCATGATCATGGGCCCGCTCGCCGCCTGGATCCTGAAGCAGTTCGACAAGCTGATCGACGGTCGGTCCGCCCAGGCTTCGAGATGGTCGTAGACAAGTTCTCGCTCGGCATCATCGGCATGCTGCTCGCCATCCTCGGCACGCTCGGGGTCGGCCCGATCTTCTCGGTGCTGATCGGCGTCCTCGCCGGTGGCGTCCAGTGGCTCGTCGCCGCGAACCTGCTGCCGCTCGCCTCGATCTTCGTCGAGCCTGCGAAGGTGCTGTTCCTCAATAACGCCATCAACCCACGGCTTCTTCACGCCGCTGGCGGCGATGGACGTCCAGGAGACCGGCCGCTCGATTCTCTACATGGTCGAGTCCAACCCCGGTGCGGGCTTCGGTCTGCTCCTTGCCTTCATGTTCTTCGGCCCCAAGTCGCTGCGCGGCTCCACCTCCGGCGCCATCGTGATCCACCTTTTCGGCGGCATCCACGAGATCTACTTCCCCTACGTGCTGATGCGCCCCGTCATGCTGCTCGCCACCATCGGCGGCTCGATGTCCGGCCTGCTGGTCGCGTCCCTGACCGGCGCAGGGCTCTCCGCCCCGCCGTCGCCCGGTTCTATCCTCGCCTACTTCGCGGTGACCCCTCCCGGCGGGCACGTCTCGATGCTGCTCACCGTCGCCACGGCGACCGCGGTCTCGTTCATCATCGCCGCAGCCCTGCTGAAGTTCGGCAAGGGCTCCGACGACAGCGCAGAGGTGGCGGCCGCAGCCGCCGCGACCGGCACCGCCGCCCCGGGCGGTGACGTCTCCGCCGTCGCCGGTGGCGACATCCGCAAGGTCGTCGTCGCGTGCGACGCGGGCATGGGTTCCTCCGTCATGGTCGCAGGGCAGCTGAAGAAGAAGCTCAGCCCCTACGGCGTCGAGGTGATCCACACGCCCGTCGACGAGATCCCGATCGACACCACGGTCGTCCTGACCCAGGAGGGCCTCGCCGCCCGAGCGGCCAAGCGCGTTCCCGGCAGCCTCATCGTCGCGTTCAAGACCTACATGGGCGACCCCGCCTTCGACCGGGTCGAGCAGGCGATCCGCGAGGGCCGCGACCTGACCGCCAACGGACTCGGTGAGGCAAGCGGCGCTGCGCCGGCCGAGGCGGCCGCCCCGGCATCCGTGGCCGCCCCCGCCAGGAAGGCCAAGTCCAACTCCGAGCGACTGCGTACCGCGACAAGCGTCGACGAGGTCCTCGAGCTTCTGACCCCCCAGGAAGAGGAGATCCATTCATGAAGGCACTTCGCTACCACGCCCCAGGAGACGTGAGGATCGAGGACGTCCCGGAGCCGGTGTGCGGCCCGGACCAGATCAAGATCCGCGTACGCAACTGCTCGACCTGCGGCACGGACGTCAAGATCCGCGCCAACGGCCACGTCAACATCACCCGGGTCACCATCATGGGACACGAGATCGCGGGCGAGGTGGTCGAGGTCGGGGCGGAGGCCCCACGCGACTTCACGGTGGGCGAGCGCGTACAGGTCATCGCCGCCGTCCCGTGTGGCGACTGCTACGAGTGTGACAAGGGCTGGATGGAGGTCTGCCAGAACCAGACCTCGATGGGCTACCAGTACGACGGCGGGTTCGCCGAGTACATGATCGTCCCGAAGGCCGTGCTCGCGGTCGACGGTGTCAACCGCATCCCCGACGGCGTCGGCTTCGACGAGGCCTCCGCGGCGGAGCCCCTCGCCTGTGCCATCAACGCCCAGGAGCAGCTCGGCATCGAGAAGGGCGACTTCACGGTCGTCTTCGGCGCCGGCCCGATCGGCTGCATGCACATCCGCGTCGCCCGCGGCCTGTACGAGGTCGGCACCGTCGTCCTCGTCGACATCAACGCGGAGCGACTCGCGCTGTCGGCCGCCGCGGTGCAGCCCGACATCGTGATCGACTCCTCGAAGGTGGATGTGGTCCAGGAGATCATGCGGCTCACCGAGGGCCGCGGGGCGGACGTCATCATCACGGCCACCCCGGCCAACGTCACGCAGGAGCAGGCGGTCGCCATGGCTGCCCGCAACGGCCGGATCTCGTTCTTCGGTGGCCTGCCGAAGACGAACCCGACCATCACGCTCGACAGCAACCTGGTGCACTACCGCCAGCTGCACATCCACGGCGCAAACGGCTCCTCGCCGGCGCAGCACCGTCAGGCGCTGAGCTACATCGCGGACGGCCGGATCCCGGTCGCCGACCTGATCACCGAGCACCTGCCGCTCGAGAAGGCCGCAGAGGCCCTCGACATCGTCGCGGCTGGCAAGGCGATCAAGGTGACGATCGAACCGTGAGCCTCCCCAGGGCGTGTCGGCCGGGCTCCTTCGGGAGCCCGGCCGTTTCGTCGTCGGGGCGGGCGGCCGAATCTCAGGTGAGGCGTCTCCCAGGGTCGTTGTCGGCTCCCGCGTGTCCGCCTGGGCGCCGTCGCAAGGCCCCGGGGGAGCGGCCCTCGTCACTCAACGCCGCGGCCTCCGCCCTCGGATCGGCGGCGCCTGGCGCTGTTGAGGGATGCGGCCTCGGGCCGGCGGCCGGGCACGACAGACGACCGGGCCCCGTCAGGGACCCGGCCGTCGACTTTCAGGAGGTCTGCGTCACAGCAGCATCGAGACGGCCAACTCCTTGGCGTCGCGCGAGTTGCGGGCGTCGACCACGGCGGTCGCCAGCTCGCGGCAGCGCTCCATCGTGACCTTCCCGAGCTGCACGCCGACGCTCGGGATCGCCGTCATGGCCATGGAGAGCGACGAGACGCCCAACCCGATCAGCACGCAGGCAAGCAGCGGATCCGCCGCGGCCTCGCCGCAGACCCCGACCGGCTTGCCCGCGCGCTCGCCCGCCTGGCAGGCCAGCTGCACGAGACGAAGCACCGCAGGCTGCCAGGGGTCGGTCAGCGTCGCGAGGTGTGACGACATCCGGTCGGCCGCCATCGTGTACTGCGTGAGGTCGTTGGTGCCGATCGAGAAGAAGTCCACCTCGGCGAGGAAGGCGTCGGCAAGCAGGGCGGCGGCCGGAACCTCGACCATGATCCCCGGCTTCAGGTCACGGGCCCTGCACTTCTGTGCGAACTCGTACGCCTCGTCGACGGTGGCCACCATCGGCGCCATCACCCACGGGGCGCTGACGTTGTTGTCCTCAGCCGCCTGCGCGATGGCGTCAAGCTGCCGGTCGACGAGGCCCTGGTTGGTCCAGCCGAGCCTGATGCCGCGCACGCCAAGCGCCGGGTTCTCCTCATGCTCGTGGTTGGCGAACGGGACGGGCTTGTCCGACCCTGCGTCGAGGGTGCGCACGACGACCTTCTGGTCGGGGAAGGCCGCGAACACCTCGCCGTAGATGCGCGCCTGTTCGGCGACGGACGGCTCCGTCTGCGCTGTGAGGAAGCTCAGCTCGGTGCGGTACAGGCCGATTCCCTCCGCGTGGGTCCCAGCAGCCTTGCGCGCGGCCGCCCCGTCCTGCACGTTGGCAAGGAGCTGGACGGCGACGCCGTCTGCGGTCTGCGCCGGCCCCTCCCAGGTGCGGATCTCCGCCTGCAGGGCCGCGCTCTGCCCGACGAGACGCTTCGCCTCGCTCGGATCGGACGAGCGGGTCAGCACGCCGCTCGTGCCGTCGACGAGCAGCAGTTCGCCCTCCTCGACGTCGGCGAGTCCACCGGCGGCAACGACGCACGGGATGCCGAGCTGGCGGGCGATGATGGCGGTGTGGCTGGTCGGGCCGCCGAGTCGCGTCACGAGCGCCTTGATCAGGGTCGCGTCGAGTCCTGCGGTGTCCGCGGGTGCCAGGTCGTCGGCGCAGAGGATCACCTCACGGGTCGGCTTCGGCACGCCGGGCTCCGGGAGCCCCATCAGTTCAGCGATCACGCGGTTGCGGATGTCGCGCAGATCGGTGGTGCGCTCGGCCATGATCCCGCCGAGCTTCTCGAACTGGATGACGAACTGCTCGATCGCCTGGGCAGTGGCGGTCTCAGCGGTCGCCCCGGAACTTATCAGCTTGGTCGCGGCGCGGAGCCAACCCCGGTCGCGGGCGAGGGCGGCCGTCGCGCCGAGCACCTCTGTCGCGACACCGGTCGCCGCGCTGGCGCGCTCGGTGAAGCGCTGGGCGATAGTCTCGGCCGCCGCCTTGAAGCGGGCGACCTCGTCGGGGCGGGCCTCCTCGGCGACCGTTCCCGAGACCTGCGGGGGAACGGGCGCCTGCCTGGTCCAGGCGGCAGGGGCGTAGGCGATCCCGGCGACGACGCCGGTCCCACGCAAGGTGCGTGAATCCATGGAAACCTCCACAATGAGTAGTCTCCCTATCGTTGCCAGGGGGCGGCCACGAAGTCAACATGTAGAGGGTTGGTTTTTGTGGGATCATGTCCGTAACGGCAGGATTCCCGGGATCCGTGCAGATTGGAGCCAGTGATGTACGCGGAAGAGCGTCAGCACGAGATCGTCACCCTCGCGCGAAATCTCGGTCGCGTGTCTGTGACGGAGTTGGCCGCGCGCTACGACGTCACCCCCGAGACCATCCGGCGTGACCTCGACGCGCTCTCCGGTCGAGGCCTCCTCAGCCGCGTCCACGGGGGAGCCGTTCCTGCAGACAAGCTGCGGCTCACCGAGGCCTCCGTGCGCGATCGCGACGTCACCTCGCCCGCCCAGAAGCTGGCCATCGCGGAGCACGCCATCAGCCTGCTCCCGGAGCGCGACCAGCTCACCGTCCTGCTCGACGCGGGCACCACGACAGCGCGCCTGTGCGCGGGAATGCCCGGCTGGGTCTCGATGGTGGTGACCAACTCGGTGCCGATCGCAGGCGAACTGGCCGAGCGCGGCGACCTGAACGTGCTGCTGCTCGGGGGCCAGGTGCGAGGCGTCACGCAGGCCACCGTTGGCACCGAGGCCTACTCGACCCTTGAGCGACTCCAGGTCGACGTCGCCTTCATCGGGGCGAACGGTTTCTCCGTCGGGCACGGCTTCTCGACCCCCGACCCTACGGAGGCGGCGATCAAGCAGGCCATGGTCCGCGCCGCCCGCCACGTCTACGTCCTGGCGGACGCCTCGAAGTTCGGGGCCGACTACCTCGTCCGGTTCGCAGGTGCAGAGGACATCGACGCACTGATCACCGACAGGCGGCTCGAGAAGGAGTCGCTCGAGGCGCTGCGTGCCTCGGGGTTGCGCGTCGACGCGGTCTGAATGTGGCTTTGTGTTGGGTTATTCGTGATTCCCTTGAGTTTTGGGGTGAATCTCAGGTATAAACAGTCGTAACACGTCCCCGGGAGGCAGACATGGCTGACGAAGTGGTCACCCTCACAGCGAACCCGAGCCTCGATCGCACGCTCGGGCTCGACGGCCCGCTCACGGTCGGACAGATGCAGCGCACCTCCGGAGTCACCGAGCAGGCCGGCGGAAAGGGCCTCAACGTGGCCCGGGTCGTGATCTCGGCCGGGCACAGCGGGGGCAATGCGGGCGCCCAGGCCGCGACGGCCTCGGTGCGTGCGCTGGCGGTGGGTGAGCTGCGCTTCTCAGACCTGCCGCGGGTCCTGTGGCGGGAGTTGCGGGTCGGGTTCCTGCTCGGCCTGACGCTCGCCGTGCTCGGGCCTGATCGTCGGCTCCCTGTTCGTGGGCTGGTCGATCGCCTCGGTCTTGGCCTGCAGCCTGATCCTGGTCTGCGCCTGGGCGGCGACCATCGGCGGGGCGATGCCGCTGATCGCCAGGAAGATCGGGATCGACCCGGCCGTCGTGTCCGCGCCGCTCGTGACGACGCTCGTGGACGCCACCGGGCTCGTCATCTACTTCATGATGGCGAAGGCCATCCTCGGCGTCTGAGCTCAGCGCCGCTGCGCCGTCTCCACCGGGGGGAAGGTGCACACGTCGTGGTTCGACGTCGGCACCCCCTCCAGATAGGCGGGGCGCTCGTCGACGATGTGGAGCAGGACGAGCAGGTCCCGGGTGCCGCCGTAGAGGACGTGTGCCGGGCGCCCTGCCAACGACACACCGTCGGGACCGGAGAGCTCGACCGACGGGCAGGTCCCGCATGGGCAGGGGCGCGTCACGAGGGCGTCGTCCAACCGGTCGAGCCAGGCGAAGCGTTCGGTCACTCCGGGGGCCTGTTCAAGGGTGTCCCCGTGACTGATCAGGAAGCGTGCCCAGCCTACTTCTTCTGGGGTGAGAGGCCGTGCCATTCAGGCAGGCTACCGCCCGCGCAGGGTGCCGATGAGCGTGGGGTCGGGTAGGCCGCTCGCGGCCCTCTGCGCCTGGAGGAGCACCCGCCGCGGGTGACACCATCAGGCCATAGGGTGCCTGTATGACGCTGCGACCCGACCTTCCCGCCGCCGCGAGACTGATGGAGGCGGCCCGTTCGCTCCGCCTCGAGGCGAGGGGGCTCCGCATGCTCTCCCCGTCCCGCACGGCGATGAGCCAGTCGGCCGAGGTCACGGCAGGCCCAGACGGACGGCTGCTGTCGATGGTCCTGCTCGATCCGCCGATGCTTCCCGCGTCCCAGTGGGGCGCCCACCTCGCGGCCCTCTACCGCGCCGCGACCGGGGCTGAGGTCGACGGCGTGATCGTGGCCGACATCGACGAGTCGTCGCTTCCCCCGATGGCCAAGGGCCTCGGCCCCGGACGGTTCAGTTTTCCTCCTGGCATCGACGGCGATGCCCCGCCCGAGGTCGTGCTCGCCCAGGTCAACCAGAGGTTGCGCTCCAGATTCGCCGCTGCCGAGTCGGCTTCGGCGAGGATCGCCGAACTGCAGGCGTCCGGCACGGGCGGAGACGAGCGCGAGGTGAGTCTTCGCATCGGATCCCTCGGCAACCTGATCGACCTCCAGGTGAGCAGCCGACTGGCGACGGTGCCGGTCGAGGCCGCCAACGCGGCGCTCGCATCGGCCATCGAGGCCGCCGCGGCAGACCTCCGTGGACAGATCGACGAACTCCTCGACAAGGAAGGGCTCTGACATGGCAGATCCGACCGGCTGGAATCCGACGCAGATCAGCTCGATGGCCTCTGCGGTCAGCACCGAGGCGGACACCGTCAACGGGCTCGCCGGCTCCGCACCTCCGCCGCACCAGGAGTCCTTCGGAAAGCTGCTCGCCCCACCGGCGTCCAACGCCTTTCCCTACACCACCGACGGGATCGACTCGTTCCTGACGGGGGCGGGCGCCGCGGTCGGGCGGATGGGAGACGGCCTCGACCATTCGGCCACGAGCTACCAGAGCGCCGAGGACCAGGCCGTCGCGTTCGCAAGCCAGATCGCGGGGGGCGGGGGAGCGGGTGCGCCTGCACCGGCCACCGGCTCGGTCACCATCACTCCGCGCACGCACTGGGTCAGGGCGAAGGGAGTGCTCGGCGGAGGGGCCGCGACGGGCGGTGACGGGTTCTCCGGGGGCAACATCGGATCGGTCCTGATGCCGACGGCGCTCGACTGGCTCAACGCCCCTGTCGCCGTCTACGAGATGGTGGCCAACGGTCTCGGCTTCCTCGCGGGCACCCTGCTCAGCTACTTCCCGCCCTTCGACGACGCCATCGAGAAGCTCACCGGCGACCCCGACGCCATCCGCCAGTTCAAGTCCAGCCTCGAGAACCTCGCCCGCGCCCTCGACACGCACGTCGGCAGCATGGACGCCTCGACGCGGATGGCCCCGGAATGGTTCGGTGAGGCGGCGGACAACTACCAGGAGTACGCCGTCATCCAGCAGGGCTGCATGCAGGCGGCCAAGGCCCTCGTCGATGTGATCGGTCCGAGCGTGGAGGGCGTCGCGGCCAACACGGCACACACCCGCAAGGCCGTGGTGGCGATCCTGGTCAACATGATCGAGGAGATCGTCCGGCAGGCCGTTCCCAACCTGTTCTGGCTGAAGGTCTCGCTCGGCTTCGCCGTCGTCCCCGGCGGGATCATCGTCAGCGGCGCCATGATCGCAGGAATCCTCAGCCGCTTCGTGGCCTGGGTGGTGGAGTTCCTCGCCACCGAGATGCAGGTCATCGCCCAGCTGCTGCGCGACGTCGCACAGCAGGGCAACGGCTACCTCGGACAGATCCGTCAGCTGGGCAACACCATGGAGCGTGCGGGGGAGACGCTGCGCACCGGGGTCGACCCGGGGCCGGGTAACACCGTCTCGGACGGCTCGCTCGCCGACTCCATGATGGGCACCGAACCCGACCCGCGCGACGGCGTCCTGATCGACATGCTGGCTGGCCAGGTGCCCGACAACATGCAGCAGGCGACGCCGGAGCAGCTCGAGGAACTGGGGCTCACGCCAGACATGCTTGTCGACGATGCGAACGGCTTCAAGGCGCACGTCTACGTAGGCGACGACGGAAGCGTCGTGATCCTCTTCGAGGGAACCGACTTCGGTGACTCGCAGCAGCGTGACCTGCTCCAGGAGAACGTCCCCGGAGGCACCGGGATGGGTCCGCAGTCCGAGATGGCGATCGCGATCGCCCAGGCGGTCGGTCAGAGCCCGCAGCACGACAACGTGCTCTACGCGGGGCACTCGCTCGGGGGCAGGCTTGCCGCGACCGCGTCGCTCGTCTCAGGCAACCCGGCCGTCACGGCCAACGCGGCAGGCGTCAGCCCGGCCCAGTTGGAATACATCGCCCAGTCGAACGGCACGACGGTCGAGCAGTTGCAGAGCCAGCTCGACTCCGGTCAGGTTCGCGTCTACCAGACCGACGACGACATCCTCACCGGCCTGCAGGAGGACTACCCGATCACACCGGGACTCATGCCCGACGCCGTCGGCGTCCCGATCGACCTGCCCGGCCACCTCAACCCCGTCGACGGGCACGGCAGCGGCAACGTCCGCGACAACTACAACGACGTCTACGGCACGGACCGTCCGGAGGACCTCACCCCGGTGCCGTGACCGGGCCGGTGGCGCCTGCGCCCACCGACCCTCGTCGGTCAGGCCAGGCGCGCCGCGATGCGGTCGCCGGTCTCCGAGGTGGAGGTCTTCGAGGTCCCGCGCTCGGCGATGTCGGCGGAGACGGCCTCGTCGATCCTGGCCGCCAGCTCGGGCCTGCCGAGGTGGTCGAGCAGCAGACCCATCGATGAGATGGCCGCGGTGGGGTCGGCGATGCCCTTGCCTGCGATGTCGGGTGCGGAGCCGTGCACCGGCTCGAACATCGACGGGTACTCGCCGGTCGGGTTGATGTTGGCCGAAGCCGCGAGCCCGATGCCTCCGGTCACGGCGGCCGCCAGGTCGGTCACGATGTCGCCGAACAGGTTGTCGGTGACGATGACGTCGAACTGGCTGGGGTCCACCACCAGGGCGATCATGGCCGCGTCGATGTGCAGGTACTTCCGCTCGACGTCGGGGAACTCCTCGCCGACCTCGGTGAAGATGCGGTTCCACAGCGAGCCGGCGTTGACCAGCACGTTGTGCTTGTGCAGCAGCGTGAGGTGGCCGCGGCGCGACTGTGCGCGCCGGTAGGCGTCGCGCACGACGCGTTCCACGCCGTAGGCCGTGTTGACGGAGACCTCGGTGGCCAACTCCTGCGGGGTGCCGACGCGCACCGCGCCACCGTTGCCGCAGTAGAGGCCCTCGGTGCCCTCGCGCACCACGACGAAGTCGACGTTCTTGCCGTCGACAACGGAGGGGGCCAGCGGGGTGGGAACGCCTGGGTACAGCTTGGACGGGCGCAGGTTGATGGCGTGGTCGAAGGCGAAGCGCAGCTTCAGCAGCAGGCCGCGCTCGAGGAGCCCGCTCGGGATCGCCTTCGAGCCGGGGGCGGCGCCGACCGCGCCGAGCACGATGGCGTCGACGGCCTTGAGCTCGTCGAGGACGGAGTCGGGCAGCACCTCGCCGGTGCGCTGCCAGCGCTCGGCGCCGAGGTCGTAGTGCACGAAGTCGAACGCGTCGGCTCCCGCGACGGCGGTGAGCGCCTTGAGCGCCTCCGCGGTCACCTCGGGGCCGATTCCGTCGCCGCCGATGACGGCAATCTTGGCTGAAGTCATGGCGGAAACCCTACGGGAGCGCCGCGTGGAGGCGCCTCCCGTCTCAGGTGTCCGTCCACTGAATGAGACGTCGCAGCCCCTGCTCGGCAGCGTATTGTGCCCAGAGTTTCCCGTATCGATCTGGAGTGACAATGCCGACGCTGCCCGTGCAACCAGCCGAGTTCCATGTGTTCGACACCTCCCTGCGCGACGGCGCGCAGCAGGAGGGCCTTCACCTGTCCGTGCCGGACAAGCTCAAGATCGCCGGCTACCTCGACGAGCTCGGGGTCACGTTCATCGAGGGCGGCTGGCCGGGCGCGAACCCGGCCGACACCGAGTTCTTCCAGCTCGCCAAGGACCTGGGGCTGAAGCGCTCGAAGCTCGTCGCGTTCGGCGCGACCCGCAAGGCAGGGGCGAAGGCCTCCGAGGACGCCCTGACGAAGGCCCTCGTCGACGCGGACACCGAGTACATCTGCATCGTGGCGAAGTCGCACGAGGACCACGTCCGCCGCGCGCTGCGCACCACGCTCGAGGAGAACCTCGAGATGATCACCGACACGGTCACGTTCCTGCGGTCGCAGGGCAAGCGGGTCTTCGTCGACTGCGAGCACTTCTTCGACGGCTACCGCGCCTACCCCGAGTACGCGATCAAGGTGGTGCAGACGGCCCACGACGCAGGCGCCGAGGTCGTCGTGCTGTGCGACACCAACGGCGGCATGCTGCCGAGCTGGATCGGCGACATCGTGCGCGCCGCGGCCGAGACCGGAGCCAACCTCGGCGTGCACGTGCACAACGACACCGCCTGCGCGGTCGCCAACACCGTCGCCGCCGTCGAGGCCGGAGTCATGCACGTCCAGGGCACCTTCAACGGCTACGGGGAGCGCACCGGCAACGCCGACCTGTCGGCCGTGATCCCCAACCTGCAGCTCAAGTTCGGTTGGGAGATCCTCCCGGCCGACCAGCTCGCCGACCTCACCCGCGTCGCGCACGCGATCGCGCTCGTCGCGCACCAGCCGCTGCTCGGTAGGCAGCCCTACGTCGGCCAGTCGAGCTTCGCGCACAAGGCGGGCCTGCACGCCTCGGCGATCAAGGTGGACGAGAACCTCTACCAGCACATCGATCCGGCGCTGGTCGGCAACGACATGCGGATGCTGATCTCCGACATGGCGGGTCGCGCCAACATCCAGATCAAGGGCGAGCAGCTCGGCTTCGACCTGGATGACCGCGAGCTCGCCGCGAAGATCACCGAGGTGGTCAAGGAGCGCGAGGCGGAGGGCTATTCGTACGAGTCGGCCGACGCCAGCTTCGAGATGCTGCTGCGTGACCAGCTCGGTGTCCTCGACCTGCCCATCGAGGTGCACTCGTGGCGCGTGTTCACGGAGGAGCGCGACGGGATCAACATCTCGGAGGCCACCGTCAAGCTGACGGCGAAGGGTGCAAGGCAGATGGTCGTCGGCGAGGGCAACGGCCCCGTCAACGCCCTCGACGACGCGCTGCGCGCCGCGCTGATCCCCGCCTACCCGCAGGTCGCGGACTTCGAGCTGACGGACTACCGGGTCCGCATCCTCGACGAGGGGTACGGCACGGACGCGACGGTGCGCACCCTGATCGACACCTCCTACGGGGGCGAGACCTGGACGACCGTCGGCGTCGGCACCAACGTGATCGAGGCCTCGTGGGAGGCGCTGCTCGATGCGCTCTCCTACGGGATCATGACGCACCTGGAGGCGTGAGCCCGACCTTCCGGGTAAGTGTGGCGGACCGGTTCCGCAGGGCGGTCGTGGCTCCACGCCGCTGGTTGCGGCGCGAGTCACTGAACTAGGCTGTCTGGCATGCGTATCGCCCGTTTCGCCCTTGCAGGCAAGGATCCCCAGTACGGGATCATCGAACTCGCCGTCGACGGCGGGGACCACCCCGACTCCATCGCGACCCTGACCTCCGACCCGCTCGCCGGAGTCGCGGTCAACTACACGGGGGAGCGCCACGACCTCGACGAGGTCCGCCTGCTCTCGCCTGTGATCCCCCGCTCGAAGGTGGTGGCCGTCGGGAAGAACTACGCCGATCACGCACGGGAGATGGGCGGTGAGGTGCCCGAGGCGCCGCTGCTGTTCTTCAAGCCCAACACCTCGGTCATCGGCCCCGGAGAGACGATCATCCGGCCAGCAGGGGTCGAGGACCTGCAGTACGAGGGCGAGCTCGCGGTGATCATCGGCCGCATCTGCAAGCAGGTGCCCGTCGAGCGCGCCCAGGAGGTCATCTTCGGCTACACCATCGCCAACGACGTCACGGCCCGCGACTGGCAGCGCAGCGACGGCCAGTGGGCGCGCGCGAAGGGCTCCGACACCTTCCTGCCGCTCGGTCCCTGGATCAACACCCACCTGACCCTCGAGGAGGTCGGAAAGCTCGACATCGAGACCCGACTCAACGACGAGGTGCGCCAGGACGGCTCGACCTCGCAGATGGTGCGTGGCGTCGCCGAACTGATCTCCTACATCACCGCCTCGATGACCCTTCTGCCCGGGGACGTCATCCTCACCGGCACGCCCGCGGGTGTCGGAGCCATGCAGCCGGGCGACGAGGTGAAGGTCTCCATCACCGGGCTCGGCACCCTCGCCAACCCCGTCGCGGACGAGTGAGCGAAACCCCCCGGCTGGTCGCCTTCGGCGATCCGGTCGATCCGCCGTCGGGCGTGAGCTACCCGCTCGCGCTGCGGCACCCGGGAGCGAGCCCCTTCCAGGCGGTCTTCGGCATCCTCGTGGGGTTCAGTGCCTTCGCACTGCTCGTTCCGCTGTTCGCGCGGCTGGTGCTGATCGTCTCGCACCTCTTCCGGGGTGGCGACTGGGCGCAGTACCAGCAGGCCGCTTCGGCCTACGAGCTTCCGGAGGGTCCGGCTTCGGGTCAGTTGGCGCTTGCGCTGCTGATCCCGGTGTCGATCCTGATCGTGCGTTTCGTGCACGGCGTGCGGCCGCGTTGGCTGGCGTCGGTCCAACCCGGTGTGCGGTGGCGCTACCTGCTGATCGCGCTCGTGGTGGCCCTCGTGGTGCTCAACGGCGTGCTGTGGCTGTCGTTCGCCGCGAAGGGCGTCCCGCAGTTCCATTCGGGGCAGGACGGGTGGGTCAGCTTCGCGCTTGTGCTGCTGCTGACCTCGCCGCTGCAGGCTGCCGCCGAGGAGGTCTTCTTCCGGGGGTACCTGCTGCAGGCCATCGGCTCCGCGACGGGAAACCGCTGGGTAGGCGTCGTCGGATCCGCAGTCATCTTCGCCCTGCTGCACGGGGTGCAGAACCCCGCGCTGTTCTCCCACCGGCTGGCCTTCGGGCTCGTGGCGGGCGCCCTTGTCGTCGTGACCGGGGGCCTCGAGGCGGGGATCGCCGCGCACATCGTCAACAACCTCGCCGCCTACGGGTATGCGATGTTCTCGTCGTCGATCGCGGAACTGAAGACGGTCACGGCCATCACGTGGGGTGACGCGGCCTGGGACATCGCAGGTTTCGCGGCCTTCGCTGCGGTCGCCTGGTGGGTCGGAAAGCGCATGGGACTTGCCACCCGATCGCCCTGATCGCGCCCGGAACCCTCAGTTTGCGGGGTGCGAAACCCATGGTGTAGTGTTCTTCTTCGTGCCCGGTTCAACGGCCGGGGCACAGGGGTATGGGGTAATTGGCAGCCCGACGGTTTCTGGTTCCGTTAGTTCAGGTTCGAGTCCTGGTACCCCTGCGGAAAGTGCTAAGCTTTCCAGGCGCTAGGGCCCCGTTGTGTAGCGGCCTAGCACGCCGCCCTCTCAAGGCGGTAGCGCGGGTTCGAATCCCGTCGGGGCTACGAAGACCCGGTCAGAAATGGCCGGGTCTTTTTCGTGTCCGTCGACGCCGGCGCGGCCTCCGTGGGCCGGTCCCGCGGCCGCCGCCCAGGCCGATCCGGCAGCAGCAGTGCATGATGTCCCCTGCCGGGACAGTCCCCGCGGCCGGGGATTAAGTGATGACAACCTTGCCTAATCTACAGTGTTCCCGTCGTCAAACGGGGAGGACCCAGCATGGCTTTCAGCGATGCCCGCCAGGAGCGCGGCCTCTACCTGGCCGAGGTGTTGCGGAACGAGCGGGTCAGCCTGCACATGGTGCGCCTCACGCTCGGTGGCGAGGATCTGGCCCGGCTCCCGCAGCATGGTTTCGACCACTGGGTCCGCCTCTTCTTTCCGCATCCTGAGCACGGGACTCCCGACTTCTCCCACCTTCCCGAGACGTCGGCCTGACCCCGACGCACAGGAGGTCGTCGGCCCTGATGGGGTCGAGGTGCGGTGGATCGTGCGCGAGGATCGGCATGCGCGTCCGGGGGAGGCCGCGCTCGCCGAACTTCGCGGTTTCACGCCCGTGCGTCCCGAGACGATCTTGGCGTTCCTGGTCGGGGAGCAACGGCTCGCGGCCGAGGGGCGCCGACATCTGGTCGCCTGTGGCGTGGCGAAGGCGCGGATCGAGTTCAGCGGCTTCTGGAGGGTGGGCCGCGCCGCCGACTGATCCTCGGCCGACAGACGTTGCGGCTGATTCCTTCTCGTAGCCGCGACCGCAGGAAAAATCAGTGGCCCGGTCCTGGACAGACCGGGCCACTGGTACGTTCGGCTGCGGCGCTGTGCCGCGTCGGTGACTACTCCGGGGCGCCGCTGCGACGGAGCACCTCGCTCAGCCTTTCGGCGGCCGCGAGTACCGCAGGCGCGTGCAGGCGGCCGGGGGAGCGGGTGAGTCGCTCGATCGGTCCGGAGACGGACACGGCGGCGATGAGCTTGCCGGACGGGGCGAGCACGGGCGCGGAGACCGATGCGACGCCTGCCTCGCGTTCGGCGACGGACTGGGCCCAGCCGCGACGACGCACCGACTGCAGCGTCGAGAGGGTGAATGAGGCGGTGTCGAGCAGCTTCTCGAGCTTCTCCGGTTCCTCCCAGGCCAGCAGTACCTGCGCCGCGGAGCCCGCGGACATCGAGAGCTGCGCTCCGACGGGGACGGTGTCGCGCAGGCCGTGCGGGCGTTCCACTGAGGCGACGCAGATGCGGATGTCGCCCTGGCGGCGGAACAATTGCACCGACTCGCCCGTGATGTCGCGCAGGCGCGTGAGGATCGGGCCGGCGGTGGCGAGCAGGGGATCCTCGCCCGCCGATTCCGCCAGTTCGATCAGGCGGGGGCCGAGCACGAAGCGGCCCTGCAGGTCGCGGCCGACGAAGCGGTGGTGCTCGAGTGCGACGGCGAGCCGGTGTGCGGTGGGACGGGCCAGTCCGGTGGCCGTCACCAGACCCGCGAGGGTCAGCGGATTGCGCTCCAGTGCGGCCAGGACCGCGGCCGCCTTGTCGAGCACTCCAACGCCAGAAGATTCGTCCATATTGTGAGATTATCAATCCGAATAGTGGACACGCAAGGGGCGGACGCGCTCAGCTTGTTCATACTGAACCGCAGTTCACATCGGTATGAAGCGAGGAGCCATGGGTAAGACCCTGAGCGAAAAGGTATGGGACGCGCACGTCGTCCGGTCGGCAGAAGGCGAGCCTGACCTGCTCTACATCGACCTGCACCTGGTCCATGAGGTGACCAGCCCGCAGGCGTTCGAGGGGCTCCGACTCGCCGGCCGTCCCGTGCGTCGCCCCGACCTGACGCTGGCGACCGAGGACCACAACACCCCGACGCTGAACATCCTCGCGCCGATCGCCGACCCCGTCTCGAAGAAGCAGGTCGACACGCTCCGCCAGAACGCCAAGGACTTCGGCGTGCGCATCCATTCGCTGGGTGACAAGGACCAGGGCGTCGTCCACATCATCGGCCCCCAGCTGGGCGTGACCCAGCCAGGCATGACGATCGTGTGCGGCGACTCGCACACCTCGACCCACGGCGCGTTCGGCGCGCTGGCCTACGGCATCGGCACCTCCGAGGTCGAGCACGTGCTCGCCACGCAGACGCTGCCGCAGGCCAGGCCGAAGACCATGGCCGTCAACATCAACGGCGAACTGCCCGACGGCGTAACGGCCAAGGACATCGTGCTGACGCTGATCGCGAAGGTCGGCACCGGCGGCGGCCAGGGCTACATCGTCGAGTATCGCGGCGACACCATCGAGAACCTGTCGATGGAGGGTCGCATGACGATCTGCAACATGTCGATCGAGTGGGGCGCGAAGGCAGGCATGATGGCACCCGACGAGACCACCTTCGCCTACCTGAAGGGCCGCCCGCACGCACCCGAGGGTGAGGACTGGGACGCGGCCGTCGAGTACTGGAAGACCCTGCGCTCCGACGACGACGCCACCTTCGACGTCGAGGTCGACATCGACGCCACCAAGCTGACCCCGTTCGTGACGTGGGGAACCAACCCCGGCCACGGCGTCCCGCTGGGCGGCTCCGTGCCCGCCCCCGAGGACTTCGACTCCGAGGTCGAGCAGGCGACCGCCAAGCGCGCCCTCGAGTACATGGACCTGACCCCCGGCACGCCGATGCGCGACATCGCGGTCGACACCGTCTTCCTCGGCTCCTGCACCAACGGCCGGATCGAGGACCTGCGCCTCGCCGCGTCTGTGCTCCAGGGCCGCAAGAAGGCCGACTCGGTGCGCATGCTCGTCGTGCCCGGCTCGGCTCGCGTGCGACTTCAGGCCGAATCGGAGGGCCTCGACAAGGTCTTCCTCGACTTCGGCGCCGAGTGGCGCGCCGCCGGCTGCTCCATGTGCCTCGGCATGAACCCCGACCAGCTGGCCCCCGGCGAGCGCTCCGCGTCGACCTCGAACCGCAACTTCGAGGGTCGCCAGGGCAAGGGCGGCCGCACGCACCTCGTCTCGCCCGCCGTCGCAGCAGCCACCGCGATCACCGGTCGCCTGTCCGCCCCGGCAGATCTCTGAGTTAGGACCGATCAACGATGGAACCCTTCGTCAACCACACCGGCATCGCCGTCCCGCTGCAGCGCAGCAACGTCGACACCGACCAGATCATCCCTGCCGTCTACCTGAAGCGGATCACCCGCACCGGCTTCGAGGACGGGCTCTTCGCCGCATGGCGCAACGATCCCGAGTTCGTGCTCAACCGTGAGCCGTTCAGCACCGGGACGATCCTGATCCCCGGGCCCGACTTCGGCACCGGGTCGTCGCGTGAGCACGCCGTCTGGGCGCTGCAGAACTACGGCTTCAAGGTCATCATCGGCACCCGCTTCGGCGACATCTTCCGCTCCAACTCCGGAAAGGCAGGCCTCGTGGTCGCGCTCGTCTCCGAGGCCGACCGCGACGCGCTCTGGGCGGCCATCGAGGCCGACCCGAACGTCGACACAACGGTCGACCTGCCGAGCCAGACGATCACCCGCGGCGACCTGACGGTGACCTTCGAGATCGACGAGTACACGAAGCACCGCCTGCTCAACGGCCTCGACGACATCTCGATGACGCTGCAGCACGCCGACGACATCTCGGCCTACGAGGCGACCCGCCCGTCGTTCAAGCCGAAGACGCTTCCGGCGAAGACCGCCGGCTGATCCCGTCGCCCGCAACGGCCCGTCTCCGATGGAGGCGGGCCGTTCGTCGTGCCTGCTGATCCCGCCCGACCGTAGGGTTGTCGACCATGCATCCGGGTGATCAAGTCCGCCCTCGACGTCCGCGTCTACGAGAGCGGCTACAACCTCGTGGTGCGCTGCTTCGACGACGGCGAGCTGGTGTTCAAGGACCAGTTCGGGGGCTTCGTTCCCGTCACGCCGGGGCGCCATACGATTCGCTGCGAGACCCCAGGGCCGGGGCGGCTACGGAGAGGCGTCGCTGGTCGTCGACGTCGCGCCGGGGATGACGCTGCCCGTGTTCTACGCACCGCCGCTCGGCTATGTGTCGAAGGGTGCGCTGGCGCTCATGCCAGCTAGTCGGAGGTTGACCCGCGGTTCTCGATGATGCCCGCGACCACCGACACCGCAGTGGTGGAGCCACCGATCTGCGTGTCGTACGAGTAGGAACCGAGCACCGTGACGTACATCGTGACGATGTCGTCGGTCACCACATCAGCCACCAGGGCCGGGTCGGCATGACCACCGTGTTGATGTCGTAGTCGTTTCAGTCGCCCTCGGCACCTCCCGTGTTGGCCCGGAAGCCCTCGGTGCCGGTCGCAGCGTCGGCCTGGGTGACGTAGCCGTGGATGACGTACTTCTCACCGATGTGGCTGTCGGGATCCTTCTCGATCAGTTGCCAGTCGCGCCTGCTGATCTCCGAGTAGGCCGAAGGGTCGGTGAGTGCCGCCTTCGCCGCGGCCGATGCCTCAGCTTCTGCCTTTGCGGATGCCTCGGCCTCGGCCTTTGCGGACGCTTCCGCTTCCGCCTTCTCTGATGCCTCAGCTTCGGCCTTTGCCGAAGCCTCATCCTTTGCCGAAGCCTCAGCCTTTGCCGATGCCTCGGCGGCGTCCGCCTCTGACCCGGCATCGTCCGAAGGCGAGCCGGATGCCGTGGGGGTGACCGCGGTGGGCGACGGGTCTTTGGGGGCGTTCACGAGGGAGTTGATTCCGCCAAGCAGCACGAGGGCGGCGATCACCCAGACCCACCAACGCCGGTACCAGGCCTTCTTGGTGGGCGCGGGCGGCGGCGGGGCAGGGGGCTGGAACCCTGCTGGGCAGGGGGAGCAGTGAAACCCGGACCGTGGTCGGGGTGGTGAGCGGGGAAGCTCTGATTGGTTGCCATACATGGAAGGTAGGGATCGGCTCTGACAGTTCTGCAACGCCTCGGCTCGTCCCCTCTCGCGCGGTCCCAGTTCTGATTCTCCTGGGTCGTCCGGGAAGTGTGATCGGAGCGTGGCGGTGCTTGTCAGGGGACGATCGAGGGCCGACCCGTCCTGATGACTTTGTTATCAGATCGTTATTCGAGGTCTGGGATGCGGAGCTCAAGGCGGCGGCGTGCAGTCGCTCTAGCCTGCTCCGGGCGACGCTGGGAAGGCACAGACGGGCACGCTCGTCGCCTCCACGCCTCGCCGACGATGAGTCAGTCGGTGGGCGAGGCTGCCGCTCGCGTCGGCTCCGCTGTCGACTGCCCCACAGGCACACACGTCCAGCGAACTGGGCATGCACGCTCAGGTGAGTCTCCTCCAGGTTGCTCCAGACGGCTAGCGTTGGCCCAGACACACCATCAGGAGGATCCGTGAACGACCCCCATCTCTGGCTCGAAGCCGTCGAGGACGAGGCGGCGCTCGCATGGGTGAGGCAGCGTAACGCCGAGGCCGAGGCCGAACTGGCCGCCGGTGACGGATTCGCGGACCTCGAGGCCGGGCTGCTCGCCATCCACGACTCAGACCAGCAGATCCCGATGCCCACCAGGCACGGCGCCTGGTACTACAACTTCTGGCGCGACGCCGAGCATCCGCGCGGCATCTGGCGCCGGACCCGGCCCGACGAGTACCGCAGGGAGGAGCCCGTATGGCACACCGTCGTCGATCTCGATGCGCTCAACGAGGAAGAGGACGAGAACTGGGTCTGGCACGGCGTCGAGTTCCTCCGGCCCGACCATCCCCGCGTCCTGATCGCGCTGTCACGCGGCGGTGCTGACGCCGACGTCACCCGCGAGTTCGATCTCGAGACCGGCTCCTTCGTCACGGACGGATTCCTGCGGCCCGAGTCGAAGGGACGGCTCACCTGGCGCGACGAGAACTCCGTCTATCTCGTCGCCGACCTCGGCCCGGGCACCGTCAACCGCGCCGGCTACGCCCGCACCGCCCGGATCTGGCACCGCGGGACCACGATGAGCGAGGCCGAGACGGTGTTCGAGGGACCGGAGGACAACGCGGGCTACGGCATCTACGCCGGACGCGACCGCACCCCGGGCCACGAGCGTGACCACCTGCTCCAGTACCTCGACAGCCGCGACGCGCGCCTGCATCTCGCGGACGGGCAGGGCCGGTTCGTCCCGCTCGACGCGCCCGACTCGGCGATCAAACACCTCCACCGTGAATGGCTCCTGCTCGAACTGCGGGACGACTGGACGGTGGGGGAGACGACACACCCGGCCGGTTCGCTTCTCGTGACGCGGCTCGACGACTTCCAGGCCGGAGACCGCCACCTGACCACGCTCTTCACGCCCACCGACACGGCTGCGCTGTCCGACGTCACATTCACCCGCAACCACATCCTGCTCACCGTGCTAACGGATGTGGCCAGCGCCCTGACGATCGCGACGCCCGTCGATGGGGGCTGGCGGCTGCGGCCCCACGACGGCGTGCCAGCGCTCGGCACCATCCACGCTGCCGCCGTCGACGACGAGACCTCGGACGAGGTCTGGCTGGTGGTCACCGACTTCGTGACCCCCACCTCGCTGCTGCTCGCCGACCTGGGCTCCGACGCAGCGCCCGAACCACTGAAGGCCGAGCCGTCCTTCTTCGAGCACGAGGGGCTGAGCGTCAGCCAGCGCTTCGCCACCTCCGCCGACGGCACCCGCGTGCCCTATTTCCTCGTCGGTCAGCGTGACCTGGAACTCGACGGCTCGAATCCGACCCTGCTCTACGGCTACGGCGGCTTCGAGATCTCGCTCACCCCTGCCTACGCGCCGTCGGTCGGAAAGGGGTGGCTCGAGCGGGGTGGCGTCTATGTGGTCGCCAACATCCGCGGCGGCGGCGAGTACGGCCCGCGGTGGCACCAGGCCGCCCTCCGCGAGAACAGGCACCGCGCCTACGAGGACTTCGCAGCTGTCGCACGTGACCTCATCTCCACCGGCGTCACCACCGCGGCCAGGCTCGGCGTGCGGGGTGGAAGCAACGGCGGGCTGCTCACCGGGAACATGCTGACGCAGTACCCCGAGCTCTTCGGTGCCGTCGTGATCCAGGTGCCGCTGCTCGACATGCGCCGCTACAGCCAACTGCTCGCGGGCGCGTCCTGGATGGGAGAGTACGGAGATCCGGAGGTCGAGGACGACTGGGCCTTCATCCAGACGTTCTCGCCCTACCATCTCGTCGACGACCAGCGCGCCTATCCGCCCGCGCTGCTGCTCACGTCGACGCGCGACGACCGCGTACATCCCGGGCACGCCCGCAAGATGATGGCCCGGCTGCAGGAAGCAGGAAAGGACGTCTTGTACTTCGAGAACATCGAGGGCGGCCACGGCGGTGCGGCCGACAACAGGCAGCGCGCCCACATGGAGGCGCTCTACCTGCAGTTCCTCTGGGACCGCCTCGGGTGAGCTCAGCGCGTCGGCGCGGCGCAACGGCGAACCGTCCGTGGAGTAGCGGCGATCCCTGCGGCAGACCTACAGCGTCGCGCCGTCCGGTGGGAAGCACACGCCGCTGATCGCGCCGCCGTGATACTCATGGCGCGCTCGAACTGGACCGCAATGCCCCTGCGACCAGGGCGAGACGGCCACCGGGTTCGTCGACACGATGGAGGGCACCGCCTCGCTCGCCCCCGATCTGCTCAGAGCAGAGCGCGCCGACCGCGCGCGCCGCCGCGATCTAGCATGGATCCATGGCAGAGCCCCAGCAGCCCACCCGGCAGGTCGAACCCCTCTGGAGGGAGGTCGTCGGCGACGTGCTGCGACGCGAGCGCCGGGAGTCCGAGCTCCGGCTGGTCGACGTCGCCAGGCGCGCCGGGGTCTCGCCGCAGTACCTCTCCGAGGTGGAGCGGGGGCGCAAGGACGCGTCCTCCGAACTGCTGTCGGCCATCGCGGGGGCCCTCGACCTGACCGTTGTCGAGGTGGCCTCGCGAGCCGCCTCCGGCGCCCGCATCCCCGTCAGTGGCGGACGCGACGCCTTCTGCCTCGCCGCCTGAACCTCACGCCGCCCGTGCGGCGAGCACCGAGTCGACGATGCCGTACTCGACAGCGCGTTCGGGGGTGAGCACCAGGTCGCGCTCCGTGTCCTCGCGTACCTGCTCCGCGGAGCGTCCGGTGTGCGCGGCCAACAACTCCTCCAGCAGGCTCCGCGTGCGCTCCACCTCCTCGGCCTCCAGGATCAGGTCCGGGATCGCGCCTCGCCCCTCCGCGGCCGGCTGGTGCAGCACGACGCGCCCGTGGGGGAGGATCTGTCGGTGCCCGGGTGCGCCCCCTGCCAGCAGCACGGCGGCGGTGGCGACCGCTTGGCCGACGCAGGTCGTCTCCACGCGCGGACGGACGAACTGCATCGCGTCGTAGATGGCGAGCATCGAGGTGATGGAACCGCCAGGAGAGTTGAGGTAGACACCGATCGGGGCGTCCGGGTTGTCCGACTCGAGATGGATCAGCTGGGCGATCACGGCGTTGGCGACGCCGTCGTCGATCGGGGTGCCCAGGTAGAGGATCCGGTCGGCGAGCAGCCGTGAGTAGATGTCGGTGGTCTTCTCGCCCCGGTCGGTGCGGGTGGAGACGTAGGGGATCGTGTAGCCGCTCATGCCGCAGCCCCCAGCCCGATCGCCTGCCGGGGTCGCGGCCGGACCTCGTCGAGGGAGGTGACGACGTGGTCGACGAACCCGTAGGCGAGCGCCTCCTCGGCGTCGAACCACCGGTCGCGACGCGAGTCGCGCTCGACCTGCGCGACGTCCTGGCCGGTGTCCTCGGCGATGAGCCCGAGCACGGTGTCGCGGGTGCTGCGCAGCCCGTCCGCCTGGATCGCGATGTCCCCGGCGCTGCCGCCGAAGCCGGCGGAGCCCTGGTGGAGCAGCACCCGGGAGTGCCGCAGCGCGAAGCGGGCGCCCCGCGAGCCGGAGCTGAGCAGGAACTGTCCCGCGCTGTAGGCCATCCCGAGGTTGACGGTCCGGACGGTGTTGGGGATCAGCCGCATCGTGTCACGGATGGCGAGCATGCTCGGCACGGAGCCGCCTGGGGAGTTGATCCAGAGATAGATGTCTGCGGTCGGGTCCTCGGTGGCGAGCAGGATCAGCGCGGCACACAGCCGGTTGCCTACCGTCTCGTCGAGCGGGGTGCCCAGCAGGAGCGTGCGTTGCTCGAGCAGTCGCGAGGCGAGGTGGTCGTCGAGTGCGGTGAGTGGGTTCTCTTCCATGACTTCACCCTCGTCGCATGGGTGGGGGAAGCGAAGGGGACGCTGCCGTGAGCGGATCCGCCGTCGGCAGCGCGGTGCCGTGAACACCCACCCGCCTCGCCTGGTGCCTGCCCGTTGGGCTGCGGGGCGGTTGAGCGGTGGGCGGAAGGCGGCCGCTACCCTTGCCGTCATGAAACACAAGTGGCTCGCTCTCGCGCTGATCGTCCTCGCCGCGCTGGGCGCCTTCGGGGTCGCGTTCACCAGCGGCCACGACCCGCTCGTCTACGCGACGGGAGCCGTGATCGCCGCCACCTTGATCTTCGTGAAGCGGGACTGGTGGGCATGGGCCGCTATCGCGGCGGCGGCCCTCACCCTCGTCGTCGCCGTCGCCACCTCCGGCGGCAGCGGCTGGTATCTCGTGCCCTCGGCCTTCCTCACCGCCGTCGCCGGGATGCTCGACCTCGCCGCGCCCAGGAAGGTGGCCGCCTGATGGCATGGCGCAGGCCCCACTTCGACCTGACCAACACTGAGCCCGCCTCCCGGGTCTACCGCGCGATCGCGCACCTGGCGCGCAACCTCGTGCCCGTCTTGGCGAAGACGACGTGGACCGGTGGGGACAACGTTCCGCAGAGCGGGCCGGTCATCGTCATCGCCAACCACATCGGCAACTTCGACCCCATCGTGCTCGGCCAGTTCCTGATCTGGAACGGCCGCTGGCCCCGCTTCCTCGGCAAGTCCGACATCTGGAAGGTGCCGGTGCTCGGTTGGGTAGCGCGGCAGTGCGAACAGATCCCCGTCTACCGCAACACGGACCGGGCGGGCGAGTCGCTGGCCAACGCGGAGCGGGCCCTCGCCGAGGGAAAGATGGTGGCGATCTACCCCGAGGGGACGATCACGGCCGACCCGGACGGGTGGCCGATGAGCGGAAGGCGAGGCGCAGCCAGCCTCGCCCTGAAGACCGGGGCGCCCGTGCTCCCCGTCGCCCAGACCGGCGCAGAGAAGGTGCTCGGCGGCCGCCGCATCTCGCTGAAGTCACTGTTCGGGCGCCGCAAGGACGTCCAGGTGATGGCGGGTCCGCTGCTGGACCTCAGCCGGTGGGAGGGCAGGGAGCCGACCAAGGAGGTTCTCGACGAGGTCACCACCTATTTCCTCGACACGCTGCGCGACATGCGCGCCGAGCTGACCGGCCTCGAGCCGCCGAAGGGGCGCTTCGACCTGCGGCAGGGGCGCCGCGTGGAGATCGAGGCCGATCGCGGCGAGTAGAGTGACGCTCGCCATCCATCTGAGGAGGAATCCCTGTGAGTGACCGCAAGCGCGTCGCGCTGATCTTCGGCGGCCAGTCGTCCGAGCACGGCATCTCGTGCCTGACCGCGTCATCGGTGCTGAAGGCGATCGACAAGGACCGGTTCGAGGTCGTCGGCGTCGGCATCACGAAGAACGGCACCTGGGAGCAGGTCCCGCTTGAGGTCATCGAGAACTACGCCATCGTCGACGGGGTCGCGCCCGAGGTCGAGGAGGCCCCACACGAGGCCGTATGGATGGTCGGCGAGAACGGCTGCGAGGTGGCGACCCGCGAGGGGGAGACGCTGGTCGACATCCACGGCGTCGACGTCGCCTTCGCGCTGCTGCACGGGCCCTACGGTGAGGACGGCACCATCCAGGGACTCTTCGAGATGATGGGCATCCGCTACGTCGGCAGTGGAGTCACCGCGTCCGCGATCGGCATGGACAAGCACTTCATGAAGGTCGCCTTCGAGGCCGCCGGGCTTCCCGTCTACCCGTACGTCGCCGCGAGCGCGCTGCGCCTCGAACAGGACCGCGACGCCGTCCTCGCCGAAATCAACAAGCTCACCTACCCGCTGTTCGTGAAGCCGGCCCGCGGCGGCTCGTCGATCGGCATCTCGCGGGTCAGCGACCCCTCCGAACTGGAGGCGGCCATCGCGGAGGCCCAGAAGTTCGACCCCAAGATCGTCGTCGAGCAGGGCCTCGTCGGCGCCCGCGAACTCGAGTGCGCCGTCCTCGGCAACCCCGAGTCCCCGCTGGGCTGCGACGCCTCGGTGATCGGTGAGATCCGCGTCCTCGCGGCCGACGGCTTCTACGACTACGAGTCCAAGTACTTCGACGAGGACGGCGCGGCCCTCGACGCCCCGGCAGACATCTCGCCAGAACTCTCCGAGCGGCTCCGTGAACTCGCGAAGCGCTCCTTCGTCGCGGTCGACGCCGAGGGACTCGTCCGCTCCGACTTCTTCGTCTCCGGCGACGAGATCTACATCAACGAGGTCAACACCATGCCGGGCTTCACCCAGATCTCCATGTTCCCGACCCTCTGGCAGGAGGGTGGAATGAGCTACGCCGACCTCGTCGGACGGCTCATCGACCTCGCCCTCGAGCGCCCGGTGGGGCTGCGCTGACGTGGCGGGCGAGTTCGAACTGATCGAGTCCATCACCAGCGACCTCACCGTCGGTGACGACGTGATGCTCTCGGTGGGAGACGACGCCGCGGTGCTGCGCTTCAGCGGAGACACGGTCGTCACCACCGACATGCTGATCGAGAACGTCCACTTCAAGCGGCAGTGGTCCTCGGCCAGCGCCGTCGGACGCAAGGCCGTCGCGGTCAACGTCTCCGATGTCGAGGCGATGGGGGCGCGGCCGAGCGCCGTCGTGGTCGCCCTTGCCTTCCCGAAGGACCTCGACCAGGCGTGGGTCGCGGAGTTCGAGGACGGCGTCAAGGAGGAGTGCGCGACCGCCGGGGTGAGCCTCGTCGGCGGCGACCTGAGCTCGGCGTCGGTGATCTCCATCTGCGTCACAGCCATCGGCGACCTCGAGGGACGCCCTCCCGTGACGCGCTTCGGTGCGAAGGTCGGCGAGGTCGTCGCGGTCACCGGCCGGCTCGGGTGGTCGGCCGCCGGCCTGACCGTCCTGCAGCGCGGCTTCGGCTCGCCGAAGGACATGGTCGCCGAACATCTCACCCCGAGCGTCCCGTACGGCCAGGGCATCGTCGCGAACGACGGGGGTGCGACGGCGATGCTCGACGTCTCCGACGGACTGCTCGCCGATCTCGGCCACCTTGCCGAACGCTCCCGGGTCGGGATCGACGTCGACCCGTCGTCCGTCGAGATCCCCGACGGCGTCGCCCGCGTGTCCGCCGCCACCGGCCGTGATCCGCTCGGCTTCGTGCTCGCCGGCGGTGAGGACCACGCGCTCGTGGCGACGTTCCGCAACGAGGCCGTCGTGCCCAAGGGATGGCGCGTGATCGGCAGGGTCACCGACTCCGGCTCGGTCACCGTCGACGGCGAACCCTGGGAGGGCTCGGCAGGCTGGGACCACTTCGCCTGATCAGAAGCCGGGGTAGGTCTGCTCCGGCAGGCCGAGCACCAGCTTGAGCGGGGCAGGCAGCCCCGCGTCGACGTCCGTCAGGTCGAGCTCGAGCCGGATCACGCCGTCCTCGACGCTGCGCCCCGTGATCTCGACGCCTTCGGCGTTGGGCTGCACGGCGTCGGCGTCCGCCTGGGTCGCCCCCTCCTTGACCAGGCAGGCCCAGCCTCGCCCCTCGCCGTCATCGACGGACGCTCCGATTCCGATGCCCTGGAACGAGAGGCTGGCGTACTCGGCCCCTGCCAGGCACGGCATGAGGGCGGAGATCGCGGGATGCTCCGAGACGGGGGCGTCATCGCTCAGCAGCGGCGCGCCCCGCTCGTGGTCGACGCTGAGGATCGTGTCGTCGACGATGGCGACATCGGGCGGTCCGAGCGGACTCCCGGAGGCGGGTGCGACGTAGCGGTCTCCCTTGCGGGCGTAACCGGCCTCGTCGAGCCTCTGGCGCGAGGACTCGAGCAGGGACCCGCCCGCCCCGCCGACGATGGTGAAGGAACGTACCCCTGCCGCCGTCGCCTGGACGCTCCAGTCGAAGTCGAGATCCGTCACCAGCACCGGAGAGTCGGGGACAGGAGGATTCGCGAAGCTCCCGGTCTGCAGCACCCAGTCGCGACCCTCGCCCTCGTAGGGCCTCGTGGTCGTCGTGCGGTCCAGATCCCAGTCACGGGCCACGGCCTCCGCGTCCATGAAGAGCAGCGTGCCGACCTCCGCGGAGTTGATCCCCGAACTGACCCGAGAGCTTCAGCCTAACTGCCCGAGTCAGCGCGCGGGACGTCGAGTGGATCGACGCCACCATCGTCGCTCTGACAGGCGGTGAGGGAGAGGATGAGCAGTGCTGCTGGGACACTCGCTCGGCGCATACCCCGACCATGGGCGCGACCAGGTTCACCCCACGCCCACCGGCATTTCGGATGCAGCGACGGCGTGGGGGATAGGTCTGCGGGGGCCGCGTGAGTTAGCGTTACGCCCATGGCGTCCCGCGGAACTTCCTCCTCAGCGCGGAACACCAGCACTACGACGCGCTCAAAGAGCTCGTCAGGCGCTGCACGTTCCACCACCAAGAAACCGGCCCCGAAGCCGGCGACCAAGTCGTCGGCGGCCGCGTCGCGCTCGCGCGCGTCCACCACACGCACGACGAGGGTCCAGCCCAAGCAGGGACCGGGTGTTGGCATGGCGATCCTGAAGGGGATCGGGGCCATCTTCTCCGGCCTTGCCGGCGGTGTCGGCTGGGTGGCCCGCAGTTTCGGTGGCGCCGCGAAGGACGTCGACCCGAAGCTGCGTCGCGACGGGTGGGGGCTCCTGCTGCTCTCGCTCGGCATCGTCGTCGCCGCCCGGTTCTGGTTCGCGCTCCCCGGCCCGGTCGGTGAGGCGCTCGGGACGGGCATCTCGACGGTGTTCGGGAGCCTCTCGCCGGTCGTGCCCGCCGTCCTGCTGTACGGCGCATGGCGGGTGCTGCGGCACCCGCGCGAGGTGGACGTCGCACCACGGACCGGCCTTGGTTGGATGCTGATCACGCTCGGCGGGCTCGGCCTCGTGCACATCGCCCGTGGTCTCCCCAAGCCGACCGACATGGACGCCGTCCGCGAGGCAGGCGGCGTGCTGGGCTACGTCAGCTCGAGCATCCTGACCGACCTGCTCACCGTCTATGTGAGCGTCCCGATCCTCGCGATCGTCACCCTCTTCGGCGTGCTGATCGTGATCGGCCGCCCCCTCAACGAGATCGTCCGCGGCATCGGGGTGGCCTTCGGCTCGCTCGTGGAGCGCGACGATGACGCCTCCCCGAACGAGAAGCTCAAGCTCGGCGTCGACGTGCCCTACGACACCCCGCTCGTCGAGGACGAGGTCGACTACGACTACGCCGACGAGGTCTACGACCTCGCCAACGAGCCGAGCGACGATTTCGTGCTTCCCGCTGCCGCCGCCGCCGAGCCCGAACCGGAGCCCGAGCCCGCTCCGCGTCAGCGCTCGAAGGCCGGGCTGCCGAAGGACGAGCCGCGCGACCTGGAGCCTCCGGAGCACACCAGCCCGCCCCCGCGTGCGGAGCAGCTCCAGCTCAGCGGCGACATCGCCTACCTGCTCCCGGAAGAACAGCTGCTCAAGCCAGGGTCGAAGCCGAAGAGCCGCACCGACGCCTCAGACAAGGTGGTGCGCCAGCTCGCCGCGGTGCTGAGCGAGTTCGAGATCGACGCCCGGGTCACCGGTTACACGCGCGGCCCGACGGTCACCCGTTACGAGGTCGAGCTCGGCTCGGCGATCAAGGTCAGCAAGGTCACCGGCCTCGCCGACAACATCGCCTACGCCGTCGGATCGAACGAGATCCGGATCCTGACCCCCATCCCGGGCAAGTCCGCCATCGGCATCGAGATCCCGAACCTGGACAAGGAGGTCGTCTCGCTCGGCGACGTGCTGCGCTCGCAGAAGGCCCGCAACGACCACCACCCGATGACGGTCGGCCTAGGCAAGGACGTCGAGGGTGGGTTCGTGCTGGCCAACATGGCCAAGATGCCCCACCTGCTGGTGGCAGGCGCCACCGGCTCCGGCAAGTCGAGCTTCATCAACTCGCTGATCACCTCGATCATGATGCGCGCGACCCCGGACGAGGTCCGCCTGCTGCTCGTCGACCCGAAGCGTGTCGAACTCAACCAGTACGAAGGCATCCCGCACCTCGTCACGCCCATCATCACGAACCCGAAGAAGGCGGCAGAGGCCCTCGCGTGGGTGGTGCGCGAGATGGACATGCGCTACGACGATCTCGCCGCCTTCGGCTTCCGTCACGTCGACGACTTCAACAAGGCCGTCAAGGCCGGCCAGGTGAAGGTCCCCGAAGGGTCAGAGCGGGTGCTGCACCCGTACCCCTACCTGCTCGTGGTCGTCGACGAGCTCGCCGACCTGATGATGGTCGCCCCGCGCGACGTCGAGGAGTCTGTGGTGCGCATCACGCAGCTCGCCCGAGCCGCGGGCATCCACCTCGTCCTCGCCACGCAGCGACCCTCCACCGACGTCGTGACGGGCCTGATCAAGGCGAACGTCCCCTCACGGCTCGCCTTCGCCACCTCATCGATGACCGACTCCCGCGTCATCCTCGACCAGCCGGGCGCCGAGAAGCTCGTCGGAAAGGGCGACGGCCTGTTCCTGCCGATGGGTGCAGGCAAGCCGATCCGCGTCCAGGGCGCCTGGGTCAACGAGTCCGAGATCCGCGACATCGTCGCGTTCGTCTCCGAACAGCTCCAGCCCAACTACCGCGAGGACGTCACCGCGGCGGCCGGGGCGGAGAAGAAGGTCGTCGACGACATCGGCGACGACCTCGAACTGGTGCTTGATGCGTGCCGTCTCATCGTCGAGCTCCAGCTCGGCTCGACCTCGATGCTCCAGCGCAAGCTGCGGGTCGGGTTCGCCAAGGCAGGCCGCCTGATGGACATCCTGGAGAGCAGGGGAGTGGTCGGTCCGTCCGAAGGGTCGAAGGCCCGTGAGGTGCTCGTGAAGCCGGACGACCTGGATGAAGTGTTGGCCAATCTCGCCAACGGATGACGATAATGGGTCAGATGACTACCTCCCAGCGCTCGGTGCACATCGCCTCCCTCGGCTGCGCACGCAATGACGTCGACTCAGAGGAGCTGGCGGCGAGGCTCGAGGTCGGCGGGTTCACCCTCGTCGACAATCCCGAGGACGCCGAGACCGTGGTGGTCAACACGTGCGGCTTCGTCGACCAGGCGAAGAAGGACTCCATCGACACCCTGCTCGCGGCCGCGGATCTCAAGGGTGACGGCACGGTGAAGTCGGTGGTGGCCGTCGGCTGCATGGCTGAGCGCTACGGCGTCGAGCTGGCCTCCGAACTGCCTGAGGCCGACGCCGTGCTCGGCTTCGACGACTACGCCGACATCTCCGACCGGCTCCGCTCGATCCTCGACGGCGAGAAGCTCATCTCGCATGTTCCGCGGGACCGGCGCAAGCTGCTCCCGCTGAGCCCGTCGGCCAGGCGCGAGGCCGCGGCGGGTCTCGCCGTCCCCGGCCACGCACCGCTTCCCGAGGGCCTCGCCCCGGCAAGCGGCCCGAAGGCCTTCCGTCGCCGCCTCGGCGACGGGCCAGCTGCCTCTCTGAAGATCGCCTCCGGCTGCGACCGGCGCTGCGCCTTCTGCGCCATCCCAGCCTTCCGTGGCAGCTATCTGTCGCGCCCCATGGACGAGCTCGAGGACGAGGCGCGCTGGCTCGTCGACAGCGGCGTGAAGGAGCTGTTCCTCGTCTCAGAGAACACCTCCTCCTACGGCAAGGACCTCGGCTCGGAGCACCGCCTTGAGAGGTTGTTGCAGCGGCTCTCCGGCATCGACGGCCTCGAGTGGATCCGTGTGTCGTACCTGCAACCGGCGGAGATCCGGCCAGGGCTGATCGACGCCATGCTCGGCACGGAAAAGGTCGTCCCCTACTTCGATCTCAGCTTCCAGCACGCCTCGCGTGACGTGCTGCGCTCCATGCGCCGCTTCGGCGAGGCGGAGGCCTTTCTGTCGCTGATCGGGCGCATCCGGGCCTCGGCCCCCGAGGCGGGCATCCGCAGCAACGTGATCGCCGGTTTCCCGGGCGAGACGCAGGCCGATGTCGAGATCCTGCGGCAGTTCATCATTGACGCGAACCTCGACGTGCTCGGCGTCTTCGGCTACTCCGACGAGGAGGGCACCGAGGGGGTCGGACTGCCTGGCCACCTCTCCGACGAGGAGATCGAGGAGCGTCGCGCCATGCTTGCCGATGTGGCCATCGAGGTCTGCGAGGCGCGCGCCGCCGACCGGATCGGGGAGGACGTCATCGTCCTCGTCGAGGACGCGGAAGGCACGGGCCGGGCCATGCACCAGGCGCCGGAGACCGACGGCATCGTCACCCTGGACGGCCCCGCCGTCGTGGGTGACCTGATCACAGCCCGGGTGACCGACTCGGACGGCATCGACCTGATCGCGGAGGCGAAGTGAGCGAGAATCCGGCGGAAGCCAAACCGAGCAACTGGAATGTGCCAAACATCCTGACGGTCGTGCGCATCATCCTGGTCCCCATCTACGTCGTCCTGATGTTCCTCGGGCCCGAGGCGTTCTCGTGGCGGCTCGCCGCGACCATTGTCTTCACGGCCGCGATGCTCACCGACCTGGCCGACGGTCACATCGCCCGCAAGTACAACCTGATCACGGACTTCGGCAAGCTCTGGGACCCGATCGCGGACAAGGCGCTCACGGGTGCGGCGTTCATCACGCTCAGTATCCTGGGCGACCTGCCCTGGGTGTTCACAGTGATCATCCTGGTGCGCGAATGGGGCATCACCTGGGTGCGCGAAGTGCTCAAGAAGTACGGGACGGTCATGGCCGCCAACAAGGGTGGCAAGGCCAAGACCGTCACCCAGACGCTCGCCCTCATCCTGTTCAACCTCAATCTCGACTTCCTGCCCGGCCCGCTCCAGGTCCTCGCCTGGGTGCTGATGTGGGCAGCGCTGATCCTCACCGTCATCACCGGGATCGACTACCTGCGGCACGCCTGGAGGATCCGCCGCGACGCGCTCGCGAAGCGGGATGGGTCGGTAGCCTGAAAGTCCCCCCACGATTGTCTGTAGGAGGAACCATGTCGCTGGCTGAGGACGTCATCAAGAAGATGGCCGGACGCACCGTCACCCTTTCCACCTGCGAGTCGCTCACCGGCGGCGGGATCGGCGCGGCCCTGACGTCGGTCCCCGGCGCCTCCGCGGTCTTCCGTGGCGCCCTCGTCACCTATGCCCGTGAATTGAAGG
This sequence comes from Tessaracoccus flavescens, assembly GCF_001998865.1. NCBI lineage: Bacteria > Bacillati > Actinomycetota > Actinomycetes > Propionibacteriales > Propionibacteriaceae > Tessaracoccus > Tessaracoccus flavescens. The sequence continues at coordinate 3,112,144 of NZ_CP019607.1, forward strand.
CCTCGCTCGCAGGCGTGGACGAGGAACTGATCGCCAACGAGGGAGTGGTCAACGAGTTGACCGCCCTCCAGATGGCGCTGGGGGCCCAGGCCGCCTGCGGTTCCGACTGGGCCGTCTCCACCACGGGCGTCGCCGGCCCGACCGAGACCGACGGCGCGAAGGTGGGCACGGTCTGGTTCGCCGTAGTCGGCCCGCGGGTGGGCATGTCGGACTGGCCCGAGTACACCGAACTCAAGCAGTTCGAGGGAGACCGTGAGCAGATCCGCTCGGCCGCCATCGAGCACGCGCTTTCAATGCTGTTGCGCGTTTTGTAACCGGTTCGCGGTCAGGGAACAAATCACATCCTCTGGTGGTTGTACCCCATGTAGGCGGGCATCCGGTCCGCCAGCAAGGTAGGTAAGCCGTGAAGACGATTCTGATTCGTAAGGTGATGGGTGAGACGCTCCGGGAGCTCCGGATGGCCGCCGGCATGACCCTGCGAGAGGTCTCCATGGCCAGCATGGTCTCACTTGGATATCTGTCCGAGATCGAGCGGGGTCACAAGGAGGCATCGAGCGAGGTGCTGTTCTCCATTGCGTCCGCCCTTGACGTGTCCCTTTCCGAACTGATGATCTCCATCAGCGGGAAGCTAGCTGCCCTCGAAGCCGAGCGCCTGCCGCGCGTCGCGGCGGCCGCGTAGGGCGGTAGTCTCGCCGGGGCGACCCGCCTCGACGACATGAACTTCGATGCCGGCGTCACGGAACGCGTCCAGCTCATCCTCGGGAGCCTCCGAGTCGGTGACGAGGACATGGAAGTCCGTGACGTCGGCCATTTTTGCGAGCGTGCGGTTTCCCAGCTTGCTCGAGTCCACCGCCACGATCACCCGCTGTGCGCGTTCGATCATCGCGTAGTTGGTCCTCGCCTCTATCTCGTCGTGCGTCGTGAGCCCACCGGTGGCGCTCACGCCGTCCGCGCCGATCACAGCAGTGCCCACGTTGACCAGCTTCATGGTCGACTCCGCGAGCGAACCAACCAGTTCGAGCGAGCTGGAGCGCAGGACGCCGCCGGCGATGAGCACCCGCGCCTGCCCCATCTCCGCCGCCTCGAGCCCGATGCTCAGCGAGTTGGTGATGATCGTCAGGTCGTCGCGGTTGCGCAGCGCACGCAGCACCTCGGCCGTGGTCGTGCCGCCGGTCAGCCCTATGGCGTGCTTGCCGTGCGGAATCAGGCCCGCAACGGTGCGCGCGATGCGCCGCTTGGACTCCTGGTTGCGGCCGTCGCGCAGGCGCACGGGGAGCTCCCGGTTGCCCTTGACCGGCCGGGCGCCTCCGTGGGTGCGCTCGAGCAGACCCTGAGCGGCGAGCAGCGCCACATCACGGCGGATCGTCGCCGCTGAGGCGTCGAGCGTCTCCGCCAGGTAGGAGAGCGGCAGTTGGCCCTGTTCTGTCAGGAGCGCCAGGAGAGCGACCATCCGATCGGATCGCTTGTGTGACGGCGTACCGGGCGCGTTCATGCAGGGGACTCCTTCGCACCAACATCTCTGTTGCCAAGTGAGCGATTAGCTCACAATTACTGAGCGCGAGTTTAATCACAACAACAGACCTTATCGCGCAGAGTTGCCCGTTCACGCGCGCAGAAAAAATGCCCACTTCGGCTGTGGCGCCCCCGACTGTACGGTTGGCAGGTGCGCGAGGTTGAGTTGTGGCAGCGGATGGACGCCGTCCTGCCCGGGGGGTATGCGGCGTCGTGGGCCGACCAGGTCGTCCTTGAGGACCTCGGAAGCCGCACGGTGCGCGAGGCGCTGAGCGCAGGGCTCCCGTGCAAGCGGATCTGGCGCGCCGTCTGGGCGCAGCTCGAGCTTCCCGACACGCTGCGCTGAGGCGCCACCCGAGCGCCCCGATCACCGACGGGGCGGTGCTTTTTCAGCCGCGTGTCGCTGGCGCATTCGAACGGGTGTTCGGTAGAGTGCGGAGCGTTGTTCTCCACAGGGGACATGCGGATGAAAAACTGTCGCACCGTCTTCCTACAGTGACTATCGACGACACATCTGGTTCACCCCGAGCCAGTTCCAGGAAGGAAAACCGATGGCCGTTGCGGACCGTAAAAAGGCGCTCGAGGCAGCGCTCGCCCAGATCGAGAAGGCCCATGGCAAGGGATCGGTGATGCGGCTCGGCGAGGATTCCCGCCAACCCATCGACATCATCCCCACCGGCTCCGTCGCGCTCGATGTCGCGCTCGGTATCGGAGGTCTCCCGCGCGGCCGCGTGGTCGAGATCTACGGCCCCGAGTCCAGCGGTAAGACCACCGTCGCGCTCCATGCGATCGCCAATGCCCAGCGTGGCGGCGGCATCTGTGCCTTCATCGACGCGGAGCACGCCCTCGATCCCGACTACGCGCAGAAGCTCGGCGTCAACACCGATGAACTGCTCGTCTCCCAGCCAGACAACGGTGAGCAGGCCCTCGAGATCGCCGACACGCTCGTGCGCTCCGGCGCGCTCTCGCTCATCGTCATCGACTCGGTGGCCGCCCTGACGCCCCGCGCCGAGATCGAGGGCGAGATGGGCGACTCCCACGTCGGCCTGCAGGCCCGCCTGATGAGCCAGGCGCTGCGCAAGATGACCGGCGCCCTGAAGTCGTCCAACACCACCGCGATCTTCATCAACCAGCTTCGCGAGAAGATCGGCGTGATGTTCGGCAGCCCCGAGACCACCACCGGTGGGCGTGCACTGAAGTTCTACTCTTCGGTCCGCCTCGACGTGCGCCGCATCGAGACGCTGAAGGACGGCACCGACATGGTCGGCAACCGCACCCGCGTGAAGGTGGTCAAGAACAAGGTGGCGCCGCCCTTCAAGCAGGCCGAGTTCGACATCATCTACGGCGAGGGCATCTCCCGCGAGGGCAGCCTCATCGACATGGGTGTCGACGCAGGCATCATCCGCAAGGCCGGAGCCTGGTTCACCTACGAGTCCGACCAGCTCGGCCAGGGCAAGGAGAACGCGCGTAACTTCCTGAAGAACAACGCCGACGTGGCAGATGAAATCGAACGCCGCATCCGTCTCCACCTCGGAGTGGACAAGAACCAGGACGAGGTGCCCGAGGGCATCAACCCCGAGACGGGCGAAGTTGACTTCTGATCAGGCCGATGAGCGGGCCACCCAACTCGAGGTGGCCCGCAAGATTGCGCTCGATCAACTCGCTGTGCGGCAACGATCCGAGCAGGAGTTGCGGAGCGTGTTCAAGCGGCGCAACGTCCCTGCCGACGTGGCTGACGAGGTCATCGAGCGGTTCACCGACGTCGGCCTGATCGACGACGCGTCCTTCGCCCAGGCGTTGGCCGAGTCGCGGTCTAAACACAGCCTCCGGGGGCGCACCCGGATCAGGCAGGAGTTGCAGGCGAAGGGGGTCGAACGCGAGATCGCCGATGAGGTGCTCGCCGAGCTCGACCCCGAGCAGGAACGCGAGGCCGCGCTCCAGTTGGCGCAGCGCAGGTTGCGCAGCATGGCCCGGCTCGAGACGCAGGTCGCCCGCCGTCGGCTGGCCGGGGTGCTGGCGCGTCGGGGCTTCTCAGGCAGCATCGTCTCCTCGGTCCTCGCCGAGGTTTTCAGTGCTGACCCGGTTGAGTTTTCCACAGGCGACCAATAGGCTCTTGCGCAAGGTCACAGGACCCCGCATGAACCATGGGCCGTCTTCGACGGCCACCTTGAAACGACATCCCCGCGGCGCGACAGGCGCCGATTGACTGACGACGCGATGCTTTGCGTCCATGAAGTGGCAGCCGGAGACCGGCTGCGTTGCCGTCTCCTCCTGCGGTGCCCTGTGCCGCTACGAAGGGAGACGCCATGGGTGAGCTTGGATGGTTGCTGGCCGGTATCTCGCTCGTCGTCATCGTGGTCCTCGCGCTCCTCCTGTGGCGCGTGATCGTCCAGACTCGACGCGAACGGGAGCGGGGCGAAGAGCGCCTTTCCCGAGAGGCGGCCGCGCTCAAGGAGACGGCGAAGGCCAGCGCTGACGCCATGCGCGTCGACGCCGAGCGTGCGGTCGCGCAGGCCACCGAACGCGCCGAGCAGATCCTCTCCGACGCCGACCGGCGCAGGCAGGACATTGACGAGACCCTCACCACCCAGCGTTCCGAGCTGCGCGAGGAACGCGCCGCCCAGGAGCGCCGCGAGGCCCGGCTGCACGAACGCGAGGACCGCATCGTCAGCGACACGCAGGCGCTCGCCTCCCGATCCGAACACCTGGAGGATCTCAGGTCACAGCTGCGCAGCGCCCGCACCGAGGTGGAGGCCCAGCGCGAGGGCATCGCCACGGAACTCGAGCGCGTCGCCGGGCTGAGCGTCGAGGAGGCACGCAACGAGGTGCTCGCCGAGGCGGAACGACAGGCCAAACTCTCCGCCACGTCCATCGCCCGCGACATCGAGACCACCGCGCGCCGCGAGGCAGACAAGATGGCCCGCTCCATCATCGTCACTGCCATCCAGCGCGTCGCCTCCGAGCAGACGAATGAGTCGGTGGTCAGCACGGTCGACCTTCCGAGCGATGAGATGAAGGGCCGGATCATCGGGCGTGAGGGTCGCAACATCCGTGCCTTCGAGCAGATCACCGGCGTGAACCTGCTGATCGACGACACCCCGGAGTCGGTGCTGCTCAGCAGCTTCGACCCCGTCCGACGCGAGACGGCGCGCCTCACGCTGGTTGATCTCGTCGCCGACGGGCGCATCCATCCGGCGCGCATCGAAGAGGTGTACGAGCGCAGCCAGCGCCGAATGGGGGAGCGGGTCGAGCGTGCCGCGGAGGACGCTTTGGCCGAGGTCGGCATCGTCGACCTGCATCCCGACCTGATCCCGATCCTCGGAGCGCTGGCCTTCCGCACGTCGTACGGGCAGAACGTGCTGCGCCACCTCACCGAGAGCGCCCATCTCGCCGGAGTGATGGCGGCCGAGCTGGGGCTCAACGTCGCGACGGTGAAGCGCGCCGCCTTCCTGCACGACATCGGCAAGGCGCTGACCCACGAGGTCGAGGGGCCACACGCCATCATCGGGGCGGAACTGCTGCGCAGGTACGGCGAGGACGAGGACGTCGTGCACGCCGTCGAGGCGCATCACAATGAGGTCGAGCCCCGCACGGTGGAGGCCGTCCTCACCCAGGCGGCAGATGCGATCTCCGGCTCCCGTCCCGGCGCCCGCCGCGAGTCGCTCGAGGCGTACGTGGAGCGCATGGAGAACCTCGAGCACCTGGCCACCGCCCACGAGGGCGTCATGCGTGCCTACGCCATGCAGGCCGGTCGCGAGATGCGGGTCATGGTCGCCCCCGAGGTCGTCGACGATGCTGGCGCCCACGCGCTGGCCCGCGACATCGCCAACGAGGTGGAGAAGAACCTGAGCTACCCCGGCCAGATCCGGATCACCGTCGTGCGTGAGTCCCGCGCGACCGAGACTGCCCACTGAGATCGCGCTGAAAGCAGTGACGCCCGGGGAGCCGACAGCTCCCCGGGCGTCAACGCGTGATCAGGAGACCCGGATGCCCCACACGGAGCGCGTGCTGTCCCCGGGCTCCAGCACGGTCATCGAGTCGTGCGTCGGCCCCTCGTTGAACGCGTCCGGGCCGCAGGTCATCGGCTCGATGGCCATGGCGTCGCGCGTGGGTGTCGTGTAGACCTGCGCCCACGCCTGGGTGTGGTCGGCCCAGAACACGACGCGCCGCTCTGGCGTCTCGAGGGTGATCTCCCAGTCGCCGATCGGCTCGACGAAGGCCGAATCGAAGAAGGTGTCCCCGACGAGGCGGGGTGAGACGAAGTCATGCTCGGGGGAGAGCGGGCCGATCTCGATCGGGAGCAGGCGTTCGGGATCGACCGCGAGCTCTTTGGCGAATGGAAGCGTCAGGCGCGAGTTCGCGAGGTCTGCGGCGACGTAGGGGTGCGCACCGTAGCCGTAGGGGGCGCTGGTCGAGCCGATGTTGCGCGCCTCGACCGTGACCCGCAGGCCGTCCTCATCGACGCTGTGGGTGATCTCGACGTCGAGCACGGCGTCCCACCCGGCCTGCGGGTAGATCGTGGCGGCCATCGCGACCGAGTCGTCGGTGTGGGAGACGAGCCGCCAGGCCATCCCGTCACCGAGCCCGTGCAGCGCGGTGTTGCGCGGCACCTCGGTGATCGGCAACTGCCGTTCGACTCCGTTGAACGTGTAGCGGCCGTCACGGATCCGGTTCGGCCACGGAACGAGCTGGCGGCCCATTGAGCCGCGCGGAGCCTCGTCCTCGGCGAAGGTCCACAGCACCTCGGACCCGTCGAAGGTCAGGCTGCGGAGGGTGGCGCCGACCTCCGTGACGACCGCTGCGTGGCGGCCGGACGAGATCGTGAACTGTCGCCCAGTGGGGAGTGTCGTCATGGTGCAGAGCCTAGTGCGCTGTGGATGGCGCAGGAGGGGCGCCCCAGGCTCTGGACCAAGGTGGTACCGCTCACCGAAGGGCAGTGGTGAGGGCCGCGTCCCAGAGCGGCTCATTGGCGCGGACGTAGCTGCGCACTGCGTCCCAATGGGCACCGTGGCCGTTGGTGAACATGGCGGCCCAGGGCTGACGACCGATCCGGTGAGCGTCGCTCAGGAGCGCGTACATCGCCTCGGCCCGCCTGACCACCGCCTCTGCCAGCGTGCGGCGGATCGACGGCTCGGGCGCGTAGCCCTCGACCAGCGCGGAGAGATCGCCTGCCGCGTCCACTGCGGCCCGCGAGGGCTCGGAGAGGGCGAAGGTCATGGCCGCATAGGCCAGATCCCACAGCCGTGTGCTCGGGCCCGCGGCATCCCAGTCGATGAAGACGGGGTGGCCGCCCTCTTCCGCCGGCAGCAGGAGGTTCCAGGGCGCCAGGTCGTTGTGGCAGATCAGCTCCGAGCCCGGCGCAGGGATCGCCGACTCCCACACATCCTCACCGGTCGGCGTGAAGCCAAGGCTCGCGTCATGGATGTCGCGTATCACCGCTCCGATGCTGCGCAGTTGTTCCCTCGACAGCGGCGCGAGCTTAGATGCGAGCCTGCCTGGAATCCACTGCAGAACTTGTCGTCCGTGCTCGTCACGGCCGAGCGGTGCGGGCGCCTCCACCCCTGCGGCGCGAACGGCCGTGATGAACCGCGTGACGCTCGGCGTGGCCGGCGTCCACCGTTTGCGCACGGTCTCCCCGACGCGCACGACGGTGCCACTCGCGTTGCCGCCTCCGAGTCTCTCCTCTGTGGGCATTGGCCAAGCCTAAGCCGCCTGAGCCTGTCCGAGCGGGACGCAGGGACTGCCCTTTGGGCGCAAACCCGTCGGTGACGATTACCATGGTCGGGCTATGACTACTGAGCGCACCTACCACGTCATCACCTACGGGTGCCAGATGAACGTCCACGACTCCGAGCGGATCAGTGGCCTCCTGGAAGAGGCGGGCCTGTCCAGGGCCGACGCCGTGGCCGATCCGACGCTCGGCGCCGGGGCCGACGTCGTGGTGTTCAACACGTGTGCGGTGCGCGAGAACGCAGACAACCGCCTCTACGGCAACCTCGGACACATGGCCAGCGTCAAAGCTGCCCATCCGGGTCTGCAGATCGCGGTCGGTGGCTGCATGGCGCAGAAGGACCGCGAGGTCATCCTCAAGAAGGCCCCATGGGTGGACGTGGTCTTCGGCACCCACAATGTCGGCGCCCTGCCGCGGCTCCTCGAGCGGGCCCGCGTCGAGCGGGAGGCGCAGATCGAGATCAAGGAGGCACTCGAGACGTTCCCGAGCAACCTCCCCAGCCGCAGGGAGTCTCCCTACTCGGCATGGGTGTCGGTCAGCGTCGGCTGCAACAACACCTGCACCTTCTGCATCGTGCCTGCGCTGCGAGGAAAGGAGTCGGACCGGCGACCCGGCGACATTCTCGCCGAGATCGAGATGCTTGTCGCCCAGGGCGTGCAGGAGATCACGCTGCTCGGCCAGAACGTCAACGCCTACGGCGTCGAGTTCGGGGACCGCCAGGCCTTCGCCAAGCTGCTGCGCGCCTGCGGCTCCATCGAGGGTCTCGAGCGGGTCCGGTTCACCTCCCCGCACCCGAAGGACTTCACCGACGACGTCATCGAGGCGATGGCCGAGACCCACAACGTGATGCCGCAGCTGCACATGCCGCTGCAGTCCGGCTCCGATCAGATCCTCAAGACGATGCGGCGCTCGTACCGCTCCAAGAAGTTCCTCGGCATCCTCGAGCGCGTGCGCGAGGCGATGCCGCTGGCCGCCATCACCACCGACATCATCGTCGGCTTCCCCGGGGAGACCGAGGAGGACTTCCAGGCGACGATGGACGTCGTCCGCGAGGCCCGCTTCTCGGCAGCATTCACCTTCCAGTACTCCATCCGCCCGGGCACCCCCGCGGCGACGATGGACGCCCAGGTGCCGAAGGCGGTCGTCCAGGAGCGCTACGACCGGCTCATCGAACTCGTCAACGAGTTGGCCTGGGAGGAGAACAAGCGCTTCGTGGGTCAGGACGTCGAGGTGATGTTCGCCACAGGTGAGGGGCGCAAGGACGCCGAGACCCAGCGGCTCAGCGGCCGCGCCCGGGACAACCGCCTCGTCCACGTCGCCGCGCCTGCCGACCCGGCCGACCGACCCCGACCCGGCGACATCGCAACCGTCCGGATCACGCACGCCGCCCCGCATCACCTCAACTCCGACGTGCCCTTCACCGGACTGCGTCGCACGCGTGGAGGCGACGCCTGGGAGGCCGCGACGACGACACCCCAGCCGGTCGGAGTGGGCCTCGGCATGCCCGCCGTCGGCAAGCCCGCGGAGGTGTCGTCCGCGCAATGAGGCTGAGCCGTTAAAGATCAGACCTCTGATCTCCGGGGGTGTCCGGCCGATACTCCTGCTGTGAACACACTCCTGCAAAAGTCCGCGACAACGATAGTCGCGCTCGCCCTGATCCTGGGGGCATGGGTGGCAACGGCGCAGAGCAGCGCCGAGGCCGCCGTCCGTCAGACCCTCGGCTGGGGGTACGCCGCCGGCGCTGCCACCGCCGAGTTCGACGGCACCAGGCACCACGGGCTCTACAACTCCACGCACGCCGACGTCACGGGCTCGGCGGCGCTCAGCGAGGGGACCATCCAGGTCTCCTTCACCCCGAAGCGCTCGACCGGCGTGCAGACCCTCGCGCACTTCTTCAACTCGGCCGCGCCCGACGCCGGGGCAGTCCTCGCGACCGACGGCCGCTCCCTGGTGTGGAAGGTCGGTGCGAGCCAGGTGACGGTGCCGGTCGAGCTGGCCCTCAACCAACCACACCAGGTCCACGTCACCGTCACCGAGGGCAGGCTGCGCATCTTCCTCGACGCCAGCCCCGTCCACTTCGGCGACTCCATCGGCTTCCTCTCCTCGGTCACGGGGATGAACTCCTTCGACATCGGTGGGCGCAACACGTCCGGCCAGAACGGCTACGCCGACTTCTACACCGGAACCCTGCAGCGCCTCTCGGTCCTGACCGGCCCCCTGACGACGACCCAGATGCGCACCGTCGACCAGGCACTCAACCGGTTCCCGGTCGGGCTGGGCGACTTCACCACCCTCGGTGCCGAGCTGGCGCCCGCACGTACCGGGAACCGCACATGGGTCTTCACGGGCGACTCGATCACCCACGGGAACGTGCACACCTACGGCGTGCGGACGTGGAGCGAGCAGTTCGCCCAGCGGCTCGTCGAGCTCGGCCACGCCTCCGACACCGTCGTCAACACCGGCATCTCGGGCGACACCTCCGTGGGCACATCGAGCACGCTCGGCGTCAACACGCGCTTCGCCGACGCGTCGGTGCCTACGAGCCGGATGTCGTCGTCGTCATGCTCGGGATGAACGACGCCGCCTCGCAGATGGGGATCTCCCAGGAGACCTATGTCGCCAACATGGCAGAGATCGTCGACAAGATCCGTGCTGCTGGGGCCACCCCGATCCTGGCGGCCTCGAACCCGATCCGTTCCGCGGGGGAGGTCGGCACGCGAGGCCAGTACACGTCCTACGTGCAGGGCCTGCGCGCGATGGCCGCCTCCGAGCAGGTGGTCTTCGTCGACCATTTCGCCGACTGGATGACCCAGCCGGGGGCAGCGATGCCGACGGCGTGGTTCGGCGACGCCATCCATCCCAACGGGCTCGGCCACTGGCACTTCGCCCGCACCCTGCTCCAGACGCTCGGCGCCTGGGACCCGTCCACCGGATCGGTGCCGAGTCGGACACCCCGGCGAACGGGCTCATCTCCAACTCGTCGCTCGAACTCAGCCGGGGCTCCGGCCTGACCCAGAGCTACGGGTACGCGTTCACCGGGACCTTCGACGGCACCCGCATGGAGGAGCGCAGCGCCGACCTCGCGGGGTTGCCGCTGCACCGCCAGGTCGAGGGAACCTACGCCGTGCGCTTCGCCACGACCAGCGCGGCTGGCGGCGTCCTGCTCTCCATGAGCGCCTCGAGCGACCCGGGCAGCGCGCTGACCCTGCGCAGCGTCGGAGGCGGCGTGCGGGCTCTCGTCACCCGCAACGGCGCCACACTGCTGGACCTCGCGTCGGGGGACCTCGGTCTCGGCGACGGACGGGAGCACACGGTCGCGCTCGCCGCGGGCAACACCACCACGAGGCTGACCGTCGACGGCGTGGCCGTCGGGTTCGTGCCGCGTCAGGTCTTCGGGGCGGACGTGGTCGGCGCCGACACACTCACCGTCGGTGCAACCAAGACGCAGACCGGGCAGGCAGATGGCTTCGTCGGCAGCATCGGCCGTGTGTTCGCGCTCCATGAGCCGACCGAGCCGGTCCAGCAGATCACGCTTGCGGGCAACAACACGGTCACCCGCTCCGCCGAGCTGACCAGGATGCTCACCACGTTCAGCCAGTCCGGGGCGTGGCAGTCGATGGAGTCACGCCCGATCGCTATCCTGGGCGAGGGGCTCTCAGCACCCGAGGACGGGTGGCGTCGGTGGAGCGACACGCTGCAGGAGCGGCACCGTGGGGAACGCAACTACCGACTACGTCACCACTCTGAGCCCGGGGGCGGACGACCTCCCGGCGAGGGTCGCCTGGCTGCTCGCGCAGGAGCGGCTCGCGGGGTCGCGAACCGTCATCATGACCGCGGTTGAGGGTGACCTCCAGGCCGCCGGCGGATCGGCTGCCTATCAGGCACAGGCCGAGGCGGCCGTCGCTGCGCTGCGCACCTCGACCCGGATCCCGCTGCTGATGACCTCGGCCACGGCCGGCAGGGGGACGAACGACGCCCTGCGCTCGGTCGCGACCGCCAGCGGCGCGATCCTGATCGACGCCGAGGCGCAGGCCCTCCAGGTCGGCTCAGTAGCCGTGCCTCCGTCCTGGCGCTCGAGTGCGGGACTGAGTGGTCTCGGGCATGAGCGCACCGCGTTCCGGGTGCTGAAGGACCTCGCCGTGTGGGGGTCGGGCAACGTCGCGAACTCGCATCCGGTGGCGCCGACCCGCGGCACGCTCGCCGTCGGTCCGGCCATGCAGGCGACCCCTGGCGAGAGCGTCGAGATCCCCCTGAGCCTCGCGGTCGAAGGGACGGCGCACGACGTCGCCTTCCAGGCGCAGACCGCGGGCGACGTGGCTCCCGTCGTGGTGCAGGCGGGCGCATCCTCGACGGGGGCGACCGGATCGGTGCTGCTCGAGGGCGTCCACACGGGGACGGTGACTGGGACCGCCGAGTTGACGGTGCCCACCACGGCCCGGGCGGGCGAGGTGATCCGCCCACATCGTCACCGTCACGGTCACCGACGCGGCGGGCAACGCGGGGAAGGCGAGCTTCACCCTCGAGGTGAAGCCCTCGCCGTCGCCGTCTCCGACACCCTCGCCGTCGCCGACACCGACGCCGACGCCGACGCCGACGCAGACACCGACACCGTCACCGTCGCCGACTCCGTCTCCGTCGCAGGCACCGTCTCCGACGCCCACTCCCACGCCGAGCCGCACTCCCTCGGCAAGTGCGACGCCCAGCGTTCCGGCTCCTTCGCCGACCCTGAGCCCCCACGGCGAAGCCGAGCGGTTCCGCGAGGCCAAGCCCCACCCCGACGCCCGGCCCGACGCCGAGCGCGAGCTGGAAGCCAAGCGCTCCCTACACGCTGCCCGGTCTGCACAACGTCAACGGGCGCATGTGGAACACGACGTGCGAGGCCTACTCCCAGACCACGAGGTGCCGCACCGAGATCTGGGCGAGTGTCGTCGTGCGCGAGCAGGGGCGGTTCGTCGTCCGGCAGGGGTGGGCCTTCAACAACCTCACCCACCTGCCACACATGACGAGGGCTCAGTGGAAGGGGAACCCCTTGGGAGAGAACGGAACGTGGATCGCGGACGACGGGCGTCGGTGGCGCACGGAGTGTGACACGGCGGCGACAGGGCGTGGCGTGCCGCTCCTACGCCTGGGCCACTGTCGATGTTGCGACCGGGAGCGGGTTCGCCCAGCGCAGCGACTGGATGTTCAACAACATCGTGATGTTCGCCAGCCGCTGACCACCCATTAACACGGAAAAGGGCCGCCCGGTACTGTACCGGGCGGCCCTCCTGTTCAGGGGCATCGGGCGCCAGTCAGACGATCCAGGTTGATGCGTCGGACAGGCGCCTAGCGCTCACTGCTGCTGCGGAGGCTGCTGATCGGCTCCGGTCAGCTTGTCGAGCTGCTCGTTGGCGAAGTTCTGCGCCTGATCGACCTGACCCGCGTACTTGCCGCCGGTCTTGTCGTCGATCGTGTTGCCGACCTGCTCGATGCCCTGTTCGATCCTGTCTTCGTGCTGCTTGGCCAGATCGCCAAGATTGTCCATGATGCCCATAGGGTGTCTCCTTCCGTGGAGGTGTAGGTGCGAGGCATATCCTGCCGCCAAAGGGTGCCCGCTGGGAAGCACCGGTTACGGGGTGGCACACTGATCCGCGTGTCATCTCCACTGATCGTTCTCGTCGGCCCGACAGCCACCGGCAAGTCGGGCCTCGCCGTCGAGTTGGCGCTGCTGCTCGGAGGCAACGGTCGAGGAGCCGAGATCGTCAACGCGGACTCGATGCTCGTGTACCGCGGGATGGACATCGGGACCGCGAAACCGACGCTCGAGGAGCGCGGCGGCGTCGCACACCATCTGATCGACATCGCCGACGTCACCCAGAAGGCGTCCGTGGCGCACTTCCAGACCTTGGCACGTGCCGCGATCGCCGACATCAGGGCGAGGGGAGCCGTGCCGATCCTCGTCGGTGGATCGGCGCTCTACACGCGTGCCATCACCGATGTGTTCGAGTTTCCCGCCTCGGACGAGGTGGTGCGGGCCCGTTGGGAGGCGGAACTCGAGGCGGTAGGCCCCTTCGAACTGCATCGAAGGCTCGCCGAGCTGGCGCCGGCATCGGCCGCACAGATCGAACCGGGAAATGGGCGGCGCACCGTGCGTGCCCTTGAGGTGCTCGAGCTGACCGGCGGCCACCGCCCCGTGATCCCGGAATGGACCTACGAACTCGAGGATGTGCACCAGTTCGGCCTCAACCTCGACCGGGCGGAGCTTGACCGCCGCATCGACAATCGGGTCGATCAGATGTGGGAACAGGGGTTGGTCGACGAGGTACGTGGCCTGCTCGACGCCGGGCTCCGCGACGGCGTGACCGCCTGGCGCGCCATCGGCTACCGGCAGGTGATCGAGTTCCTCGACGGAGCGGCGACGCAGGACGAGGCGAGGGCGGCGGTCAAGAAGGCCACCCGTCGGTTCTTCCGCAAACAGCTCGGGTGGTACCGCCGCGACCCGCGCATCACCTGGCTAGAGGCGAACCGCGCCGACAACGCCTCCCGGATCGCGGCGCGGCTAGACTTGCTGGACTCAGGGAGGTCATGATGCGCAGGTACAGCTTTCACAAGGGCCATGGCACCCGCAACGACTTCATCATTCTCGATGACTCGTACGGCATGCACGACATGCAGCCAGACTTCATCAAGGTGCTCAGCGACCGGCACGCCGGCATCGGCGCCGACGGGGTGATCCGCGTGGTCAGGGCCGGGTCGGTGGGCGAGTGGGACGGAGATCCCCAGCTCTGGTTCATGGACTACCACAACGCCGACGGCAGCGTCGCGGAGATGTGCGGCAACGGGCTGCGGGTCTTCGCCCGCCATCTCGTCAACGAGCAGCTCGTCACCACCGGCTCCTTCGACGTCGCGACGAGAGCGGGGGTCAAACACGTCGAGATCACCAGCCACGGGCTGATCAGCACCGACATCGGCCGGGCAGAGGTCTCGGACGAAGCGGTGAGCGTCACGCTCGACGGACGCGAGTGGAGCGCCACGAAGGTCGACGTCGGCAATCCCCACGCGGTGGCCTTCGTCGACGAAGGGGTGCTTGCCGAGCTCGACCTGCACCGTGCACCGACCTGGGAGCCTGCCACAGCCTTCCCCGAAGGCGTCAACGTCGAGTTCGTCCACGTCGACGGGCCGGGGAAGCTCTCCATGCGCGTCTTCGAGCGGGGAGTGGGCGAGACCATGAGTTGCGGCACGGGGGTCGTCGCCTCCGCCGCCGCCTACCGGGAGGCCTCCGGGCATGAATGCGCCGTCGAGGTCACGGTGCCTGGAGGAGAGCTCTCGGTCGACTTCGTGGGCGGGCAGGCCCGGCTCACCGGCCCGGCCGTGATCATCGGCCGCGGCGAGTTCTGGATCTGACCCGCCGGGCATCAACGTTTTCCACAAGCGGAGCGTGGCCGCTTGGTCTGGTCAGTGCCGACTGGGACAATGGATCCCAAGATGACTCATTTGCCCCATGAAGACACCGACCGCGCGCTCGACATCGACATCGACACCGATGCCGGAATCGACGACGCCGAGGTCGAGATCGATTACGACGGAGACCAGGCCGACCTCGAGGCCCGTCATTCGCTGCGCCGCGTAGCGGGCATGCGCACCGAGCTCGAGGACGTCACGGAGGTCGAGTACCGGCAGCTGCGCCTCGAGCGCGTCGTGCTGGTCAGCGTGTGGACCACCGGCTCCCAGACCGACATCGACAACGCGCTCGCCGAGCTGAAGCTGCTCGCGGAGACGGCAGGGTCCGAGGTGCTCGACGCCCTCGTCCAGAAGCGCTCGCACCCCGACCCCGCCACCTACATCGGTAGCGGAAAGGTCGCCGAGGTGGCAGAGGTCGTGCACGCCACAGGGGCAGACACCGTGATCTGCGACGGCGAACTCGAACCGGCACAGCTGCGCAACCTCGAGGACCGGCTCAAGGTCAAGGTCGTCGACCGCACCGCACTGATCCTCGACATCTTCGCCCAGCACGCCAAGAGCGCCGAGGGCAAGGCCCAGGTCGAGCTGGCCCAGCTGCAGTACCTGAAGCAGCGGCTCCGCGGCTGGGGCGGCAACCTGTCGCGTCAGGCCGGTGGCCGCGCCGCGGGAGGCGCGGGCATCGGTGGCCGCGGGCCGGGCGAGACCAAGATCGAGACCGACCGACGCAGGATCAACACCCGCGTGGCACAGCTGCGTCGCAAGCTGCGCGAGATGGACGCCACGCGCGAAGGCAAGCGCGCCGAACGTCGCCGCAATCAGGTGCCATCGGTCGCCATCGTCGGCTACACCAACGCAGGCAAGTCGTCGCTGCTGAACCGGCTCACCGGGGCAGGCGTGCTCGTCGAGGACGCGTTGTTCGCGACCCTCGACCCGACCACCCGCCGCACGGAGACGAGCGACTCGCGGGTCTACACCCTCACCGACACCGTCGGTTTCGTCCGGCACCTTCCGCACGATCTGGTCGAGGCGTTCCGCTCCACGCTCGAGGAGTCGGCGCTGGCAGACCTCCTGCTGCATGTGGTCGACGCCTCCGACGCCGATCCCGAGGGTCAGATCCAGGCCGTCCGCACCGTCCTCAACGAGATCGGCGCCTCACAGGTGCCGGAACTGCTGGTGCTGAACAAGGCGGATCTCGCGGAGGAGGCGACGATCCTCGCGCTCCGCGCGAACCACCCCGACGCCGTGGTCGTCTCGGCCCGGACCGGCAAGGGCATCGACGAGTTGCGTGAGGTGCTGGAGGACAGGCTGCCGCGGCCCGAGGTGGAGGTGACAGCGCTCGTCCCGTACACGCGCGGCGATCTGGTCGACCGGATCCACAAGACGGGCGTCATCGACACCCTCGAACACACCGGGGACGGGACGCTCGTCACGGCGAGGGTGCGGCCCGATCTCGCGGACGAGTTGGCCGAGTTCGTCCGTGGCTGACCATGCGAAGATCCTCGCCGCGGCCGTCGGAGAGATCCACGGCCAGGCGCGCCCGGGGCAGCAGGCCATGGCCGAGGCCGTCTCGGACGCGTTCGACGGGGGCGTACACCTGCTCGTCCAGGCGGGCACCGGAACCGGCAAGTCGCTCGGCTACCTCACGCCTGCGCTGGCGCGCTGCGTCGAGACCGACGAGCGGGTCGTCGTCGCGACGGCGACGCTCGCCTTGCAGGCACAGCTCGCCACCAAGGACATCCCCACCGCGCTCGACGCGGTCGAGGAGGTCACGGGTCAGCGGCCGAAGGCGGCCATCCTCAAGGGGCGCACGAACTACGCCTGCCTCTACCGCGCCAGGCAGGGGGGCCCGCTCGACCAGGACTCGCTGATCGGAAGCGACGCCCTCGCCGACGCCGCCGCCACCTCGAAGGGCGACGACACAAGCAAGCTCGGAGCCGAGGTCCTCGCGCTGCGCGAATGGGTCGAGGAGGAGGCCGAACGTGGTGGCCTCGCCGACCGCGACGACGCGCCATCCCATACCGCGAAGGGATGGGCCCAGGTCTCCATCCCGACCCGCGAATGCCTCGGCGTCGCCAACTGCCCCTTCGGGGCCGAGTGCTTCGTGGAGGCCTCCCGCGAAGAGGCCCGAGACGCCCAGCTCGTCGTCACCAACCATGCGCTGCTGGCGATCAACGCGATGCACGGTGGCACCGCGCTGCCGGAGCACTCCGCCCTCATCGTCGACGAGGCACACGAGCTGGTCAGCCGGATCACCACGGCCGCCACAGATGAGTTGAGCCCTTCGCTGGTCGACCGGGTGGCGCGGCGGGCCCTCACGTGGCTCGACGACGACCTCGCCACCGATTTTCTCGAACAGTCCGATGCGCTGCGCGAGGCCCTCGACGAGTCGGAGCTGACCCGCATCACGGAGGCCTCCGCGCCGCTGCCCTACGCAGCAGCGGCCCTGCGCGACATCAGCCGCAAGGTGGTCAGCGTGCTAGGCAAGGTCACCGATGACCCCGAGCGGCAGCAGGCGACCTCGGCGGTCAAGGAGATCTTCGAGGTCGCAGGCCGGATCGCCTCCCTCGCCGACGCCGACGTCGTCTGGGTCACCCATTCCGAGATCATGGGGCGGGCCGCCTACGTGGCGCCGCTCAACGTCGCAGGCCTTCTGCGCAACCAGGTCTTCGGCGAGACCACCACCGTGCTGACCTCCGCCACGCTGTCGCTTGGCGGCTCCTTCGAGCCGGCGGCGGCCTCCGTCGGCCTGCGTGCCGTGGACAGGATCGAGCCCGAGGGAGAGCCCTCGGACGAGTTCGCCTGGCGGGGCATCGACGTCGGGTCGCCGTTCAACTACGCAAAGCAGGGCATCCTCTACGTCGCGAAGCGACTGCCTCCGCCCGGCCGGGACGGCATGAACGAGGAGACCCTCGCGGAGATCGCCCAGTTGATCTGGGCCGCCGGTGGGCGAACGCTCGGGCTCTTCGCATCACGCCGGGCGGCGGAGCAGGCCGCGGAGTACTGTCGCCGCGAGCTGCCCAAGCAGACGATCCTCGCCCAGGGGGATGCGCAACTCTCCGAGCTGACCCGCCGGTTCACGGCCGAGCCGGAGACCTCACTGTTCGGGACCATGTCGCTGTGGCAGGGGGTCGACGTCCCCGGCGAGACGTGCCAACTGGTGATCATCGACAAGATCCCGTTCCCGCGTCCGGACGATCCGCTTATGCAGGCGAGGAAGAAGTCGGTCGACGACGCCGGAGGCAACGGCTTCATGTCGGTGGCCGCGACCCATGCCGCGCTGCTGCTCGCGCAGGGTGCAGGACGGCTGATCCGCAGGTCGGAGGACAGGGGAGTGGTCGCCATGCTCGATCCGCGCCTGGTCACGGCGCGCTACGGATCGTTCCTGAAGGCGTCGCTTCCCGACTTCTGGATGACCACCGACGGCGACATCGCCGTGCGCGCGTTGCGCCGGCTACGGGGCGAGGAGTAGCGCTCAGAGCTTGCGCATCACCGCGACGACTTTGCCCATGATCTGGGCGTGGGTGCCGTCGATGGGGGAGTACAGCTCGTTGTGTGGGAGCAGCCACACCTGGCCGTCCTTCCGGCGGAACGTCTTGACCGTCGCCTCGTCATCGAGCAGAGCCGCGACGATGTCGCCGTTGACGGCGTCGTTCTGCCGCTTGACGACGACCCAGTCGCCGTCGCAGATGGCCGCCTCGATCATGGAGTCGCCCTTGACCTCCAGCATGAAGACCTCACCCTCACCCACGAGCTGCTTCGGCAGGGCGAAGACGTCGTCGATCTGCTGCTCGGCGAGGATCGGCCCTCCCGCCGCGATGCGGCCGAGGAGGGGAGCACTGACCGACCTGGGCGTCGAGTCGAAGTGCTGCGCCGGGTCCAGTTGCTCCTCGCCGGGGAACTGCACCACCACGGCGCGCGGACGGTTGGGGTCGCGCCGCAGGAAGCCCTTCTCCTCCAGCACCTTGAGTTGGTAGGCGACCGAGGAGGTGGAGGCGAGGCCTGCCCGGGTGGCGACCTCGCGGATGCTGGGCGGGTAGCCGTTCTCGTCGATGGACTCGCGGATCACCTGCAGGATCGCGATCTGCCTGGCGGTGAGCCCGTGCAGGTCCTCCGGCCCGTCGGGCAACGAGGTGACGTTGCCGAGTTCGGCTTCGAGCGAGGCATTGCTTGGGCGTCCGCGGCGTGGGGTCTTCTCGGCCATGCACACATGCTAGCGCCGATGGCGAACGTGTGTTCGAAATCCGGCCCGGCGTGTTCCCCGGTCAGAAATTGTCAGACCCGTCGTGTGGAGTGTGGTCAACAGCGCACGACACGCCGATCGAACGGGTGTTCCAATTTGGGCTGAGAGGCGCTAGAGTCATATTCGAACAGTTGTTCTAGGACGAGAGGAGTGGTCCCCATGACCGCCGCAGTTCGCTTCCAGGTTGTCGACGCCGGTGCGCGTCGTGTCGTCGCCGCGTCCCCGGCGGCTCGTCCAGAGCTCCGCCTTCCCCAGGCCCACCCCGTCCGCCCGCTGGCTGCGGGTCGGGTGGCGAAGGTCGCGTCGTGCGCCGCCGCACGGCGCGCGGTCAAGCCCTCGCCGCTGCTGGTGCTCAAGGTCGCGGTGGTCGGCCTGCTCGCCCTGGGTGGCGCGGTGGTCTCGGTGGGTCAGCTCGCGGCCGATTCCACTCCTGATCCGGCCCGCGAGTACGTCGCGGGTGACCCTGCCTGGGCGCACGTGCAGCCGTAGGCGGCCGCGGTTTCCGCTGCTGAAATTACCGGGCGTGTCGGTGTTGTCTCCCGACACGGGTCGACCTAGGATTCCTATATCTAGTGGTTGTGCCACTGTCGCCACACAATAACTTGTGGTTTTGATGGCGACGTGGCACCTTAGTAGCTCCACTGGGAATCACGAAGGTTGGTCGAGGAACAATGCACTGCCCGTTCTGCCGGCACGGCGACACCAAGGTGTCGGATTCGCGTGCCACCGAGGATGGCTCAGCCATCCGGCGCAGGCGTGCGTGCCCGATGTGTGAGCGCAAGTTCACCACCGTCGAACAGATCGTCCTGACCGTCGTGAAGCGCTCGGGCGTCGTCGAGGCGTTCAGCCGCGACAAGGTCATCCGTGGTGTCTCGAAGGCATGCAAGGGTCGTCCCGTGACGCCCGCGCAGCTCGCCTCCCTGGCGCAGCGGGTGGAGGAGTCGCTCCGGGCATCCGGTTTCGCCGAGATTCCGTCAGAGAAGATCGGTGTGGCCATCCTCGGCCCGCTCGAGGAACTGGACGCCGTCGCGTATCTCAGATTCGCGAGCGTCTACAAGAACTACGACTCGGTCGACGACTTCCAGCGGGAGATCGATGCGCTGCGGCTCGGCGCGACCGAGGCTGTGGCACCTAAGGGGCGAGAGGTCCTCGTAGGTGCCGCCAACCAGGAGCCACTGATCAGTTGACGGGTACGCCCGCCACCGGATTCACATCACCACACCGCAGAGGGGAAAGCATGACCGCCACAGCAGCGCGCAGCACGCGCCAGAAGAAGACAGAGGCAGGCAAGGGCCTCAAGATCGAGCGCGTCTTCACCACGAAGGGGGTGCACCCCTACGACGAGGTGGAGTGGGACCGCCGCGACGTGGTGCAGACCAACTGGAAGACGGGCGAGACCGTCTTCGAGCAGAAGGGCGTCGAGTTCCCCACGTCCTGGAGCGTAAACGCCTCCACGATCGTCACCACCAAGTACTTCCGTGGCGCCCTCGGCTCGGAGCAGCGCGAGGCGAGCCTCAAGACGCTGATCGACCGCGTGGTCAAGACCTACTCGAAGGCCGGTCGTGAGTTCGGATACTTCTCCACCGATGAGGACGCGGAGATCTTCGAGCACGAGATCACCTGGATGCTGCTCAATCAGTACTTCTCCTTCAACTCGCCTGTCTGGTTCAACGTCGGCACCCCCTCGCCGCAGCAGGTCAGCGCGTGTTTCATCCTCTCCGTCGACGACTCGATGGACTCGATCCTCAACTGGTACAAGGAGGAGGGGTTCATCTTCAAGGGCGGTTCCGGTGCCGGCCTGAACCTTTCGCGGATCCGTTCGTCGAAGGAACTGCTGTCCTCTGGCGGAACCGCCTCCGGCCCGGTTTCCTTCATGCGTGGTGCCGACGCCTCCGCGGGAACCATCAAGTCGGGTGGCGCGACGCGTCGCGCGGCCAAGATGGTCGTGCTCGACGTCGACCACCCCGACATCGAGGAGTTCGTCGAGACGAAGGCGCGCGAGGAGGACAAGATCCGCGCCCTGCGTGACGCAGGCTTCGACATGGACCTCGGCGGCAAGGACATCACTTCGGTCCAGTACCAGAACGCCAACAACTCGGTGCGGGTCAGCGATGAGTTCATGGAGGCGGTCGAGGGCGGAACGCAGTTCGGTCTGCGCGCCCGCGGTGACGGGCACGTCATCGAGGAGATCGACGCCAAGAACCTCTTCCACAAGATCGCGAAGGCCGCGTGGGAGTGCGCCGATCCCGGCATCCAGTACCACGACACCATCAACGCCTGGCACACCAACCCGGAGACCGGCCCGATCACGGCGTCGAACCCCTGCTCCGAGTACATGAGCCTGGACAACTCGTCGTGCAACCTCGCCTCGCTGAACCTGCTCAAGTTCCTGGGCCAGGACGGCGCCTTCGACGCCGAGCTGTTCGTCAAGGCCGTCGAGCTGATCATCACCGCGATGGACATCTCGATCTGCTTCGCCGACTTCCCGACCGAGTCCATCGGTGAGACCACCCGCAACTTCCGTCAGCTCGGCATCGGCTACGCCAACCTCGGCGCCCTGCTCATGGCCATGGGCAAGGGCTACGACACCGAGGGTGGCCGCTCCACCGCCGCCGCGATCACGTCGATCATGACCGGCGCCTCGTACCGTCGCAGCGCCGAGCTCGCGGCCGTCGTCGGCCCGTACAACGGCTACGCCGTCAACGCCGATGCTCACCAGCGCGTCATGCGCAAGCACCAGGCCGCCAACGACGACCTGCGCGTTCTGCCCGACGACCGTGCGCTGCACGCCGTCGCGACCCGCGAGTGGGACGGCGTCGTGACCACGGGTGCCCGCAACGGCTTCCGCAACGCGCAGGCGTCGGTGCTCGCCCCCACCGGCACCATCGGCTTCATGATGGACTGCGACACCACCGGCGTGGAGCCCGACTTCTCGCTGGTCAAGTTCAAGAAGCTGGTCGGCGGCGGCTCGATGCAGATCGTCAACCAGACCATCCCGCGTGCGCTGAGGCGTCTCGGCTACAACGCCGAGGAGATCGAGGCGATCCTCGAGTTCATCAGCAGCAACGGCCACGTCGTCGGTGCGCCCGGCCTCGCGGCCGAGCACTACGAGGTGTTCGACACCGCCATGGGCACCCGCGCCATCAAGCCGATGGGTCACGTGCGCATGATGGCCGCCGTCCAGCCGTTCCTGTCCGGCGCCATCTCCAAGACGGTGAACCTGCCCGAGACGGCGACCATCGAGGAGATCGAGGACGTCTACCTGCAGGGCTGGAAGCTCGGCCTGAAGGCGCTGGCGGTCTACCGCGACAACTGCAAGGTCGGTCAGCCCCTCTCCGACGCCAAGAAGGAGACCAAGGAGGAGAAGAAGGCCGAGCCAGAGGTCCGGATCGAGTACCGCCCCAAGCGTCAGCGTCTGCCGAAGTCGCGCGCCTCCCGCACGACCAGCTTCTCGGTCAGCGGCGCTGAGGGCTACATGACCTCCGGTGCCTACGAGGACGGCCGCCTCGGCGAGGTGTTCCTCAAGCTCGGCAAGCAGGGCTCGACCCTCGCCGGCGTGATGGACGCCTTCTCGATCGCCGTGTCGATCGGCCTGCAGTACGGCGTGCCGCTGGAGAGCTTCGTGCAGAAGTTCACCAACCTGAAGTTCGAGCCTGCCGGCATGACCGACGACCCGGACATCCGGATCGCCCAGTCCTTCATGGACTACATCTTCCGTCGCCTCGCGCTGGACTACCTCACCTTCGACGACCGTTCGGACCTGGGCATCTACACGGCTTCGGAGCGTGCGCGCTACGTCGAGACCGGGTCCTACCTCTCCGAGGAGGACGAGGCCGAGATGATCGAGTCCGAGACCCTGCGCAACGACGCGGGCGACGACTTCAACGTCGACGGCGCCCGGCAGCCCTCGCTGCTCGACGCCCACACGACGGCCGAGCTGATGGAGGCTCTCGGTGTGGCCGAGGTCGACGCCCCGCTCTGCATGACCTGCGGCACCAAGATGCGTCCGTCCGGTTCCTGCTACGTCTGCGAGGGCTGCGGCTCGACCAGCGGCTGCAGCTGATATCGAATCTCAGCATTTCGTCACCGCAGTCGCAGCATTTTGTCACCGCGTTCGCAGGAAAGTGTCACCAGTGAATCGCAGCAAAATGTCACCGCTCTGGCACTGCTGAGAGGCACCTGAAAGGGCCGGTCACCCCAGACGGGGTGACCGGCCCTTTCATCTTGCTGTGTCAGAGGTCGGGGAGCGACAGACGCAGTGCTTCGGTCGGTTCGTAGATGGCGTTGTCGTTGAGGGCGATGCAGCCCATGTTCTTGAGCGCCCCCACAGAGGGGGTCTGTCGGGAACTTTGTGGGCTCTTCACAGAAGGCAGTGGAGCCAAGGGCGGCATCTGAGCGACCCGGCTCGGTGGCGCTCCGGAGGGTCGGGCTGGTAGTGGGGGCCCTCGGGTTGGCAGGATGAAGGTGTCTAAGCCACATCTGAAAACCCAAGGGCCCTTGTGCGAAACGCTACCCCACCCTGCCTCGATACGTTCTGCCGGCTGGACCGTCTCGGGCTGTCCGTGACCGCCCAGCGCGTCGAACCCGACCACACAGTGCTGCGCTGCCGCCCCACCACACCGCCATCGCCGTGTCCGGGCTGCGCCGGGCCGGGCGTCCGGCACGATGCGGTGCTGCGCAGGTTGGCGCATGTGCCGTTCGGGTGGAAGCCCACGATCCTGGAGGTGGTCGTCCCTCGCTACCGGTGCGTACCGTGTCGACGGATCTGGCGTCACAGCATCACGGCGGCGGCGCCGTCGAAGGGGAAGCTGTCGCGTGACGCGATCATGTTGGCGGTCAAGTCGATCGTGGTCGACCGGATGTCGATCGCCCGGGTCGCGGCCAACCTCGGCGTCGCCTGGAACACCGCCTCGGACGCGATCCTGGCCGCCGGCACCGAACTGCTCATCGACACCCCAGACCGGCTTGATGGGGTCACCATTGTCGGCGTCGATGAGCACGCGTGGCGACACACACGACACGGCGACAAGTACGTCACCGTCATCATCGACCTGACCCCGACAAGGACCAGAACCGGTCCCTCACGCCTGCTGGCCGTGGTCGAGGGCCGCTCGAAGCAGGCGTTCAAGACCTGGCTCGAAGCCCAGACCGACTCGTTTCGGAACCGAGTGGAGATCGTCGCGATGGACGGATTCACCGGCTACAAGAGCGCCGCCGTCGAAGCCATCGACACCGTCACCACCGTAATGGATCCGTATCATGTCGTGGCCCTGGTCGGTGACAAGCTCGACCGCTGCAGGCAACGCATCCAGCAAGAGACACTGGGGCATCGGGGCCGCTCCGGTGACCCGCTCTACGGCATCCGACGCGTCGCCCGCACCCGCGCTTCGCTGCTCACAGAGAAGCAGCAGCACCGGCTCGCGAAGGTCCTCGCCGACGAGCGGCATGTCGCGTTCGAGGTCACCTGGAGCATCTACCAGGACGTGATCGACGCCTACCAGGCCCCCGACCCAGCCGAGGGGAAGAAGATCATGACTCGGGTGATCGACGCCATCAAGGCCGGGGTTCCCGCCGGCCTCGACGAGCTCCGCTTGCTCGGGCAGACGATGAAACGGCGCCGCGATGACATCCTCGCGTTCTTCGACCACCCCGGCACCTCGAACGGCCCCACCGAAGCGATCAACGGATTGCTCGAACACCTCCGCGGCACAGCCCGAGGCTTCCGCAGCATCGTCAACTACGTCGCTTATGCGGAATTCCGCATAAGCGGTGGTATGTCGACCTCGGGGTTATGTTGACCGACGTCGTGGGGTGCCTGTTCCAGTGCGGGTTGGGGCCTGATCCGGTCAACATAACGATGAATGCTCGGGTCGGGGTTCGCTTGATCTGACCGGGCGATCGTTGGGATCGCCTGGCTTCGGGTCAGGAGGACCAAGATGGTGATTCATCGTGATCAGTGCCGCGCTGACGCGCGGGACGTGCTGGACGAGTTCGAAGCGTGGCTGCTGCGGGAACGGTCCACGCAAGAGGGCACCGCTGCTGCCTACACCGCCCGCGTCGCGGGGTTCGTGGAGTGGCTTCCCGCGCCGGTCGATCAGTCGCTGAAGACGCTGACTGCGGCGATGCTGACGCAGTGGGTGAACCTGGAAGCGGCACGCGGGCTGAAGGCATCGACCCTGAGCAAGCAGCTGGTGATGCTGCGCTCGTTCCTGCAGTTCTGCCACCGGTCAGGGCGGACCGGGCAGGACTTCTCCGGGGTCGTGCCTCACGCGGCGGCATGGCGGCTCTCGTCGATCCCTGACCCGGTCCCGTCCGGGACGATCGAGGCGTTGTTCGGCACTCTCGATCTGCGGTCGGCGAAGGGGATGCGCGACCGGGCGATCCTGATGTTGTTGACCGGTCTGGGCCTGCGGGCCTGCGAGATCGCCGGCCTGCGGCTGGGCGACATCGGTTGGCGCACCGGAACCCTGCGCATCCGTGGGAAGGGCGACAGGGTTGACGAGTTGCCGCTGCCCGAGGATGTCGGGCAGGCGTTGGAGGACTACGTGCTCCACGGCCGCGGAGGCCGGACTGCTGGCGAGGAAGTGTTCTGGACTGTGATCGACCCGGTCCAGCCGCTGACCGCGAACGGTGTCTGCGGGACAGTCCGGCAGATCTGCGTCAAGGCCGGGGTGGAGAAGTTCGGCCCGCACCGGCTGCGGCACACGTTCGCGACCGGGATGCTCGCCTCCGGGGCGACCCTGCAAGAGGTTCAAGGGCTGCTACGCCACGCTCACCTGCGCACGACCGCGATCTACACCAAGGTCGACAAGAACCGGCTGAGCGCACTGGTCACCGAGTGGCCGGCAACGGCATCGGGCAGGTGGTCACGATGAACGGCCTACGCGACCTCCTGGACGACTACCTGGCGACCCGGCGGGCACTCGGGTTCAAGCTGACCGCGCCGGGCAAGGCGCTGGACGGGTTCGTGGGCTGGATGGAAGAGGCTGGCGAGCCCACGATCCGTCGCGACCTGGTGATCGCCTGGGCGGCGCAGTTCTCTCGCGGCACGGTGCTGGAGCGGTTGAACTACGTCCGCCAGTTCGCCGAGCACGTCGCCTGGTTCGACCCCGCGACCGAGGTCCCGATCCTCGACGGGCGCCCCTATGGCGCTCATCGCCCTCGCCCGCTGATCTTCACCAGCGACCAGATCGACACGCTGCTCGCCGCGGCGGGGAGGCTGACCCCGCAGGTCCGGGCCGCGTCCTGGCAAACACTGCTCGGGCTGCTGACGGTGACCGGGATGCGGATCAGCGAGGCCCGGAACCTCAACGACGACGACATCACCACCGACGAGGACGCCGGTGATGGCAGCGGCTGGGCCAAGGTGACCGACACGAAGTTCGGCAAGTCCAGGCTCGTCCCGCTACACAAGTCCACGATGGACGCGATCCGCCGATACCAGCGGCTCCGGGATCGGACGTTCCCTACCCGGGCCACGACAGCGGTGTTCGTCGCCAGGCGGGGCACCCGGATCGCCCGCTCGACCGCGGGGAACACGTTCCGTGAGATCCGCGAGGCAGCCGGGCTGGCCGGCGGTCCGACCGGACCGGCGGCGAGGTTGCACGACTTCCGGCACACGTTCGCCACGACCACTCTGATCGAGCACATCCGTGTTGGTGGTGATGTCGATCAGATGATGCCGGTCCTGTCGGCGTTCCTCGGACACGTCGGCCCGGAAGCGACCTACTGGTATCTGTCGAACACCCCGGAACTGGCAGCGGCCCTCGTCGAGCGCATCCAAGCGAACGGGGCCGGCGATGAGTGACCTCGCGCCGCTGCTGCAACGGTTCTTCACCGACAAGCTCGACCGGCACCTGAACGCCAGCCCGCACACGAAAGCCGCCTACGCCGACACGTTCCGGCTCCTGCTGACCTACGCCCAGCAGGCCACCGGGATCGCCCCGTCGGCGTTGACCCTGGCCGATCTGGACGCGGACCTGATCGGCGGATTCCTCCAGCATCTGGAAACCGAGCGCGGGAACTCCGCCGCGACCCGCAACGCCCGCCGGGCCGCGCTGCGGTCGTTCTTCAGCTACGCCAGCTACCGGGCACCCGACGCGATCGCGACGATCAGCCAAGTCCTCGCGATCCCCGCGAAACGCACCAAGACCACGCTCGTGTCGTTCCTGACCGCTGCCGAGGCCGAAGCCCTCATCGCAGCCCCGGACACCGGCACCTGGTTGGGGCGCCGTGACCGGCTCCTGCTGCACCTGGGCATCCAAACCGGACTCCGCGTCAGCGAGCTGACCAGCCTGCGCGTCGACAGCATCCAGATCGGCCCGCACAGCCAGCTCGAATGCATCGGCAAGGGCCGCAAGCAACGCGTGATCCCACTCCAGAAGAACACCGTCCAACTCCTCAACGCCTGGTTCGGCGAGCTTCCACCCGTACCGGACGGGCCACTGTTCCCGACCCACGCCGGGACACCCCTGACCAGGGCCGCCGTTGGGAAGCTCGTTACCCGCCACGCCGCGACCGCGGCCGAGAGGTGTCCTTCGTTGACAGACAAGAACGTCACGCCGCACACGCTGCGGCACACTTGCGCAATGAGCCTGCTGCACGCCGGGATCGACACCGCGAGCATCGCGCTCTGGCTCGGGCACGCGAACATCCAGACCACGCAGATCTACCTCCACGCCGACCTCGAACTCAAACGACGAACCCTCGAACGCGTCCCCGCGCTCGACGAGCGGCCACCAGCCCGATACAAGGCATCCGACGCTCTCATCGCGTTCCTCAAGAACCGCTGACACTGCGATGGTTATGTTGACCGGCTCAGCCGTTCACGCCCGCCTGGCCACGGCGCTCACCGAGCCGGTCAACATAACCCACAGGCCGACATACCGTCGCCAGATGCCTACTCGACGCTGGCGGGTTCAGACCCCTGATCCACTCACTTCTGTGAAGAGCCACTTTGTGTAAGTGGTGGTGGCGTGGCTCCGCGGGCAGGGCTCGTGGGGAACGGAGCATCACTTCATGAACGAGCAGAATGAGCACCCTGAGCTCGAGCCGGCGGTGCCGGCGGTTCGGGGTCCTGACATGGCAGAGCTGGCTGAGCATCTGGTCGCGACCGCCGGCGAGCGAGGGATCGCGCTCACGGGCGAGGGCGGGCTGCTGGCGGCGTTGACGAAGCAGGTCCTGCAGTCCGCGCTCGAGGCCGAGATGAGCGTGCATCTGGGCTACGACAGACACGACCCGGTGGGCCGGAACCGGGGCAACTCCCGTAACGGATCGACACCCAAGACGGTCACCACCGAGGTCGGGAAGGTGACCGTCCAGGTCCCCCGAGACAGGGAGGGATCGTTCGAGCCGCGGATCATCGCGAAACGCCAACGCCGCCTGTTGGGCTTCGATGAGCAGGTGATCAGCCTCTATGCGAAGGGCATGACCACCGGCGATATCGCCGCGCATCTGGCCGAGGTCTACGACACCGACATCTCCCGCGACACCGTCTCGACCGTGACCGCGAAAGTCGCCGAGGACCTGAAGGCGTGGCAGGCCCGTCCGCTGGACCGGATCTACCCAGTGATCATCATCGACGCGATCATCTTGAAGATCCGGGAAGGAAACGTCGCTAATAGGCCCGTTTACGTGGCGATGGGGCTCAATCTCGACGGGATCCGTGACGTGCTCGGGATCTGGGTCGGTCCCTCCGGTGGGGAGGGCGCGAAACAGTGGATGACGATGCTGACAGACCTCAGGAATCGCGGCATCATGGACGCATACATCGTGTGCTGCGACGGCCTCAAAGGGTTGCCCGAGGCGATCGGGTCGATCTGGCCGTTGGCTGTGGTGCAGACCTGCGTGGTGCATCTGGTGCGCAACTCGCTGCGCTACTCGTCGCGGCAGCATTGGCAGAAGATCACCAGCCAGCTGCGCACGATCTACACCGCCTCGACGATCGACGAAGCCGAGTACCTGTTCGAGGAGTTCACCGAGGTCTGGCAGGCGAAGTATCCCGCGATGATCAACCTGTGGCGCAGCTCGTGGGCCGAGTTCGTCCCGTTCCTGGCGTTCCCTGCCGAGATCCGCAAACTGGTCTACACGACCAACGCGATCGAGTCACTCAACGCCAGGTTCCGGGCCGCGACCAGACGGCGGGGGCACTTCCCCGACGAGGCAGCCGCCTTGAAAGTGCTCTACCTGAGCATCCGGCACCGGGAACCGAACCGGCCCAACCCGACCGGCCAGATCGCCGGCTGGAAGAACATCCTCAACGTCTTGGCCATGACCTACGGCGACCGCCTAGGCATCAACTAGCCATGACCACTTACACAAAGAAACTGACAGACCCCTGTCCGACGGTGAAGCACTGTGCGGGGCCGAGCCGCCTGCAACAACGGCTCGGGCCACGTGGTCGACCCGGCTCGCCTTCGACAATGCTCCGGGCCATTCTGGTTGGGCCGAAGAGCCTGTCAATTCCCCTCGCGTCCATCCGCCGGTGTCCCGGTCCGCCCGTTGACCGCGCATCGGGAGCACCCGCTGGTCGACAGTATTGATCGCCGAGCCGGTCGAGCGGAAGAGCAACAACGCCGCACCTGCCTTCCTCGACGCATACTGAAGGCATGGGTAACCGCGAGCGCCGCAGCGACTGGGAGGCGATGAACGCCGCCGAGGCGGTGCGCGCCTTCCGAGACCAGGACCAGGCGCTCGCCCAAGCGAAGTGGGCTCGGGTGGCCGCCCAAATGGGGGAACCGGCCATGCTCAGCAGCCTGTTCATCCCCGAGCCCGAGCAATGGGGCCTGCGCGGCGACCCTCACGCCTGGGCCGCACTCAAGGAGCATCTCTCCACCACCGCAATCCCCTCGGACGCGGCCGAGACCAACCGCCTCCTCAGGGCCGCATTCAAGGCCGTAGTCGGCGCAGACCTCGACGACCCAGAGACCCCGGAGACCGTCTTCCGCGACGAGTTCGCCCACGGCGGCACGACCAGCGGGCACGTCCACCTGCCCACCTGGCGCACCCGCCTCATCCCACTCCTGCTCACGCGCGCACGAGACCACGCCCGCGACCAAGCCCGCACCAAGATGGCGGACCTGGCTGCGCTGCAGAACGAACTGGGGCTCACCGAATAGCAGCCTGAGTGTCGTGACGCCAAGCCGTCAGCCGAGCAGCCGCATGAGCCGCACGCGCAGCCGCCCGTAGGCGGCGCGACCATCCCGGTCGGGCGCGGGCACCCGGATGACCGGAGGGTGACCCATCGCGGGAACAACGAGGTCTCGCAGCGCGTCGTGGTAGGCACGCTGCCGCTGGCGACCGCCCTCACCGAACCCGACCGCCGCCTTGCTTGCGCGGTACCTGTCCGACTGCAGCGACCAGGCGGCGCATAAGGCCCGATACTCCCCGATGTCGAACCCCAGCGGCCAGCCGCTCGGATAGAAGTCCAACGTCACCAGCCGATGAGTGGTGAAATGCTGGGACTCGTCCACTTCGATGAACGTGCCCGTCGGCTCATGAACGAAATCCCCGGGCAGCGCCGTCAACCGCTTCGCCGCCTGAGTCTCGGGTTCCCCGCGCAGCGCGCTGAAGATGTCGGCCAGGACCCGACGCGCCGAGTCGGCCTGCTCGGGCAGCCCGAGGTGGCCGCGCTGGTTCAGCCACGGCACCCGAGCACGCCCAAGTGCAATCCCGTCGGCTTCCGCAGCCGCCGCGAACTCCCTCTCGCAATCTCCGACCGGCATGCACGCAGCAAACCACACACGGCAGTCAGTAGGTTGCGACTCGGGAACACTGCAATCCCGGTCTCCGCGCCCGGACCCTCGGGCATCAAGCGACTGTCGGTGATGACCGATAGAACCCACGCAGGAGGTGGAGTCGAGATGCCACTGTCAGGACTGGTCGACGGGGACCGCGTGGTCAGCAGCCTTCTCACCGAGGAGGAGTGGGCTGCCCTCAAGGAAGACGTACGGGCCAAGCGCCGCGCCATCACGATGCCGTGCGGCTGGCCGGGCCTGGCGAAGACAAGCAAACTCGGCACCGCCTACTTCGCGCATAAGCCCGGCGGCGACGGATGCAGCGCGGGGGAGACCGCCCAGCACCTCCTCGCCAAGGCGATCATTGTCAACGCCATCATCGCTGCCGGGTGGGAAGCCGAACCCGAAGCACGCGGCGACGGATGGATCGCGGACGTCATGGCCACCCGCGATGGGGTCCCCGTCGCCTTCGAAGTTCAGTGGAGCAACCAGACCCTCGACAAGTACCGCCACCGCCAACAGCGCTACCGCGACGCAGGCATCGCCTCCATCGCCTGGTTCGCCCGCCACGCGGACCACCTACCGGTCACTGACAAGAACCTCCCGGTCTTCCCGCTCACCATCAGCGACGAAGGCGAAGCCACCCTCCGCATCAGCGGAACCGAACTCCCCTTGTCCGAGGCCGTGGAGCGGCTCCTGACCCGCCGCCGGCAGCACCGCGACTACTACGCCACCGGACAGCCTGCCGAGGCACTCGTCGAAGGTGCTGCGATGGACTGCTACCGGTGCAAGAAGGACTTCGGTGTCTGGTACGTCAACGAGATCAGAGTTCGCGGTCGCTGTGGTGGCGAAGCCTCTCGGGGTCGAGGCGTCGGCACGTTCCCAGAGAAACGGCCCGAGACGGAGCCGGACGTACGTGCGGCGGGGGAGCGGCTCGCCAAGTCGATGGGCGTGACCCCAGCCCGCCTCGGCCGCCGGTACACCAAGACCAGCGAGACCCACTACATGGCCTTCATCTGCCCCCACTGCAACGCCACCTGCGGCGAGATGTTCGTCGCCAACGAGTTCCGCTACGGCTCCGACCACGAGACCAAGGCGACGCTGCCTCCCACGGCAGTGCGCCAGCCACACTGGTGCCTCGCCGGAGACGAGGGGCTCTGCCCGGTCCCACCCGCTTCGGTCATCGACGAACTCACACGAGCAGACGCCGTGGCTACGGGCTGGGCAGGGGCCACGGCCACGGTCACCCCGGTCGGCGTCCCCGGCGGCATCAGCGTCCACCAGGCGGTCAGCCGCATGTTCGGCGGCTTCTGAACTTGCCAGCACGTATACGGCGTGTCGCGCAGGCTGAGCGCAGGGGAGCGGCCACCATTGAAGGTGGCGACGCGTCCGCGCCGTCTAACGTCCGGCGCTTCTTCCCCACGCCAACGGCCTTGGGGAGCCTGTATGCCCGGAACACCCGGAGACCGCCTCACCGGCGGTGCACTGCACGTTAGCGACGGCTCTCGCCGGTCATGTGGAGACACGCCGTACGACCACGCGGTGAGCCTGCCGATGACGACTGGCAAGAGCAACCGGATTGTCGGCGGCTCCCCTTACCTTCCCCCAGTTGAGTTCGACAGGAGCAGGCAATGAGCAACGACAACCGCCGCCACGTGACCCAGAACGACGACGGGTCCTGGAGGGTCGCCAAGCCCGACGCCCAGCGCGCCAGCGGCAACTTCGACACGCAGAAGGACGCCATCGCGGCCTCCGACCGCATCGTCCGCAACGCCGGAGGTGGAGAGACGGTCATCCACGGACGCGACGGCAAAATCCGCGACTCCAAGACCATCGCCCCCGGCAACGACCCGTTCCCGCCTCGCGACAAGAAGTGAGCCAGCCGTGACCTTCAAGATGAACCCCGGAGCCGAGAAGGCCATCGCCGACATGGCGGTCAAGGCCATGTCCGCTCGATTCCAGCCCATCCTCGACGGCATCCACGCCGAGTACGCAGGCCAGCCGGTCGACATCATCAAGCCCGTACTCACACAGCGATGGGCAGCGGGCAACGCCGGAGCCAGCATCACCGACCCCGACCTCACCAACGTCGCGCAGGCCATCAGCGAGGGCAAGCGGGTCGTGATGGTCGACGGCCGACTCACCACCGACTGACCCAACAACCACGCCAAACAGGGGGACACTACCCATGAGGATCGAGTCCGCGCGAGTGCGCAACTACCGCTCTGTCATCGACAGCGGCACCTTCGAGGTCGAGCCAGACAAGACGATCCTCGTCGGCATCAACGAAGCCGGAAAGACCGCCATCCTGCGCGGCATCCAGCAGGCCAGCCGCGCCAAGGACGCCACCAAGATTGACTGGCTCTACGACGCACCCGCAGGACTGGTCGACGACATCCGACGTGGCAACCTCAAGCAGGCAGACCTGCCGGTCGCCATCGTCACCATGCGCCCCGAAGATAAGGATCTCGCCGGACTTGCCCTCCCCGATGGTGCTGACAACATCCGACTGGAGATGACCTCCTACCTCGACAGCCGGCGCACCTACCGCACCATCGGGCTCCCCAAGGCCCCCACCGTCGGCGACACAGAGAAGACCATCCTGCGACTGGCTGCCGCCATGAGGAAGCAGACCGACGACGACGCCAAGAAGGTCGGAGCCAAGTTCGAGGACTGGCGGGACAACTACAGCGACTCGGTACCGCTGGAAGGAGAAGCAGCCTCGGGGCTCAAGGCGCTGCTCGACGAAGCGTTCCCACTCTTCGCTGAGGGGTCGGCTGCCGAGGGCCACTGGGACACCCTCAACGCCCTGTACAAGCAGGGCGCGGCACTGGAGAAGGTGGGCCAGCACCTCCTCAACAAGATGCCGCCCTTCGTCTACTTCTCCTCCTACTTCGCAGTCCGCCCTCGCATCCACCTCGACCGGCTCGCAGAACGAGAAGCGTCCGGCGAACTCGACCTGGCCTACGACTTCGGCAACCTCCAGTTGCTCAAGTTCCTCGGATTCACGGCCCGAGAACTGTCCGACATGGCCTCCGAAGCCCCGGAGAAGGGCCACAACTACGACAACGACGTGAACGCCCAGCAGAAGTACAAGACCGAACTCGAAGCCCACGAGCGTCGCGTCGCAGAGCGCAAGAAGGCGCTGTACGCCGCCGGAGCCCGACTGACCCAGGAAATCCGGCGAGTCTGGAACGACGAGACCATCACCCTGCGCCTCGAAGTCGACGGCCAGTACCTCCAGACCCTCGTCGAAGACGAACTCGGGCACCCCGTAGAACTCGACCAGCGCAGCGAAGGATTCCGCTGGCTGGTGTCCTTCTTCGTCGTCTTCCACGCACAGGCCGGAGACAGCCTCAAGGACGCCGTCCTGCTCCTCGACGAACCCGGACTCAGCCTCCACGCCCTCAAGCAGCAGGAGTTCCGCAAGACGGTCTCGCGCCTCGCCGAGGGCAACCAGATCATCTACACGACGCACTCACCGTTCATGGTCGGAGCAGACGAACTCGACCTCGTCCGCATCGTCGAGATGAAGGAACGTCACGACGGCACCAAGGTCCACACCCGACTCGCCGTGGACGACCCGAAGTCCATCTACCCGCTTCAGGCCGCGCTCGGGTACGACCTCGCCCAAAGCATGTTCACCCACCAGCGCAACCTCGTCGTCGAAGGCGTTACCGACCTGCTCTACATCGAAGCCCTCGACGCAGCGTTCGGCGCAAACGGCGAGGCAGCGCTCACCGAAGGGACCGCTATCGTGCCCGCCGGAAGCGCGAGCAAGGTCGTCTACTACAGCACCATCCTGACCAGCCAAGACCTCAAGGTCGCAGCACTCCTCGACTCCGACGCCGCCGGAGACCGAGCCGCCGAGCAGGAAGCCCTCTGGCAACTCCTGTCCGACAAGCGCATCCTGCGCACGGGCGACCACGTCGACGGCGTCCAGCGCTCCGAGATCGAAGACCTGCTGCGCACAAGCCTCGCCACGGTGGCGCGCGACGAACTCGGCTGGGACAGCGTTCAGACCATCGCCGACCAGCCCACCCGCCCCATCATGGAGATCCTGACCGCCGAACACACCGGTGTCTCCAAGTGGAAGTTGGCCCGCAAGTTCACCCGCTGGCTCGCCGACAACGGCACCGAAGCACTGACCGACGACGAGCGCGCCGCTTGGGCCTCCCTCGTTGCCGCAGCCAACAAGGCCCTCGACTAAGGAGTCCTCATGCGCACCGAGAACGGCAAGATTGAAAACCGCACCACGCTGACCGAATACCTTCAACTCCACGGCATGTGGGTAGGGGACTGCACGGTCACCCACGGAGCGCACCTGCAACTCCACGGCACCATCACCGGCGACCTCACAGTCGGCAAGGGCTCGACCGCGACCGTCCATGGCATGGTCTCTGGCCACCTGACAGCCATCGGACGAGTCGAAGTGGCAGGGATGGTGGTGGGACGTGCGACCGGCGGCGGCCTGACGGTCGCCCGGGGTGCCCACGTGGGCCGGTAGCGCGTCATCGTGAGATTCGGAGTGACATTCGGATGAGATTCGACAGCTGATCGCCTGACGCCAGACTGCCCGCCCCGATCGGGACGGGCCGTTTCGCGTTCTCCCGTTTCGATGGGGAGCCGGCTCCGGGGGCGGCACCGCTCGGCAGAACGGGGCCGGAGACAAACCAAGGGCCCGCTGGGAGGCGGGCCCTTGGCCTTGGAGTTCCACGATTCGTGTTCGGCGAGTCGTTGGGACTTTGATCGACTCGATTTCCCACCGGGTCGTGGACCCGATGTGGTGAGGGACACCAGTGGTCAGGCTATCCCCTCAGGGGGTCAGTCCCGAAGGATGAAACCATAAATTCGGGTGAATTTCCTTGTGTGGTGCCGACAGCGTCCGGGAACGTGCCGGCTCCGGCGTCCATCGAGGCCAGTCTTCTTCGCTCCGGGACCGACGCCGAGCGCTTCACGGGACTCATCGCGCGACGCGCCCGACACGTGGAGAACAGGGCTCCTGCGCGTGGGGGTTCGCCTGTGGTGAGCTGGGGGGCGTGGCCTAGGCTTGCGTCATGATCCCTCCAGTTGTCGACCAGGCCTGGCTCGAGGCGCATCCCGAGGCGGTGATCGCGGACGTGCGGCACTACCTCGACGAGAGGCGCGGCGTCGACGCCTACCGGACGGGGCATCTCCCGGGGGCGCGGTTCATCGCCATGGACGTTGTGCTCGCCGATCCTGCCAGCCCCGAACTCGGACGCCATCCGCTGCCCGACCCGACCCGCTTCGCCGCAGGAATGGCGGCCAGCGGAATCGGCGACGACTCCGTGGTCGTCGCCTACGACGATGCCGGGGGAGCGATGGCGGGACGCCTCGTCTGGCTCCTGCGCCTGCTCGGCCACGACGCCGCGCTGCTCGACGGCGGCCTCAAGACATGGGAGGGAGACCTCGTCGAGGAATTGGATGTGCCGGAGATCGCCCAATTCACCCCTCGCCCCTGGCCCGCCGACGCGCTGGCCACCATGGACGAGACCGCTCACGGGCGGATCGTCATTGACGCAAGGGCCTCGGAGCGGTTCCGAGGGGAATCGGAGCCGATCGACCCCAAGGCCGGACACATCCCGGGGGCCAGGAGCCTGCCGCTCGGTGGCAACCTGGCCGAGGACGGCCGGTTCCGCACGCCTGAGGAACTCAGGGACCGGTTCTCCGGCATCGAGGCAGCCGAGGACGTCATCTCCTACTGCGGATCGGGTGTCACCGCATGTCACAACCTGATCGCCATGGAGTATGCCGGGTTGGGCCGCGGTCGGCTGTTTCCCGGGTCGTGGTCGGCGTGGAGCGCGAGCGGGCGTCCCGTCGCCACGGGTGACGAATCAGT
The DNA here is from genome assembly GCF_001998865.1 of Tessaracoccus flavescens. NCBI lineage: Bacteria > Bacillati > Actinomycetota > Actinomycetes > Propionibacteriales > Propionibacteriaceae > Tessaracoccus > Tessaracoccus flavescens. The sequence continues at coordinate 3,148,662 of NZ_CP019607.1, forward strand.
CTGAGCGATTGAGCAGTCTTTTCGGGCATTGTGCGAAACTCGGTGGTTCATTGGGAGCGGTCACGGGTAGGCTCGTGACGAATTCCTCGACACGCGCGACTTTCTCCTAAGGAGTACTCAATGGCGACCACAGGCCGCGTCACCTTGCCCATCGAACAGGGCATGGGCGACCAGCTTCCAGGCCTCCTCTCCCGGCTCGGCGCCGACGCCGTGCGGAACTCGGACGGAACCTGGCTTCCTGAGATCACCCCGCAGCTCGGGGTGAAGGTCTACGAGACCTACTTCCCGGCACGTGGCAACCAGGAGTTCGCCCTCGCGCACCTCGACGCCCGTCCCCGCTTCTACCTGATGTCGGAGCGGGTCACTGCCCCGTCAGCCGAGCCGCTGGCGATCGACATCATGAAGGGCTACTACACCCTCCAGGTCGAGCCCGACCAGGGCGACTACCAGCGCTGGTGGGAGGTCATCGACCGCACGACCGGCGAGGTCGTCCCCGTCGAGGGATGGAGCGTGACGGGGGAGGGAAGTGACGTCACCGTCACCATCGCCGAGCCTGTCGCGTTCCACGTCTACACCGTCAGCTTCCTGTCGTGGCAGGTCTGGGACTCGACCCAGATGTACAACTACACGACCAACAACTGGGAAAACGATCCGACGCGCGTGCGTGAGATCGGCTACGACGTGCGCCACCCCGAGGCGTGGGAGTTCATGATGAGCTCGCTGCGCACCTGGTGCGAGGAGCGCCCCGAGGTCAACGTCGTGCGGTTCACGACGTTCTTCTACCACTTCACCCTCGTGTTCAACGACCTCGGCAAGGAGAAGTACGTCGACTGGTTCGGCTACTCGGCCTCCGTCTCGCCGCTGGCGATGGACGCCTTCGAGGCCGAGTACGGGTACAAGCTTCGCGCCGAGGACTTCATCGACGAGGGCTACTACAACAACTCGTTCCGGGTCCCGACGAAGGTCTTCCGCGACTGGATCGACTTCCAGAGCCGCTTCGTGTGCGCCCGGGTCAAGGAACTCGTCGACATCGTCCACGAGTTCGACAAGGAAGCCCTGATGTTCCTCGGTGACACCTGGATGGGCACCGAACCCTACGGGAAGTACTTCGCCGAGACCGGCATGGACGGCGTCGTCGGGTCGGTCGGATCGGCCGCCACCTGCCGCATGATCTCCGACATCCCCGGCGTGAAGTACACCGAGGGCCGCTTCCTCCCGTACTTCTTCCCCGACGTGTTCAAGCCCGGCGGCGATCCGCTCGGTGAGGCGAACGAGTCCTGGCTGCAGGCCCGCCGCGCGATCTCCCGCAAGCCGCTCGACCGGATCGGCTACGGCGGCTACCTCTCGCTCGCCGTCCAGTTCCCGGACTTCATGGCCCGCATCGAGCAGATCGCCAACGAGTTCCGCTCGATCCACGAGGTGGGCCACGGCCACCTGGCCGAGCGCTCCACGATCCGCGTCGGCGTGCTCAACGCCTGGGGTGAGCTGCGCAAGTGGCAGACGCACATGGTCGCCCACGCCCTCTGGTACAAGCAGATCTACTCCTACCTCGGCGTCCTCGAGTCCCTCGCCGGCCTCCCGTTCGACCTTCAGTTCGTCTCCTTCGAGGATGCGATCAACGGTCGCCTCGACGACCTCGACGTCGTGCTCAACGTCGGCGCCGCAGGCACCGCGTTCTCCGGCGGCGACACCTGGCTGGACCCCGAGCTCCAGGGCGTCCTGCGCCGCTTCGTCGGCAACGGGGGCGGCCTGATCGGCATCGGCGAGCCCACCGCCGTGCTCAAGGGCGGCGCCTACTTCCAGCTGTCCGACGTCCTCGGCGTAGACAAGGAGCTCGGCTTCTCCCAGTCGAGCGACCGCTACCCGGTCGAAACCCCCGAGCACTTCATCACCGCAGACCTCAAGGGCGCCCTCGACGTGGGCGAGGGAGCAGGCGACATCTTCGCCACCACCCGTGACACGGCGATCCTGCGCCTGCAGAACCGTTCGGTCGAGCTGGCAGCAAACCAGGCGGGCGAGGGCCGCGGCGTCTACATCGCCGGCCTTCCCTACAGCCACGACAACGCACGCCTGCTGCACCGCGCGATCTACTGGGCCGCGGACCGCGAGGCCGACTTCGACCACCAGTGGATCCCGTCCAACCCGGGCGTGGAGGTGGCCGTCTTCGAGCAGGCGGGCAAGGCGCTCGTGATGAACAACCTGACCGGGGCCGCGAGCACGACCCTCACCGGGCGCACCAGCGGGCTGGAGGGCGACGGCGAGCTCCGCGAGCTCCAGCTCGACCTCGAGCCGATGGAATCGCGCTGGATCGACCTGGCCTGAGTCCAGACAGCAACGCCCCCGACCGATCGGTCGGGGGCGTTCGTCGTCGATGGCGGCGCGGCTAATCGGCCCCGTCGTCGACGCGAAGGCTCAGCGACGAGCCCATCGGGATGGCCTGCACCATCCGCAACTTCGCGAGGGCGGGGTGGTCCTCCAGGATCTTCGCCCCGTTGGCGAGGGTGCGCAGTGCTGCCGTCTCGGCTCGCGCCGCCTCCAGTTGCGCCTGCCCCTGCGCCTTCGCCGTGATCAGCGCCATGGTCGCCGCCCGGAGCTCGGCCGGGATCAGTACGTCCTTGACCGCCACCGAGGCGACCTCGTAGCCGACCCTCGCTCCTGCCGCGACGGCTGCGTCGAGCACCCGCTGGGTCAGCGCCGGATCGTGACGCGCGGCCTTCGCCACCTCCGCGACCTCCAGGTCGGCGAACGCGTCACGCATGGCCAGCTGCACGGCAAGGTAGATCACCTGCTCGGGCTGCTCGAAACTCAGCGCGAGCACCGGGTCGACGACGGTGACCTCCGCCACCGCGGTGGCCTTCACCTGGGCGCCGTCGGCCGTCGGGATCTCCTGCGGGGCCAGCTGGATCAGCCGCCGGGCCGTCGAGACGGGTACGTAGCTGCCCCGGCGGTCGCGACGGTGCCTCCCTCGCGGAAGGACCTGCACCCGCCCACCGTCGTCGCTGGCCACGACGACCTCGAACGGATCGACCGTGACGTGGAACATGCTGAGCCGCATGTGGTCCTCCTCGAAGAGTTACGGGGGCTCCGTGGACCGGTCGGCGGGGCGCGGACCCTCGGTCGGGTGCATGGCGCCTCCGCGTGGTGCCGGGCCACGGAGCCCGGAGTGAGAACTGTCCTGTGCAGGGACGTCCCCGCGCCAATGTGGGAACGGGTCACGCCACAGCGCCTCCGCCCAGACACGGGCACGGGGTTCAGGTTACCGATCGGGTGCGTCACGCGGGGCCCAGACCCGCCGGGCTGCGTCCCGAGGGCCGAGGCAGGAGCCGTCCGCGCAGCGTGAACGCGGATCGGGTTTTCCTCACACGCGGGTAACCTTGTGCAGACAAGCCAACCTCTGGAGGTTTCACCATGCCGGCGCTTCGGTCCCGCACCACAACCCATGGCCGCAACATGGCGGGCGCGCGCGCCCTCTGGCGCGCCACGGGCGTCACGGACTCGGACTGGGGCAAGCCGATCGTGGCCGTCGCCAACTCGTTCACCCAGTTCGTGCCGGGTCACGTGCACCTGCGCGACATGGGAAAGCTCGTCTCCGAGTCGATTGCAGAGGCCGGCGGCATCGGCCGTGAGTTCAACACGATCGCCGTCGATGACGGCATCGCGATGGGCCACGGAGGCATGCTCTACTCGCTGCCGAGCCGCGAGCTGATCGCCGACTCGGTCGAGTACATGGTCAACGCGCACTGCGCCGACGCCCTCGTGTGTATCTCCAACTGCGACAAGATCACCCCCGGCATGTTCCTCGCCGCGCTGCGGCTCAACATCCCGACGGTGTTCGTCTCCGGCGGCCCGATGGAGGCGGGAAAGGCAGTGGTCAAGGAGGGCGGAACGGTCGAGAGCTCCCTCGACCTCGTCGACGCCATGGTCTCCGCCGTCGACCCCAACGTCAGCGACGCCGAGCTCGGCCGGATCGAGGCCAACGCCTGCCCGACCTGCGGGTCCTGTTCGGGCATGTTCACGGCCAACTCGATGAACTGTCTGCTCGAGGCGATCGGCCTCGCGCTGCCTGGCAACGGCTCGACCCTCGCCACCGCCGCCGCCCGCAAGGGCCTCTTCCAGGAGGCCGGGCGCCTCATCGTGGAGCTCTGCAAGGCGTACTACGACCAGGACGACGAGTCGGTGCTTCCCCTCTCCATCGCGACGAAGGCCGCTTTCGAGAACGCCATGAAGCTCGACGTCGCCATGGGCGGATCGACCAACACGGTGCTCCACCTGCTCGCCGCCGCCCAGGAGGCCGGCGTCGACTTCGACCTCGACGACATCGACGCCATCTCCCGCGTCACGCCCTGCCTGGCGAAGGTCGCGCCCAACTCCCCGAAGTACTACATGGAGGACGTCCACCGCGCCGGCGGCATCCCCGCGCTGCTCGGTGAGCTGAAGCGCGGCGGGAAACTCGACGAGTCCGTCCGCGCCGTCCACTCGCCGAGCCTCAGCGCCTGGCTGGGGGAGTGGGACATCCGCGGCGGGTCCGCGAGCGAGGCGGCCATCGAACTGTTCCACGCGGCCCCGGGCGGCGTGCGCACGACCGAGGCCTTTTCCTCGACCAACCGGTGGGAGAGCCTCGACACCGACTCGGAGGGCGGCTGCATCCGCTCCACCGAGCACCCGTACACCGCAGACGGTGGACTCGCCGTCCTCAAGGGCAACCTCGCGGTCGACGGGGCCATCGTCAAGACGGCGGGCGTCCCCGAGGATCAGTGGACCTTCACCGGCAAGGCCATCGTCACCGAGTCCCAGGACGAGGCCGTCGAGGCGATCCTCGGTAAGCGGGTCCAGCCGGGCGACGTGGTCATCGTCCGCTACGAGGGCCCCAAGGGCGGCCCGGGGATGCAGGAGATGCTGTACCCGACGTCCTACCTGAAGGGGCTCGGCCTCGGGCCCAAGTGTGCGCTGGTCACCGACGGACGCTTCTCGGGCGGCTCGTCCGGGCTGTCCATCGGACACGTCTCCCCGGAGGCGGCCTCCGGAGGCACGATCGGCCTGGTGGAGGACGGTGACCAGATCACGATCTCCATCCCCGATCGGCTGATCCGGCTCGACGTGGACGACGACACCCTCGCCGCCCGCCGCGCCCGACGTGACGCCGAGGGGTGGGCGCCGAAGGACCGCGAGCGTGAAGTGTCGACCGCGCTGAAGATCTTCGGCATGCTCGCCCAGTCGGCAGACAAGGGCGCGGCCCGCAAGCTCGACTGACCGCTGACGAGCCCGGCGATCCACGGATCGCCGGGCTCTCTGCATGCGTGGCGCCGTGCTCCTCCCGGGTGCCCGATACGATCGGGCGGAGCGGACCAGGAGGGCACATGACGCTTCCACAGTGGCTCACCACGATCTTCGTGATCGTCGAGTACGTGATGAAGATCATCGCCATCGGGGTGGTTCCCGAGAACCGCCGCCCGTCATCGTCATCGGCCTGGCTGCTGCTGATCCTCTTCCTGCCCGTCATCGGCTTCCCGCTCTACTGGCTCATCGGGAGCCCCTGGGTGCGGGGACGCCGTCAGAAGATCCAGGAACAGAGCGACGAGGTCATCAAGCGCCACACCGAGGGACTTCCGCTCGTCCCCGAGGGGGCCCACGCGAGCCCAGCGCTCGAACGCATCCTGCACATGAACCGGGCTCTGACCAGCATGCCCTGCATGACCGGCGAGGTGCTCGGCATGCACGGCGAGGCGGCCGAGACCTGATGTGAGGCACGGGAAGTGCCGCAGCGGGCCCTCGAGCCAGGCACCGAGACGGTGACACGCTTCCCCCAGTTGGCTCTTCCGCTCCGGGGTGAGGCGATCAGAGCCAGTTGCGCCACTTGAAGACGAAGTACATCGCGACTCCCGTGACCAGCATGAGGCCGAGCGCCCAGGCGTAGCCGAAGGGCCATTCCAGCTCTGGCATGTTGGTGAAGTTCATGCCGTAGGTCCCTGCGACGAGGCTCGGCACGAACAGCACGCCTGCCCAGGCCGCGATCCGGCGCGAGTCCTCGGCCTGGCGCAGGCTCGCCGCGGTCATGTTGGTGACCTCCTCGTTCTGGCGCTGGGTCTGCAGCGAGAGGTTGAGGTCGAGGGTTCCCTTGAGGGCCTCGCGCAGGGTCTCCACCCGCTCGTCGGCGATGATGGCGTGGTCCTCGATGTCGCGGAGCTCCTGCAGCACCCGTTCCGGTGCGTCGGACAGGAGCTGGTCGGCGCGCAGGTCGGCCATGATGTCGCGCAGCGGCCGGACGGCGCGCTGGAAGTCGATCACCTCACGCGAGAGCTGGTAGATCCGCTTCGAGACGTTCGTGCTGCCACCGAAGACCTCGGTCTCGATCTCGTCGACGTCGTTCTCGATGCCGAGCACGACGGGGCGGTACTCGTCTACGACGAGGTCGACCAGATGCAGCAGCACGGTGCGTGGACCCATGGCGAGCAGGTGCGGGTGCGCCTCCAGTTGGTCGCGGAGCTGGGAGAGGTCTGGTGTCGCCGCGTGTCGCAGCGTGATCACCAGCCGGTCACCGACGATCGTGTGGAGCTCGCCGAAGGCGACCGACTCGCTCCGGTCGATGTAGTCGGCCGCGCGCAGCACGAGGAAGGCGGTGTCGCCGTAGCGCTCGAACTTGGGTCGCTGATGGGCGGTGACTGCGTCCTCCACCAACAGCGGGCTGAGGGAGAACTGCTTCGACAGCAGCGACATCTCCTCATGCGTCGGGCGTAGCAGGCCCGCCCAGGCGAAGCCGTCGGGATGGGCGTCGAGCCCTTCGAACAGTTCGGCGAAGGTGGTGGGACTCGCCACCCGGTGACCGTCGACGTAGATGCCGGCGTCGACGATCGACGAGCCGGCCGCTGCCTCAGCGTGTTCGTACATCCCGCCTCCTGCCTGGAACGGGCTCAGACTACCGCCGGGCGACCTACTCGGCCGCGACCTTCGGGGTCGCGTCGCGTCGGGCCATGGCCCAGACGATGCCGCCGACAGCGACCACCAGCACGGCAACCAGCGCGGCGGGGGAGTACTGCCACAGCTTGACCACGGCCGCCCATCCGATGAAGCCCACCGTCGCGTAGAGAAACGCCCAGGCGACGCAGCCGACCGTGACGGCGGGAAGGTAGCGCCGAAGCGGCATCCGCGCGACCCCGGCGGCGAGGTTGATCACGGTCTGGATGCCGATCGTGAGGAAGCTCAGCGAGATCGCCGGTGCTCCCCACCGGTTCAGCCAGCGGGTCGCGTTGGCATAGTGCCGGGTGGTGATCATTCGCGCCAGCCGGGTGCGCTCCGCGCCCGCCGCCATGCCGCGGCCGAGCCAGTAGGTTCCGTTGGCCCGGAGCATCACAATGACGAAGAGAGCTACCACCACCACGAGGTAGGGGGCATCCCACGTCATCGGATTGAACACGGCTCTCCTCGCGTGACGAGACAGGTGGTGGGCAGAGTCTCCAGTCTATCCGGGATTCTGGGAGACTCCGTGTCGCGAAATCGCTCCATGTCGTCGGCCATCGCATTCGGGCTCTGGGCCCCGCCCGGCGTGAGTGGCGCTGACAGCGTCGTGCGCATGTGGCTGGTGTTTCCCCGATGACGGGCCTGTTGATCGCCGGCTACGTCATCAACAAGTTCCGCGGCGACCGTTCGATCCTCGAGCCCGGCCTCGACGACCTGAGCAGAAGGACCGGGCTGCGCAACTTCGGCGTCCTGCCCTACCTGCACGGGATGTGGATCGACGGCGAGGACGCGCTGGAGGTTGCCCGGTGGCACCGGGACGCCACCCCGACGTGAGGGGCGGTGGCGGGGCGAGGCCGTCTCGGGCTACGAGATCCACCACGGACGCGCCGCGTGCGGGCCCGGAGACGAGGAGTTCCTCGACGGCGTACGGGTCGGGTCGGTGTGGGCAACGATGTGGCACGGCTCGCTCGAGTCCGACGGGTTCCGGCGCGCCTGGCTCCGCGAAGTGGCGAGGCAGGCAGGCCGCGTCTGGTCTCCGTCGGACGACGGGGTCGGGTTCGCCGCGGCGCGCGAGGCCATGATCGAGACCATCGCCGACGCCATCGAGCGTCACGTCGAGGTGGACGAGCTCCTGTCGCTTGCCAGGTGACGGATCAGGGCACGCGGTGCCCGGCCGCGCGGAACAGTTCGTACCACTCGGGCCGGGTCAGTGGGACGTCCGACCCGAGCGCCGCGCCCGCGACGCGTTCGGGCGTCGTGGTGCCGAGCACGACCTGCATCCCCGCAGGGTGCCGCGTGATCCAGGCGGTGGCGATCGCGATCGCGGGAACGTCGTACCTGGCGGCGAGCCGGTCGATCACGGCGTTGAGCTCCGGGTACTCGTCCGAGCCGAGGAAGACGCCGGTGAAGAAGCCTCCCTGGAAGGGCGACCAGGCCTGGATCGTGATCCCGTTGATCCGGCAGTACTCGACGAGGCCGCCACCGTCGAGCACGACGGACTGGTCAAGGTCGGACATGTTCGCGGCGATCCCCTGCGCGATCAGCGGGGAGTGCGTGATCGAGAGCTGGAGCTGGTTCGCGACGAGCGGCTGGCGCACCGCCGTCCGCAGCAGATCGATCTGACGCGGCGTGTGGTTCGAGACGCCGAAGGCGCGGACCTTCCCGGCGGCCTCCAGTTCGTCGAACGCGCGGGCCACCTCGTCGGGCTCGACGAGTGCGTCCGGGCGGTGCAGCAGCAGGACGTCGATGTAGTCGGTGCGCAGAGCGCGCAGCGACCCCTCGACCTGCCGCATGATGTGCTCATACGAGAAGTCGAAGTAGGGCCCGTCCGTGACGATCCCGCACTTCGTCTGGATCGTGATCTCGGAGCGCTCGGCAGGAGAGAGGCGCATGGCCTCGGCGAACCGCTCCTCGCAGGCATGGTCCCGCCCGCCGTAGATGTCGGCGTGGTCGAAGAAGTCGATCCCCGAGTCCCGGGCCGTGCTGACAAGGGTGCGGATCTCCTCGTCGCTCTTGTCGACGATCCGCATCAGCCCCAGCACGACATTTGGCACCTGAGGTCCGTCGTGACCGAGGGGAACTGTCCTCATGCTGCTCATTTGTTGTGCCCTTCTCGAGACGCTCGTTCTTCGCTGAGACGATATCCCGCCTGGGGGGTACCTAGTGGAGAAGGGTGCTCGCCGCGAGGATCACCGGCACACACAAGAGCGTCGACCACAGCGTCGTGGCCTGCACGAGCGAGGTCGAGGTCCGGTAGCGCATGGCGTGGACGAACACGATCTGGGCGGTGGGCAGCGCCGCAAGCACGACGGCGGCCTTCAACGGGGCACCGGAGAGCCCGAGGAGAAGACCGACGCCCAGGGCGACGGCAGGTACGACGAGCACCTTGACCAGGATCGCCGCGACGGTCATCGGGGTGAGCCTGCGCAGAGACGGCAACGGGCTCCAGTGGAACGACATCCCGAACGCGAGCAGCATGGTCGGGATGCCGAGGTCGGCGAGCAGGCCCATCGGACTCCAGATCAGCGACGGCGGCTCCCATCCGCTGAGGTTGACCGCGAGCCCGATCGCGCCACCCAGCACGAGAGGATGGGTCAGGAAGCTGCGCAGCACGGAGTGGCCCCGCCCGGTGGGCGTCGTCTCGAGCATGGCGACCGCCGTCGGTTGGAGGACGAGCACCTGCAGCAGCATCGCGGGCGCGGCCCAGGCCGCGTCGCCGAGCACGTAGGCGGCGATCGGAATGCCGAGATTGCCTGCGTTGACGTAGCTGGTGGTCAGGTAGCCGATCGTGGCCTCCGCGCGGGTCGCGCCGAGGAACCTCCTGGCCGCGAGGGCGAAGGCGAGGCCGGTGCCGACGCACGCGATGCCGAAGGCGATCACGTGTGCGCCGAGCAGTCGGTCGAGGTCGGCCTCGGCGACCGCCACCAGCACCAGCGCGGGCTGGCCGACGAAGTACGCGACGTCACCGAGGGTGCGCCCCGCTGTGCGGCCGACGGCGCGCGTCCGGGCGAGCAGGTAGCCGACGCCCACGACGATGGCGATCGTGCTGAACCCCTCGAGCGCCGACCACATGGGCTCAGCCTAGTGCCGCCGGGCGCGGCGATCCGTGGCCGGCCGCCGTGCGTCAGATGGCCAGGCGGGCGTCCAGCCAGCGGCCGATGGCCTCGCGGATGAGGGGCGCATCCGCCTTCAGGGAATGGTCACCCTTCACGACGACGATCTCGCCCGAGGCCGGCGGCTCAGGCATGCCGAAGGGATCCGACTCGCCCTGGACGACCAACACCGGCACGGTGACCGCGCTCAACTCGTCCTGGCGTGACGGCCTGCCCTTCGGCGGCTGGAGCGGGAAGGCGAGGCAGACGACACCGTCGCTCCCGGTCACCTCGGAGGTCCGGCAGGCGACCCGCCCGCCATAGGAGCGGCCGCCTGTGATCAGCGGGCCGTCCGGAAGGCGCGACCTCAGGCCGGCCGTCACGGCGGTGAACGCCTCGTCGGTCTGCGTTCCGCGCGGAGGCACCCGCCGTCCGGCCACCGCGTAGGGAGGCTGCACGAGGGCGGCAGCCATACCGCGCCCGAGTGCCACGCGGCAGGCGAGTTCCAGGTCGCCCGACCCGATGAAACCGCTTGCTCCCGGCCCCAGAACGAGCAGTCCACGCGCCGTCGTCTCGGGGTCGCTGAGCAGGACCTTCGCCGGGCCGTTGGCGGTTTCGACGGTGAGCTCTTCCATGCCGCTGATCCTAGGCGTCGAGGGCCAGCCGCACGGGCAGAGCGTCGTCGTCGTCCCGAGCCGCCGGGGGAACGGGTACCCGGCGACCGGCGTCCGGCCTCAGTCGGCCTGGGCTGTCTGCATCGCCACCCAGGCCTCCGGCTGGTGCGCGCAGGTCGGGTCGCTCGCGAGCGGGTCGCCGAGCATGGCGTGGGCGCGGGCGCGGGAACCGCCGCAGATCCAGTTGAACTCGCACACGCCGCACTTGCCCGAGTAGCTCGACGGGTCGCGAAGGGCCTGCATCATCGGCGCCTCGGCGTAGATCTCGCGGAAGCTCTGCTCCTTGACCGAACCACAGCGGTAGGGGAGGAAGCCGGAGGGGTAGACGTCGCCGATGTGATCCACGAAGGCGAACCCGCGCCCGGAGTTGACGCCGATCGGCGGCCTTGGCGGGCGGCGATCGGTGACGGGCCCGAGCAGTCGCTCGGTCTCTTCGGTCAACCAGGCGTGCAGGGCCCCCGTCTCCGGCATGGGGAGACCCGCGCTCCGTGCGTCGTCGCGCTGCAGGGCGACGCGGCGGTAGTTCGGCGCCTCGGTCACCTTCACGGCGATCCGGTCGGAGACGTCGTGCAGCCAGTGCAGCACGTCTTCCATCTCCTGCGGATCCAGCGCCTCGAGGTTCGAGCCGCGGCCCATAGGCACCAGGAACAGCAGGTACCACATGCCGGCCCCCATGGACTTCACCGTCTGCAGGATCTGCGGAAGTTCGCGCAGGTTGTTGCGGCAGATCGTGGTGTTGACCTGGAACCGGAAACCGTGGCGCACCACGAGCTCGGCCGCGGCGAGCGAGTCGTCGAAGGTTCCGTCGATCCCGCGGAACGAGTCGTGGGTGGCCGCGGTCGCGCCGTCGAGCGAGATCGAGAAGGCCTTGACGCCTGCCTCACGCACCGAGGCGAGCCGCTCGTCGGTGAGTAGCGGGGTGACCGACGGGGAGAGCGCGATCGGCAGGCCGATCGAGGTGCCGTAGCTGATCAGCTCCTCCAGGTCGTCGCGTTCAAAGGCGTCGCCACCGGAGAGGATCACGATCGGGCGGGGCGTGCCGTATGCCGCGAAGTCGTCCAGCAGGGCCTTGCCCTGTTCGGTGGTCAGCTGCCGCGGATCGGCCCGCGTGAAGGCGTCGGCACGACAGTGGCGACAGGCGAGCTGACAGGCGCGGGTGACCTCCCACACGAGCACATGGGGACGCTCCTCGGCGGCGTGGTGCAGGGTCCGCACCACTCCCTTGCGCGCGCTGTGTGGGTGGACGTGGGAAGGGTGTTCGTTCACCCCAGCGATACTACGAAACGTCGTATTGACTGCTGTCTTCAGGGTCGATTTGTGACGGCACCACGGTCGTACTCGCGACCGCTCGTCGTGTACTAGGTTGGGATTCGGAGGTACATGCGTGAGCGACTACAAGGACTTCGATTTCGACAGCACCCAGAAGGAGGCGTGGGAGGAGTTCTCCCGACGCCTCGACGAGGTGCTGTCGGTGATGGATGCCACCGCCGACCTGACGATCTCGGTCGCGTCGGCCTCTGATGACGCCCCGCGCCCGGGCATCCGCTTCTCGATCACCGCGCCGCAGCAGATCTCCGCCTACGTGACAGGTTCGGCGGCCGGCCGGGCGACCGATCGCGAGGGTGAGCTGCTCGCAGGCCTCGGCTGGAACGAGCCGACCGACGCCGAGCCGTTGTTCCACACCGCCGTCGACCAGGAGTCCTCGGCCGAGCTCGCGCTGCTTTCCACCGACACTCTCGCCGACGTCTTCGGCGTGCTGCACCCGATCTTCCTCGAACCGGACCAGCTCGCCGAGATCCTGCAGGTGCAGGGGGAGTGGACGCCGCTCGCACCGAGGCCGCTCAGCCGGGAGGAGATGTCGCTCCGCACGGGCAGCCGGATCGAGCTCGACCACCTGGTCGACGCCGTGCTGCGTCGCGAGTTCGGCCATCCTCCGCTGCGCAACGAGCAGGGCGACGTGGCGATCCGGGTCGGCTCGACCATGGTGTTCCTCCGCTCGACGCCCGACGCGGCCGAGCTCGTGCTCTTCTCTCCGCTGGTGCACGACGTCAGTGGGCGCTCCCGGGCATGCGAGGTGCTCAACGACCTCAACGTCGAATCCCGGTTCGGGCGCTTCTCGCTGCATCGCGATCGCGTCTTCGTGCAGCTCTCCGTCGCGGCTCAGCCCTTCGTCCCCGCCCATCTGCATCAGGCGCTGCGCGCCCTCAGCCAGATCGCCGACGGGATCGACGACGAGCTGGCCAGTCGGCTCGGTGGCAGGACGACCTTCCAATCATCCTGACCCGGTCAGGCCGGCGGGGGAGCCTGCCCCGCCGGCCCTCAGCCGGTTCCGCGGTCAGCGGTTGGCCCTGCCCGCAGGAGTCGGCAGGGCGAAGCTGCACGGCCGCAGCTCCGGTTTCTTGTCACACGCCTTCGGCAGGCGCGGCGTGACGGCGTCCTCGAGGGTGTCGACCATCGCGTGGAAGGCCGGCTTGAGCTGGCCGTCGGCGGTCATCAGCGTCGCCCAGCCCTCGCGCGCGAAGGTCTGCGGCACCCAAGAGTAGGCGTCGTTGAAGCCCCACACGGTGAAGCTGGTGCACGCCTCGTTGTCGAGGCAGGCCTTGAGCAGCTTCACGTGGCGATTCGTGTGCTCGGCGACCTCTTCATCGGTCGGCTCGCGGCCCTCCACCTCGGGGATCCGGACGTCGGCCTCGGTGATGGCCACCTTCAGGCCCAGGTCGGCGAAGCGCTCGAGGTTGGCCTCGAGGCCGTTGTCGTAGTCGTACTGCAGGCTGAGGTGGGCCTGGGCGCCGAAGCCGTGCAGTGGCACGCCGTCGGCGAGCAGGCGCTTGGCGAGGCCGTAGTAGGCGTCGGTCTTCTCGTTGATTCCCTCCGCGTTGTAGTCGTTGAGGAACAGCCGGGCCTTCGGGTCGGCCTTGTGTGCCCACCGGAACGCGTCACCGATCAGGGCCTCGGGGTCGTCCGCGCACGCCTTCAGGAACGGATTGGAGTTGGTGCGCAGCCTGACGCCGCCGACGTCCCAGGTGTCCTGGTAGATCTCGTTGGCCACGTCCCACTCGTAGATCTTGTTCTTGTAGCGGCCCACGACGGTGGTGATGTGGTCCTTGAGGACGGCGCGCGCCTCGTCGCAGGTCCAGGTGGCGCTCGCCTCGGTGACCCATGCCGGGTTCTGGCTGTGCCACAGCAGCGTGTGGCCGCGAACCTGCTGACCGTTGCGCTTGGCGAACTCCATCACGGCATCGGCGCCGCTGAAGTCGTAGACCCCCTCTTCCGGGTGGATCTCGGCCCACTTCATGTCGTTCTCGGGCGTGATCGAGTCGAACTGGGCGCCGATCAGCTGCTGGTAGGTCGTCGGGTTCTTGCGGTCGTAGTCGATCAGGTCGCGCTGGCCCCACGCGGCGGTGCCGATGAGGGGGCGGTCCGGGCCTGCGTCTCGCAGCGTCGCCTGATCCGCCCCTGCTGTCGGGGCGGAGAGGAGCAGCGTCGCGGAGGCGGCGAGCGTGAGGCCGCCGAGCAGTGGACCTCTGATGGTTCGCATCTGGGGAACTCCTTTGTCTCGATGCGCCCTGTCTTTTGGTGTGTGACAGAACTAAACGGAGAATAGGCCGGGCGCGGGTCGTCCTGCATGCGTTTCGGAAATGTTTCGGAATCAAATTTCCTGCCGGGTTCAGCGCCTACCCGGAACGGGTCATGACCCTTGACGTGCTGACGCGGAGAAAGGCCCGGGCGCGATAGGGTTGGCGCATGACGAGTGAACCCGGCCAGGGCGTGACCTACTTCTCGAGGCTCGATGCCGACGAGTGTTGGGCCCTGCTGGCCGAAGCGGAGGTCGGACGGGTCGCATGGGCGCATGCCGGCGGCATCCTCGTGATCCCGGCCAACTACCGCATCCACGACCGGACCATCGAGTTCCAGACGACCGAAGGGGGAGCTCTCTCCCGCCTCGTCGAGCCGACCGTCGTCGCCTTCGAGGTGGACGAGATCGACGCGGAGACCGCGATGGGTTGGTCGGTCCTCATCCAGGGGCAGTCCGGTCCCGCCGCCGTCGACTCCGACGAGCGGGTCAGCTGGCTCGACGGTGAGCGGCCGGTGTGGGTCGCCATCACGCCCGGCCAGATCAGCGGCAGGGTCGTTTCCGGAACCAAGCGCGGAGGTAAGTGATGACCGAGAACAACATCCCGATGGATGAGCAGACGCCTGCGCCGCAGGAGATCCACGACGACGCGTACACAGCGCCCCAGGCAGACGGACAGGCCGCCGAGGCGAAGGCCCCGGACGCGGCGCAGGAACAGCGGCACGTGCCGCTGGTGGTCGTCGGCGTCGACGGCAGCGACGACGGCTTGCGCGCCGTGCGGTTCGGTGCCAACACCGTCATCCGCCATGGCGGCGAGCTCATGCTGATCAACGCGGTCGACGACACCCTGATGGCCGGTGCCTGGGGCGTCGTCTACGACCCGGAGGTCCTTCAGGCCGCCGGCGTGACCGCGAACGAGCAGGCCAAGGCCCTCGCGCTCGAACTCGGACTGGCGCCCGACCGGCTCAAGACCGAGGTCGTGATGGGCTCGCCCGGTGGGGTGATGGCCCGCCTGAGTGAGGTCGCAGACCTCGTCGTAGTCGGTCGCCGGGCCGCCTCGGGCCTCGAGCGCATGTTCGTCGGCTCCACCTCGGTCGCCGTCGTGGCCAACGCCTCCTGCCCGGTGGTCGTCATCTCCGCCGCAGCCCACCCGACCCCGGTCGGCACGAAGGGTGTCGTCGGCGTCGGCCTGCAGACCTCGCCGGGTGGCGAGGCGACGCTCAAGGCGGCCTTCGAACAGGCGAAGCGGCTCGGGGCACACCTCGAGATCGTGCACGCCGTCCAGCCGCCGGTCGGTATCTTCTCGCGCAAGCTCAGCCCTGCCCAGCTCGACGAACAGCTCCGCTTCGCGCAGGGCGGCATCGAGGCCCTCGCCGAAGGGCTCGCGAAGAGCTTCCCCGAGGTCGAGTACGAGGTGCTCGTGGCCGCAGACAGCCCGATCAACGAGCTGGTCAGCCGAAGCGCCTCCTACGATCTGCTCGTGCTGGGCGTCGGCGAATCGTCGATCCCCGGGTTCGGGCTCGGCGGGCTCCTGCGTGGCCTCATGGCCCACGCCGAGTGCCCGCTGTACATCACGCGCGGATGACCTCCAGCTCCCGACCGACAGTAGAGATCGAGCCGTCGCTTCCCATAGCGGCGGAGGCTGAACGCATCGCCGAACTCATCCGCGACAACCAGGTGGTCATCGTCGCGGGTGAGACCGGCTCCGGCAAGACGACCCAGCTGCCGAAGATCTGCCTCCTGGCAGGGCGGGAGCGCATCGCACACACGCAGCCGCGCCGGATCGCCGCGCGGACGGTAGCGCAGCGGATCGCTGTCGAGTGCGGGGTGGAGATCGGCGACTTCGTCGGCTACCAGGTCCGCTTCACCAGGAAGGTGTCGGCGCAGACCCGGATCAAGGTGATGACCGACGGCATCCTCCTCTCGGAGCTCACCCACGACCGGATGCTGAGCCGCTACGACACGATCATCATCGACGAGGCCCACGAGCGAAGCCTCAACATCGACTTCCTGCTCGGCTACCTCAAGCAGCTCCTGCCGAAGCGCCCCGAGCTGCGGGTCATCGTCACCTCGGCCACGATCGACACCCAACGGTTCTCCGAGCACTTCGGCGGGGCCCCCATCGTGGAGGTCTCGGGCCGCACCTATCCGGTCGAGCTGCGCTACCGCGACCCCGTCGAAGGCGAGGACGAGATCGACGCCATCGTCGGTGCGGTCGAGGAGATCGTCACGGAGTCGAGCACGGGTGACATCCTGGTGTTCCTCAGCGGTGAGCGCGAGATTCGCGACACGGCGGACGCGATCGAGGCCCTCGGCACCGGACTCGAGGTGCTGCCGCTCTTCGCACGACTGTCCTCAGCCGACCAGCAGCGGGTCTTCGCGCCGAAGGCGCGGCGAAGGATAGTGCTCGCCACCAACGTCGCGGAGACCTCGATCACGGTGCCGCGGATCCGCTACGTCGTCGACACCGGCACCGCGCGCATCTCGCGCTACTCGTCGCGGACAAAGGTGCAGCGCCTGCCGATCGAGCCCATCTCCCAGGCATCGGCCAATCAGCGCGCCGGACGGTGTGGGCGCGTCGGTCCCGGCGTGGCCATCCGCCTGTTCTCGGAGGAGGACTTCGACTCCCGACCTGAGTTCTCCGACCCTGAGATCCTGCGCACCAACCTCGCCACCGTCATCCTGCTGATGGCGCAGGCCGGCCTCGGCGACGTGGAGTCCTTCCCCTTCGTCGAGGCCCCTGTCGTCTCGCACATCAACGACGGCATCCGGGTGCTCAGCGAGCTCGGCGCGATTCATCCTCGCAAGCGCCACGACCGGCTCCGACTGACCAGGACCGGCCGGATGCTGGCCAGGATGCCGGTCGACCCGAAGCTCGGGCGGATGCTGATCGAGGGCGCGCGTCGCAACAGCCTCGCGACGGTGCTCGTCCTCGTGGCCGGCCTCACCGTCCCGGATGTGCGGGAACGCCCCGCAGAGTTCCAGGCCCAGGCTGACCAGCTGCACCGCAGATTCTGGGGCGGGGTGCCGGGGGATGAGCCGGAGCTTGCCGACGCGTCGGGCGAGCCGAAGCGACACACAGCCCACACCGGAACGCGGCACCAGAGCGAGCAGAAGGTCTCCCTCCAGGGCGGCGACTTCGAGGTGCTGCTCAACATCTGGACCTACCTGCGGACGAAGCGTCGCGAACTCAGCGGAAGCGCGTTCCGCCGCATGTGCCGGGCCGAGTACCTCAACTTCGTGCGCTTCCGCGAATGGGAGGATCTGGTCTCCCAGCTGAAGGAGGCCACGCGCGAGCTGGACCTCGACACCTCCGGCCGCGGCACGATGCCCGAGATCCTCACCTGCCTGCTGACCGGCCTGCTCTCCAACGTCGGCCTCGCCGAGCAGGAGCGGGCGCAGCGGCAGCCCGGAAAACGGCGCCCGCTGACCGAGTACCAAGGGGCGCGGGGCGCCAGGTTCGCGATTCAGCCCGGGTCATCGATGGCGAAGTCGACCCCGCCGTTGGTGATGGCCTTCGAGCTCGTGGAGACCTCCCGGCTCTGGGCGCGCACCGTCGCCCCGATCACGGCGGAGATGGTGGAGCAGGTCGGCGGACACGTCATCACGCGGACGGTCTCCGAGCCCCACTGGTCGTCGCGTTCCGCCTCGGTCCAGGCGAACGAGCGGATCACGCTGTTCGGCGTGCCGATCGTCGCGGGACGCCGCACGAACTACGCCGCCGACCACCCCGTGGAGGCGCGCGAGATCTTCATCCGCAGCGCACTCGTCGAGGGGGAGTGGGAGACCCGCAACAAGCTCGTCACCGCGAACCGGGCCGTCATCGCGGATGCGGTCAAACTCACCGACCGGATGCGCAGGCCGGACCTGTTGGCCTCCGACGACGCGCTCTACGCCTGGTACGACGCGCGGATACCTGCCGAGGTCGTCTCCGGTTCGACGTTCGACAAGTGGCTGCGCCGCACCCCCGCCGACCAGTGGCCGCGGCTGACCCGCGACGACGTGCTGGTCGATCCGACCGCGCTGCGGCCCTCCGACTTCCCGGACCGGTGGAAGGTGGGGGAGCACAGGCTGCCCGTCAGCTACGTCTACGACCCTGGCGCGGGCTCCGACGGCGTCACCGTCACGGTCCGCCTCGAGCTGCTGAACCAGCTCGACGACGCCGCCTTCAGCTGGCAGGTACCCGGGCTGCGCCGCGAACTAGCCACCGAACTGATCCGTTCGCTGCCGAAACAGTTGCGGACCAACTTCGTGCCCGCCCCCGACTACTCGGCGCGGGCCCTCGGCTGGCTGAGCGAGAACCCGCAGGCCGGCTCGTTCACCGACGCGCTCGCCCGTGCGCTCACCGCGCTGACCGGGACCGTCGTGCAAGGCTCCGACTTCCAGCCTGAGCAGCTCGGTTCCCACCTCAGGCCGACCTTCGTGGTCATCGACAACGGGCGCGAGATCGCGCGGTGCACAAGCCTCGATCACCTGTCGGAGAAACTGTCGCCGAAGGTCGCGGAGAAGCTGACCCGCTCCGCTGGCGGCCTCGCGGCCACCGGGCAGAAGGCGTGGACGTTCGGCGACATCCCCGCCGAGATCTCCGTCGCGAAGGGTGTCGTGGGATTCCCCGCGCTCGTCGACGAGGGCGCGAGCGTCGGGCTGTCGGTGCTCGACGAACGCGCCAAGGCCGACCGGTCCCACGTGCACGGGCTGCGGCGGCTCCTGACGCTGACCAATCCGGACCCGGTCAAGTGGGTGGTCTCGCGCCTGGGGCGGATGGAGAAGCTCTCGCTCGCCGACTCCGCCTACCCGACGGTGCCGGACCTGCTCGCCGACGCGTGGCTGAAGGCCTCCGAGCAGCTCGCCTCCGAGGCGGGGCCGATCGTCTCGGTCCGCAGCGCGGCGGCGTACGAGGCGACCGCGCTCGCGGTCCGGCAGGCGTGCCCTGGCCGGACCCTCCAGGTCGTCAACACCGCCGCCCATGCGCTGGCCGCCGTCACGGAGGCCCGGGTGCTGATCGGCTCGGCCACCACGCCGACGGCGAAGGACGTGAAGGGACAGCTCGACAACCTGTTCTTCAACCGCTTCATCTCCGCGACGCAGGACCCCTGGTTCTCCCACCTGCCCCGCTACGCGAAGGGGGCCGTGGCGCGACTGAGCGCCGCGCTGACCAATCCTGAGCGCGACCAGCGGCTGCAGGCCGAGGTCGACGAGATGGAGGACCTCTACGGCGAGCTGATCGACCGTCAGCCGCAGGGGCCGCTGAGCCCGAGGGTCGAGGAGATCGCGTTCCTGATCGAGGAGTTCCGGGTCAGCCTCTTCGCGCAGCAGTTGCGCACGGCCGTGCCCGTCTCGGCGAAACGGATCAGGCAGGCGATCCGCCAGGCTGGCTAGGGGCCCTTCCCGAGTGGTTGGATGGGCCCGTGCCGAAAGACGTGACCGAGCTGCTCTCCCTGTTCGACCTCGAGCAGACGGGCGAGCTGACCTTCCGCGGACCGCAGCCGCAGACCCGCATGCAGCGGCTCTTCGGCGGGCAGGTGCTCGCGCAGACGCTGATCGCGGCGGCGCGCACCGTCGACCCCCTGCGGATCCCGCACTCGCTCAACGCGTACTTCCTGCGGCCAGGGGCCCCCGATCAGCCGCTCGACTTCGACATCGAGGTTATGCGCGACGGGAAGACCTTCAGCAACCGCCGGGTCATCGCGCGGCAGGGGGAGCGGGTCATCTTCGAGATGACGACGTCGTTCCAGTTCCCCGAGCCTGGGCTCGACCACTCGGCGAGCACCCCGACGGAGGTCTCGCCTCCCGATGCGTCGCCCGAACTCGCCGACGTCCTGGGGCGTAGGTTCGGCGCGGGCGTCGCGCTGATCTCGGAGTGGGACGCGTTGGAGGTGAGGCTCGCCGCGCGGCCTGCGCCCACCTCCAACGGTGGACGGATGCTCGCGTGGGTGCGGACCAAGGAGGAGATGCCCGACGATGCGCTGCTCAACACGGCGGTGCTCGCCTATCTGAGCGACATGACCCTGCTCAGCGTGACGACGGTCCCGCACGAGGTGGAGTTCCTGTCTCCGAAGCTGCAGGCCGCCTCGATCGACCACGCCATGTGGTTCCACCGCCCGGTCCACGTCGACCGCTGGCTGCTCTACGACATGATCTCGCCGTCTGCCTCGAACGCGCGCGGCTTCGCGATGGGACGCCTCTTCCAGGACGACGCCGCCGTCGCCTCGTGCGCCCAGGAGGGCCTGATCCGCGTTCTCGACTGAGCCGCAACGCCGAGCGGCCCGTGTCTCCGGTGAGGAGACACGGGCCGCTCGGGTGTTTTCAGGTACGGCCCGCCACCCAGGGGGAGAGTTCGGGCGAACCGTACCCGGCTTGGTTCAGGCCGCCACGCCCTGAGCTGCGCGCAGCTGGGCGAGGGCCTGACGTTCGATCTGGCGCACCCGCTCGGCGGTGATGCCCCAGTGGGTGCCGATGTCGGCCAGCTTGGCCTGGCGGCCGTCGAGGAGGCCGTAGCGGCGACGCACGACGTCCTGGGAACGCTCGTCCAGGTCGGAGAGCATCTCCTCGAGGCGGGCGCGCTCCTCGGCGTCGAGCACCATCTCGTCGGGACCCGGTGCCGTCTCGCGGGCGATCAGGTCGCCGAGCGCGGTGTCACCGTCGGCCTCGACCGGAGCGTCGAGCGAGACATGGTCGCGGGAGTAGCGCAGCAGGTCGACGACCTTCGACTCCTCGAGGCCCAGTTCCTCGGCGATCTCGGCCAGTTCCGGCTCGCGGCCGAGCTGGCGCTCCAGGTTGCGGCGCACGGCGGAGACCTGGTTGACCTGTTCCGCGACGTGCACGGGGAGCCGCACGATGCGACCCTGCTGGGCGATGCCGCGCGAGATGGCCTGGCGGACCCACCAGGTCGCGTAGGTGGAGAACTTGAAGCCCTTGGCGTAGTCGAACTTCTCGACCGCGCGGATCAGGCCGGTGTTGCCCTCCTGGACCAGGTCGAGCAGAGGCATCTGGGAACGGCCGTACTTCCGTGCGACGGAGACCACGAGCCGCAGGTTCGCCTGGACGAACTGCTGCATGGCGCGCTCGCCCTCGGCCGCGATCTCCGCGAGCTCGTCGTCGGTGGCTTGGATGGACGAGGTAACCTCGCCATCGAGGATCTTCTGCGCAAAGAGCCCGGCTTCGATGGCACGAGCCAGTTCGACCTCGCCCACAGCTGTGAGCAGGGGCGTCTTGGCGATCGCGTCGAGGTAGAGCCCCACCGCGTCCTTGCCGTCGATTCCGTCGGTGCTTCGCATGCGAGCAGGAGTAAACATGTTCAAATCAGACCTTTCGCCCGTTCGTCATCTAGTACAACGCGCGAAGGTCCCCACAGGTTCCATGTTTTTCTCGCTCAAAGCGAAATGGGCCCAGGGTCTGACCCGTCAGGGCGGCCGCCCTGACCGTGGTCGGGGGATACCCTGACGGCTGCGTTTGAGTGACGGCAGTACGCGTGCCAGAATGGACGCCGTGTCACCCTTGACGAAGACGGGGCGGCGCACGCGCAAAAGTCAGTCGTCTGGCTTGAGAGGACAACCGTGACCCAGAACGCTGAAGACACCGGCAAGACAACCCGTACCCGCCGGAGCGCTGCGACCCCTGTTGAGGACGCACCAAAGCGAACCACGCGCACGAAGGCGGCCGCTGACGGCGCCACCAAGACTGCGCCGCGCACGCGGGCGAAGAAGACCGACGAGGCGGCTCCCGCCAAGAAGGCCCCCGCCTCGCGTTCACGCAAGGCCGCTGAGCCGACCATCGCCCAGGCATCCACCGGCGAGGTCGAAGTGAAGTTCGAGCGGGACGGTGACGATGTGGTGCTGACCGTCGGTGGGAAGAAGCGCTCGCTCGACGAGGTCGACGACTCGCAGTTCGTGGAGGCGAAGGAGGCTCCGCTCGAGAAGGAGCTCACCTCCGAGGAGGAGGGCTTCGCGCTCTCCGATTCCGATGACGCGGACGAGCCGGAGCAGCAGGTCGTCTCAGCCGGCGCGACGGCAGACCCGGTCAAGGACTACCTGAAGCAGATCGGAAAGGTCGCGCTGCTCAACGCGGTGCAGGAGGTCGAGCTCGCCAAGCGCATCGAGGCGGGCCTGTTCGCTGAGGAGCGGCTCGGGGCCGACGACGCAGTCAACGACGCCGATCTGGAGGACTTCCAGTGGATCGCCGAGGACGGACATCGCGCCAAGAACCACCTCCTCGAGGCCAACCTGCGACTCGTCGTGTCGCTCGCGAAGCGCTACACCGGCCGCGGCATGCTCTTCCTCGACCTGATCCAGGAGGGCAACCTCGGCCTGATCCGTGCGGTTGAGAAGTTCGACTACACCAAGGGCTACAAGTTCTCCACCTACGCGACGTGGTGGATCAAGCAGGCGATCACGCGCGCCATGGCCGACCAGGCCCGCACCATCCGCATCCCGGTGCACATGGTCGAGGTCATCAACAAGCTGGCCCGCGTGCAGCGTCAGATGCTGCAGGATCTCGGCCGCGAGCCAACGCCGGAGGAACTGGCTGTCGAGCTGGACATGACCCCTGAGAAGGTCGTCGAGGTCCAGAAGTACGGCCGTGAGCCCATCTCGCTGCACACCCCGCTCGGCGAGGACGGCGACTCCGAGTTCGGCGACCTGATCGAGGACTCCGAGGCGGTCGTCCCGGCCGACGCCGTGAACTTCACGCTGCTGCAGGAGCAGCTCAACGATGTGCTCGACACGCTCTCCGAGCGCGAGGCAGGCGTCGTGAGCATGCGCTTCGGCCTGACCGACGGCCAGCCGAAGACCCTTGACGAAATCGGAAAGGTCTACGGCGTGACGCGCGAACGCATCCGCCAGATCGAGTCCAAGACCATGTCGAAGCTGAGGCACCCGTCGCGTTCGCAGGTCCTGCGCGACTACCTCGACTGAGTCCGGCAGCAAGTCAGAAAGAGGCGCCCCCACCGAATCGGTGGGGGCGCCTTTCTGTGTGCCGACGTGGTCAGGCGAAGCGGACCATGTTGTTGAGGATCTCCTTGGTGACCCACTGGTACGTGCCGCCGCGGTACTCGATCACCTTTGCGGTGGCGTAGCTGCGGCAGCCGTTGCGGCCGGTGACGGCGGAGTCGCAGTCGGTGCGCCACTTGCGACCGTCAGCCGCGGTCCAGGTGCCCTTGTTGGCGAGCGGGTTCTTGCCCCAGGTGGAGCGGGGGATCGGGGCGTAGGTCAGGTTGTTGAACACCCAGCCGGTCGACTGGACGAAGCGGCCTGACTTATAGGAAACGGTGGTCGCCTGGATCTCGGTGCGGCAGCGCCTGGTCGTCGAGTACGGCTCGCACAACGTGCGCCAGGTTCGCCCGTTGACGTGATGGGTGCCGGGAGTCAGGTAGATGTCGACGGTGGTGCCGCCGCCGGTGCCCGTGAAGCCACGGCACTGGTCTTCGGCGCTGCCGCGCACGACGTTGCGGCTGCCGGTCGGGGCGGGCCGGTTCTCCTTGCACTGGAGATTGCCGTTGACGGTGTTCGAGTTCACCGACTTGGCCCCGGCTGGGTTCTTGAAGAGCTGGATGTCGCCGTCGACGGTGTTGCTGCTCAGCGCGATGGCTGCGCGGCCCTCCTCGAGCTGGATGTTGCCGCCGACGCGGGTGCCGCTGACGGAGACCGAGGTGGAGGTGTACTTGGCCTGGAGGTCGCCGTCGATGCGCGAGTTGGTGACGGCGACAGCGCGGGCCGACTCGGCCTGGACGTTGCCCTCGACGGAGGCCCCCCGGAGCGTGACGCTCGCGCCGCTCGAGACCTTGACATCGCCGTCGACGGTTGTGGTGATGGTGCAGGTCGCGCCGGAGGGGACGACGACGGTGTCACCGACGGGAGAGGAGAGGGTGCCTCGGCAGGTGACATCTGCTGCTGCCGTCGGGGCCGTGATGACTGCGCCGCTGAGCACGATGGCCGTCGCTGCGGCGACGGTGAGGCTTCGCAACATGGTGATCCTTTCGGGAGGGTGTCAGCGGCACTCGTTGCCGCTGACACGCTCATTCAAGGGATCACTGATGAGTCTTCCAGGGGAGTTTCGATGAGAGACCTCTCACGAAGGCGTGCGATGCTCACGAAGTTGGTCAGCAGCCGGTGTACCTCCGGCGCGAGGACCGCGCCCCGCGCGAAGACCACGAGCTCCTCGGTCGCCTCGGGCGGGAAGTAGCCTGCGGTGCTGTAGATCCGGATCCGCGTCGCCATGCCCTCCTGGTCGAGCTCCGGGTGGAACTGGGTCGCGTACACGTTGCGTCCGACCCTGAAGGCCTGGACAGGGCAGAGGTCGCCCGAGGCGAGCAGCACCGCGTCTGGGGCCAAGTCCCGCGACGCCTCCTTGTGCCCGACGAACGCCGTGAGCTGGTCGGGAACCCCGTCGAAGAGGGGGTCGGCGCGACCCTCGTCGGTGAGTCGCACCACGGCGACCCTGACCTCCTCCCCGTAGGTGCGGTCCACGCGGCCGCCCAACCTGCTGGAGAGGGCGCCGATGCCGTAGCAGAGTCCGAGGAACGGCAGGTCGCGTTCGACCACCTCGTCGATGACGGTGCCGAGGTCGCGCTCCACGCGCAGTTGCAGGTCCGTCTTCGGGTCGTCACTCGCGTTGAACGGGCCCCCGCCCAGGAAGACGCCGGCGAACTTGTCCAGGTCGACGCGTGGCAGCGGTGCCTCCTCGACGCGCATCTGGACCACGTCCTCGTCCGTCAGACCCGACAGCCTGACGACGGCCTCGCGCTCGCCCTCCGCCGCGGCATCCTCGGGTCGCGTGCTCAGCAACAGGAAGGGCTTCACCTGTTCTCCTTGAACGTCGGCGTACCCGCTCGCAGTTCGTCGACAAGCAGGCGGGTGGCGGCGACGGCGCCGCCGTCACCCGCGGCCCGTCGCTGTCGAAGATAGCTCGGTCCGCCGCGCACCAGGCGCCGGACGTCCTCCAGGTTCTCGGAGCAGCCGAGCTGTTCGGCGATCGGGGTGAGCTCGTCGACCCAGCGGATGATGCCGTCGCGCACATGGATGAGGTACTCCTCCTTGCGCGGGGTGATCACATCGGCGGCCAGCCCGTATCGTGCCGCCCGCCACTTGTTCTCCCGCATGAACCAGTAGGGGAGCCGCTCGATCGGCTCGCCGACGGCGATCGCGCGCGACATCCGCTCGACGAGGCACTGGCTGAATGCGGTGAGTGCTCCGATCTCCATCAGCGTCGGCACCGAGTCCATGATCCGGTTCTCGACGGTGCCCCACCCGGACGGCCTGACGTCCCACCGGATCTCGGAGGGGTTCTGGATCAGGCCGACCCCCTCGAGTTGGGAGGCGAACTTCTCCAGTTCGGCCCAGTTCTCCATGTGGTACGGAAGGCCGTTCGTGGGCAACTGCTGGAACATCATCGTGCGCTGCGAGGCGAACTGCGTGTCCTCACCCATCCAGAAGGGCGATGCCGCGGACATCGCGATGAAGTACGGCGTGAAGCGCGCAATGCCGTCGACGATGGGAAGGGCCTTGTCACGGTGGTCGATGCCGGTGTGGATGTGCAGGCCGTTGATCGCCATCCGCCGACCCCACCATGCGTTGCGCTCGCTGACGCGCCGGTACTGCGGCTTGTCTCCGGGCTTCTGCAGGGTCGGGTCTCCGAACGGATGGGCACCCGCGCCCATCAGCGTGAGCCCCCTCGGCTCCAGCACGGAAAGCGACCGCTCCAGCAGCGCGCGCATCTCGTCCATCGCGGTGGGCACCGACTGGTGAACGCCCGTGACGAGTTCGATCATCGAGGTGAGGTACTCGCGCCGGATCGGCCCGTCGGTCGCGTCCTCGACGGTCTCCAGGAGGACCTCTGCCCCCGGGACCTGCTCGAGCGTGGCCGCGTCGACGACCGCCAGTTCCCACTCGATGCCGATGCTCGACTGGCGTGACTCACCGAAAGCGATCTTCACATGACCTCCCCTGCGGTAGGAGCAAACCCTAACAAGGGCCTTCGTCCAGCAGGGGCCTGCCCAGCAAACGGCGTCGTGAACGGCACGAAGCGTTCGGGGCCTCGAGCACTAAGCTTTGCCACGAAAGAGAGGACACTCACCCATGTCGCTGTTCGATCGCGCCGAACTCGCCCCCGCAGACCCCATCCTCGGACTCACCGAGGCCTACAACGCCGACACCCGCCCGGAAAAGGTCAACCTCGGTGTCGGGGTCTACCTCGGCGAGGACGGCAAGCTGCCTCTGATGGAGGCCGTCCGCGCGGCCGAGGAGCGGATCACGCAGCAGCGAAGGGCGAAGGCCTACCTCGGGATCGACGGCATGCCCGCCTACCGCGACGCCGTGCGCGAACTGATCTTCGGCGCCGACTCCTCGGCCCTTGCCGACGCACGTGTGGCGACGGTGCAGAGCCTCGGCGGCACCGGAGCCCTGAAGATCGGCGCCGACCTGCTGCGCCAGCTCAGCCCGGAGGCCACCGTGCTGATCTCGAACCCCAGCTGGGAGAACCACCGGGCGCTGTTCACCCGCGCGGGCTTCGACGTCGAGACCTACCGCTACTACGACGCCGGGATCAAGGGCATCGACTTCGACGGCATGCTCGAGGATCTCCGTGCGGCCGAGCCGGGCACCGTCGTGGTGCTGCACGCCTGCTGCCACAACCCCACCGGTTACGACCTCGGCTCCGAGCAGTGGGACGCGGTGATCGAGGTGCTCGCCGAGCGTCAGCTGATCCCCTTCCTCGACATGGCCTACCAGGGCTTCGGCTTCGGGATCGAGGAGGACGGCGCCGTCGTGGCCAAGTTCGTCGACTCCGGGCTCAACTTCCTGCTCTCCACCTCGTATTCCAAGTCGTTCAGCCTGTACGGCGAGCGGATCGGATCGCTTTCGGTCGTGCTCGACTCGGCCGAGTCGGCCAAGAAGGTGCTCTCGCAACTGAAGATCGTGATCCGCACCAACTACTCCAACCCGCCCACCGAGGGCGCGGCCCTTGTCACCACCGTGCTCACCGACCCCGACCTGCGGCAGAGCTGGGAGGACGAGCTCGGCGCCATGCGCGAACGGATCAAGGACCTGCGCAAGGGCCTCGTCGACGGCCTGGCCTCCCGCGGCATCACCGACATGGGCTTCATCGCCGAACAGCTCGGCATGTTCAGCTACTCGGGTCTGACGAAGGAGCAGATGGTCGCGCTGCGCACCGAGCACGGCGTCTACGGCCTCGACTCCGGGCGCATGTGCGTGGCCGCTCTGAACACCGGAAACCTGGACTACGTGGCTGACGCCATCGCTGCGGTGCGCGCCTCCGCCTGAGGATCAACTGAGGTGCGGGTGAGGATGCCAGATTCGCATCGTCACCCGCATTTTGTTGGGTAGCCGTCGACGGCACCACACCACGCGGGTCGGGGGAGAGTAGGCACCGGTCAGCCCGGTTCAGGGCCGGCGAGGCCGCTTGCCCGGCGGGCAGGCGTGCCGACCGCCTCGGCCAGCGCCTCCCAGGTGCCGTAGAGGCGGACGCCCTCACGCGCCCTCGTCACCGCCGTGTACAGCAGTTCGCGGGTCAGTAGCGGGGAACCCTGCGGCGGAAGCACGACGGAGACGCGGTCGAACTGGCTGCCCTGGCTCTTGTGGATCGTCATGGCGTGCAGATCCGTCGCGTCGTCGAGCAGCGAGGGCGCGACCCACAAGGCGCCCTCCGGGCGGTCGACGACAGCGACGAGCTCGTCGTCTGCCCTCCGCACCACGACTGCGGTGTCGCCGTTGCTGAACAGGTCGCTGTTGCGCTGGATGAGAAGAGGCTGGCCCGCGTAGTGCCGGGCGTCGAAGCCGTAGTCGTCGAGTTCGGTGCTCAGCCAGGCCCGCAGCGACCGCGCCCAGTGCGTGACGCCGAAGGGGCCCTCGCGGTGCCCACACAGGACACGGTGCCTGTTGAGCGCTTTGTTGGCCGCGTCGCCCTCGCCATCGATGGCGTGCCCCCGCACCGACGTGGCCGTGGCGAGAGAGTCGTGGCGAAGCGTCGGGAGGGTGGAGGGGTCCACCTCTGCGCTGAACACGACCAGTTCGATGGTCTCGGCCGACTCGACCGCAGCGCGGGCGGCCTCGGCGTCGCCCTCGAGGATGGCGTCGGCGAGGTAGTTGATCTCGGGGTTCGACCGGTAGTTGTTCTGCAGCCTGGCAAGGCTTCCTCCCGGCTCCATCACGAGGTCGTCGGCGCTCTCGATGTCGGCGAGCACCGCACCGGCCTCGACCGAGCGGAGCTGGTGCGGGTCGCCGAGCAGGATCAGGCGGGAGCGTTCGGAGAGGGCGGAGACAAGGGCGGTCATCAGTTCGAGCGAGACCATCGACGTCTCGTCGACGACGACCACGTCGTAGGGGAGCGGATTGTCGGGACCGAACTCGCTCCCGCTGGAGCGGGGACGCAGGCCGAGCAGCTTGTGCAGGGTGCCTCCCCAGGTGTGGCCCGTCGCCCCACCCACCTCCTGCAGCAGCCGGGCGGCGGCCTTGCCCGTCGGCGCGCAGAGAGCCACCCTCGGAGCGGTCGGTGCGAGAGCCTCGAGGATGCGCGCGACAATCGTCGTCTTGCCCGTGCCTGGGCCGCCGGTGATCACCGTCGTCAGGTGGGAAAGGGCGGCGGTGACGGCCGCGCGCTGGTGCTCATCGAGGCGTTCATCTGTGGCGAATTCCACCTGGACCGGGTCGCTCCCGATGCCGCTGCGGGCCCGCAGCAGCTCCGCGAGGGCCCGCTCCTGCCGCCAGTACCGGTCGAGGTAGAGCAGCGACCCGTCCAGACGGAAGGGGGCCTCCACCTCTGGCGTGGTGGCGACGGTCGCGGACTCTGCGACCCGGCGCAGCCACGACTGCGCATCTGGCCACGGCAGTTCGAGCCAGGCGGCCTCGGTCGTACCGTCGTCCAGATCGGCCTCAGGCTGGAGCCGCTCGGCCGCGCTCGCGAGGTCGACGCAGACGGACCCGAGCCGGAGCTCCCGCACGGCCAACGCGCAGGCGAGGATCACTTCAGGGTCGGCCTCGCCGGTCAACTGGGCCAGCCTCCGAGCGAGGTGGAAGTCGATCAGGCGCAGCATGCCCGCCTCGCAGAACGTTCGCAGCGTCCCGGTGGCGGCGATGGGCAGTTCAGCCACGATGACCTCCCAGCAGTTCGGAGGCGGCAAGCACGAAGGCCGCAGGCGGGTACCAGCCGAACACCCCGCAGGTGGTGCCGTCTATGACGGGGGTGTCCGGCCCGGCCATGCCCCTGACGAAGAGGTACCCGACCCCGCCCAGGTGGGTCTCCGGGTCGTATCCGGGAAGGCGGAGGCTGAGGTGGCGGTGCAGCGCGACGCAGTAGAGGCTGGCCTGCAGCGGATAGTGGGCCTGCATCATCGCCTCGGCCATCGAGGGTGCGGTGTAGTGAGCCAAGGTGAGTGGATCGGAAGGTGAGGGACTGAGCCGGTTCGTCTTGTAGTCGACCACGACGAAGCGACCGTCTGCCAGGCGCAGCACGGCGTCGATCGACCCCGTCAGGAAACCGTTGAGCACGGCTGGCGCGGCCTCGGAGGAGGCGAGGCGTCGCGGATAGTCGGCGAGCGGGTCCTCCGGGGTCAGATGCTCGTCCATGAGCGCGGCAAGGTCGGCGAGGCTGGCCGGTGCGCCGGAGTCGGCCAGCGGGAGATCGAAGTCGAGCTCCGGCAGACGCGAGGAGGTGGGTAGATCGGACAGCGACTCGGTGGTCAGGGGGAGCAGTGGCGTCAGGCACACCTGTTCGAGGGCCGAGGCGAGCTGAGCCGACTGTGCGGCGTCCAGCCCGTTGGCAGGGCCGAGCTCCGAGAGGAGCCTGGTGGCGCTCGCGGACAGGCGGGTCGGTGCCCAGTCAAGCTTCTCGAGCGCTTCGTGCACGAGGGTGCCGAAGCCGGCCCCAGCGGGTAGATCGGCCATCGGCGAGAGAGCCTGTAGCTCGGGTGGCACGTCGGTCACAGGGGTGAGGTCCAGATCTGCCGCCTCGTCGACGACGACCCGGAGGGCCGTCTCGTGGAGGCCCTGGGTGAGGCTGGAGTACGAGGTGCGGCGCCACGAGTGGTCGATGATCCTCGGCAATGTGGCGAGGGTGAGCGGGGCACCAGCATCCGGTACGACTGCGTCGACCTGGCCGGGGGGCGAGTCGTCGAGCAGCGAGTCGAAGACCGAGGCCAGCCGGATCAACCGGGTCTCGCCGTCCTTGCGGTGGCGCCATCCGTGCCGGGAGAGCAGTTGGCTGAGCGGGCCGTCGGAGCTGGCTCGTCGTGCGTCGCTGACGTGCCAGGCGACGGTGAGGTGGCAGGCGCGGGTCATCGCGACGTAGAGCAGGCGCAGCTCCTCCTCGATGTTCTGCCGGCTCACGTCCTTGGCCAGCTCGTCGCGCCAGTCGGGCCGCTCGCCGACGTAGAGGTGGCGGCGGTTGCCCTCGATGACTGAGAACGGCTGGTGGGTGCGGACCTGGCTGCCTCCCGTCTCGGGCAGCAGGACGACCGGGAACTCGAGCCCCTTCGCGGCATGCATGGTCATCACCCGGATGGCCTCGTCGTCGGACTCGATGCGGATGGAATCTGACTCGTCCTCGTCGGACCCGCGCTCGGCGAGGACGGCGAGAAGGCCGGGCACCGTGTGGGCATCGCTCGCGTCGAGCAGTTCTGCGACGTGGAGCAGATCGGTGAGCCGGCGGGCGCCGTCGGCCTCGGCGAGGACGCGCGCGTCGAGGCCCGCGCCGCAACGCAGCACCGTGACGACGGCACCGATGCCGCCGGAGTCGAAGGCAAGGCTGAGCTCACGCACGAGCGTGCTCACCCGGGCCGGCTCCGGGCTGGAGTCGCCCAGAAGCTCTGCGAGCTGCGAGCCGATCAACGGGGTGAGCGCCGCGAGCCGGATGTGTGACTGGGTGGGGTCGGCCATCGCGCGCAGCAGCCGCTGCCAGTCGTCTGCGGCCTCCTGCTGCCAGACGGACTGGCTTCCGGTCAGCACCGCGGGCAGACCGGCGGCGGTGAGCACCGAGCGGATCTCCCTGGCCCGCGCGGTGGTGCGGGTCAGGACCGCGATGTCGCCGGGGCGAAGCGGAGCTCCGCCGTCGACGAAACGGGCGTGGCGCAGCAGCAGCCTGGCCTGGCGGACGAGATCGTGCTCGATCGCGGAGTCGGCGTCGACGCCGTCGCCCAGCTCATCGACCCCGCACCGGCGCAGCCACAGGCGCGATTCTCCAGGTACCGCCAGCCGCGTTGCGTGACTCGCGTCGACAGGGGTGACCTTCACCTCCGATGAGCCGAGCTCGGCATCGCCGAACAGCTCGATCACGCCCTGCACCAGCGGCCGGTCGGTGCGGTAGTTGGTGGCCAGCGTCTGCACGTCGGCGCGTTCCCTTGCCCTCAGGTAGCTGCCCAGGTCGGCGCCCCGGAATCCGTAGATCGACTGCTTGGGATCGCCGATCAGGATCGTCGGACGCTCGGCGGCGACGAATGCGCGCTCGATGATGTCCCACTGCTGCGGATCGGTGTCCTGGAACTCGTCGACGAGCACGACCGGGAACCGGGTGGCCAGCCTCTCGCGCACCAGGTCGCCGGTGCGGGGGTCGGTGAGGGCCGCCCGCAGCCGCTCGATCACATCGTCGAAGGTGCAGATGCCCTCGGTGACCTTCCTGGCGGCGTAGAGCTCGCGGACGGCCGCCGCGAAGTCGTGCCGGGGGCCGTCCTCCGGCAGCAGCGGCAGCGGCGTCTCGCAGGCCGCGATGCCGATGGTCATGGCGTCCTTCGCCGTGAAAGGCGGATCGGGCTCGTCGCGGTGGAAGCGGAGGTAGGTGTCGCTGGCGCACTGGCGGGCGAGCTCGCGGTCGTCTGGCCCGACGACCTCCGCCGGGTCCCAGTCGCCGAGCACGCCCAGCTCGCGCAGCATCGACTCGCAGAACGCGTGGGTGGTCAGGATCGTCGCCTCGTTGTAGCGCTCGAGGGCGGCCGCGATCCGGTCGCGATGCGTCTTCGCGTCTTTCGACATGAGAAGCCTGTCGACCGCATCCGCCTCCGTGGGGGTCGTTCCCGCGAGGTGCTGTTCCAGCTGCTGCAGCGTGTGGTGCAGCCGCTTGAAAACACGGCTGCGCAGCTCACCCGCGGCGTGGTTGCCGAAGGTGATCATCAGCAGCTGCGTGACATCGAGATCGGGCCGTTCGGCGAGGAACCTGGTGGCGAGGGCGGCGATCGCATAGGTCTTGCCCGTGCCCGCGCTGGCCTCAAGCAGCGTCGTGGTCGTGGGGAGCGGGCCGGTGAGATCGAAGGCGTGCATCATGACCTACCTCCGAGGATTCCGGTGTAGAGGGCGACGGACCAGGCGCCGAACGCGCTGGACTGGCCGTTGGACGGGTCGCCGGCCGCAGGCGGGTCGACGAAGAGTTCGGACACCTCATCGTCGTAGAACATGGCCCACGCAGGACCAACCGAACTCCACTTGTCGTGCCGGAAACCGGGCCGGCCCCGCCACTGACGTGGATCGAACCGGCCGCGAGCCACATCCTCGGCGTACGCGATGCCTGCCGTGGCAGGCACCGGCACCAGGCGATGCTGGCCGAGGGCGTAGGCGCGCAGCACCGTCGCGAGCCTCTCCCGAGCGGCCACCTGCTCGGGAACACCGAGGGAGCGGTCGTCGACCATCAACGACTTCCAGTCGCCCGGCACCTGGACCAGCCGGAAGAACCGGGCCAGCGTCGGCGACCCGGCGGCAGTCAGGGCCAGCGACTCGAGCCATGGCGCGATCAGCTTGTCCGCCCCCTTGCTCGCGGTGACCGACACGGGTGAACCACCGCGGAGTCGGATCTCGTCCACGAGCCGGATCGAGCCGACCCCCGGGAGATCGAAGTCGAGGTCCACCGGCACGTCGGTGACGTCCTGCTGGTAGAGCGGACCGGCCTGACTCCAGAGCAACTCGGCCTGCGACTTGGCGCGCGAGAACTCGACGCGGCCGATCTCGTCGGGAGGGAGTTCCTCGTTGCTGCGCAGCGTGCGGATAACCGTCTCGAGTGGCGTGCCGCTCTTGAGCGCGTCGAGCAGGGTCGTGGTCACCTGCCAGTGGGCGAGCCCGTTCAGCTCAAGGGGCATCTCGTCGCTCAGCGCCGGTTCCGAGTAGAGGGGAAGGCTTGCGGCGGAGCGCAGGAACGCCTTGGCCGGGTCGGCGAGGAATCGTGCCAACTGGTCGAGCGAGACCTGCTGCGGCAGCTGGCCGACGGGGCGTGTGCGCGCCTGTTCCCGCCGCCGTGCCCGTGGCGTGCCCTCCGGCGCGGCGCTGCGCCGGGCGAGCGCTCCAGCATGGGCGGCGGCATCGAAGCTCGCTGGATCGTGGAAGTTGGCCTCCGACGTCGCCGTCGGCGGATGCCGGACGGGTTCGGGGGTCGCGCCAAGTTCCTCGAGCAGCCAACTGACTGCCGCGGGCGGTGCCATCTCGTCGTTGGTGCGCTGGGAGTAGGCCTGGCGCACGATCAGCAGACGCTCGGCGGAGCGGGCGTGGCCAAGGAGATGGGCGAGCCGGCGCCTGCGGAGATCGGGCGCCAGATCGCCGAGGTCGAGGGCGTCGGGGGCCTGCCCGGAGGGGCCAGGGACGACGTCGTCGGTGACACCGAGCAGGGCGACGAGACGAAACTCCACATGGCGCAGTTCCCCGAGCGGCGCCACGAGCAGCGACCCGTTGCCCGCGGCGACCCGTGCGCGGGGCGCGCGCTCGGTCGAGGCAAGCAGATGCGCGAACTCGCCCCTGGTGAGCAGAGTGGTCCCGCCGACATGGTCGGCCTCGAGCCGGGCGAGGACCGAGTGCGCGTGCAGCAGTTGCCATTCATCGTCGCGCGGCAGTCCGAGAAGTTCGGTGATGATGCTGCGGGTGCGGACGACCCACTGCGTGATCGGCGCCGGGGTGGAGGTCTCGGCGATGAGCCGGCGCAGCCGCGAGACGATCTCACAGAGGGCGCCCACTGTCTCAAGATCGGACGACTCGACGGCCTCGGTGCCCGCGAGCTGGACTCCGCCTTCATGCCCGTCGGCCACGGCGAGGCCGACCAGTAGCCGGTCCAGCCCGCGCATCCAGGTGTTCTGGGCGAGGCCCTCCAGGTGGAAGGCCGACCGGTGCTGGGCGTCCATGCCCCAGCGGACGCCCGCACCGCCGACGAGTTCGACGATGGCCTGCCGGTCGGACAGGCGCCACCGGTGGGCGATGGGCGAGCTGAGCAGCAGCTCGACCAACTGGGTGGCCGACGCCCGGAGCTCCCCGAGCCGCAGCAGCGTGGTGAGGACGCCGAGAACGGGGTTGTGCGCCTGGCCCGCCACCGCCTGGACACGCAGACCGCGGCCAGGGTGTCCACCGTCGACGGCCACCGTGAAGGCGGCGTCGAGCAGCGTGGCATAGCGCTCGGGCCTCGGACAGATGATGGCCACGTCTCGCGGTTCGAGAGTCGGGTCGGCCGCGAAGGCGCGGGTGAGTTCGTCGCGCAGCACCTCCACCTGTCGGGCCGGGCCGTGGGAGTCGTGCAACTGCACCGCGGGAACCGCGGCGGGCGGATCCGGCAGGTCGACGATCTCATCGGCCGCCTCCCAGGCGGCGCCGGGTGACTCGGCGGCCGCGAGCACGGTGAGTGACCCGAGCGCCTCGAGCACCGCCCGTTGTGGAACCGTCAGCTCGTCAACCGCGAACAGCACCGTCGGCGTGGTGTCCAGGCGCGCCGACTCGACGAGGGACTCGAGGATCTCGACCGGATCCACCTCGAGCGAGGTGACCGCCGCACGCAGCAACGCAGGCTGCCAGGCCCACTGCGGTGGCAGTTCGGCGCCGTCGGGGCCGAGGTCGTCGCCCTCGAGCCACGACGCGAGGAGGTCAGGGGTCACGTCGACATACCAGCGCAGCAGGCGCGCGAGCCTTGCAGAGGTCGCCCGCCTGCCTCCGACGCGTCGCGGGTCGACGGCGCGGGCCAGCACGGGGTACTCGCCGCTCAACTCGTCGATCGCCTCCCACACGGCAAGTTCGAGCGGCGTCCCGAGCCATCGGGAACGGTCGCGCGCAACGCCTGCCCGCTCGGCCAGCTGGCTCATGAGCTGAGCCGGGGTCACGTAGTCGATCCCGGCCGAGATGCCGAGCCGTGCCGCCACCTCCTGCCCGACGATCCGGCCGGTGGCCGCCGACG
The DNA here is from genome assembly GCF_001998865.1 of Tessaracoccus flavescens. Taxonomy (NCBI): domain Bacteria; kingdom Bacillati; phylum Actinomycetota; class Actinomycetes; order Propionibacteriales; family Propionibacteriaceae; genus Tessaracoccus; species Tessaracoccus flavescens. The sequence continues at coordinate 3,184,088 of NZ_CP019607.1, forward strand.
ACACCACGACGCGGGAGAACGCGAACGGATCGGTGTTGGAGGTGCGCAACTGGTCGGCGAGCCGGTCGAGCAGCCCCGCCCACCGGTGGCCGCGCACGAGGCTCACACCCATCGTCGACCCTGCCCTTCCTCGGCCCACCGGGCCACTCGAGAATCCTGAATCATCACCCTACTGGGAGGCTCGGACGGTTTCCGGTTGGCATTGTGTCAGTGGGCGCAACGACAATGAAACGTGTGAGCGACCAGATACTCGATGCCCTCGACCCGGAACAGCGACGCGTGGCCACGATGCTTGAGCACCCGGTCGTGGTCCTTGCCGGGGCAGGGACGGGCAAGACGCGGGCGATCACGCACCGGATCGCCTACGCGGTGCGTGAGGGTCGCTACGACGCGGCAGGCACGCTCGCCGTCACCTTCACCACGCGCGCCGCTGGCGAAATGCGCTCCCGGCTCGCCTCGCTCGGCGTGCGCGCCGCGCAGGCCCGCACCATCCACTCGGCCGCGCTCAGGCAGTGCCAGTTCTTCTGGCCGCAGGCCTACGGGGTCGACTTCCCGCGCGTCGCGGAGAACACCTTCGGTCTCGTTGCCCGGGCCGCGCACCAGGTCCTCGGGTCGTCCGATACGGCGTTGGTGCGCGACCTCGACTCCGAGATCTCCTGGGCGAAGACGAGCAACGTCAGCGCCGCCCGGTACCCAGACGTGGCGGGGGTGCGGTCGGTCAACGGGGCGACCCCGGCGCAGGTCTCCGCGGTGATGGCCCATTACGAGAAGCAGAAGCTGACCGAGGGATCAGTCGACTTCAACGACATCCTGATGTGCAATGCCGTCCTGCTCAGCGAGCATCCGGAGATCGGCGAGCGGATCCGCGGCACCTACCGGCACTTCGTCGTCGACGAGTACCAGGACGTCTCAGCGCTGCAGCACCGGCTGATCTCACTGTGGGTCGACGGCCGCGACGACGTGTGCGTCGTCGGTGACCCCAACCAGGCCATCCACTCGTTCGCCGGGGCGGACGCCGCCTACCTGCTCGGCTTCGCCTCGGACCATCCGGGGGCGCAGACCGTGCGGCTCGTCCGCAACTACCGGTCCTCCCCGGAGGTGATCTCCTCGGCGAACAAGGTGATGCGGATCCGTGAGGGTGGCCCCTCCGCGCTGCGCGCGACCAGGCACTCCGGGCCGCGGCCGAGCTTCCACGGGGAGCCTGATGAGCGCACCGAGGCCGCAGGCATCGCGGCCTGGATGAAGGCCGCCCACGCCGAGGGCACGCCATGGTCCGAACTGGCGGTGCTCTACCGGATCAACGCGCAGTCGCCGGCCCTTGAGGCGGCGCTGACCGAGGCTGGCGTTCCCTACACCGTCCGCGGCACGGAGCGCTTCTACGACCGGGCCGAGGTGCGCCAGGCGGTGCTCGAGTTCGGTCGGGTGGCGTCGCGACAGCCGCAGTTGAGCCCAGGCGAGGTCATGGGCCAGGTGCTGGGCGGGCTCGGTTGGAGGCCGGACGCGCCGTCGGGGCAGGGGCGCCAGCGGGAACGCTGGGAGTCGCTCGACGCGGTGCGCACCATGGTGGGCGAGGAGGACGAAGCCCGCGACGGGTGGACAGGTGAGCAGGCCGCGGCCTGGCTCCAGGAGAGGGCAAGCTGGCAGGCGAGCCCGGTGGCATCTGCGGTCACCCTCTCGACGCTGCACGCCGCGAAAGGCCTCGAGTGGGACGCCGTCGCGATCATCGGAGTGCGCGAGGGGCTGATCCCCTTCGTGCTCAGCCAGGAGGAGCCTGCGCTGTCCGAGGAGCGCCGACTGCTCTACGTCGGCTTCACCCGTGCCCGCAGAGAACTCAGGGTCAGTTGGGCCGCGTCGCGCGGCAACGCCACGCGTTCACGCTTCATCGCCGACCAGGTCACCGGCCCCGCCACCGTCAGCAGACAGACGAAGCGCGGATCATCCTCGTCGAAGTCTCGCGCGTGTCGTGTCTGCGGCAACCTCCTGCACACCGCGGCCGAGCGCAAGCTGAGCAGGCACGAGGACTGCGAGGTCACCTACGATGAGGCCCTCTTCGAGGCGTTGCGCGCCTGGCGGAAAGCCGAGGCCGACGGTGCGAGCGTTCCAGCGTTCGTCGTGTTCACCGACGCGACGCTGCTCGCGATCGCTGAGGCGGTGCCCACGTCCGAGCAGGATCTGCTGCGGCTCCCGGGGATCGGGCAGTCGAAGGTGAAGAAGTACGGCGGAGGGGTCCTCGGCGTCATCGAGGGGCATCGAGCCTGAGCCCACCGCCGGTGATGGGCTCGGTGCGGGGCGTGGTGCAGCCGGAGACCGGGCAGTCGCCCTGCCGCGGCCAGAGTGCCAGTTCGAGCCCTGGGTGGGACAGATGCCAGCGCCAGCTCACGCCAATAAGTTCGCTGTGCATGGAGGCCCCCATCGACAGGCACTGCAGCGCGGTCCACGCCCCCACCCAGGCGCCGAGCAGCGGCGCATCGCCACCCGTGGCCTGCGTCGTCGATCCGGCCAGGCAGCGGGGGCACGGACCCGATCCGGCGCCGAGGACGGGACCGATCTCGCCTCGTCGCGAGTCCCACCTGGCATAGAGCCCGGCCCCGGCGAAGGCCTCGGCCTCGAGGACCGGCTGGGTTCCCGGCTCGAAGGCGAGCACCGTGACGTCAGCGCCGATGCCGGCGCCGGGGGAGCGGAGCGCCTGCGCGGGAGTCAGGTGCCGCACGATCAGCGGCGAGCGTAACGCCCGGACGAGCACCCGGGCTGGCGAGGGTTCTGCGACGAGGTGGACACGGATGCCTGGCATGACGCAAAGCTCACCCCGGCTCCCGGTCGGGTAGGCGACCGGTCAGGCCTCGGACAACACCGTCCCCCGAGACGACAACGACGGGTGTGGCGGATCGTTCCGCCACCCCCGTCGGAGTGCAGGGTCGGGCTGGCTCAGGCCTTGCCGAGAATGCGGTTCAGGTTGGTGCCGCACACGGGGCACTTGCCCTTGGCCATCTTGGTGCCCTTGTCGTTGACGACAACCTCTCCCTTGGCGTCGCGCTTCTCCTTGCACTTGACGCAGTAGAAAGAACCTTCCCAGGTCTCCGTAGCCATATTTCCTCCTTGTGGGTGGCCGCCGAGGTTCAGCGGCCTTGTCAACTGTAACTGGGTGCCGAGCCACGCGTGCGTGACACTCCCAGACACGGCGGAGTCCCGGGTGCTCGATCCGCCTTCCCCTGCGAATTGAGCCTCCGGGACTCACGGGTACAAAGTCTTGCGTGCCGATGCGGGCACGTCAAGCGACTTTGCGGTAATCAGCCCGATTTCTCACTCTCCGAGCAGCTTGCGCAGCTCGGTGTCCAACTCGTCCTCGGCCGTGTCGGGGGCATCCTGGCCCGTCGCGAAGGACAGCGGGTCGGCGAGATGCGACTTCGTCGGTAGCAGGTCGGGGTGCCCCCAGACGGCGTCGCGGCCGGCCTGGCCTCGCTCATGCTCGACGGCGGCCCACAGGTTCCTCGCATCGCGCACGAGCCGCGGACGCAGATCGAGGCCGACCAGCTCCGAGAACACGCTGGTCACCGGGGTGGCGGAGGCGCGGCGCCGGTTCAGTACCTCACCGAGCTGGGCCGCGTGAGGCATCCACGGGGCCGTCGCCTTCGCCACGACATGGTCGACCCAGCCCTCGACGAGGGCGAGCAGAACCTCGAGTCGCTCGAGAATCTCCAGCTGGGTGGGGGTGCTTGCCGGCTGGAAGAAGGAGCCGCGCACCGACTCACCGACGGCCACGACGTCCTCGAGCGAGAGACCCTCGAAGTTCTCAGGCTGGAACTGGCCTGCGATGGACTCGAAGTCGATGGTGATTTCGCGGGCGAAGTGCGCAAGCAGCGCACTGAGCTGAGGGGACAGCCAGCCGACGGAGTGGAAGAGGCGCTGCCGGGCGGCCTCACGCAGCAACAGGTACAGCACGAGGTCGGAGTCGTTCGCGTCGAGATCGCGGGTGAACTGGGCGACGTTGGTCGGCAGGAGCACGACATCGCTCGGGCCGAGCAGGTTGAACCCCAGCTCGGTCCCGGTCAGGATGTCTCCGGCCACATTGGCCAGTTCGCGCTTGAGCCGGTCACGGTAGATCAGCGAGGCGGAGCTCTTCATCATGGGAGCGAGCATCTGCTGCATTCCCTGCATGGCCTCGTCCTCGACGGCGCCTCCGCGCTGGAGCGCATCGGCGAGCCCGTCGATGATCGGCTCGATCACCGCGCGCCAGCCGTCACTTGTGGCGTCGAGCCACTCGCCCCGCGTCATGGCGCGGGCGGCACGGCCGGTCTCGGCGAACTCGGTCACGGGGGTCAGCCAGGACTGGGCGAGCCGCTCGGCGTCACGCACGGCGGAGATCTCGTCCTCCCGCAGCGACGGATCGCCGCCTGACTCGGCCGCCAACTGCTTCGCGGCGGTCAGGGTCGTGCGCCACGCCGCGTCTGGGTCGCGGTCGGCGTTGGTCATGCCGAACATGAACGGGCTGCCGGGCGCCTGCAGCTTGTTCACCTGCGCGATCAGTTCCTCAAGATCGAGATCCTCTGCGTCACCGAATCCGAGCTGCTCAAGCATCCTGCGCAGCTGTTCGAAGTCGAAGGGGTTGTTGCTGGACATCGGCTTACCTCCTCGCACCCATTCTTCCGCATCAGGCAAGGGCCGCGCGAGGCGCCATCTTGGCGGCGCTTGCTAGGGTGAGCGCATCATGTGCGCAGGAGGTGGCGGCTGTGTCGCGTAACGCGATGGCTATCGTTTCTTCGCTGCTGTTCGCCATCCTCGCGGCGCTGCTCGTCCTGATCCCAGTGCCCTATGTGGCGCGCAGGCCAGGCCAGACGATCGATGTGCTTGGCAGCAGCGACAAGGGCCCGGTGATCGACGTCAGCGAGGTGCCGACGTTCGACACGTCCGGACGTCTGCTGATGACCACCGTCTCGACCACCCGCGTCGACTCCACCCTCAGCCTTCCAGAGGCGATCTTCGTGTACCTGGGCTCCGATTCCGAGGCCATGCCGCGCGACGTGATCTACCCGCCGGGCAAGACAAATGAGCAGGTGGAGACGGAGTCTGCGCGCTCGATGGTCGATTCGAGGACACGCGCCACCGTCGCCGCGCTCCGAGCGGCCACCATCCAGGTCGAGGACAAGCCGATGGTGACCGCCGTGTCCATCTCGGGGCCCAGCGCCGACGTCCTGCAACCCGGTGACCTGATCCTCCAGGTCAACGGCCAACCTGTCAGCGACCGCGAGGAGGTCCGCCAGGTGATCGGCCAGAGTGACGTGGGACAGGTCGTCACGCTGCAGATCTCCCGCGGCGGTGAGGAGTTGACGGTCGAGATCACACTCGCGGCCAGCACGACCGAGGCCGACCGCCCCGTGATGGGCGTCGACATCGGTCCCGGGTACCGGTACACGCCGCGGGTCACCTTCGGGGTCGATCCGTCGGTGACCGGGCCGAGTGCCGGGCTGGTGTTCGCGCTCGGCATCTACGACCGGATCACCGAGGGGGACCTGATCCAGGATGAGGTCGTCGCGGGGACGGGCACGATCGACGCCGAGGGGAGCGTCGGCAACATCGGCGGGGCCCGCGAGAAGATCAAGGGAGCAGAGCGCGACGGGGCGAGCATCTTCCTCCTTCCCGAAGGCAACTGCCCCGACGTCGAGGGCATCAAGACATCGCTGACCTTGGTAAAGGTCGCGACGCTCAGGGACGCCATCTCGGCCCTGCAGCTCATCAACGAAGGAAACACCGCGGAGGTGCCTACCTGTGGCTGACACGTCACGCCTGATCGCCTGCCTGATGGACGTGGAACGTCACGTCTCGTCCGCAGGCTGGGACCAGCCGACCCGACTGTTCGCGCTCGTCACGACGAGCACGCTGCTGGAGGTCGAACCCCAGCTGCGGGGGCGGGTCCCAGAGACCGCCCCGGACGCGCTGACCGCGATCGAGCAGGACGAGTTCACCGCGACCGACAACCTGTTCGAGCGCCTGAACTCGATCTTCTGGCCCGAGACGGTCGAGGGCTGCGCCATCGCGCTGGAGCGCGCCTTCCTTCCGCCGCAGTTCGAGGCGGATCTCCCCGAGGACCCGGACGAGGCGGCAGACTTCGTCGCGAAGCACCCGAACAAGACCGACGTGCGGGTCGTCGTCGGCGTCCTGCGCGACGGCACGAAGCACGGCCTCGCCCGCCTCGTGAGTGATCCAGACGACCTGCTCGGGGCCGAGGACCTCGTCCCCGGGCTCGCCGAAGGACTGTTCGACACCTTCCGGAGCGACGAATCATGAGCGCTGAGACCGCCGACCTCGACGAGCCGACCCGCAGGAGCCCGTTGCTCTGGACCGTGCTGATCATCGGTGTGCTGGTGATCGGCACCGTGATCGCCTCCCGTGTTGGCACCGACTACCTGTGGTTCCGCAGCGTCGACTTCCAGGGCGTGTTCACCACCCGGCTCGCCGCCCAGGTGGGGCTGCTTGTCGGGTTCGGCCTGCTGATGTTCCTGGTCGTGTTCTTCTCGATGGTGATCGCCTACCGGCTGCGCCCCAAGGTGCGCAGGGCCAACCTCGACTCCGAGTTCCTGGTGCAGATGCGCGACGTGCTCGACCAGCGTTCACGACTGTTGATGGCCGTGCCCGCCGGAGTGATCGCCCTGCTCGCCGGGCTGACGGCGTTGGGTCAGGCCGACACGTTCCTGGCCTGGTGGCACTCGACTGAGTTCGGTGAGAAGGACGCCTACTTCGGCGTCGACGCCAGCTTCTACGTGTTCGCGCTTCCGTGGCTGCAGTTCGTGGTCGGTTTCGTGTTGTTCGCCGTCACCGCGGGCGGCATAGCCGCGCTCTGCGTGCACTTCCTCACCGGGTCGCTGAACGCTTCCGCGCTTCGCGGCCGCGGCAACACCTCGGCGAGCGTTCCCGCGCAGCGCCAGCTGTCGATCACGCTGGGGATCGGCATCCTGCTCTTCGGCGTCAACATCGTCCTCGACCGGTTCGCGCTGAACGTCACCCAGTCGACCCTGTTCACGGGCATGGGCTACACCGACTTCACCACCCGCGTTCCGGTCACCACGATCATCGCCGCCATCTGCGCCATCTGCGCGATCGCCTGCTTCGTCAACGCGTGGAAGGTGCGCTGGTCGGTGCCCGGCGCATCGATCGCGCTGCTGATCGTTTCGATGCTGCTCCTGTCGAGCCTGTACCCGTGGCTGATCCAGAACTTCCGGGTCACCCCGCAGGAACAGGACATGGAGGTGCCCTACATCGCCAACAACATCGCGGCGACCAGGTACGCCTACGACATCGACGACGTCGAGATCGAGGATTACGAGGCGACCACCACGGCCTCGGCCGGCCAGCTGCGCGCCGACGCCGACGCGCTGCCCGCGATCCGCCTGATCGACCCCGCGGTCGTTCCCCGCACGTTCGAGCAGCTCCAGCAGGTGCGCGGCTACTACACGTTCCCCGAGACGCTGGACGTCGACCGGTACGTGATCGACGGAAAGGCCACTGACGCGGTGGTCGCCGTCCGCGAGCTCGACCTCGCGTCGGTGGACTCCGGGGACAATTGGAACAACCGACGAACCGTCTACACGCACGGCTACGGACTGGTCGCCGCCTACGGGAACCAGCGCGAGGCCAACGGCGAGCCGGTGTTCTTCTCCGGCGGGATCCCTACCACCGGCAGCCTCGAGGAGCACGAGCCGCGCATCTACTTCGGTGAGAAGAGCGACTACTACGTCGTCGTCGGCGCGCCAGAGGGGTCTGAGCCGGTCGAGCTCGACACGCCGTCCGGCGGTGAGGGGCGCTCCGAGTCGCTGTACACCTACACCGGCAAGGGCGGGGTCCCGGTCGGCAACTTCCTGGCGAAGGCGGCGTTCGCGATCCGCTTCGGCGACATCAACCTGATGCTCTCGGACCGCGTGAACTCCGAGTCGCGCCTGATGCACGACCGTGTCCCGACGCAGCGCGTGCAGGAGGTCGCCCCCTGGCTGACGGTCGACTCCGATCCGTATCCGAGCGTCGTGGACGGCCGGATCGTGTGGATCGTCGACGCGTACACCACGTCCGACTCCTTCCCGAATGCGAACCGTGTCGACTGGACCCAGTCGATCTCCGACTCTCGCACCTCTGCCGACCGCACCCTGCTCGGGCAGCAGGTCAACTACGTGCGCAACTCCGTCAAGGCCGTCGTCGACGCCTATGACGGGTCGGTGAAACTGTACGAGTGGGACGAAAACGATCCGATCCTCAAGACCTGGTCGAAGGTCTTCCCCGGCGCCGTCACCCCGAAGAGCGAGATTTCCGATGAGTTGCGCGAACACCTGCGCTATCCGCAGGACCTGTTCAAGGTGCAGCGCGAGGTGCTCGGCCGCTACCACACCGAGAACGCCAACACGTGGTTCCACCAGACCGACATCTGGCAGGTCCCGAACGACCCGGTCAGCGGGGAGAACAAGAAGGAGCCACCGTACTTCCTGACGATCCGGTGGCCGAAGGACGAGACTCCGCACTTCGCCAACACGACCGTCTTCGTGCCGAAGGACCGCGAGAACCTCAGCGCGTACATGGCGATCAACTCCGACGCCACGAGTCCGGACTACGGCAAGAAACGGGTGTTGAAGCTCTCTGACGCCAAACAGATCGCGGGCCCGGGGCAGACGTACAACTTCATCTCGACCAACCCGCTCGTCGCGGAGAAGCTCCTGCCGTTCAACCGTGACGGCTCCAGCGCTTCGGCCATCTACGGCAACCTGCTGACCCTCCCGCTCGGAGGCGGCCTGCTGTACGTGCAGCCCATCTACACGCAGACCAAGACCACGGGTTCCTACCCGGCGCTGCGCTTCATTGTGGTGCGCTTCGGCGAGCAGATCGGCATCGGCGACACGCTGCAGTCGGCGCTCGACCAGGTGTTCCAGGGCGACGCTGGTGCGCAGACAGGCGAGGGCGACAACCCCAGCACGATCCCCGATCTGAACACGGAGGAGCCGGGCACTCCGTCGGACCAGACGGGAGTCGAGCGCGCCAGGGGACTGCTGGACGAGGCCGAGGCGCTGTTCAAGGGCGCGGACGAGGCGCTGAAGACCGGCGATCTCGCCGACTACCAGGCGAAGATGAAGTCCGCCGAGGACAAGATCGCCGAGGCCGCGAAGGCGCTCGACGAGGGCTGACGCAGACGGCGCCGGCCCCGTGTGGTCGGCGCCTCAGGCCCTCAGATCGATCCGTTCCGGAGCCAGGCCGATGGCCTCCAACTGGGGGACGAGCACCTCGGCGTCTCCGGTGACGGAGACGCTGCACAGCTCGGGGCTGATGGCGGAGCGGTAGGCGGTGGTGGCCGCGTCCGCGCCCACCGTCGCCAGCGCCTCGAAGTGCCTTCCCATGTCCCCCGGGTCGAGCCCGGCGGCGGCGAGGGAGGACGACTGCGCGACGATGTCGGCCGAGGTCTCGTTGGCGAGCGGGGCGACCCCGATCAGGTACCGGCGCGCGTCGTCGACCTCGGCGTCGGTCAGCGGTTCGGCGAGTGCGAGCCCCTCGATGAGGCGGGCGACGGCATCGCCTGCCACCTCGTTGCGGACGCTACCGCCCACCGCGAACTGCCCCTCGGTGACGCCGGGGGAGAAGCCCCCGTTGATGCCGTAGGTGTAGCCGAGCCGCTCGCGCAGTTCCAGATTGAGCCGGCTGGCGAAGGCCCCGGCGAGGGCGTGCCCGGCGATCCGGAGCGCCGCCCAGCGCGGATCGTCGCGCGTGACGGTTCGGCTGCCGATGGTGAGCGTCGCCTGGACAGCCCCCGGCTGGTCGACCACCACGACGCGGGGAGGCAGGGCCGGGGCGCTGGAGGCCGGTGCAGGCGTCGGGGCTCCAGGTCGCCAGTCGGCGAAGTGGGCGATGACGTCGTCCGCGTCGACCGCGCCGGCGATCAGCAGCGTCGTGTGGTCGGGAACGAAGTGCGCGGCGTGCCAGGCGCGGACGCGGTCGGCGTCGATCGGGCTGAGCGTGGCAGGCGTTCCGGCCGCCGGACGGCCGTCGCGGTGCTGTTCGCCGAAGAGGGCACGGCGGAAGGCGAGGCCGTTGCTGCCCCCGGGTGAGGCGAGCGTCGAGTCGAAGCCCGCGATCTGGGCCTCGATGTGGTGCACGATGTCGCGTTCCGCATAGGCGGGCTCGGTGAGCACCTCCGTGAAGAGGTCGAGGACCGCTCCGAGGCGTCGCGACGGGGCCTGCCCGCCGAAGGTCGTGTGCCGGTACCGGGCGATGCCGTGCAGGGTGGCCCCGTTGCCCTCGAGGAGTTCGCCGATCCGTCCGTCCGGGTGGGTCAGCGTTCCTTCATCGATGGCGTGCAGCGCCACGGTCGCCACGCCCTCGACGTCGCGTGGCTCGCTGCTCAGCGCAGCGGGGAACACGGCCTCGAAGGTGGCGATGTGCTGGCCGGGCAGATGGAAGTGCCACACCGTCAGGCCGTTGGGCAGCCTGGTGATCGTCGGCGTCGGAAAGTGCCAGGGGGTGGCTAGCGTGACGTCAGGTCGGGTCATCGGGCATTCTCCGCGAGGTAGTGGAGCTGGTGTGCGGCCGTGGGGGACAGCCAGGTTCGGGCAGCGCCTCGCACATCGTCTGGGGTCACGGACAGCACCTCCGCGAGGTGGGTGTTGATCCTGGCCGGGTCGCCGTGGACGAGCCAGGCGTCGTTGATCGCGTCGGCGCGACCGCTCGTCGTGGCGAGGTCCCAGAGCCAGTCGCGTTCGTACTGGGCGGCCGCGCGGGCGACCTCCTCCTCGGTTGGGCCCTCGTCGATGAAGCGGGCCAGCTCGTCGAGGATTCGTCCGCTCAGCGCATCGGTCCCCACGCCGTCCGACGGACGTCCGAGGATGGTGGCCACCGAGGTGGAGGAGCGGTGGGGCAGCAGCGCGCTGTGCACCTCGTTGGCGATGTCGCCGTTGCGCACGAGCGCGCGGTGCAGCCGGGAGGAGTTGCCGTCGGCGAGGACCGACAGCGCCAGGTGGAGAGCTGGCTGGACGGGGTCTGCCGCGTCGGGCACCCCCCACGACAGGTAGGTCAGCGAGTGCGGGACGGCCCGGGTGACGGTCTCGATCAGCTCCGGCCTGGCCAGCGGTGCCTCGAAGCTTGCCCGCTGAGGCTTGGGGACGGCGGGAAGCGAGCCGAAGTAGGTCTCGGTGAGCGAGATGCCCTCGTCGGCGGTGACCGGCCCGCAGAGCACGAGGCGCAGGTTGCTCGCCGGGTACCAGGCCTCGAAGAACGAGGCCACGTCCTCCAGCGACGCGTCGTCCAGGTCCCTCATGGACCCGATGGTCAGGTGACCGTACGGATGCTCGGGCTGGAAGTGCTGCGCGATCAGCAGTTCGAGCAGGTCGCCGTAGGGCTGGTTGTCGTAGCGCTGACGCTTCTCCTCCTTCACGACCTGACGCTGGGTCTCGAAGTTCTCCCCGGTGATGGCGAGGCTCGCGAAGCGGTCCGCCTCGAGCCACATCGCCAGGTCGAGGGCGCCCCGGGGCACCGTCTCGAAGTAGTTGGTGCGGTCGCTGGAGGTGGTGGCGTTGACGGTTCCGCCGAGGGTCTCGACGGTCGCCATGTGCTCGCCGGAGGCCACCTGCCCGGAGCCCTGGAACATGAGGTGCTCGAACAGGTGGGCGAAGCCGGTCTTGCCCGGACGCTCATCCGCGGAGCCGACCTCGACCCAGAGGTTCACTGCGACGCCGGGAGCATCCGGATCGGGGGCCACGACCACCTCGAGTCCGTTGTCCAGGCGGTGCTTGGCCAGCTCGTAGTGCAGGTGGGCCTCGGTCATGTGCAGAGACACTAGCGCCTGCCCGGTGCGTCGCGTCAGTGCAGCGACGAGTCGGACGCGGTGAGGAACCACTCGTGGAATGTGACCACGAGGCCTGCCCTCGTGGGCGCCGCGGCGAGCGGGCCCGCGGCGGCCTCGGCCTCAGCCGGGAACGGGGCCACGCGCACGAGGGCCAGTTCGTCGCCGTCGAGGCCGGCGCGGACCGTCAGCGCGTCGCCCGACCGGGAGACCCGCACCCGGACCCTCCGTCCCGCCCACGCATCCATCCTGGCCACGGACCAGTCGGAGTTCGGGTTGGTCACGACCGCGCCCAGCTGCGGGTGCCCGTCTGCGAACTCGACGCCCGCCTTCATCCAGCAGGTCTGGTCGGCGACCACGAAGATGCCTGCCTGGTCGAACTGCTGGTCGTAGTCGGTGGTGAAGGTGACCTCCATCGCGCAGTCCTGCGGCAGCGGCCGCACGAGCCCGTGCTCGGACTCGTGGACGAAACCATACGAGGTGGTGCGCCACGCATCCGAGCCTTCGGCGCAGGTGACGATCAGGTCGCCGTCGCGCTCGACGGCGTCGACGGGCGGGTGGGTCCAGATCCCTTCTGACCAGGCGATGCGGGTGGTCTCCATGGCGTAACGCTAGCCGAGTAATGTCGTGCCCATGCAGTACCGCTATCTCGGAAATTCCGGACTCAAGATCACCGAAATCACCTACGGCAACTGGCTGACCCACGGGTCGCAGGTCGAAAACGACGCCGCAAAGGCCTGCGTCCGCGCGGCCCTCGATGCGGGCATCACCACCTTCGACACCGCAGACGTCTACGCCAACACCGTCGCAGAGGAGGTGCTCGCGGATGCGCTGAAGGGGGAGCGTCGCGAGTCGCTCGAGATCTTCACGAAGGTCTACTTCCCAGTCGGCCCGAAGGGCGCCAACGATGTCGGCCTGTCCCGCAAGCACATCATGGAGGGCATCAACGGGTCGCTGCGCCGCCTGCAGACCGACTACGTCGACCTCTATCAGGCGCACCGCTTCGACGTGGAGACCCCGCTCGAGGAGACCATGATCGCCTTCGCCGACGTGGTGCGGCAGGGCAAGGCGCTCTACATCGGCGTGTCCGAGTGGACCGCCGACCAGATCCGCGAGGGCGCGAAGCTGGCCAAGGAACTCAACATCCAGCTGATCTCCAACCAGCCGCAGTACTCGATGCTGTGGCGCGTGATCGAGGACCAGGTCGTGCCAGCCTCGGAGGAGGCAGGCATCTCGCAGATCGTGTGGTCTCCCGTCGCCCAGGGTGTCCTGACCGGCAAGTACCAGCCGGGTCAGGCCGCGCCCGAGGGTTCGCGGGCCACCGACACCAAGGGCGGCCAGAACATGATCAGCCGCTTCATGAACGACGACGTGCTGACCCGCGTGCAGAAGCTGCGCCCGATCGCAGACGAGCTCGGCCTGACCATGGCTCAGCTCGCCGTCGCCTGGGTGCTGCAGAACCAGAACGTCGCAGCGGCCATCATCGGCGCCTCGCGCCCAGAGCAGATCAGCGAGAACGTCAAGGCCAGTGGGGTGGAGATTCCGGCCGAGCTGATGGCGAAGATCGACGAGGCGCTCGGCGACATCGTCGAGCGCGACCCGTCCCACACCCGAGCACCTGAGTCGCGCCCGTAACGAGAGGGCGACGGCTTCGATTTGTGCGTTCCAAAGAACCCCGCTAAAGTTGGTTTCACCGACGCGGGGTGGAGCAGCTCGGTAGCTCGCTGGGCTCATAACCCAGAGGTCACAGGTTCAAATCCTGTCCCCGCTACGAGAAACAGCCCCTGATCAGGTGAAAACCAGGTCAGGGGCTGTTGGCTTCTCGGTGAAAAGTCCCGAACTACGCTCAAGCGATTCTGTCGGGAGCCCAGAGGCGATCTCCGTGGCCGTGAGGCAGTCGTGGATGGAGGCGGCCTCGGCCTCGGCCTCGGTGGCCGTGACCGCCCCAGTCGTCACCGTCACAGCGGCGGCGATGAGCGATGCGGCGAGCCTTCTGGCGCGCTTGCGTGTTGCGTGTGTGTTCATCAACTCTCCCCGTGATGAGCGTCAACATTGGCGATGTCTTTCACCCTAAGCAGGATCTGATCGCTGTGGTTAGTGATGAGAAAGCTTCGCCATTGGCGAGATGGGAGAGCGTGATCCCGGCGGGTTGGGCCGCCGTGTCGGTGCCCCTGGAGCCGCGACCCTGGTGGCGATGGCGTTGGTCAGCGGCCCTCGACCCAGGCGGAGAACTCGTCGGCCGTGGCGTAAGAGCTCTGGGTCCCGCGGCCGGTCACGGAGTGAGCCGCGTAGGCATTGGCCCGTACGAGCGCGTCGCGCAGGGGCGTTGCGTGCGTGATCTCGTGCGCGAAGCAGCCGATGAAGGCGTCGCCGGCCCCGGTCGTGTCGACCGCCTCGACCGCGGTCGTCTGGGCGATCAGCTCCTCACCCTCGGCATCGACGAGGAGGACGCCCTTCGACCCGAGGGTGACGATGCCGTTGCGGCAGCCGCGCTCGACGAGGCTGCGGGCCGCGATGCTGACCTCCTCGAGCGTCGAGGTAGGCAGGCCGGTGAGGATGGCAAGCTCGGTCTCGTTCGGCACGAAGTACTCACACAAGGCGACGCGCTCGTAGTCGAGTCCCTCGGTGGCCGGGGCGGGGTTGAGCAGCACCGGCACGCCCGCCCTGCTGCCCAGCTCGATCGCCGCGTTGACCGTCGCAAGCGGGATCTCCAGTTGGAGCACGATCAGGCTGCAGCGGGCGATCTCGGCGGCAGCCGCCTCGACATCGTCGGGGGAGAGCGCCCCGTTGGCGCCCTTGACGATGATGATCGAGTTGCGCGACTGCTCGTCGACGAAGATGGGGGCGACTCCGGACGTGCCGGGGGTCGGCAGCACGAAGGTGGTGTCGATCCCGTTGAGCTCGAAGTTGCGCACCGTGTTGGCCGCGAAGAGGTCGTCGCCGACGCGCGTGACCATCAGCACCTCGGAGCCGAGTCGGGACGCGGCGACGGCCTGGTTCGCGCCCTTGCCCCCGCAGCCGAGCGCGAAGTCAGGCGCCTCGATCGTCTCGCCCTCCTCGGGCATCCGGGTGATGTAGCTGATCAGGTCGACCATGTTCGAGCCGATGACCGCGATGTCCATCCGTGCCTCCTCGCCGCGCTGCCGGTGGTGGTACCGATCCTAGGGGGCTGGATCGGTGATCCTGGTCTCATCGAAACAAACCGCAGCGCGCTACGAACGCGGCCGACCCGGCGAACTTGTCCACATGGACGTGAAGAAACTTGGCAAGATCCCGCCGGGAGGCGGCTGGCGCGCCTTCGGCCGTGGCGCCGGTAACCGGGACCGCAAAACCAAGATCGGCTACGACTATGTCCACTCGTTGGTCGATGACCACACCAGAATGGCCTACAGCGAGATCCCGCCCGATGAAAAGGGTCCGACCTGCGCCGCCTTCTTGGAGCGCGCAGCCGCGTACTTCGCCGGCAAAGGCATCAGCCGCATCGAGAGGGTCCTGACCGACAACGCGTTTGCGTACCGCTACTCCACCGACCTGAAGAATGTCTGCGCATCGCCGGGCGCTGTTCGGAAGTTCATTCGTCCTCACTGCCCGTGGCAAAACGGAAAGGTCGAACGACTCAACCGCACCCTCGCCACCGAATGGGCCTACCGTCAGGTCTTCACCAGCAACGAGCAGCGCGCAGCTGCACTTGCACCGTGGATCGAGTACTACAACACTGAACGTCACCACAGCGCTTCATCACCATCATGCTGCGCTACCACGACTCCCTCCAAACAGTCGGCAGCCACCTCGTCCTGACCGGCCTGAGCGAACGCGTCCACGCGCAACTGCACAGGACCGGTGCCTTGGAACGCCTAGGACGCGGCAACATCTTCGCCGCCACACCCAGAATCGGCGAATCCCTCAAGGCCGGGCCACAGCGAGCACAGACCCTCCTCGGCCAGTGACATCGCGGCCCTGGGCATTCTCCGCGACGGCACTGCAGGACACGCGCAGGTCCACCACCACTTCGCGCTGGCCCGGGCCTGCCCAAGAGAGTCCCGCGACCTCACCGAGAGTCGCCTGTCGTTCTCCCGCCGCTTGGAGCGCTCGCGTTCAGGCTGCCGGCAGTACGACGTAGGGAAGGATTCAGAGCTGGGGGCACTCGGGCACTTCAATGAGGGAGGCAGGGCGGGGCAGCCGCGCCCGGTCGACCGGTCGCCTGACCAGCGCCACGAACTCGCCCAGGCTGACCCCCGCTTCGAGCGTGTGCCGCAGGTGAGCGTGGTGGGCGATTGGTAGCGGTTGCGCCGGCCTTCCTTGTCCTTGGTGACGTAGCCTTGGTTGACGAGTTCTCGGACGATCTGCTGCACCGCCCGCTCCGTGATTCCGACCATGTCAGCGATGTCGCGCATGCGCGCGTCCGGGTTCATGGGCAGTGCGACGAGCACGTGTCCTTAGTTGGACAGAAAGGTCTAGCCGCCGTCGTTCATACGAAGTAGGATACGCGAGTTACCCTTCTAATTCAGGAGGGTGACCGCCTCCACAGCCGCTGCAAGGGCAGAACTGGTCACAAGCATAACCAGTCGGCCGACTCCCGCAAGGCGGTTCTGCCCGTCGGCAACCCCTGATCGCCGCGCGGGCGCAGGTCGGTAGATTCTCCAGCGACCTCGGCCTTCTCGACCAGCTGGCGAGACTCCCGCCGGAGAGTCAGTTCCCGAAAATCTTCCCCCAGCCCGGGATCTCCAGCTGGGCGAGCTGCTCTCCCACGCTACTGACGTCTTGGCTCAATCCGGCAATCTGGTCCGCTGCTCCGGCGGCGGCCTCAGTCGCCCCGCCAGCCAGGTCTGCGGCCCCCGTGGTCAGATCCTCGACACCGCTGGTGAAGCCTGCCAGATCGATTGAGCCCGCCAAGGCATCGAAATCGACGCCGGCGGCGAGGGCTTCACCGAGGAGCGGGGCGGCAACCGCTCTGAGTGCCGCGCCGCCGGCCACGGCGATCAGCAGCCCGCCGCCTGCACCCGCGGCGGCCGCTCCGAGCCCCTGCCCGGTCATGGCCGCGCCGGGGAGAGGGGTGCGCGCAAGAATCCCAGCTAGGATACCGGGCCGGGCGGCCTCGGCGCGGGTGGCGGTGCGGGCAAGATCCGCCGGCTGCGACGTGCGTGGGTGCTCTTCGGGGGGTAGTTCGGTGCGGAGTCGCGTGTGGAGCTGGTCGCGCTGTTCCGGGGTGAGCCGGGCGAACGCTTCCGCATGGATCCGCTCCAGCTGGGCGGGCTCCGCTGTCCGCAGCAGGTAGTCGTAGCGGGCCACTGCCGCACTGGCGGCCGGGTCGTCCTCCGACGCGGGGGTCGGTCCCACCGGTCGCGAGGCTGCTGCCGGGGGCGCGGCGGACGGGCGTGGGAGCCCCTCGACCGTGCCCCGCAGGGCGCTCGTCCAATCCGGAGTCTGGCCGCCAGCGGTCTTCGCCGGGGCGGCGGTCTTGTTGTTGAGGGCCTTGTAGGCCAGGCCGCTGAGGCGGTCGAACAGGTTCATGAGCGTTCCCTTCGGGGTGTGCGGTGGTACTGATCAGAGCGTGCCGGGTCCGCCGGGTGTGCGCTCCAGGCTCAGTCCGGAGGGCGGCGGACGGTCGTCGAAAGGCCTTCCGACCCGTTCTCGCCCCGGCGGACCACAGCGTCGGAACGGCCGACGGACGGGTTGTCCGTCGCCGTTGGGGTGGCTCCTCTATCGCGGTCGGCAGGTGTACCTGTCAGCCGCCGGAGCGACCGTTCCCCGTCCCCGCGGGCACAGGTGAGCGACGGCCGAAGACGGGCTCGACCGCAGCGAGCTCCTCGTCGGTGGCGATCCGGAAGGCCCCTGCCGACTCGGCCTGTACTTCGCGTCGACCTTGACCGCGGGTGGCGCGGAGACTGGCGACGATGGACACGGTGATGATGCTGGCGACGACGGCGAGGCTGATCGTGGTCGGGATGTAGAGCACGTCCAGCAGCAGCATCTTGATGCCCACCCAGATCAGGACGAACGAGAGCCCGACCTTGAGGTAGACGAACCGGTGGATCAGGTCAGCGAGGAGGAAGTACATGGCTCGCAGGCCGAGGATCGCGAACGCGTTGGCGGTGAAGACGAGGAACGGTTCGCTCGTCACGGCGAAGATCGCCGGGATCGAGTCGACGGCGAAGATGATGTCAGTGATCTCCACCAGCACCAGCACCGCTAGTAGCGGCGTCGCCACCACAAGCCCCGCCTTGCGGACCAGGAACTTCTGCCCGTGGTACGCGTCTGTCATCGGCACGAACCTGCGGAACACCTTGAGGATGCGGGACTTCTCAGGATGGACGTGCTCGTTGCGTGAGCGGAACATCCGCCAGCCGGTGTAGATCAGGAACGCCGCGAAGACATAAAGGACCCACGAGAAGTTCTCGATCAGCGCGGCGCCGGCGGCGATGAAGATCCCGCGGAAGACCAGCGCACCGAGGACGCCGAGGAACAGCACCCGGTGTTGAAGCTCGCGGGGGACCGCGAAGGCGGCGAAGATGATCGCCCAGATGAACACGTTGTCGACGGCGAGGGATTTCTCGATCAGATAACCGGCGAAGTACTGCTGCCCGAATTCCGCGCCCCACAGCGTCCACACCAGCACACCGAACGCGACACCGATCGTCACCCACACGATCGACCAGGCGGCGGCTTCCCGAACCCCGATCACGTGGGCCGTGCGGTGGGCGATGAGGTCGACGACGAGCATCACCAGGATCACACCCAGGACGGCGAACCAGGCCCAGAGAGGAACAGTCATGACAAAAACCTCCACGAATATCGTGAAGGTCTCATCGGCCCTCAGGGCCCTGCGCACCGGGTCCCGCAGCGGGACCGTATTGACGATGCGTAGCGAGGATTACTCCCCTTCGGATCCAATGAGACAGGAATAGTGCCTCCACGTCAAGTCAGCCAGGTCGGGGCCGCTGAGAAGACCTGTCACAGGACACCCGCAGCGTCGACGCCCTCGTCGGCCAGTGCGTTGCCGGTTTGCCCCGGACGTTCGGGAAGCCTCAGCCGGTGTTCTGCAGGCCGGCTGCAGCCCCCTTCACCGTGAGTAGCAGAACCTTCGCCCACTGCTGCCGGGTTTGGGGGTCCGAGGTGTCGTCGGTCTCGGTGCCTTTGTTGCGCAGCAGTCGTTGGCTCCAGTCCCGCACCCATTCGGGAAGACGGACCCTTTCGGGGACAGGCCCGGTGAGCTGCTGCAACTCCTCGACGGTGACGCTGCCGCCGGAGCGCTTGAGGAAGCGCGCCCGGACGACAGCATGGGCGTGGATGCGGCCTCCCGCACGGAAGGTCTGCTCGACGTAGGCGGCCTTGTCGTCGAAGCCGAGGACGCGGGTGACCAGGTCGAACCTCTGGAGCGGGTTCAGCGAGCGACGGTAGGTGATCGTCTGCGCGACCACCACGGGGAACCAGCCCCTCCTGTTGAGTTCGGCCCACAGGCCCGCCCTGACCATCAGGTCGACGCGACCCTGGTCCATGAGCGAGAGGTACCTGCCGTTGTTCATGTGCCACAGCAGGTCGAGGTCGTTGGGCAGCACCCGCATCGGTGTCACCGCCTGGTCCCAGATCGAGATCGGCCCCCGTCGGCGGTGGCTCAGCAGCAGCCACACCAGTCGCACCAGCAGATTCACGCGGGCCTCCTCGCCTTGTCCCAGCGCCCGAGCCTAGCCGAATCCGGACGCGCGCCCGCCTCCCGCTGCGCACTGCTAGCCGTCTCGTGAGATGAACGAAGTCCCGACCGAGCCGGCGCCTGACAAGCGCATGAAGTTGCGCTACGCGGGGTCCTGTCGGCTGTGCGGCACAGAGCTTCCGGCACGGATCGAAGCCGTGTATGAGCGCGCCACCAAGACGGTGCGTTGCGTGGAGTGCCCGGCCGGCGACGCGGCTCCCGTCGAGGCAGTCAATGACACGGAGCCACGCAACTCTCCCGTGCCGACATCGAATCCCGATGGCGATGGCACCCTCAAGAGCGTCGCGGGCGCCTCAGCGCGTCGGGAGTACGAGAGGCGCCGGCTGAAGGATGAGCAGGGCGTCCGCGAGAGGTGGGGGCGCCTCGCCCCCGTCGCACTCTTTCTCCGGGACGAGAAGCAGACCACAGCTGCCTGGGATCGGGGTGCAGTCGGTGAGGAGGCGCTCGGCGCATCGCTCGACAAGTTGGAAAGCGAGTCGTGGCGCACACTTCACGACCGACTGATGCCGCAGAGCAGAGCGAACATCGACCATCTGGTCATCACACCCTCCGGGGTCTGGGTGATTGACGCCAAGCGCTACAAGGGCAGACCCGAACTCAAGATCGAGGGCGGAATCCTGCGGCCCGTCACGAAACGACTCGTGATCGCGCGACGAGATGGAACCCGTCTGGTGGACGGCGTGAAGCGTCAGGTCGCTGCCGTCCGTGGCGTGGTGGGCGAGAGCGTTCCCGTTGTCGGAGTGCTGTGCTTCATCGACGCGGACTGGCCCCTGATCGGCGGCGCGATTCAGATTGACGGTGTCCACGCCCTGTGGCCGAAGGCGACGAGGGCGATGATGCTCAAGGCGTCGTCGTGCGATGTGGATGTCGCAGAGGTCCACCGACTTCTCGCGCACGCGTTCCCGCGGGCCTGACACGAGACACGCGACGAGCAACGTGTCGGATCGATAACAATCGACCAGGAAACGCGGCGCGGTCGTTGACACCGGGGAAGTGGCCGGATTAGGTGGGCGCAGCGCTTTGACCGATCAATGGGGGTGCGATGAACCAGCCGACACTGGCCAGTCTGGCAGCTGAACTCCAGGTGTCGAGACAGACCGTGTCCAACGTTCTGAACTTCCCCGACCGCGTCCGCCCCGAGACCCGTGCCCGCGTGATGGAGGCCATCGAGCGCTCCGGTTACCGACCTTCCGCCGCAGCACGGGCGCTGCGCAACCAGAAGTCGATGGCGCTCGGTCTGAGGCTGAGCCAGCACCGCAACGGCATCTCCGGGACCATCGTCGACGGCTTCATGCATGCGCTGGTCAAGCGGGCCGACCAGCGTGGGTACCGGATCGTCCTCTTCCCCGCCTCCACCAATGACGAGGAGGTCGACAAGCTCGTCGGGCTGCGCCGCAGCCTCGCCATCGACGCCTGCATCCTCACCGACACCTGGTACGGCGATTCACGCCCGGCCGACCTGCAGAGGGAGGGAGTCGCCTTCGCGTCCTTCGGACGGCCCTGGGACGGCGACGACCACGGCCGTTGGGTCGACGTCGACGGTCGTTTCGGCGCGATGGAGGCCGCGGGATACCTGCGTGGCCTCGGCCACGACCGGATCGGGTTCATCGGCTGGGACGACGGATCGCCCGTCGGCAGGGACCGTCGCGAGGGCTGGGCGGAGGCTCTGGACCTGAGCGATGCCGATGCGGACCTCCTCACGGTGGAGGGCGAGGACTCGGTCCTCGGGGGTGCAGAGGCGATGGCGGCGCTGCTCGAGCGCGGGGCAGACGCGGCGGTCTGCGCGAGCGACTCGTTGTCGCTCGGCGCGTTCACCGAGGCGCGCAGACACAATCGCAGGGGAGTCAGCCTGGTCGGCTTCGACGACACCCCGATCTCGCGCACCCTCGGCCTGACCTCGGTGCGGCAGCCGGTCGACGAGGCGGCGCGCGTCGTGCTCGACATGGTGCTGGCCCAACTCGCCGAACCCGAGACGCAGTTCTCGGGCGTGCTGGTCCAGCCGGACCTCGTCACCCACGAGCCGCCCGACTTCCTGACCGACTGAGCCGGAGGAGTCTGCTCCGCGGCCGGCTCAGTCCATGTCGGGGACGCTGTCGCGGGCGTCGGTGTACTCCTCACCGCACAGCTCCATCAGGTCGACCAGCATCGAACGCACCTGAGCGAGCAGCACCATCGACGACAGGCTGGCCTCCATGCCGACGCTCGAGGTCCGCGCGGCCAGTTCATGCAGCCGCGGCAGTTGCGAGTCGGGCCGGCGGCGGGCGAACAGCTCGCTCGAGCAGTCGTCGATGGCCTGGGCCAGTTCGCCCAGCAGTCCGAGCAACGGCTCGGGGACCGTTTCGTGCCGGTAGGTCGCGATCGTGGCCCGGCGGGCCAGCACCCGCAGGTTGCGGATGAAGCGGTCGAGCGGAACCACGAAGTCGGAGACCTCCAGGACCGACTCGCGGTGGCGGCGCAGGAAGGGGGACGTGCGCACGACGGCCATTCCCTCGTTCGATGCCGTGAGCAGCCGCGACAGCTCGGACTCGGTGGCGCGGGCCCGCTCGAGGATCTGCTCGGTCTCGTCGAGGTCCTGTGCCCTGACCGCCGCGACGATCGCCCTGACGGTGCCCGCAGCCTCCTGCAGGACCTTGGCAGCGAGCATCCTCGGCCGGTTGATCGGCGAGGTCGGCGCGACGGTCGCGAAGAGCAGGGCGACGGTGCACCCGACAAGGGCGTCCTGCCAGCGGGAGATGCCCTGGTCGACACCGGGGAAGACCGTGAGCACTGTCGCGGCCTGGACGGCGGACTGCGTGACCATGAGGGTCCTCGCGCCGAGCCAGGTGGTCACCGACATGGCGATGCCGATCACCAGCATGATCTGCCACACCCCGGTGCCGAAGAAGTGCACGAAGACATCGCCGATGAACACGCCGACCGTGACCCCGACGGCGACCTCGACCACCCGCCACAGGCGTTGCCCGAACGAGAAGCCAAGGCAGATGATGGCGGCCACCGTCGCGAGGAAGGGTGAAGGGTGCTTCAGCACGTAGTGGGCGAAGCCCCAGGAAACGCCTGCGGCGATGGAGATCTGGACGATCATGAACAGGCGGGAACGCCACCTGCTGACCCGCAGCCGCTGGGAACGCCAGCCCGCCCGTGCGGTGCGTTCCGACAGGTCGAAGGCACGGAGCGAGGCCCGGTGCAGCGAACGCCTCGTGGCCGACCACGAGATGCGACGGTTCCCATCAGTCATGATGCCATCCTGCCGCCCGATTGCGCCGTGCGCGAAGTGTGCCGGTTCGCCGGTCGCGCCCCCGGACCGGCGAGGGGCAATCCGGTTACACTGTCCACGCTGTCGTCTCCCCGAAGGGACTAACCGAATATGCGCCGAACCCGATCCTGGGTGGGCATCGTCCTGGCCCTCGTGACCACTCTGACGCTTGCCGCCTGCACCCGGCCGACGCCACCCGACGTGGACGCCGGGCGAGAGCTCAACGTCGGCGCCACGGCGGAGCCCGACGGCCTGGATCCGATCACCGTCTCGGGAGCCGGCACGTCGTTCGTGCTGCTGTACAACGTGTACGAGACGCTCGTGAAGATCGACAGCGAAGGCGCCATCCGCCCACTGCTCGCGACTGACTGGACCATCTCGGACGACCGCCTGACCTACACCTTCACGCTTGAGTCGCGCGCCCGCTTCGCCTCCGGAGCCCCGGTCAACGCCGACGCCGTGGTCAAGAGCTTCGACCGGGCCCGCGGCGAGGGCGCCACCGATCAGATCAGGGCCCAGTGGGCCGCGGTCGAGAGCGTCGAGGCGACGGGGGACCACACCGTCGAGGTGAAGCTGAGCACCCCGTCGAACATGTGGCTCTACAACATCACCGGGCCCGCGGGGCTGATCAGCGATCCCACCGCTACCGGCGATCTCAACGCGACCCCGGCCGGGTCCGGGCCGTACAAGTTCAAGCGGTGGGACCAGGGCTCGCTGGTGCAGCTCGAGGCGAACTCCGGGTACTGGGGCACCCCCGCCAGGTTCAGCCCTGTGAACTTCCGCTTCTACACGGACCCCAACACGATGACCACGGCGATGCTCTCGGGGCAGCTCGACATCATCTCGAACCTGACCACCCCGCAGGCCATCGACCAGTTCAGCGACACCTCTAAGTACACCATCCACGAGGGAACCACACAGGGCGAGGTCGTGCTCGGCTTCAACCACGCGACCCCGGCGCTGGCCGACCTGTTGGTGCGCCAGGCCATCAACCACGCCATCGACCGCGAGGCCCTCGTGAAGTCGGCCTGGGGTGGAAAGGGCCAACTGATCGGCTCCATGGTCCCGCCTACCGATCCCTGGTACGAGGACCTGTCCCAGGCGTATCCGTTCGACCAGGCGAAGGCCAAGCAGCTGCTGTCCGAGGCGGGCAAGGCGAGCGGGCTGAACCTACGGCTGCGCGTCCCCAACCTTCCCTACGCGACGGCGTCCGCCCGGGTCATCGCGGCCCAGCTCGCGGAGGTCGGGATCACCGCGAAGGTCGAGGAACTGGAGTTCCCCACCTGGCTCGACCAGGTCTACGCGAAGCACGACTATGACATGACGATCGTCGCCCACGTGGAGCCGCGCGACATCGTCGCGTTCGGCGTGGAGGGCAACTACTGGGGCTTCAACAACCCTGAGTTCAACGCGCTGCTCGCCTCTGCGGACGAGGGCACACAAGAGGAGCAGGTGAGCGACCTGAAGGCCGCGGCGAGGCTGCTGTCCGACCAGGCAGCCGCCGACTGGCTCTTCCTGCTGCCCAACATCATCGTGACCACCCCGGAGATCTCCGGGGTGCAGGAGAACGCGACCAGCCTGTCGTTCGATCTGACCACCCTGGCCGCCAGGAGCTGACCCGGCCATGACCGTCCTGCGTCGGGTCGGCGTGCGCGTGGCATGGCTGCTCTGCAGCCTGCTGCTCGCGTCCTTCCTGATCTTCCTGATCACGAACCGGTTGCCCGGCGACATCGCGCAGTACCTGCTCGGCACCAACGCCCGCCCCGGCGAGGTCGACGCGCTTCGCGAACAGCTCGGGCTGAACCGCCGGTTCCTGGTGCGCTACGGCGAGTGGCTCGGGGGAGTTGTCCGCCTCGACTTCGGCAACTCCTACATCACGCAGCAGCCGATCGCGCCGCTGATCGCCCACCGGTTCGAGGTCACCGCGTCGCTCGTCCTGATGGGCATGGCGCTCGCGGTGCTGATCGCGATCCCGGTCGGCTCCTACGCCGCGGTCAGGCGGCGGCACGCCGACGGGGTCGTCGTCTCGGCGCTGTCGCAGGTCGCGCTCGCCGTCCCCTCCTTCTGGGCGGGTATCTGGCTCGTGATCATCTTCGCGGTCAAGCTCCGCTGGCTGCCCGCCGGGGGATACGTGTCCTACTGGGACTCCTTCGGCGGCTGGCTACTGCACCTGATCCTGCCCGTCCTCTCGCTCGCGGTGGTCCAGGCCTCAGTGATCTCGCGGTACGTGCGCAGCGCCGTCATCGACGTGCTCAGCGAGGACTACTTCCGCACGGCCCGCGCCGTCGGCTGGTCCCGGATCGGGGCGCTGTGGCGCCACGGCCTGCGCAACATCGGCATCTCGCTGCTCACCGTCATCGGTCTCCAGCTCGCGACCCTGCTCGTCGGCGCCATCATCATCGAGCAGGTCTTCACGCTCAACGGTCTCGGCTCCACGCTGCTGTGGGCCGTCTCCCGGCGTGACCTCGGCACCGTCCAGGCCATCGTGCTCGTGCTCGTCTGGTCGGTGCTGCTGATCAACTTCCTCGTCGACGTCGCCTACCAGATCGTCGACCCGAGGCTGCGGCGACGGGCGGAGTCGGCATGAAGCGCGGCACCCTGGTGCTCAGCCTCCTCATGATCGGCCTCGTCGTCTCGATGGCGCTCATCGGGCTGGTCTGGACGCCCTTCGACCCCGGTCGGATCTCGGGAGTCCCACTGGAGGGCCCCGGGTGGCCTCATCTGCTTGGCACCGACTCCGCGGGCATGGACGTGCTCAGCCGCCTCATGGTCGGGGCGCGCGTCTGCCTGCTCGTGGGCATCGTCTCGGTGGCGGGCGCCGCCCTGATCGGCGTGCCCGTCGGCATCTTCTCCGGCATGACGCGGGGTTGGGTGAGCGACCTGCCTGCCCGGCTCTCCGACATCCTGTACGGCTTCCCTGCGCTGCTGCTCGCCATCCTGATCGCCGCCGCCCGCGGCGGATCGGTCTGGACGGCGATGACGGCGATCGCTATCGCCTCCATCCCGGCCTTCGTCCGGATCGCGCGGGCCGCCACCTACCAGGTGATGAGTCTCGGCTACATCGAGGCGGCGCGGGTCTCGGGCACATCGACCTTCGAGATCGCCCGCCGCCACGTGCTGCCGAACATCGCCCCGGCTATCGGGGTGCAGGCCTCGGTGAGCTTCGGCATCGCGATCCTCGCGGAGGCCGGCCTGAGCTACCTCGGCCTTGGTGCCGACCAGTCGATGCCCACCTGGGGACGCATGCTGCGCGAGGCACAGAGCGAGATCTTCAGCGAACCGATCCTCGCGCTGTGGCCGGGACTCGCGATCGCGATCGCGACCATGGGGTTCAACCTGCTTGGCGACGGCCTGCGCGACCTGCTCGACCCTAGACTGAGGGAGGTCACATGAGCCTGCTCGAGGTGAGTGACCTCACCGTCCGGTTCGGCCGAAGCGGCACCCTCGCCGTCGACTCGATCAGTTTCAGCGTCGATTCCGAGGAGCGTCTCGGCATCATCGGCCAGTCGGGCTCCGGCAAGTCCGTCACGGCGCTTGCCATCATGGGCCTGCTGCCCGAGCATGCGCAGGTCACCGGGTCGATCCGGTTCAACGGTCGCGAACTGGTCGGCCTGCCGGAGCGCGACTACCGCAGGCTCCGCGGGGACGAGATCTCCATGATCTTCCAGGAACCGATGACCGCCCTCGACCCCACCATGCGCGTCGGCAGGCAGCTGGGCGAGGTCGTCGCCCTGCACCACGAGGAGCACCGCGGATCCATCCGTGGCGAGGTGCTCGACTGGCTCGGAAAGGTCGGCATCGCAGAGCCCGAGCGGATCGCGGACTCCTATCCGCACGAGCTCTCCGGCGGGCAGCGCCAGCGCGCGTTGATCGCCATGGCGTTGGCCAACCACCCCGAGCTCGTCCTGTGCGACGAGCCGACGACGGCCCTCGACGTGCTCGTACAGCGCCAGATCCTAAACCTCCTCGCCGACCAGTTGCGCGACAGGGCGACGGTGTTCGTCTCACACGACCTCGCCGTCGTGCGCGAGGTGTGCCCCAGGGTCGCCGTCATGCTGGACGGGCGGATCGTGGAGGAGGGCGACATCGAGCAGATCATCGCCGACCCCAGGCATCCCTACACCCAGGGACTGATCGCCTCCGCCCGGATCGACCGGGTCGCACCGGGCGAACCGCTGCCAAGCGTCGCGGACTACTACCGGGAGGACGGATGAGCCTGGTCTCCATGAGCGGAGCCACCGCCTCCTACCGCAGGTCGGGGCAGGAGTTCGTCGCGCTGCGCGACGTGGACCTCGAGATCGAGCCGGGGGAGCGGATCGGCATCGTCGGCGGCTCGGGTTCCGGGAAGACGACCCTCGCCCGGCTGATGCTCGGCCTGTTGCGACCCTCCGCGGGCACCGTGAGGTTCCAGGACCGCTCCATCGTCGGCCTCCCCGAGCGGAGGCTCGGCTGGCTGCGCGCGTCCGCGTCGATGGTCTTCCAGGACCCGAACTCCAGCCTCAACCCCCGGATGACGCTGCGCGAGATCATCGCGGAACCGCTCCGGGCGCGGGTGCTGCGCAACCGGGAGGGCATCCCGGCGCCGACGCCGGAGGTCCTTGCGGACGCGATGCGGGGCGTCGGCCTCGACCCCGACCTGCTGGACAGATACCCGCACCAACTCTCGGGAGGCCAGCGGCAGCGAACGGCCATCGCCCGCGCCCTGATCAACGACCCGGCCCTTCTCGTGGCCGACGAGCCCGTCTCGGCCCTCGACGTCTCCGTCCGGGCCCAGGTGCTCAACCTGCTCACCGCCGAGGCGCGGGAGCGCAACCTCGCCCTCGTACTCGTCTCGCACGACCTCGCGGTCGTCCGGCACCTGTGCCAGCGGGTCGTGGTGATCGAGAAGGGTGTGATCGTCGAGCGCGGCCCGGTCGACGAGGTGCTCAACGCCCCGCAGCACCCCTACACCCGGGCCCTCGTCGACGCGACCCTCAGCCTCTGATCCTGCGCGGGCGGTCCCTGGCGGCGCTGAGGGTGTGCATCCGTAGGGGAGTAGCAAGTGGTTGCATCCTGCTCGGCTGTCTTCTGAGGTTCCCCGTCTACTCCCATCCGTGGACGACGACCTTGCCGACCGTGCGCCCGCTCTCGACCAACCCGTGGGCCTCGCGCAGTGTGGCCGAGGAGATCGGCGCAAGCGTCGTCGTGACCGTCGCAGTGATGCGGCCCTCATCCACCAGATCGGCGACGACGTTGAGGAGCCGGTGCTGCTCGATCATGTCGGGGGTCTTGTGGAGTGGGCGGGTGAACATGAATTCCCAGTGCCAGGCGATGCTCTTGCCCTTGAGCGGGGACACGTCGCGGGGGCCGTCGTCGATGGCGACGATGTGTCCGAAAGGGCGCACGATCCGCGCATAGGTCTCGACCTGCCCCTCTGAATGCGCCGTGAACAGCCAGTCCAAGCCGTCCGGGGCGATGGCGGGCACCTGTGCGGTCAGGTCCTCGTGATGATTCACGACGTACTCCGCTCCGAGGCTCCGCACCCAGGCGGTGCGTTCATCGTCGGAGGCTGTGGCGATCACGGTGACGTTCGGCAGCAGTGCTTCGGCCAGTTGCACCATGATCGACCCGACGCCGCCGGTCGCGCCGACCACCAACAGCGTTCCGGTGGAGTCCTCGGTGAGGGCGAGTCGGTCGAACAGGGTTTCCCAGGCGGTGATCGCGGTCAGCGGCAGCGCGGCGGCGTCTGCGAACGACAGCGCCTGCGGCTTGCGCCCGGTGATCCGTTCGTCCACGACATGCAGGCGTTGATTCGTGCCTGGGCGGTCGATGCTCCCGGCGTAGAACACCTCGTCACCTGGAGCGAACAGTGTCACCGCCGAGCCGACCTCGCGCACCGTGCCTGCGGCGTCGAAGCCGAGCACCCTGAATCCGTCAGCAGGAGCGCTTGCCCGCAGCTTCACATCGACGGGGTTGACCGATACCGCTTCGACCTCGACCAACAGGTCATGCGGCGCGAGTTCGGGTAGCTCGACCTCGCGGGCGGTCAACGCCCCGGTGTCGGTGGCGGGGAGGTTCTTCTCGTATCCGATGGCAGTCGTAGTCGTCATGTCACCATGGTTGCCCAACCGTACTGGTTACCGTCAAGGCCCCCTGGACCTATCGGATACCGTGACGGCGTGAGTGAAGTCAGTGACGAGTGCGGCCGCAACGACGTGTACGCAGCCATGTGCCCGTGCCGCGACATGCTCGACCTGCCCGCGAACAAGTGGAGCGCCCTGGCCATCGGCGCACTGGAAGCCGGGTCGCAACGCGACGGGCAGCTCAAACGACGCCTGGACGGGATCAGCCCCAAGGTGTTATCCACAGACGCTCATACGTCTCGAAGCCCACGGGCTGATCACCCGCAGCGTCTATCCAGAGTTTCCTGCCCGCGTGGAGTACGAAACTCACCGATCTCGGGCAGAGCGCCGCCGCACCGTTGAAACAGCTGCGTGACTGGGTCGAGCACAACGTCGGAGCCGACGGGTCACGAGGCGCCTTCCTCGCGGCCAGCGGCGCGTCCTTCCGGCACGGCATGACGACGCCCCTGGCCCTCAGGCCAGGGGGCGTCGACGACTCATCAGAGGACGCGGACCCGGATCGTCTCGTCGAGATCCTGCAGCTGGGCGAGCAGGCCCTCGTACCCGTCGCCGCTCACATCGGTGATCGCATATCCCTGATGCCCCTTCGTGGCGAGCGTCTGGGAGCCGATGTTCATGTTGTGCTCGGCGAGCACCGAGTTCAGCCGTGCCATCACGCCGGGGACGTTCTGGTGCAGGTGGACGATGCGCGCGTCTGCGACCTTCGGACCGGCCGCGACCTCAGGCAGGTTCACCGCCATGGAGGTCGAGCCGAGATCCTCGTAGTCGGCCAGCTTGCCTGCCACGTAGCGGCCGATGTCGACCTGGGCCTCGAGGGTCGACCCACCGACGTGCGGGGTCAGGATGACGTTTGGCACGTTCTGCAGCTTGGAGACGAAGGGCTCGTCCTTCGACTTCGGCTCAGTGGGGTAGACGTCGATCGCTGCTCCGGCGATGTGACCGCTGACGAGGTTCTCATACAGGGCGTCGAGGTCGACGACCGGGCCTCGGCACAGATTCAGGAACAGCGCGCGGGGGCGCATCTTGGCGAACTCGGCCGCACCGAACAGGTTCTTGTTCTCTGCGCGTCCGTCGACGTGCAGGGAGATCGTCTCGGCCTGCTCGAGGAGCTCATCGAGGCTGTCCACGCGTCGGGCGTTGCCGAGCGCGAGCCGGTCGACCACGTCGTAGAAGATGACCCGCATGCCGAGCGACTCGGCGACGACGGAGAGCTGCGAACCAATGTTGCCGTAGCCGACGATGCCGAGCGTGCGGCCGCGCACCTCGTGCGAGCCGATGGCCGACTTGTCCCAGCGACCCTCGTGCATGTCGCGGTTGCGGTCGGTGAGGCGTCGGGCCATCGAGATGATCTCGGCGATCGCGAGCTCGACGACCGAGCGGGTGTTGGAGTACGGGGCGTTGAACACGGCCACGCCTGCCTCGGTGGCGGCGTCGAGATCGATCTGGTTCGTTCCGATGCAAAAGGCCCCGATAGCCTGCAGGTGCGGCGCGGACTCGACGACCTTGCGGGTGACGAAGGTGCGCGATCGGATGCCGAGATAGTCGACCCCTTCGAGGGCCGCGATCAGGTCGTCCTCATTGAGGGCGCCGGGGCGGGTCTCGACCTCGAAGCCGCGGTTACGCAGGGCCTTCTCGGCGTCGGCGTGGATGTTCTCGAGTAGCAGTGCCTTCACGGGGGCCGAGTCTACTTCGATCCAGACCGTCGTCCGCGCACGTTCCATCCCGCTGTGAGCGAACCGCCCGCAGGCGATCAGTTGAGGTAGCCGAGCACCGCGTCGTGGAGCCTGCCGTTGGTCGCGAGGGCGCCGGGGCCCTTCACGCCGTCCTCGCCGGAGAGGTTGGTGAAGCGCCCACCTGCCTCGCGGACGATGACGTCGAGGGCTGCCATGTCGTAGAGCTCGAGTTCTGGCTCGCAGGCGATGTCGACCGATCCCTCGGCGACGAGCATGTAGCTCCAGAAGTCGCCGTAGGCGCGGCTGCGCCACGACTCCCGCATCAGGTCGATGAATCCCTGGCCCCGGCCCGACTCGACCCATTCGGCGATCTCCGAGTAGGACAGGGACGCGTCCTCGATCTGTTCGACGTTGCTGACCCGCAGTTCGGTGGCGTTGAGGATGGAGCGGCCTGTGTAGGCGCCGCCACCCTCGCTGGCCCACCAGCGCCGGCCGAGCGCGGGCGCGGAGACGACGGAGGCCACGATCCGGCCCTCGACCTCGAGCGCGATCAGGGTCGCCCAGACGGGAACCCCGCGGAGATAGTTCTTGGTGCCGTCGATCGGGTCGATGATCCAGCGCCGAGGGGACTCACCGGTGTCGCTGAATTCCTCGCCGTGGACGGCGTCGCGCGGCCGCGTCCGGGCAAGGGTCCTGCGGATCGACTCCTCGACGGCGGTGTCGGCCTCGGTGACCGGCGTGTTGTCAGGCTTGGACGTGAACTGCAGATCCATGGCCTTGAACCGGTTCATCGAGAGCGAGTCGGCATCGTCTGCCATCAGGTGCGCGAGGCGCACGTCGTCGGTGAGGTCCTTGGATCGAGACATGGCTTCAATCTAGCGAAGTGTGCCCGGCGACGCCCGCGTGACCCGCTGGACGAAAGTGAGTGCGGCGCGCTGCGGTCGGGACGGACGGGGGAATTATGATGCAGGCGTGCTGACCCGCCCGCCGCGTTCGCTACTCGGCGCCTACCTCGGATTCCTCACCGCCAAGCTCGGTTTTCTGCTGCTGCTCGTGGTCGAGACCGGTCCGCGTTGGTTGTGGCACCTCGGCCGGTTCGACGCCGGCTGGTATCTGACGATCATCCAGGACGGGTATCAGGCCACCGAACCGGGCACCCGCTCCAATCTGGCCTTCTTCCCGCTGTTGCCGACGCTGGCCGGGATGGTCAGCTCCGTCGGGATCCCGCCGCCGGTCGCTCTGCTTGTCGTGGCCTGGTGCGGTTCCCTCGCCGCGGTCGCGGGGATCTGGGCGCTCGGACGGGAGGTCGCCGACGGCAGGGTCGGCATGTGGATGGTGCTCCTGTGGGCGGTGGCGCCAAGGGCCCACGTGCAGGTGATGGGGTACTCGGAGGGACCGTTCACCGCGCTCGTGGCGTTCTGCCTGCTCGGGGTGATCCAGCGGCGGTGGGTGCTTGCCGGGGTCACCGGCGTGCTCGCCGCGTTGACGCGTCCGTCCGTCGCTCCGCTGATCCTGACCATGGGCGTCGTGTGGCTCGTGGGCGTCGTGCGTGCCCGAAGGCGGGGCGAGGGATGGAGGGAGAGCCTCGTCACCCCGCCACTTGTGGTCACCCTGCTCTCGGGATTCGCCATGGTCTCGGTGATGGCCTTCGTCGCCATCCACACCGGCTCACCTGCCGGGTACTTCGCCGTCCAGGCAGAGTGGAACCAGCACCTGGGTACACCCCTGCAGACGCTGAGCTTCTTCCTCACGGAGGTTGTGCCAAACCCCCGCGCCTGGCCCTACTTCGGGATCGTCGGGCTCTTCACGGCCGGCTACCTGGTGCTGTTCTGGTGGATGGTGATCCGCAGGGAGCGGTGGGAACTGCTCGTGTTCACCGGGCTCAGCCTGCTGCTGGTGCTCTGCCAGCAGAACTACTACGCCAGTTACGCGCGGTTCCTGCTGCCGCTCTTCCCGCTCTGGCTGCCTGTGGCGAGGATCGTCGCACGGCGGCCCCTGCTCCCGATGCTCCTGGTGTGGTCCGTCATCATGGTCGCGGGCGCCCTCGCCGGAACGTGGGGGATCCAGCTGCGCCACTCGCCCTGAGCGCGGTCAGGAGAAGGCGCGCTCCATTCGGCGGAACGACGCCAGGCGTTCCTCGCTCAGGCGTCCGTCGGCGACGGCCTCGTCGAGCGCACAGTCCACGGCGCCCGTCTGGTGTCTGCAGCCGCGCGGGCAGTCCTCGGCGTACTCGGCGAGGTCGGGGAACGCACCGAGGATCGACTCCGGGCGCACGTGGCTGATCCCGAAGGACCGCACACCCGGGGTGTCGATGATCCAGCCGCCGTCGGGTAGCTCCATGGCGAGCGCGGAGGTGGACGTGTGCCGTCCCTTGCCCGTCAGCTCGCTCACCTCGGCCGTCGCGCGGTTCGCGTCCGGTACGAGCCGGTTGACCAGCGTCGACTTGCCGACCCCGGAGTGGCCGACGAAGACCGTGACGTGGTCGGTGAGGATGTCGACGACGTCGGCCAGGTCGGACCCGGGCTCGGTGACGAGGATCGGCACGCCGAGCGGCTCGTAGGCCGCGCGCAGTTCGTCCGGGCTCGCGAGGTCGGCCTTCGTCAGGCAGAGCATCGGCTCGATGCCCGCGTCATAGGCGGCAACCAGGATGCGGTCGATCATGCCGACGCGTGGGGGAGGGTCGGCGAGCGCGGTCACGATGAACAACTGGTCTGCGTTGGCGACGATGGGTCGCTCGAAGGTGTCGGCATCGTCCGCGCTGCGGCGCAGCATGGTGGAGCGGTCGAGGACCTCGACCACGCGGGCGAGCGTCCCCTCCTCGGCGCTGGTGTCACCGTCGAGCCGCACGCGGTCGCCGACGATGATCCCCTTGCGGGCGATCAGCCGTCCGCGGACCGCCGTGACGATTCTGCCGTCGAGCAGGCAGCGGTAGCGCCCCCTGTCGATAGAGACGACGCGCGCCTCAGGCTTGCTCGAGTAGTCGGGGCGGTCCTTCGTCCGAGGACGGCTGCGCTTCCGCGGACGGTCGAACCCTGTGTGGTCGTCCTCGTGGATGCTCATCCGATGAGACCGGCCCAGTCCTGCGGGAACCGCGGCATGGTCTTGGACGTGCAGGCGATGTCGTCGATCCCGACCCCACGCACGCGCAGGGCAAGCAGTGCGGCGAAGTGCGCCATCCTGTGATCGGCATAAGCGTGCAGGATCGCTGGGCGGAGGTCGGCCGATCCGGTGATGCGCAGGCCGTCGTCGGTCTCCTCGGCCGCACAGCCGACGCGGTGCAGTTCGGTGCGCAACGCGGCGAGCCGGTCGGTCTCATGCCCCCGGATGTGGGCGACGCCCGAGATGGTGGTCGTCCCCTCGGCGAGCGCGCCGAGAGCCGCGACGACCGGCGTCAGTTCGGACGCCTTCGTGAGGTCGACGTCGACTCCGCGCAGGGAACCGTCCCCGCTGACCTTCACCGATCCGCGTCCATGTGTCACGGTCGCGCCCATCCGCTCGACCACGTCGAGGAACATCGCCCCCGGCTGGAGGCTGCGTGCCGGCCACCCCGGGACGGTGACCGACCCGCCGGTGATCGCCGCGGCCGCGAGGAACACCGACGCGTTGGTCAGGTCGGGCTCGATCCTGGTGTCCGCGGCGCCGATCGGCCCGTGCGAGACGCGCCAGGTGCGATCGTCCGGCTCGGCGACCTGCACGCCGCGTTCGCGCAGCATAGAGGTCGTCATCTCGATGTGTGGGCGGGAGGGGAGCCGCTTACCCGTGTGGCGCAGGGTCAGGCCCTCGGGGAGGCGGGCGCCGATCAGCAGAAGGCCCGAGATGAACTGGCTCGAGCCCGAGGCGTCGATCGAAACGCTCGCCCGGTAGTCGGCCGGGGGAGAGATCCGGAACGGGAGCCGGTCGCCCGTGACGACGGCGCCGAGCTGACGCAACCCGTCGAGCAGCGGGCCCATCGGGCGCTCGCTCGCATGGGGGTCACCGACGAAACCGGTCGCGCCGTCGGCCAGCATGGCGATCGGCGGAACGAACCGCATCACGGTGCCCGCGAGGCCGCAGTCGATGGAGTGGGCCCCGGTGTAGCGCACCGGGGGATTGACGCGCACCGATGCCCCGTTGCGCTCGATCGAGACGCCAAGGGCGTGCAGCGCGTCCATCATCAAGGTGGTGTCGCGCGACTCGAGGGTCCCCTCGAGGACGCTCGGCCCGTCCGCGAGTGCGGCGAGCACGAGTGCCCGGTTCGTCTCGGACTTGGAGCCCGGGACGTTGACCTCCCCGACGACCGGGGCCTTTGCGTAGGGAAGCGGCGTCGGCGTCACGACGTGGCGGAATCGATCTTCTTGCCGATGGTCTTGGCCTGCTTGCGAGCCTTCTTCGCGAGCTTCTTCGCCTTCTTCTGGGTGCGCTTCGCTGCGGAACGAGCCGACTTCGACACGTCCTCGCCGAGGGCGGCCGCCTTCTTCTCGGTCGCCTTCGCCGCGTGGTCTGCGCGCCAGGCAAGGCTCGGCTTGCCCTGGGTGTCCTGGACGGCGAGCAGGGAGGCGCCGAGCAGCGCGACCCCACGCAGGACGTCCGGACGTGCGGCCTCCTTGGCCGCCTTCGGGGCGTCCTTGCCCGGCAGCGCGATCGCGATGTTCAGGATGGAGGCCTTCGTCAGCAGGAGCGCACCGAGCCGGCGGCCGATGCCGGTGGCGAACATGGCTCCGCCGGCGATCTGGGCGACGCCGACGACCCGGACCCACGTCTCTGCCTTCTCCGGCACATAGGACGAGAGGTCGGCAGGAACCGCGCGCTGGATGAGCGGCGTCACCTTGCTGGTGAAGGCCTCGGCATCCGGGGCGATGTCGGCGGGCTTCGTGACCGCCTTGACACCCTCCCCGACGAAGTAGCTGGCGAAAAGGCTGCGGGCTAGAAATCGCATGAGACTCATGCAGTCACCCTACTAGTCTTGCGGCATGTGCGGACGCTACGCGGCAACGGCGAATCCCGACGAGCTGGTCGAGGAGTTCGAGATCTCCTTCGTCGACGAGGAGATGGCCGAGGTATGCCGCCCCCGGTTCAACATCGCGCCCACCGACACCGTGGCCGCCGTCGTCGAACGGCTCAAGGACGACGAGACGACCCGCAAGCTCGTCCCTCTGCGCTGGGGGCTCGTGCCCAGTTGGGCCAAGGCGCCGACCGCGACCATGATCAACGCCCGCGTCGAGACCGTCACGCAGAAGCCTGCCTTCCGCAAGGCGGCCTCCGCCCGTCGCTGCCTGCTTCCCGCGATCGGCTACTACGAGTGGCGCAAGGAAGAGGTGGAGGGATCGGCGAAGCCGATCAAGCAGCCGTACTTCCTGAGCCCGGAGGGTGGGCCGCTCGTGATGGCCGGCCTCTACGAGTTCTGGAAGGGCCCCGGCGGGTGGGTCTCGTCGACCACCATCATCACCACAGAGGCGAGCGACGAACTCGGCTGGGTGCACGACCGGATGCCGATGACGGTGCCGCCCGACTCGTGGGACGACTGGCTCGATCCGCGGCTCACGGACGCCAAGGTCGCCGTCTCCATGCTGCAGGCGCCGGTGGCCATGGCGCCGCGCAAGGTCTCGCGCGCCGTCAGCCACGTGGGCACCGACGGCCCGGAACTGATCGAGCCGCTCGGGGAATAACGCCACGCCCGGGCGCGTTTACCTGGCATGACGCTCACCCAGGACACTGCAGTCGTGACCCGTGCAGAGTCCATCGTGCGGACGGCGCTATTGTCGTACCTGATGGAAGAACAGGATCTGGCAGAAGCGGCGGCCGACGCCACTCTCGACGACGCGGAAGCCGCGGCGTTCGAGGAGGAGGCGCTGAGCCATCTTGACCGGCTCTACGCGGCTGCGCTGCGAATGACGCGCAACCCGGCAGACGCCGAGGACGTGGTGCAGGACACCTACGCGAAGGCGTTCGCGTCGCGCCACACCTTCACGCCTGGGACCAACCTCAGGGCGTGGCTGTACCGCATCCTCACCAACACCTACATCAACTCGTACCGGAAGGCCCAGCGCACGCCGCAGACCAGCGGAGACGAGAACGTCACCGACTGGCAGCTCGCGAAGGCCGCCTCGCACGATTCGGCCGGGCTGCGCAGCGCCGAGATGGAGGCGCTCGACCAGACGCCGGACGCCGCCGTCGCCCATGCCATCGCCCAGCTGCCCGAGAACTTCCGCACCGCCGTCCTGCTGAGTGACGTCGACGGGTTCTCCTACAAGGAGATCGCCGAGATCATGGGCACACCGATCGGCACCGTGATGAGTCGGCTCAACCGAGGTCGGGCCCAGCTACGAGAACTCCTGGCCGACTACGCGGAGGAACAGGGAATCGGACGCAGGGACCGCACGGAGGGAGGACGCTGATGAGCGCCATGTCGCACGAACACGATGAGATGGACGAGTGCGTCCAGGCACTTGCGAGGGTGCACGCCTTCCTGCACAACGAGCTGGTCGAGGCCGACGCGGACGTCATCCGCATCCACCTGCACGCCTGCGAGCGATGTATGGAGAACTTCGAGATCGAGTCGACGATCACGGAGATGATCACCCGCAGCCAGCCTGTCCACCACGCACCCACCACGTTGGCTGCCCGGATCCAGACGATGCGCATCGCGCGCCGCTGATCCACGGCAACGACAAAGCCCCCGCAGAAATTGCGGGGGCTCATCTGTGTCCAGCCTCGGCTCAGGCGTTGGGACGCTTGCCGTGGTTGGCCTTGTTCTTGCGACGTGCGCGGCGCTTGCGGCCGGTCTTACCCATGGGGTACTCCTCGAGAGTGGAACTGTGGACACCACATTGTGCCAGATGCCCGTGCGGCATGAGAAAGCCTGACATGGCAGTCTTGTCCCGTGGCACGTGTTGTGGATCAGATGACCGACGACGAATGGCTCGACGCCTTCGTCTCCCAATGGCACCTTCTCGCGGACCTGAGCTTCTCGGATCTAGTCCTCTGGAAGGCGCTCGGCGAGGAGGGCGACGTCTTCGAGTGCACCGCTCAGATCCGCCCCGTCACCGGCCCGACGGCCCTCGAGGACGACATCGTGGGGGAGCGGATCGAGTACGACCCTGAGCACCAGGTCACCGTCGCCTACATGACTCATGAGATCGCGGAGACGAGCAACAACGCGCTCAGCGCGGGCATCCCCGTCGACGTGTGGGCCATCCCTGTGCTGCGTAACGACCGGCCGATCGCCGTGATCGAACGGCACACGAACCAGATGGGGATGCGCGCCACCGGCGCCCTCGAGGAGAACTTTCTCGAGGCCGCGGAGATCCTGACCCAGATGCTGATGCGCGGTGAGTTCCCGCTCGTGCCCCCGTCGGACAAGGCGCTTGCGCCCCGCCCAGCCGACGGTGTGCTGCGGATCCAGCCTGACGGGGTGATCTCCTACGCGAGTCCGAACGCGATCACCGGGTACCGCAGGCTCGGTGCCTCCGGCGACATCGAGGGCGAACACTTCCGGGAACTCACCCGACAGTTGCGCGAGGGTGTCGAGGCCGTCGGCCAGACCGTCAACGCCGACATCGACGGCCGCCTGACGCTCGAGTTCGACGTTGAGACGCGCGGCGCGTCGATGCGCTTCGTGGTGCTTCCGCTGTGGTTCGAGACCACCTCGGCAGGGATGCTGGTGCTCTGCCGCGACACCACGGATCTGCGTCGCCGCGACCGGATGCTGGTCACCAAGGACGCCACCATCCGCGAGATCCACCACAGGGTCAAGAACAACCTGCAGACGGTCGCCGCCCTGTTGCGCATGCAGTCGCGCCGGCTCGAGTCCCCGGAGGGCAAGGAGGCGCTGCGCGACGCGATGCGCCGCGTCTCCTCGATCGCGATGGTGCACGAGACGCTGTCCTACAGCCTCGTCGAGGCGGTCGCCTTCGACGAGGTGTGCGACAAGATCCTCGACATGGTGGGGGATCTCGCCGCCTCGCACGGCACAGTGCGCGCGGTGCGCCGGGGCAGTTTCGGGGTGATCCCCGCCGACATGGCGACCTCGCTGTCGATGGTCGTCACCGAGCTGTGTCAGAACGCCATCGAGCACGGGCTGGACAGTTCGTCGGGGGAGGTGGAGGTTGTCCCGACCCGGACTCCCGACCAGTTGATGATCGAGATCCTCGACGCGGGCCGTGGCCTGCCGGAGGACTTCAAGCTCGCCAACCAGAAGTCGCTCGGGCTCTCCATCATCTCGACGCTGATCCACGACCTGCACGGCTCACTGTCGATCGAGAACCGTCAGGACGGACCGGGGACTGTCGCCACCATCGTGATCCCCGTCCCCAAGGTCTGACCGACCCTAGGGGGTCGCGCGGCGCGTCGCTGTGTCCTTCGGGGCACGAGGGCGCTGCCCGGAGTGTTACACCGTAACAAACGCGTTCACGGCGCCGGACGCACGGAGTCGACCCGCTCAGGCAGCAGCCCCGCGGCGCACAGGTCGCAGCGGGGCTGCTTGCGCACACGGGGTGCGCTGTAGATCAGGAGTTGCGCAGCCGGGAACGGGCGGCGCGGCGCTTGATCGCGCGGCGCTCATCCTCGCTCAGCCCGCCCCAGACGCCGTGGTCCTGGCCTGCCTCGAGGGCCCAGGCGAGGCACTGCTCGCGGACGACACAGCGCGCGCAGATCTTCTTGGCTTCTTCGATCTGTTGTAGGGCAGGGCCAGTGTTGCCAACTGGAAAGAACAACTCCGGATCCTCAGTGAGGCAGGCAGCCTTGTGGCGCCAATCCATAGTTGAACTCCTTCTGTTACAGCAATACGGGCCGCGGAACATCCGCAAGCCTATGCAGGTTACCCCTGAGTTCAACGATAGGCAATAGCTGCCCGCCTCGGGAGATAACGCGTGAGAAAAAGTGTCAGCTCCGCGGTGTCGCCGCACGCAATGAGCGCCAGTGTGTCTCACGGGGACGAGGTCGACTTGATGAACGTCGCCAGCCTTGGCAGGCTCTACGCGTGACGTCCCGAGTGCTCCGCCGACCTCTGCTCGCCGTGTGCGTGATCCTCACCGCCCTCACGGGGCTGGTCATGATCGGCATCGGCGTCGGCGCCGTGGCCGCCAACTCGCAGCGCTTCGGCTGGGGGGTCGCCACCTGGCTGTTCATCTACGGCGCGGCGCAGCTGGCCATCGCCTGGTTCGTCACCCGGGGCAGCTCACTCGCGCTCGGGCTGATCGTCGCGTCCTCGCTGCTGCATGCGTGCGCCGTCGGCAGCTTCCTGACCACTCCCGACAGGTCGCAGTTCGTGGGCATGCTGATCGTCGCGCCCTTCGTGCTGGCGACGGTCGTCACCTCGGTGCTCGCCGTCGGACGGCGCGAGCTCGACAAGGTCAAGCAGCCCTCCGACGCCTCGGCCTAGGCGAGGCGGCCCGCTCCGGCGGCGGGGAGCACGCTGAACCACTCTGGGGCCCCGTGGCCCGCCTCGGCGAAGGCCGCGGCGATCTCCTGACCGATCCGGTCACCTTCCCCAGCGGGGATGAGCGCGATGATGCAGCCACCGAAGCCGCCGCCGGTCATCCTCGCGCCAAGTGCACCCGAGCGTCGTGCCTGCGCGACGGCGAGGTCGACCGTTGGCACGGTGATCTCGTAGTCGTCGCGCATCGACTCGTGGGACGCGTCGAGCAGCGGTGCGAGGGAGCGCAGTTCGCCCGCCTTCGCGACCTCGAGCGCCTCGAGCACCCGCTCGTTCTCTGTGACGACGTGCCGAACCCTCCGGCGCATCGTCTCGTCCGGGAGCTGGGCCAGGGCCGCGTCGAGGTCGGTGACGTCACGCAGCGCGGGGACGCCGAGGATGGCCGCAGCCTCCTCGCAGCTCCTGCGGCGGTCGCCGTACTCGCCGTCGACGTGGCTGTGCGGGGTCTTCGTGTCCAGCACGAGAATCTCCAGCCCCTGCTCCGCGAGGGGCAGCGGCACCTGCCGGGTCTCGAGGCTGCGGCAGTCGAGGAACAGCCCCGCCTCCGCCTCACAGAGCGTGCTCGCCGCCTGGTCGAGCAGGCCGGTCGGGGCGCCGACGTAGGCGTTCTCGGCCACCTGCGCCAGCTTCGCGCGGTCCATGGGTGGGATCTCAAGATCGTAGAGCCCCATCAGGGCCGAAACCGTCGCGCACTCGATGGCCGCCGAGCTGGAGAGCCCGGCCCCGAGCGGAACGTCAGAGCTCATCACGAGGTTCGCGCCTCCGATCTGGTGGCCCGCCTCGCGCAGCGCCCATGCGACACCCGCGAGGTATGCAGACCAGCCCTCCTGGCCGGGGGCCAGGGCGTCGAGCGACAGGCGAACCTCGTCGTCCAGTTCGAGCGAGACGAGAACGAGATCGTCGTCGTCGCGACGACCTGCGGCGATGCCCGCCTTGCGCTCGAGCGCGAACGGCAGCACGAAGCCGTCGTTGTAGTCGGTGTGCTCGCCGATCAGGTTGACCCGCCCGGGCGCGAACCAGAGGCCCTCCGGCTCACTTCCCGTCACCTGCAGGTAACGCTGCCGAAGGGCGTCGAGATCGAGCATTCAGTCCTCCTCGTCGTCGAGGCGTGCGAGCCAGGAGGCCAGCCGCTCGATCGGGGTTTCAAACTCCGGGTTGAGATCCACGAAAGTACGCAGCTGATCGGCGAGCCACTCGAAGGAGACCTCCTCGTGGCCGCGCCGATCGACGAGCTCTTCGAGCCCGCGGTCGGTGAAGTACATCGCCTTACCCTAGCGCCGCGGTGAGGAGCTCTTGCTCCTGGGTCTTGTGGACCTTGAGCGAGCCGACCGACGGCGCAGAGGACCACTCACGCGAGATGAGCTGCATCTTCAGGTCGTAGTCGGGCAGATACCGCTTGACCTCGCCCGGGAGCGCGGCCGACAGGAACGGCCACGCGCCCTGGTTCTCGGGCTCGTCCTGGACGAACCGGATGTCGGTGACATGGCCGTAGCGCTGCAGCACCTTTGCGAGCTCCTCGCCCGGCAGCGGGTAGAGCCGCTCCAGCGCGACGATCGCGATGCTTCCGTCGTGGCCGTT
This sequence comes from Tessaracoccus flavescens, assembly GCF_001998865.1. NCBI lineage: Bacteria > Bacillati > Actinomycetota > Actinomycetes > Propionibacteriales > Propionibacteriaceae > Tessaracoccus > Tessaracoccus flavescens. Next base: position 3,225,637 of record NZ_CP019607.1, read on the forward strand.
CTTCTCGCGCTGCGCCACGAGGTCCCAGCGGACCTTCCCGGAGCAGAGCAGCACGCGGGTGACCTTGCTGGGATCCTCGATGGTCGGGTCGTCGAGCGCCGGACGCCATTGGCCGGAGGTGAAGTCGGAAGGCATCGACGTGGCCAGCTTGTTGCGCAGCATGGACTTCGGCGTGGCGATGACCACCGGACGGTGGTAGTTCACGTAGGCGTGCTGGCGCAGCAGGTGGAAGTAGCTGGCCGGGGTCGACGGCTGGCACACGGCGAGAGCGTTCTCGGCGCACAGCTGCAGCCACCGCTCCAGGCGGGCCGAGCTGTGGTCCGGGCCCTGACCCTCGTAGCCGTGTGGCAACAGCAGGACGACACCGGACTTCTGGCCCCACTTGGCGTTGCCGGAGGAGACGAACTCGTCGATGATCGTCTGGGCACCGTTGACAAAGTCGCCGAACTGCGCCTCCCACAGGACGAGCGCGTCGGGCCGTGCGACGGAGTAGCCGTACTCGAAGCCGACGGCGGCGTACTCGCTGAGCAGCGAGTCGAACACGTCGAAGGAGGCCTGGTCCTCGGTGAGGTGCTTCAGCGGCACCCACGCCTCATTGGAGACGCGGTCGACGATGGCGGCGAAGCGCTGCGAGAACGTGCCGCGCCTCGAGTCCTGGCCCGCGAGGCGCACGGGGCGGCGCTCCATCAGCAGCGAGCCGAAGGCGATAATCTCGGCGGTGGCCCAGTCGATGGGACCCTCGAGGATCGCGTGGGCGCGGCGTTCGAGCTGCGGCTTGACCTTCGGATGCACGGTGAAGCCCTCAGGGAACTGCGTGTGCACCGCGGCGATGGCCTGCATCATCTCGGGCGTGATCTCGGTGAGCCGCTCGTCGGGCTTCGTGGGGTAGTAGGGCACACGGCGGTAGTCGTCGTCCTTACCGGAGCTCGTGTCGCGCACCTCGCGGAACACGTTCTCGAGCCGGCTGCGGAACCGGTTCATGACGTCCTCGGCGTCGGCCATCGAGATGTCGCCACGGCCGATCAGCGACTCGGTGTAGAGGCGCCTCGTGGAGCGCTTCTGCTCGATCAGGTCGTACATGTTCGGCTGGGTGAAGCTCGGGTCGTCGCCCTCGTTGTGGCCGCGGCGGCGGTAGCAGACGAGGTCGATCACGACGTCGCGGTGGAACTGCTGCCTGTAGTCGAAGGCGATTCTTGCCGCCCGGATGCACGAGTCGGGGTCGTCCCCGTTGACGTGCAGCACCGGGGCGGAAATTGCCTTCGCCACGTCGGTGGAGTAGGTCGAGCTGCGCGACTCGGTGGGAGCGGTGGTGAAGCCGACCTGGTTGTTGACGACCACGTGGATCGTGCCGCCGGTCTTGTACGCGCGCAGCTGGCTCATCTGGAGAGTCTCGAACACGACGCCCTGGCCCGCGAACGAGGCATCGCCGTGCAGCGTGATGGCCATCACCGGGTAGTCGTCGGACTTGAGCGTGTCCTGCTTGGCCCGCGTAATGCCCTGGAGCACAGGGTTGACGGCCTCGAGGTGTGAGGGGTTCGCGGCGACCGACGCCTTGATCGTCGCGCCGTTGGCCGCCACGAAGGTGCCCTCGGCGCCCAGGTGGTACTTCACGTCGCCGGTGCCCGCGGTGTCGAGCACGCCGTCGAACTCCTGGAAGATCTGTCCGTACTGCTTGCCGACGATGTTGGCGAGCACGTTCAGGCGGCCGCGGTGCGGCATGCCGATGCAGACCTCGTCGAGCGAATCGTTGGCCGCGAGGCCGACGACCTCGTCGAGCAGCACGATCAGCGACTCGCCGCCTTCGAGCGAGAAGCGCTTCTGGCCGACGAACTTGGTCTGCAGGAAGGTCTCGAAGACCTCTGCCTCGTTCAGCTTGTCGAGCGCGTGCATGTGCTCTTGATGCGTCAGCGGCGTGTGCGGGCGCTCCATGCGCTGCTGGAACCACTCGCGCTGGCGCGGGTCGGCGATGTGCATGTACTCGACGCCGACGGTGCGGGTGTAGGAGTCCTGCAGGATCGAGATGATCTCGCGCAGCGGCAGATACATCCGCTCTTTCGCGCGGAGCGTCCCGACGGCGAACTCGCGGTCGAGGTCCCAGATGCTGAGGCCGTGGCTATCGAGGCGGAGATCCTCCTGCGAGCGCTGTCGGTACTCGAGCGGGTCGGTGTCGGCGACCAGGTGGCCGAACGTGCGGTACGCGTTGACCAGTTCGAGCACACGGGCCGTCTTCGACACCTGCTGATCGCGGTGGGCCGAGATGTCGGGGGACCAGCGCAGCGGCTCGTAGGGGATGCGCAGCGCCTCGAAGATCTGGTCGTAGAAGCCGTCCTCCCCCAGCAGCAGGCCGTGCAGCTTCTTCAGAAACTCACCCGAGGTCGCGCCCTGGATGACGCGGTGGTCGTAGGTGCTGGTCAGCGTGGTGACCTTCGACACCGCGAGGTCGGTCAGGCGCGAGGGGGACATGCCGTGGAACTCGGCGGGGTAGTCGATGTTGCCGACGCCGAGGATCATGCCCTGGCCGGTCATCAGCCTCGGCACCGAATGGTTCGTGCCGATGCCGCCCGGGTTCGTGAGGGACGCCGTCGTGCCTGCGAAGTCGCTGACCTGGAGCTCTCCGTTTCGAGCCTTCGCCACGACCTGCTCGTAGGCGGACCAGAACTGGAAGAAGTTGAGGTTCTCACAGCCCTTGATGTTGGGCACGAGAAGCTGACGGGTGTCGCCCTTCTTCAGGTCGATGGCGATGCCGAGGTTGATGGCCGGATTCTCGACCAGGTTGGGCTTGCCGTCGACGACCGTGTAGGCGTTGTTCATGTCCGGCAGGGCCTTCAGAGCCTGCACCATCGCGTAGCCGATGATGTGGGTGAACGAGACCTTGCCGCCCTTGGAGGTGCGCAGGAAGTTGTTGATCACGGTGCGCTGGTCGATGACCAGCTTCATGGGCACCGAACGCACCGAGGTCGCGGTCGGCACAGTCAGGGAGGCGTCCATGTTCTTGGCGGTGCGCATCGGCGCGCCGCGCATGACCGTGTACTTCGGTTCGGCCGCGGACGGCTCGGGACGCAGCGCCGGGTTCGGAGCGTTCGCCGAGAGACCAGCTCCGCTGCCGGGGTTGGCGGGCGCCCCCGCCCCCTTGCGGACGGGCTCGACCTGCGGCTTGTTCGCGGCCGGGCGGGCCGACTCCTCTGTCGGAGAGCTCGCCTTAGGGGCGGCCTTGGCCTCCTCCTTCGGGGCTTCCTGCTTCGGCTGTGGCTTTGCTGCCTCGGCCTTCGGCTCAGGCTTGGGGGCCTCGGCCTGCTTCGGCTCGGCGGGCTTTGGCTCTGCCGCTGCGGCGGCCTCTGCCGGATGCTCTGCCGGCTCGGCCTGGAAGAACTCCCGCCAACTCGGATCCACGGACTGCGGATCGGCCTCGTAGGCCTCCCGCATCTCGTCGATCAGCCATGAGTTGGCACCGAATGCGTCGATGGAGTCAGATGCTGACATACCTAGTGGCGGTGGCCACGATCCCCTCTGTGTGGACGTCCGGCCGCAGACTACTGCGGCTGCTGCTAGTGAAGCTTACCCAATCAGGAAGACACCATGTCGCGCTGACGACGGCTGGACCTGAGGGTGAGCCAGAGTGAGTATCCGGTGAGGAGCACGAGCGCGAGATTGCGCAGGATCAGCACCGACGTCTCGGGTCCGGCACCCAACGGGATCGCCATGATCCCGAAGGCACCCCACGGGTAGGTGAACTGGGTCATGCCGCCGACCAGGATCAGCACGACAGACAACACGTTGAGGTGTCTGCGCAGCCACTCGCTCCTGCGCAGCAGAAGCAGCGCGGCGACAGGGCCGCCGAGCCACAGGACGTACTGCGGGGAGAGGGTCTTGTTCGCGATGATCGTGGCGAGCACGACGGTGAGCACCGCGAGCACGATCGACTCGGCAAGGCGCGGGTCGCCGACCTTGAGGTTCCGGATCAGCCGGTAGCTCAGGAAGACGGTGAGCAGGATGCTCAATGCGGTCAGCACCGTCGAGACCTTGAGCATCAGGGCGACACCCGGCTGGCCGGCGAGGATCTCCAGCGCGTTGTACTGGCTGAGGTCGATCTGCCAGGAGTCGTTGTCTGTGAAGGTGCGCAGGAACATCAGCGGGGTCGCCGGGATCGACTCGATCTGGAGCCCCCGGTCGCGCTGCCAGGTGATGGGGGAGGCGGATCTGGTCCAGCCGGTGGTGATCAGCGAGGCGGCCGCGAGTCCGAAGCCGACCACGACGAAGCCGAGCAGCCGGTTGCGGGCCAGCTTGTCGCGGATCGGGTTCGGGGCGAGCATGGGGCCGATCAGCAGCGCGGGCCACAGCTTGATCGCGGCGCCGAGGCCGATCATCCCTCCCGCGATCTTCGGGTGCGTCATCAGGAGCATGCAGGCCCAGGCAACGAGTGCGGCGGGGATCAGGTCGAAGCGGGACCAGACGACCGCACCCTGGACCCCGGTGAAGAGGATCCAGAACAGCGAGCCCCACGGGTTGCCGCGTCGATAGAGGGAGATCGCCACCGCGGCGTCGAGCAGGATGAAAGCGACCATGTAGTAGGGCGTCCAGGTCTCCCAGCCGCCGCCGATCTTGTACAAGGCCTGCAGGATCCACACCGCCGGGACGGGGTACTCGCCCATGACGTCGCGGTTGCCCTGCTCCACGAGTTGGAACAGGTAGGCGCCGTAATAGGAGATGTCATTGAGCACGAAGCTCACGGACTCGAGCTTCAGCGTGACGACGGTGAAAAGGCGCGTGATCAGGAAGACCAGAATCAGGCCGGCGATGGTCGTGGCCTGCTGGAGGCCGGCGCCCCGTGGCTGCGTCGCGTGCGACAAACCCCGGCCTCCTCATCAGTGGTCGTACTGGCCTGGCACTGCTGGGGCGCCCCCGCGAGGATTCGAACCTCGGCTCCCGCCTCCGGAGGGCGGTGCTCTATCCCCTGAGCTACGGGGGCCGACGCGTCGAAACGCGACCTCCGAAAGGGTAGCATCACCCGGCCCCCGCTGTCGCACCGCGGCGCCGCGTGTCCGGCCAGCTCCTCGGGCCACCCTCCACGAAGTCGCGACGATCCTCGCTCAGCGCCCGGTCGAGGGTCTGACCCGACCCGAGCGGTGACTGAGGGGTGGACAGCGGTGAGCGAGGATGGCGTCGGGTCCGCACGCTCTGGCAGGCTTGCCCGCATGACGCACATGCACATCGCAGGGTCGATCCACGCGGACGCGGCGCAGGGAGGCCCCACCTGGCTGCAGGTGCCCGAGGACCTCAACGAGCTCGACCTCAAGCTCTGGCCGCGTGGCGCCCGCCGCGACGAGCAGGGGCGCATCGTCGTGGCGGGCGCCACGCTGCCCGAGGTCGCCGAGGAGCACGGCACGCCCGTCTACGTCATCGACGAGGGCGACTTCCGCTCGCGTGCGCGCGAGTTCAAGGAGTCTTTCCCGGGCTGGGAGATCTACTACGCCGGCAAGGCCCTGCTCACCCGCACCGTCGCCCGCTGGGCCGCGGAGGAGGGGCTCAACCTCGACGTCACCACGATGGGGGAGATGCGGATCGCGCTCGCGGGTGGCATGCCAGCCGCTCGGCTCGGCTTCCACGGCAACAACAAGTCGGAGGAGGAGATCGCCTTCGCGCTCGAGCAGGGCGTCGGGCGCATCATCGTCGACTCCTTCGACGAGATCGCCCGCCTCGAACGGGCGTGCGCGGACGGCGGTCACCGGGCCAACGTGCTTGTCCGCGTGACCACCGGGGTCGAGGCCCACACACACGAGTACATCGCCACCGCGCACGAGGACCAGAAGTTCGGCCTCAGCATCATGGGCGGCCAGGCGCTGACGGCGCTCGTGCGCTGCCACTCGTCGCAGTACCTCGACCTGCGCGGCATCCACAGCCACATCGGCTCGCAGATCTTCGAGACCCTTGGCTTCGAGGTGGCGATCCGTCGCACCATGAAGCTCGCCAGCCAGTTCCGCACGGCAACCGGCGTCGAGCTGCCGGAGCTGGATCTGGGCGGTGGCTTCGGCATCGCCTACACCGGCGTCGACACGCCGCAGCCGACCTCCACCCTCGCCGCGGCCTTCGAGGAGATGGTCGACCACGAGTGCCGCGCCTTCGGGCTGGCCCGGCCACACCTGAGCATCGAGCCCGGCCGCGCCATCTGCGGCCCGTCGGGCGTCGCTGTCTACCGCGTCGGCACAGTCAAGACCGTTGAGCTGGAGGGCGGCAGGTCCCGCGTCTACATCTCCGTCGACGGCGGGATGAGCGACAACATCCGGCCCGCGCTGTACGCCGCGGAGTACTCGGCGGCCCTCGCCAACCGCACCTCGGACGCCGAGCCGGTGCTCAGCCGCGTCGTCGGAAAGCACTGCGAGGGCGGCGACATCCTCATCCGCGACGTCTTCCTGCCTGCCGACGTGACGATCGGGGATCTGATCGCCGTCCCGGGTTCTGGCGCCTACGCCAGAAGCATGGCCAGTAACTACAATCAGATCCCGAAGCCTCCGGTCGTCAGCGCACGCGACGGCGTCACCTCGGTGATGCTGCGCCGCGAGACCCTCGACGACCTGATGAGATTGGACGTGGGACAGTGACAAAGCCCCTGAAGGTTGCCCTGCTCGGAGCCGGCGTGGTCGGTTCGCAGGTGGCCCGGATCATCGTGGACCAGGGAGGCACCCTCGAGTCGCGGATCGGTCGACGCCTCGAACTCGTCGGCGTCGGCGTGCGCAACCTCGACGTGCCGCGGCCCGGGATCGACCCCGAACTGCTGACCGACGACCTCGACGGCCTGGTCAGCCGAGGCGACCTCGACGTGGTGATCGAGCTGATCGGCGGCATCGAGCCCGCGCGCGGCCTCGTGCTCAAGGCGATCGGGCACGGCGCCTCGATCGTGACGGCCAACAAGGCGATGCTCGCCGACGACCTCGGCGCCCTGTCTGCCGCTGCGAGGGACAACGGGGTCGACCTCTACTACGAGGCGGCGGTCGCCGGCGCCATCCCGATCATCCGCCCCCTGCGCGAGTCCCTCGTCGGGGACGAGATCACCGAGGTGATGGGCATCGTCAACGGCACCACGAACTTCATCCTCGACAAGATGGTCACCGACGGCGTCAGCTTCGCCGACGCGTTGGCCGAGGCGCAGGAGCTCGGCTACGCGGAGGCCGATCCCACCGCCGACGTCGAGGGCCACGACGCGGCGGCGAAGGCCGCCATCCTCGCCGGGCTCGCGTTCCACACCGAGGTCCGCGGCTCCGAGGTCTTCTCCGAGGGCATCACCGAGGTGACGCCTGGCGACATCGCCGCCGCGGAGCAGATGGGCTGCACCATCAAGCTGGTCGCGATCGCGAAGCTCACCGACGACGACCGGATCATCGTGAAGGTGCACCCGGCCATGGTCGCCAACAAGCACCCGCTGGCAAGCGTCTCCGGGGCCTACAACGCCATCTTCGTCAACTCCCGCGAGGCAGGGGAGCTGATGTTCCTCGGCGCAGGCGCCGGCGGCAACCCGACCGCCTCCGCCGTGATGGGCGATGTGGTGACCGTCGCACGCAACCGTGCGCGCGGAACGGCCGGCCACTTCAGCCCCGCCTACACGCGGCGCCAGGTCGCGCCCATCGGGGAGTCGTCTGCACAGTTCTACGTGTCCTTCGACGTCGTCGATCGTCCCGGCATCCTCGCCAAGTGCGCGGCCGTGTTCGGCAAGCACAACGTCTCGCTCCGGGTCGTCCAGCAGAGCTACCTCGACGACACGCGCGCAGACGGCTTCCCGGCCCGGCTCGGGATCATGACGCACCAGACGCTCGAGTCCCAGCTCGCCCAGGTGATCGACGAGCTCGAGGACGCCGACTTCGTCGGCTCCGGTGTGCGTGTGATGCGCGTCGAGGGCTTCTGAGGTGGGGCGACGGCTGAGCGTCCGCGTCCCGGCGACGACGGCGAACGTCGGCTCGGGGTTCGACTGCCTCGGCATCGCCTTCGCCCTCCACGACGAACTCGAACTCGAGCTCACAGAGGATCCCACCGAGCTCTCGATCACGGTCGACGGTGAGGGGGAGGGCAACGTGCCCCTCGACGAGCGGCACCTCGTGATCCAGTCGCTGCTCACCGGACTCGAGGCCTGGGGCGGCAGGCGCCCCGGCCTGCGGCTCACCTGTCACAACCGCATCCCCCATTCGCGCGGGCTCGGCTCCTCCGCCGCGGCGATCGTGGCCGGGCTGGCCTTCGCGTGGGGCATCTCCCGGGGCGAGGAACCGCTCGACCTCCCCGAGCTCACCCGGATCTCGAGCCGGATCGAGGGCCACCCGGACAACGCGGGCGCGGCCGTCTGGGGCGGTGCCATCCTCGCCTGGTTCGCCGACGACGACGTGCGGTTGGTCAACCTCGATCTGCACGATTCGCTCGGTGTGCGCGTGTGGGTGCCCGACTTCGAGGTCGGCACCGCCGGTGCCCGCTCCGTGCTCCCGGCGTCGGTGCCGCGAGCCGACGCCGTCACCCAGGCCATCGCCGCGGCGGCGCTTCCACTCGCGCTCGAGCGTCGCCCCGACCTGATCTTCGCGGCAACCGAGGACAGGCTCCACCAGCAGTACCGCGCCGAACTGATGCCGCAGTCGTGGGACCTGCTCCGCTCGCTGCGCGCGGTCGGGGTGCCCGCCGCGATCTCGGGCGCCGGGCCGGCGATCTTCGCCGTCGGCTCGGTGGAGGAACTGGCAGCGGCCGACGCATGCCGGGCGGATGGATTCCGACGCCTTGAACCGGCCGTCGGGACCGGCGTGGAGCTGCGCGTCGAGGGGTGAGGAAGTGCCTTGTCAGGGCCCCTCGGAACCCCAGGGCGGGCGATGAGCTTGGGAACGGCCGCGCGCAGTGCTAGCCTGATACACGTTCACTGATCGATGGCGCCCAGCTGCGACCGACATCCACGCCTGTGCAGCGCCGAAGTGAATCTCATTTCTGTCAGCCGAGAGGCCCTGTGTCCTTTGCCTTTCGGTGTTTTGTGGAAGGAAATCCGTGACTGAAAACGGAACCCACCTGGCTGGCCTGAAGCTGGCCGAACTGAAAACGGTCGCATCAGGCCTGGGGATCAAAGGGATCTCGGCCATGCGCAAGGGCGACCTCATCTCGGCCATCGAGTCGGCAGGCAACAGCTCTGGCGGACAGCGGCGCCGCGCCACCCGTCCGGCGGGGGAGCCTGCGCCCGAGGCTGCTCAGCAGGAGGCGCGCACCGAGAAGACCCAGCCTGCGCTGGTGCAGAACGATGCCCGCCAGCAGGAGCGCGGCGATCGCCAGGAGCGGGCCAAGGTTGAGCGCGAGGAGCGCAACGACAGGCAGGACCGCGACAAGGGCGGCGACCGCCAGCGCGACGACAGCAAGGACCGCAACCAGGGCGAGGACCGCGGCGACAACGCACAGTCGAACCAGTCCAACCGGGGCGAGCAGGCCAACGAAGGCGACTCGGGCTCGCGCAACAGCCGCCGGCGTCGCTCGCGTGAGCGGGACCGTGAGCGCACCCCAGGTCAGGCAGACACCAACACCATCGCCGAGGTCGGCGAGCTGCTCGACGCCGCCATGGGCGGAGGTTCGGCCTCGGCTCCCCAGCAGCAGCAGTCGAAGTCGGTCGTCATAGATCCGGGTGGCTATGACGACGATTCCGGCAACTCCCGCCGCAGCCGCCGTCGCCGCAACCGCGAGCGCACCAGCAACAACCGGCGTCAGGGCGGCCGTGGCCAGGGCATGGACCGGATGGAGGCCGAGCCCACCGTCAGTGAGGACGACGTCCTCGCCAACATCTCCGGCATCGTCGACATCCTCGACAACTACGCCTTCGTCCGCACCACCGGGTATCTGCCCGGCCCCGCAGACGCGTACCTCTCCATGTCGACGGTGCGCCGCTACGGCCTGCGCCGTGGCGACGTGATCACCGGCGCCATCCGCACCCCGCGCGAGGGGGAGCGCAAGGAGAAGTTCAACCCCCTCGTGCGCCTCGACACGATCAACGGTGACGACCCGGAGAAGGCAAAGGGCCGTCCCGAGTTCGCGAAGCTGACCCCGCTCTACCCGCAGGAGCGGCTGCGCCTCGAGACCGTGCAGACCAACCTCACGGGCCGCATCATCGACCTCGTCTCGCCGATCGGCAAGGGCCAGCGTGGCCTGATCGTCTCCCCGCCGAAGGCAGGAAAGACGATGATCATGCAGGGCATCGCCAACTCGATCGCCGCGAACCACCCCGAGGTCCACCTCATGGTGGTGCTCGTCGACGAGCGTCCCGAGGAGGTCACCGACTTCCAGCGCACCGTCTCCGGTGAGGTCATCGCCTCGACGTTCGACCGCCCGGCCGAGGACCACACGATGGTCTCCGAGCTGGCCATCGAGCGCGCGAAGCGCCTCGTCGAACTCGGTCACGACGTCGTCGTGCTGCTCGACGGCATCACGCGCCTGGGTCGCGCCTACAACCTCGCGGCACCCGCCTCCGGCCGCATTCTCTCCGGTGGCGTCGACTCCGCGGCGCTGTACCCGCCGAAGAAGTTCTTCGGCGCCGCCCGCAACATCGAAAACGGCGGCTCGCTCACCATCCTGGCGACGGCGCTGATCGAGACCGGATCCAAGATGGACGAGGTCATCTTCGAGGAGTTCAAGGGCACCGGAAACATGGAGCTGCGGCTCCGCCGCGAGCTCGCGGACAAGCGCATCTACCCGGCCATCGACGTCGACGCGTCGAGCACCCGCCGCGAGGACCTGCTGCTCGGCCGCGACGAGCTCAACATCATCTGGAAGCTTCGCCGCGCCCTCTCCGGGCTCGACGACCAGGCAGCGCTCGAGACGCTCAAGTCGCGCATGACGAAGACAGCGAACAACCACGACTTCCTGCTGAGCATGCTCAAGACCACGCCCGCGGCCGAGGGCTGATCCGCCGACTTGGAAATCCGGCCTCGCCGAGGCAGAATTGTCCGTTGAGCCGGTTCACGCACCTGTCTGACCCCGACTCGGGGCAGAGCGACCCGGCCACTCTGAGAAGGAGAACCCCATGAAGCAGGGCATCCACCCTGACTACGTTGAGACCACGGTGACCTGCACCTGTGGAAACACGTTCACCACGCACAGCACCATCGCCAAGGGCACCATGAACGCTGACGTGTGCGCCGAGTGCCACCCGTTCTACACCGGCAAGCAGAAGATTCTCGACACCGGCGGCCGCGTCGCCCGCTTCGAGAAGCGCTACGCCAAGAAGTAGCAACCCTGGACGAACGCCTCGTCGGATCGAAGGATCCGGCAGGCGTTCGTTTCTTTTTGCCCGATCGCCAGCAGGGAAGCACCATGTTCGACAACGCGCAGCCGCTCATCGACGAGTACCACGACCTCGAGAACCAGCTCTCCGACCCGGCACTCCACGCCGACGTCAGCCGGTCCCGCAAGGTCGGTCGACGCTACGCCTCGCTGCGGCCCATCGTCGAGGGGATCGAGGCGTTCCGACGGCTGTCCGACGACCGTGAGGCCGCGGCCGAGCTCGCCGCAGACGACTCCTCCTTCGCCGACGAGGTGGCCGACCTCGACGCCCAGCTCGAAGCGGCCACGGAGAAGCTCACCCGGCTGCTCGCGCCGCGCGACCCCAACGACGACGCCGACGCGCTGCTTGAGATCAAGTCCGGCGAGGGCGGAGACGAGTCGGCGCTCTTCGCGGGCGACCTGCTGAAGATGTACACCCGCTACGCAGAGCAGGTCGGCTGGAAGGTCGAGGTGATCGACTCACAGGAGACCGACCTCGGCGGCTACAAGTCCGTCACCATCGCGGTCAAGGCGACCAGCCACCAGGAGTTCGGTCCCTACGGGCGGCTCAAGTTCGAGGGTGGCGTGCATCGCGTGCAGAGGGTTCCCGTCACCGAGTCGCAGGGCCGCATCCACACGTCGGCCGCCGGCGTGCTGGTGATGCCGGATGTCGAGGCCGACGAGGTCGAGATCAACGACGACGACCTGCGCATAGACGTCTACCGTTCGTCCGGCCCGGGCGGCCAGGGCGTCAACACCACCGACTCCGCCGTGCGAATCACCCATCTGCCGACCGGCGTCGTGGTCAGCTGCCAGAACGAACGCTCCCAGCTGCAGAACCGCGAGTCTGCCATGCGCATGCTCCGTGCCCGGCTGACCCAGCTCGCCGAGGCACAGGCCGCGGCCGCGGCATCGGATGCACGCAAGTCCCAGGTGCGCACCGTCGACCGCTCGGAGCGCATCCGCACCTACAACTTCCCCGAGAACCGGATCACGGACCATCGGATCGGCTACAAGGCGCACAACCTCGACCAGGTTCTCGAGGGTGCCATCAACCCGGTGCTCGACGCGCTCGCCGAGCAGGACCTCGCCGAGCGCCTCGCCGAGGTCGGCGGGTGAGCGAGGCGGCTTTCGAACTCGCCGGTCGACTGACCAGGTCGGGTTCGCCGAGCCCTGGCCCGGAGGCGCGCATCATCGTCGCCCATGTGCTCGGCGTCGAGGTGCCGCGCCTGATCGCCGTCGACGACGTCACCGCCGAGCAGCAGCGGTTCATCGACGAGCTCGCCGAGCGGCGGATGGCGGGTGAGCCACTGCAGCACCTGACCGGGGTGGCCTACTTCCGGCATGAGGAGCTCGTGGTCGGCCCCGGGGTGTTCATCCCGCGGCCGGAAACCGAGGTCATGGTCGGGTGGGCCCTGCAACGCCTCGCCGAGCGTGACACCCGGCGCGTCGTCGAGCTGTGTGCCGGATCCGGTGCCATCAGCGCCGCCCTTGCGACCGAGCTGGGTGGCCTTGAGCTGCACGCCGTCGAAGTGGATCCGGAGGCCTTCGCCTACCTGGAACGCAACCTCGAAGGCCGCGGCGTCGACCTTGTCCGCGGGGACATGGCAACCGCCCTTCCTGAACTCGACGGCACCGTCGACCTCGTCATCGTGAACCCGCCCTACGTGCCCGAGGGGCTACGCCCCTTCCTGCCGAGCGATGTCGTCGAGCACGATCCTGCGCTCGCGCTGTTCTCCGGCGAGGACGGGCTCGACGCGATCAAGGTCGTCGCCGCCGTCGCCATGCGCCTGCTCGCCCCAGGTGGAATCCTGGCGACCGAACACGACGACTCCCATCAGCCCGGCGTGGTCGAGACCCTGCGCGCCGCCGGCCTCGACCAGGTGGAGCCGCACGCCGACCTGACCGGGCGGCCGCGCTTCGTGACAGCGGTGCGCCCGTGACGCGACGAGCCGCGGCCATCGACCTGGCACCACTCCACGACACTAGGATGGCAACGTGACTGACACCGCCCGAGTCCTCAACCTGAGCCTCGACGAGGAGGCCGCCCTGAGCGAGGCCGCCGAGGCGGTCCGCGACGGCAGGTGCATCGTGCTGCCGACCGACACCGTATACGGGATCGGAGCCAACGCCTTCGACGCCGCCGCCGTGCAGGGACTCCTCGACGCCAAGGAACGCGGACGTGACATGCCGCCGCCCGTCCTGATCGCGGAACCGTCCATGCTGCGCGCCATCGCCGACGAGGTGCCCGAGGCCGCGACCGCGATGGCGAAGGCGCTGTGGCCGGGAGCCCTGACGCTCGTGCTCAAGGCCCAGCCGCGAGGCGGGATGGACCTCGGCGAGACGAACGGAACGGTCGCCGTCCGCGTCCCGGACCACGAGGGCGCCCGCGCTCTGCTCCGGCGCACCGGGCCGCTCGCCGTCAGCTCGGCCAATGTCTCCGGCCAGCCCGCCGGGCTGACCTGCGAGGAGACCGTTGAACAGCTGGGCGAGCGCGTGGCCGTCTATCTCGACGGTGGACCCGTCAGCGGGGGAGTGGCCTCCACGATCGTCGACTTCGCCGCTACCGACCAGGGTCGGGTGCTGCGTCAAGGCGCCATCGCGCTCGAGACGCTGCGCGAATACGCGCCCGACGTCGTCGCCTTCGAGGAGCCGTCCGCGTCCGAGCCCGAGGCCCAGGAGCAGGCGGCGCCGACCGACCAGGTCGCAGGCGATGCCGCACTGACGCCTTCTGACGAGGCTGGAGCCGCTGTCGAGGCGACTGCCGGGGACGGGGCCGAACCCGGGAGCGACGCAGGCGAGCCGGCCGAGGCCGCCGAACCGGCAGCGGCCGACGAGACCCGCAAGGCCGAAGGGGAGTAGTGCGCGAATACCTGCTGGTGCTGCTCGTCGCGGCGGGCACGACCTACCTCCTCTCGGGGTTGTGTCGCAGCCTCGCCGTGCGCACCGGCGTGCTCGCGAAGGTCCGCAACCGCGACGTACACACCCACCCGATCCCGTACTTCGGCGGCATCGCCATGCTGGGCGGGCTGGCGTTCGCGTTCCTGTTGGCCCTGCAGATGCCCTTCCTCGGCCGCTACGCGACGGTCGCCCACGACGCCTCCGCGGTGCTGTGGTCGAGTCTCATCATCACCGTGGTCGGCGTGCTCGACGACAAGTACGACCTGAATCCGCTGGTCAAGCTCAGCGGCCAGATCCTCGCCGCGGGCGTCGCTGTGCTCAACGGCGTGCGCCTCTTCTGGATCCCGCTGCCCGACCGGATCATCCTGCTCGACGACGCGACCAGCATTCTGCTGACCGTGATCGTGATCGCGGTGTGCGTCAACGCGGTCAACTTCGTCGACGGGCTCGACGGCCTCGCCTCGGGCGTCGTGGCCATCGGATCGGGCGCGTTCTTCAGCTACACCTACGTGCTCGCCTACCAGCAGGGCCTGGAGCGCGCCACCACCGCGAGCCTGATCACCGTCGCCACCTGCGGCATCGCGATCGGCTTCCTGTTCCACAACTGGCACCCGGCCAAGATGTTCATGGGTGACTCCGGCGCGATGCTGCTCGGCCTCCTGATGGCGATGAGCGCGATCTCCTACACCGGGCAACTCGACTCGAGCACGCTGGTCCAGGGCAGCGACGTCGTGCCGGCTCTGCTCCCGATCCTGCTGCCCGTCGCCGCGCTGGCGCTGCCGCTCGTCGACCTGATCATGGCCTGGATCCGGCGCTCCTGGAACGGCCAGCACCCCTTCGCGGCAGACAAACAACACCTCCACCACCGCCTGCTCGCCAGGGGTCATTCACACTGGGGCGCCGTCCTGCTGATGTACGGCTGGGCGGCCGTGGTGTCCGTCGGCCTCGTCGCGATCGCGCTCACCCCGGCCGTCAACGCCATCTGGATGGTCGTGGCGGCGCTCGCATTCCTGGTCATCCTCACCGTGTGGCCGGTCCGCACCGCCCCGGCGAAGCTGGGCGGAGCAGAGGCAGATGTCGTAGACAAGGTCGGCCCAGATGAGTGAACGCAAGGTGACAGCGGCCACGCGCCGCGCGAAACAGATGATGATGGGCGGCCTCGTCTTCGGCCAGGTCGTCGGGATCACCGTGATCGGCCTCGGCCTTGCCATCGGCGGGGGAGACGCGGCCCTCACCGCCGCGCTCGGCTTCGCCTCGGTGCTGATCTTCTACAGCATCGGACAGGCGCTCGAGGTGGTCGCCTCGGAGCTCGAGCCCATGCAGGGGCTCGGCCTGGTCCTCGTCAGCTACGCAGTCCGCGTGATCGGCATCGCGGCTGGCCTGTGGGCGATCCTCAGCCATCCGTCGGTCGCGCCGCACATCCGTGACGGGTGGCTCGTGCTGAGCGTCGCGGGAACGGTCATCGCCTGGGTCACGGGCGTCGTGTTCGTGGCCTCGCGACAGCGGGTTCCCGTCTACGACACCGAATACGAGCCCCCCGCCGACAGCTAGGAAGCGCCCGTGGTATGGACGGCGCAGGCCCAAGATGAAACGAGGGCCAGTTTCCGCTAGGCTCAACTCCGACATGGGCACCACACCTACGCCACCCGAGGACAACGAGCAAAAGGGTCCTTCGGGCACCGAAGACGGCATGGTTGTGCTCAGCTACATCCTCGCGGGACTGATCTTCTACGGGGGCCTGGGCTGGGTTGGTGACTATTTCTTCAAGACCTCATGGCTGTTGCCGGTAGGCCTGATCCTCGGCCTCGTTTTCAGCCTTTACCTGATCATCAAGCGATACGGGAGCGGTACGTGACACTAGGGCTACTTCCGATGGAGACCGGCGGCGGATACCAGCCGCCGGGCGTCAAGGACTTCTACTGGTACTCCGTCTGGCCGGGCGTACTGCCCGACTGGATGAACAAGCCGTTCTTCCAGGCGGTCATCGGTGCGGCCCTTGTCATCGTGCTCTGGTGGATCGCCTCGCGGAAGCTGAAGATCCAGCCGTCGAAGGGCCAGTTCGCTGCGGAGTACATCTACGAGTTCGTGCGCAACGGCATCGCGCGCGACATCCTCCACGCAGACTTCCGCAAGTACCTGCCGTACCTGCTCGGACTCTTCTCCTTCCTCCTGATCAACAACTGGTTCGGCGAGTTCTTCTTCTTCATGTACCCCACGTTCTCCAACGTGGGCTACGCCTACGGCCTCGCGATCCTCTCGTGGCTGATCTACATCGGCGCCGGCTTCCAGAAGTGGGGCTTCGGCGGCTTCCTGAAGAAGGCACTCATCCCCGAGGGAGTCCCCGGCTACCTGCTGCCGGTCGTCATCCCGCTCGAGTTCCTCGCCACCTTCATCACGCGCCCCATCACGCTGGCGCTGCGACTCTTCGCCAACCTGTTCGCCGGCCACCTCGTGGTCATGGTGTTCGTGGTCGGCGGTGGCTACCTGCTGACCGTTGAGAACAACACGTTCTACAACATCTCCGGCGGCGTCTCGATCGCGTTCAGCCTGATCATCCTGCTGCTGGAGCTGTTCATCGGCGCCCTGCAGGCCTACATCTTCACGGTTCTCACCGCCCAGTACGTGTCGACCTCCATCGCAGAGGCGCACTA
This sequence comes from Tessaracoccus flavescens, assembly GCF_001998865.1. Taxonomy (NCBI): domain Bacteria; kingdom Bacillati; phylum Actinomycetota; class Actinomycetes; order Propionibacteriales; family Propionibacteriaceae; genus Tessaracoccus; species Tessaracoccus flavescens. The sequence continues at coordinate 3,242,445 of NZ_CP019607.1, forward strand.
AACCCCACCCCGACTTCTCGACTGCACAAGAGTCGAGCAAGCCATCCGAAAGGAAAACAATGTCCCTCCTCGAAATCACCGGCAGCATCAACATGATCGGCTACGCCATCGCGACGATCGCGCCGGCGCTGGGCGTTGCCTGGATCTTCGCCTCCGTCATCAACGGCACCGCCCGTCAGCCCGAGGCTCGTGGCGCCATGATGAGCACCGCCTTCATCGGCTTCGCCGTGGTTGAGGCCCTCGCCATCATCGCCATCGCCCTCGCCTTCGTTCTCTGAGCCGCGGCATGATCCCCAGCTTCGGGGTTCTGCTCGAGACCGAGCCCGGACCCCTCGGGCCGCTGGCCCCCCACTACTGGTCGGAGATCATCGTCGGCATCATCTTGATGCTGATCATCTTCGTCATCATGTGGAAGGTCGTCGTCCCGGCATTCGAGAAGATGTACGCGGAGCGTTCGGACAAGATCGAAGGCGGCATGCAGCGCGCTGCCGCGGCCGAGGCGAAGGCCCAAGCCGCCCTTGCGTACTACAACGATCAGCTCGACGCTGCGCGTGAGGAGGCCGCCAGGATCCGTGAGGACGCGAAGAACCAGTCCGCGACGATCCTGGCCGAGGCACGCGACAAGGCGCAGAAGGACGCAGCCCGGATCCTCGAATCCGGTCGTGTCCAGCTGGAGGCCGAGCGCACCAAACTCGTCCACGAACTGCGTGGGCAGGTCGGCGGCATGGCCATCGAACTGGCTGGCAAGATCGTCGGCGAATCGCTGAGAGACGACGCCCGCGCCAAGCGCACCGTTGACCGGTTCCTGGCAGACCTCGAGTCGGCAGGTCAGGCACGATGACGGCCCGCGACGCTGCAACCGCTGCGCTCGACCTCACCGTCGGCGGCATCACGACCGATGCCACCACGGCAGCCGAGCTGTTCGCCGTCGTCGATCTGCTCGACGGTCAGCCGATGCTGCGTCGATCGCTTTCCGATCCGTCCTCGACGGATGCTGCCCGCGCCGGGCTGGCCGAGCGTCTGCTCGCAGGTAAGGTCTCGCCCACCACGGTCTCCGTCGTGGCGGCCGTCGTCAAGGCCCCGTGGTCCAGCGGTAACGCGCTGGTCGCAGGGCTGGAGCGACAGGGTGTCCGGATCGCGCTGGAGGCCTCGCGCGCCAGCGGCCGGCTCGACACGGTCGAGCGGGAGCTGTTCGCTGTCGCCCGCACCGTCGACGAGAACCCGGACCTGTCGGCGGCCCTGCGCAGCCTCGCCTACCCGCTCGACGGGAAGCGCGCCCTCGTGGCACGCCTCATCGCAGGAAAGGTCGACCAGGTCACCGAGCAGCTCGCCTCGCGCGCTGTCCGGGCACGGCGTCGCACCTTCTCCCTGACGGTGGAGTCGTACCTCGAGATGGCAGCCGACCTCGGAGGTCAGAAGATCGCCCGGGGCACCGTCGCCCAGCCCCTTGACGAAGACCAGGCGACCCGACTCAAGGCAGCGCTGCAGGCCCAGGTGGGTGGCGCCGTCACCCTTCTGGTCCACGTCGACCCGAAGGTGATCGGTGGCATCAGGGTGTCCATCGATGACGACGTGTACGAATCAACCGTTGCTGCCCGGCTCGAAGACGCCCGCAGGCAACTCATCAACTTGTGAGAATCAGAAAGTAGGACGCAATGGTTGAACTCACCATCAGTCCAGACGAGATCCGCAGCGCCCTGGACGAATTCGTCCGGGCCTACGAGCCCCAGGGCGCCGAGCGCACCGAGGTCGGCACCGTCGTCAGCTCCGGCGACGGCATCGCCCGTGTCGAGGGACTTCCCTCGGCCATGGCCAACGAGCTGCTGCGCTTTGAGAACGGCACCCAGGGCATCGCCCTCAACCTGGACGAGCGTGAGATCGGTGTCGTCGTCCTCGGTGGGTCCGAAGGCATCAACGAGGGCTCCACCGTGCACGGCACAGGCGACGTCCTCTCCGTCCCGGTCGGCGAGGGCTACCTCGGCCGCGTGGTCGACGCCATGGGCAACCCGATCGACGGCCTCGGCGAGATCAGCGGCATCGAGGGACGCCGTGCGCTCGAGCTGCAGGCCGCAGGCGTCATGGACCGCCAGGAGGTCCGCGAGCCGCTGCAGACCGGACTCAAGGCAATCGACGCCATGATCCCGATCGGTCGCGGCCAGCGCCAGCTCATCATCGGCGACCGCAAGACGGGTAAGACCGCCATCGCGATCGACACGATCATCAACCAGAAGGCCAACTGGGCCTCGGGCGACCCCAAGAAGCAGGTCCGCTGCATCTACGTCGCCGTCGGCCAGAAGGGCTCGACCATCGCCGAGGTGCGAAGCACCCTCGAGGACGCAGGCGCGCTGGAGTACACGACCATCGTGCACGCCCCCGCCTCCGATCCCGCGGGCTTCAAGTACATCGCCCCCTACTCGGGCTCGGCGATCGGTCAGCACTGGATGTACCAGGGCAAGCACGTCCTGATCGTGTTCGACGACCTGACCAAGCAGGCCGAGGCGTACCGCGCCATGTCGCTGCTGCTGCGCCGTCCCCCGGGCCGTGAGGCCTACCCCGGCGACGTCTTCTACCTCCACTCCCGTCTCCTGGAGCGCTGCGCGAAGCTCTCCGATGAGCTCGGCGGTGGCTCGATGACCGGCCTGCCGATCATCGAGACGAAGGCCAACGACGTGTCGGCCTACATCCCGACCAACGTGATCTCCATCACCGACGGCCAGATCTTCCTGCGGTCCGACCTCTTCAACGCCAACCAGCGTCCCGCTGTGGACGTCGGCGTGTCGGTGTCGCGAGTCGGCGGCGCCGCCCAGGTCAAGGCCATGAAGGAGGTCTCGGGGTCGCTGAAGCTGAGCCTCGCCCAGTACCGCGACATGCAGGCCTTCGCCATGTTCGCCTCCGACCTCGACGCCGCAAGTCGGCGTCAGCTCGAGCGCGGCGCGCGTCTGACCGAACTCCTGCGCCAGGGCCAGTACGCGCCCTACCCGATCGAGGATCAGATCGTCAGCGTGTGGTCCGGCATCGAGGGCCACTTCGACGACGTCCCCGTCGACGACGTGCTCCGCTTCGAGCAGGAGTTCCTCGACTACCTGCGTCACAACTCCGACGTGCTCCAGGGCATCGCCGGTGACTTCCTCTTCGGTGACGACCGCAAGTCCGCCACCGTGTCCGCTATGGGCGAGTTCAAGAAGATCTTCCGCACCTCTGAGGGCAAGCTCCTCGTCGGCCGCGAAGAGCACGAGCCGCTTGAGGACGAGGAGATCGGCCAGGAGACGATCGTGCGCCAGAAGCGGGGTTAAGCCACATGGCAAGCAGTCTGCGCGAGCTTCGGCAGCGTCGTAACTCCGTTTCGACGACCAAGAAGACCACCCGCGCCATGGAGCTGGTGGCGGCGTCGCGGATCCTGAAGGCCCAGCAGGCCGTCCGGGCCGCGACCCCGTACACCCGTGAGCTGACCAAGGCCGTCTCGGCCCTGGCCAGCGTGCACGACCTCGAGCACCCGCTGCTCACGGACGTGGAGAACCCGAAGCGTTCGGCGATCCTCCTGATCACGTCCGACCGTGGCCTCGCGGGCGCCTACTCGACCAACGTCATCAAGGCGGGGGAGCAGCTCCACGCGAAGCTCGCCGCCGAAGGTCAGGAGGTCGTCCAGTACGTGACCGGCCAGAAGGGCGTCGCCTACTTCGACTTCCGCAAGCGCCCGATCCAGGAGTCCTGGACCGGGTTCTCGGACCGCCCCCAGTACGGCCATGCGCGCGAGATCGCCGATGTGCTGCTGGAGAAGTTCCTCCTCCCGACGGAGGAGGGCGGCGTCGATCAGCTGCACATCGTCAGCACCCGCTTCGTGTCCATGCTGACCCAGACGGCCACCGCTGTGCGCCTGCTCCCGCTGGTCGTGGAGGACGCGCCGTCGAACGGCCGAAACGGCAACGGGCACGGCAACGGCACCGAGCCCCTTCCGTACTACGACTTCGAACCGGACGCGGCGACGGTGCTCGACGAGCTCCTGCCGATGTTCGTCGCGAACCGCATCCACACCGCGCTGCTCCAGTCCTCGGCCTCCGAGCTGGCCAGCCGTCAGCGAGCGATGAAGTCCGCGACCGACAATGCAGAGTCCCTGATCGAGGACCTGACCCGCGAGGCCAACCAGGCCCGCCAAGCCGAGATCACCCAAGAAATCACTGAAATCGTCGGTGGCGCCTCGGCGCTGGCCGAATCTGCCGGAAACGAATGAGGTAACAAATGACTGCCACTCTGAGCGAGACGCAGCCGGCCACCACCGGTGGTGTCGGTCGCGTTGCCCGCGTCATCGGCTCCGTCGTGGACGTCGAGTTCGCGGCCGACCAGCTGCCCGAGATCGGTAACGCCCTGACCGTCGAGACCGAGATCATGGGCGAGAAGAAGACCATGACCCTCGAGGTCGCGCTGCAGGTCGGCGACAACATCGTGCGTTCCATCGCGCTGAAGCCGACCGACGGCATGCGCCGCGGCTCCGAGGTGCGCGACACCGGCGCCCCGATCACGGTGCCGGTCGGCAACGTGACGAAGGGCCACGTGTGGAACGTGACCGGCGACGTGCTCAACGTCGACCCGTCGACGATCGAGATCACGGAGCGCTGGCCGATCCACCGTCCCGCCCCGAAGTTCGACGCCCTCGAGCCCCGCACAGAGATGCTGGAGACCGGCATCAAGGTGCTCGACCTGCTGACCCCGTACGTGAAGGGCGGCAAGATCGGCCTCTTCGGTGGTGCAGGCGTCGGCAAGACGGTGCTCATCCAGGAGATGATCTACCGCATCGCCCACAACTTCGGTGGCACCTCGGTGTTCGCCGGCGTTGGTGAGCGCACCCGTGAGGGCAACGACCTGATCAACGAGATGGAGGAGGCGGGCGTCCTCAAGGACACCGCGCTCGTCTTCGGCCAGATGGACGAGCCCCCGGGCACCCGTCTGCGCGTCGCCCTCTCGGCCCTGACGATGGCGGAGTACTTCCGTGACGTCGAGAACCAGGACGTGCTGCTGTTCATCGACAACATCTTCCGGTTCACCCAGGCCGGCTCCGAGGTCTCGACCCTGCTGGGTCGCATGCCCTCCGCCGTGGGCTACCAGCCCAACCTGGCTGAGGAGATGGGCCAGCTGCAGGAGCGGATCACCTCGACGAAGGGTCACGCGATCACCTCGCTGCAGGCGATCTACGTGCCCGCCGACGATTACACCGACCCGGCTCCCGCGACCACCTTCGCGCACCTCGACGCGACCACCGAACTGTCGCGTGAGATCGCCTCGCGTGGCCTCTACCCGGCGGTGGATCCGCTGACGTCGTCCAGCCGCATCCTCGACCCGCAGTACGTCGGTCAGGACCACTACGATGTCGCGGTGCGCGTCAAGCAGATCCTGCAGCGCTACAAGGAACTCCAGGACATCATCGCCATCCTCGGCATCGACGAGCTTCCCGAAGAGGACAAGATCATCGTCAACCGGGCCCGTCGCATCCAGCAGTTCCTGTCGCAGAACACCTACACCGCGGAGAAGTTCACCAACGTCCCCGGCTCGACGGTGCCGCTTGCCGACACCATCGAGGGCTTCAAGATGATCACCCGTGGCGATGTCGACCACATCGCGGAGCAGGCGTTCTTCAACGTCGGCGGCATGGAAGACGTCATGAAGGCCTGGGACAAGATCCAGAAGGAAAACTGACCCATGGATCGTGCTCCGCTCGAAGTTGAGGTCGTCTCAGCTGACCGGGTCGTCTGGTCCGGCGACGCCATCAACGTCATCGCGCGCACCGTCGAGGGCGACATCGGCATCCTGCCGGGCCACGAGCCGCTGCTCGCGCTGCTGGTGCCAGGCGTGGTCGAGGTCGTCACGGCCGACGGTCGCAGCGAGTCGATCGCGATCGACGGTGGCTTCATCTCGGTGGCTCACGGACACGTCTCCGTGCTCAGCCAGATGGCCCAGCCGGGCCAGGAGGTGAGCCTAGACCAGGCCCGCAAGGAGGCCTCGACCCTCGAGGACAAGGCCCTCAAGGGTCAGGCCGACGACGACGAGCTGCACCATCTGCGCATCGTTCAGGCGCAGATCCGGGCCGGCGAAAAGGCATCCGCCAACTAAAACTGACAACGCTCAGGGCGGTCCCTTCGGGGGGCTGCCCTGAGCGCATCATATGTAAGGGAGGCGGAACAGGTGCCCTGGGACATCGTCATCGTGACGGTCATCGTCATCGCAGTCGCGATGCTGCCCTTCGTGCTGCTCTACCTCCGCCGCCGCTGGCTCACTGGCCAGGGCGGTCTTTTTGATTGTGCCTATCAGGTCGACAGCGACCAGGGCGCCGCCTGGGTGCTGGGGGTCGCGCGGTACCGGCGCGAGCAGCTCGAGTGGTTCCGTGCCTTCTCGCTCAGCCTCCGCCCGAAGGTGGTGTTCCAGCGGGTCACCACGATGTACGTGCACCAGCGGGTCCCGCAGGGGCTCGAGGCCATCGCCCTGTTCGAGGGCTCCGTCATCGTGACACTCCGCGACCGGGTGACGGGCACGACGTGCGCGCTCTCGATGGCGAGCGACGAGGCGCTCGCCCTGATGAGCTGGCTCGAGTCGGCCCCTCCGGGAAGCCACTACCTCCCGAGCTCCGCCGACTCCCCGTAGGCTCGGCCCTCACACTTGAGCACTTTCCGGGGTTCGTTCGTCTCCAGGTGCCTTGTGACCGGTCTCCTCGGCAACGAGTCCGGAAGAGTGCTCAAGTTCCTGCCGCCACGATCTCGCGCTCGGCGGGAAGCCACGGGTCGGCCTCGGGCCGTCGAAAGGCGATCGGGAGGCCCCTGCACGTCGTCCAGTCCACCGAATCGGTGGCCTGGACGTGGACGTGCGGCTCGGTGCTGTTGCCCGAGTTGCCGCATTCGCCGACGTGATCGCCTGAGCGCAGCGTCTGGTCCACCTCGACGGCGACGGAGCCCCGCCTCAGGTGGGCAAGCAGCACGTAGGCAGCGCCGGAGCGGATCACGACGTGGTTGCCTGCGATGGCCGGGACGCCGCCGTCGCGCAGCCTTCTCGCCTGGGTCATCGCGTAGGCCGCCCGGGCGCGGAGGGAGCGGTGCGCGTCGTGGTCGGGTTCACCGTCGTGCACCGCGACCACCTCGCCGGTCAGCGGCGCGAGGATCGGTGTCCCGAAGCCGATGAAGCGCTCGGGCGGTTCCGTCGCGAGGAGTGCGCGCAGGCTCAACGGGGCAGAGCGGCCGCGCTCGTCGACGGGGACGAAGTCGATCGCGTAGGTGGTGCCGAACAGATCGCTGCCGTGGCTGGGCACCCGGCGCGCGGGGCTGTTTTCGACCCGCCACGAGCCGGTGAACGGGAGGTCGAGGACGAGCGGGTCAGCCATGGAATCCATGGTCCACCATCGCGACCATGCGTGCAGCGGTGCAGCGCGAACGGCGGGGCGGTCCGGGCGGTGCGCCCTGTGGGTGTTTGGATGAGGACGTGGAAAGCAACCCGATCGTCGTGGCAAGCGCCATCAAGCTGACCGAGCCGATGCGGGCGCGGATCAGTGAGGTGCTTGGCGAGGGATTCGTCGTGCTCGACATCCGCAAGGCCCCGTCTACGGCGAACGTGGTGATCGCGCCACGGGTCAGCGACATGGGGCTGTGGGGTCTGCGGCGTGAGTTCCCTGACGCACGGATTCTCGTCTCGGAGATCTTCGACCCAGCCTGGGGACTCGACCACCGCGGCCCGATCCACGAGGCGCTCGGTGCCGATGTCGACGGCTACCTGCTCGCGAACTCGCTCGAGGCGCTCGGGGGAGAGGTGGCGAACCAGGCGAACCTCCAACTCACGGGCTAGAGGTCGAGGACGCCGCTGCAGCTTCCCGGCGCCGAGGCCACCGATCCTCCCGAGCCCTCACCCAGGGAGGAGGCCGAGGCGTCGCGTCCCCGCACGATCTGGTGGATCAACGGGCCGTTCGGGGTGGGCAAGACGACCCTCGTGGAACGGCTGCTCGAGCGCGACCGTTCGCTCTGGAGCTTCGACCCCGAGCGGGTCGGAGACTTCCTGCGCGGCGTGATCCACGAGCGGGTGCGTGACTACCAGTCCTGGCGCGCGTGGCGGGCGCTGACGGTCGAGACGGTCATCCAGCTGATGGAGTTGCACGACGGCGACCTCGTCTGCCCCATGAGCCTGCTGCACGAGGCGTGGACGCGCGAGATCCTGGTCGGCGTCTCGCTCGCCGACCTGCGCCAGCGTCACCTGGTGCTGCACGCCGACCGTCCGGAGCTTGAGCGCAGGATCCGCGCTGACGTCGTCGAGACCGATGCGGCGCGATGGCGGCTCGCGTCGGTCGAGAGGTACGAGGCGGCGCGGTCGTGGCTGGAGACGATCGCCGAGGTGCTCGACACCACCGCCTTGAGCCCGGACGAGGTGGCAGACAGGGTCTCGACCCACATGCGGGCCGACCGCGAACGGGGCGCGCGGTAGCTGCGGCCCCTCTGCTCAGCGGGGGCGGCGCACATCGACGCCGGCGAGATGGGACGGCGTGAGAGCAGGCAGTGAACAGCTGGACCGCAGGTGGGTGCGCTCAGGCCCCGCGACCAGAACCGGGCGGCACAGGGCGATTTCTCGGTGCGGCCACCTGAGCCGACGGGTCGTTGATCAGTGGGGGATCAGGCCCCGGCCGGCTTCTCCCGGTCGGTGCCGGGCACCCACAGCGTCTCGCCTTCGGTGCCGTTGGCGACGCGGCTCATGATGAACAGCAGGTCGGAGAGGCGGTTGAGGTACTTCACGGCGAGCGGGTTGATCCCGCCCTCGACGTCCGAGCCGAACTCCTCGCTGCACCGCCACGCGGCCCGCTCGGCGCGCCTGGTGATGGTCCGTGCGACATGCAGCTGGGCGCCGGAGGGGGTGCCTCCGGAGAGGATGAAGCTGCGCAGGACCGGCAGACCCTCCTGCAGCTCGTCGCAGTAGGCCTCGAGCCGGTCGATCGAATGCTTCTCGATGCGCAGCGGCGGCCACTTGGGATCGGGATTGAGCGGGTTGGACAGGTCGGCACCGACGTCGAACAGCTCGTTGCGGATGAGGGCGAGCATCTCACCGACGCGATCGGGCAGTCCGCCGAAGGCCACCGCGAGACCGATCGCGGCGTTCGCCTCGTCGACGTGGCCGTATGCCTCGACGCGGAGGTCGGTCTTCGCGACCTCGGAGTTGTCGGAGAGGCGGGTGCTTCCACCATCGCCGGTGCGGGTGTAGATCTTGGAGAGCGTGACCATGTGCCCCAATCTACGCGAATCAGATCCACTGCCGCCCGGCGGGCTGCGTAGGTGCGCAGATCATGTTGTGTCAAAGTTGGGGCGTGCAGAAACGAGTGCTTCCCCTGTTGCTGGCCGCCACCGTCGCCGCCGCGCTGAGCGCGTGCGGAGACGCGAACCAGTCGGCAGGCCCGGACGTCCAGCAGGTCAACGGCGTCGAGTGCGCCTACCCGCCGGAGGGTGAGCCCGCCCGTACCGTCGACCCGCCGGACTCGGAGAACGTCGCGGACAAGGGAACCGTGACGGCGACGCTCAACATGACCGCGGGCGACGTGACGATCACGATGGACCGCGCGAAGGCTCCCTGCACCGTCAACTCGTTCGTCTCGCTCGTCGAGCAGGGCTACTTCGACGACACCGACTGCCACCGCCTCACCGACTACGGGATCTTCGTGCTCCAGTGTGGCGACCCGACGGCAACCGGTACCGGTGGCCCCGGCTACACGATCCCCGACGAGGTCGACAAGTCCCTCACCTATCCCGCGGGCACCGTGGCGATGGCCAACCGTGGCACGAAGGACACCGGCGGATCCCAGTTCTTCCTGGTGTGGGCCGACACGGAGCTGCCGCCCACCTACACGGTGTTCGGCACGATCGACCAGGCGGGGCTCGACGTCGTGGGCGGGATCGCCGCCCAGGGTGTCGACGCCGGCGACCAGACGTCTCCGATCGCGGAGGCGAAGATCACCGGCGTGACGCTGGGCTGAGTCAGCCCTGCCTCCGTAGCGCCCAACGCGCCCCGAGGACCGAAGCGAGCACCCAGACGACGAGCACGATCAGCGCCGTGAGGACCAGGGGTATGCCGTCGTGACGGCGGGAGGAGATCCCGCACCCTACAACCGGATCCTTGCGAGGCTGCTGGGCTGAGCTCAGGCCTCCAGTTGGAGAAAGCGTCGGCACACGACGAGGAACGACTCCGGGTCGTCCGCGTGCACCCAGTGTCCGGCCCGCTTCAGGCTCACCTGCAGCATTCGCGGGAAGAGCCGACGCATGATGTCGACGTGGTCCGGCTGCACGTACTGGGAGCGGCCGCCCGTCACCCAGAAGACGGGACCGTCATAGACGGCGTCGATCTCGCTCCATCCACCCACGAAGTGGAGGGAGTCGGCCAGGAGATCGAGGTTGGCCATCCAGGACCAGTGCTGCCCGTGGTGGCTCAGGTTCTGCAGCAGGAAGCGACGCACCACCACGTCGGGGATCTCCGCGGTGAGCTCCTGATCGGCCTGCGTGCGGCTCGTGATGTGGTCGATGTCGAGTCGACGAAGCGCCGCAACGAGAGCGTCGAATGACAATGCCGCCTCGTTGCGGGCGGGGGAGATGTCGACGACCATGAGCCGCTCGATCAGCTCCGGCCGACGAAGGGCGATCCGCATCGCGATCTTGCCGCCGAGCGAGTGCCCGATCAGGGCGATGGGCGCCTGGAAGGTCTCGGCGATCCAGTCGGCGACGTGGTCGGCCTGCCCGTCGAGGTCGAAGTTCTCGGTCCAGGGGGAGCGGCCGTGGTTGGGCAGGTCGACGAGATGGCTCGTGGCGAGATCCGACAGCGCCGAGGCGATGGAGCTGAAGTTCTTGCCCTGCCCGAACAGGCCGTGCAGGAACACGACCTGGCTGGGGCCGGAGCCGATGGTCAGATCGGCAAGTTTCATGACGCCACGCTCCAACAGTGGGTGTGCCAGTGTCGACGCACCTCGAGACCGGATTCGTTGCCGAGCGGCGGTGTCGCCGGCCACACCACGACGTGCGCCGTCCCAGGGGCCACCCGCTGGGAGCACCCGGGGCAGCGGTACTCCTTCTCGGAGCGCTGGGCAGGCACGTTGCGCACGATGTAGTCGACGCCGCGCCTCTGCACCCTGCTCTGCGACCCGCCCGCGAGCAGCGGCCGGGGAGCGCGGAGATGCTTGGACTGTCGACGCCGGTTCACCATCAGCGCTCGCCTAGAAGAGCCGCTCGTCGGCGTTGTCCATGCCGCGCAGCGCGTCGTAGTCGATGAGGCGCCACTCGATGCCGCGGTCCGAGGCGAGGGTGCGGGCCTGCGGCTTGATCTGCTGCCCCGCGAAGATGCCGCGCACCGGCGAAAGGGCCGGATCGCGGTTCATCAGGTCGAGATAGCGGGTCAACTGCTCGACGCCGTCGATCTCACCGCGACGCTTCACCTCGACGGCGACGTAGTCGCCTGCGGCGTCGCGCAGGAGGAGGTCGACCGGTCCGATCGGCGTCAGGTACTCGCGCTGCACAAGGGCAAGCCCGTCACCAAGGGTCGCGGGATGCTCCGCCAGCAGCGCCTGCAGGTGTGCCTCGACGCCGTCCTTCTGGAGGCCGGGATCGATGCCGAGCTCGTGGGCCGTGTCGTGCAGCACCTCGGCGAGCGAGATCTGCAGCGTGTCTCCGTCCTTCGAGCGCACCTGCCACACCTCGGTCACGCCGAGTGCTTCGGCGGCCTCGACGTCGGGTTCGCTGACGCTCATGGTGCAGGGAGGGCTCATCCAGTTGAGCGGCTTGTACGCCCTGTCGTCGGCATGGACGGAAACCGATCCGTCGGCCTTGACCAGAATCAGACGGGTCGCCATCGGAAGATGGGCCGTCAGCCTGCCGACATAGTCGACCTGGCACCGAGCAATCACCAAACGCACCCCAACAACCTACCTTCGCCGCTACGAAGCGTCCAAAGCGGGACGCACCATCTCCCGGTACAACAGGAGCACCGCCGCGGTGGTGGGGATGGCGATCACGGCGCCGATGACGCCGAACAGCATGCCGCCGATGATCGCCGACAGCACCACGAGGGCCCCCGGCACCTTCACGGTGCGCTTCATGACGTTGGGGTACAGCACATAGGCGTCGAACTGCTGGTAGATCAGGAAGTAGATGATGGTGGCGATGCCGATCGTCGGCTCGACGGCGAAGCCGACAAGGGCGACCGACACCATCGCCAACGACGAGCCGACCAGCGGGATGAAGCAGAAGAGGGCGACGACGAAGGCGAGGGCCAAGGAGTAGGAGCCGAGGCCCGCGAAGTTCATGAAGATGAAGGCACACACCGAGGCGACCGAGACGATCACGAACATGCCGGTGATGTAGCCGGAGACCCCGCGGAAGATCTCGTCTGCCAGATACCTGGCCCGGGGGCGCCTGCTCGCGGGCGCCAGCGCGTAGATGGTGTCCTTGATCGCCGGAAGCGAGGCGAGGAAGTAGATCGTGAGCACGAGCGTCACGATCAGGGAGAAGACCATGTTCGCCACGATCTTCCCCGCACCGAGGAGCCCGCCGAACAGGTTGTTGATCAGGTCACCCGAGCCGAGGAAGCCCTCGATCTTCTCGACAATCTTGTAGCGCTCCTCGAACTCGCGGAGCTGGGGGTGTTGGGCCAGGTTCTGCAGCAGACCAGGCAGGTTTCTCGAGAGGCGCGTGGCCTGCTCCGTCATCACGGGCACCAGGGCGGTCAGCCCGAGGGCGATCACCGCGAGCGCGAGCAGGGTCACGATCGTGACGGCGAAGCCGCGCGGGACCCGACGTCTCGTGAAGAACTCGACGGCGGGGTTCAGGCCCAGTGCCAGGAACATGGCGAGGACGACGAGGATCAGGACGCTCTGCACGGTCAGGATGGCCTGCGCCAGCGCGAGAGCCACCAGCACGCCTGCCGCGCCGAGGAAACCGACGACGAAGGGGGAGCGCTGCTTCTGCTCGGCAGGAAGCGGCTCGGCGGGGGGGACGGGTATGAGCACCTCGCGGGGTGTCGGCTGCAGGAAGGCGCCAGCCCGCTTCGCTGCGGACCCGAGTGCGCTGGCGGCCCCACGGATGCGGGGCCGCTGCTTCGGCTTCCTGGTGGGAGTTTCCTCCTCGGGGAGGGAGGGTTCTTCTGAGTCGGTCACTGCCCCTCGTTGCGGGTGATCACGGTGGTGGGTTCGTCTGCGAACTGCTGGTCGGACTCCTCTGCAAGCGCACGCAGGTTGTTGAGCTGGCCGATGGCGTTGACCCGGCGGACCTCGAGCGAGGCGATCTCGCGTTCGAGCTGCTCCTTGCGCCAGGCGATGCGCTCCTCGAGGTCGGCCTCCTGCTGGCTCGCCCGCTTGCGCATGATCGAAAGGGTGTCCTCGCTCTCGCGGGTGGCGGCGAGCCGGGTCTCCTCGGCCTGCCTGACCGCCTCTGCCCTGATCGTGTCGGCCTCCTTGCGTGCCTCGAGTGCGCGCTGTGCCGCCTCCTCGGCGTCCTTGTCGGCCTGGGCGAGGCGTGCGGTGATCGAGTCCTCCGCGGCCTTCGCGGTAGCGACGCTCTTGGCGAGGGAGTCTTCGGCCGTCTTCTGGGCAGTGGCTAGCACCTCCGACGCCTTGCGCTCGGCCTCCTGGACCCTCCGCTGTGCCTCGACGCGGGCCGTCTCGAGCAGGGCGTCGGCCTTGGTGTTTGCCGCCTCCACGATCGAGTTGGCACGCTGCTTCGCGTCTGCCACCGTCATCTCGGCGTCACGGCGGGCCTTCTCGAGCGCCGAGGCTCCCGCATCGGCCTGCTCCTGACGAAGCTGGCGCAGGCCTGCGAGCCCGGTCAGCCTGACGTCGTCGGCCTCCTGCCGCGCCGATTCACGAAGCGTTGCCGCGGAGCGCCTGGCCTCTGTCTTGATCCGCTCGGCCTCGTGCTCCGCGCGGTCGACGATGTCGCCGGCCTGCGCCTCAGCCGCCTTGAGCAGGCCCGTGGCATGGGCGCCGAGACGGGTGAAGTCGGTCGTCCCCACTTCCGAGCGGACGTACTGGATCTCGCGGCTGGAGTCGCGTAGCTGCAGCTTCAGCTGGCTGACCTTTGCCTCGACCTCGCGGACGTAGCTGTCCACCGAGTGCTTGTCGTAGCCCAGCATGGCGTGGGGAAAGCTCCCGGCTGCGGAGGCGCTGTCGTCGAAGAGATTGAGTCCGGTCTCTTCCGTTTCCAGGTCGCGTGTCGAGTCAGTCACCATGCGGTCCTTTCGGGTGTCCTTGGCCCCGAGCCTAGTCGCTTCCGGCGCCAGTGCGGGGGTGGAAACACGGCAGAGGGTGGGACGGCGCAAGCCATCCCACCCTCATGCGTGGTCGTGCGGGCCGATCAGTGCTCGGCCGCGTCCTTCGGCAGCTCCACTAGCTCGAGGAGCACGCCGCGGGCGTCCTTGGGATGCACGAAGTTGATCCGCGAACCAGCCGTGCCGCGCTTGGCCTCGGGGTACAGCAGACGCAGGCCGCGCTCGCGCAGCACCTCGGAGACGTGGTCAAGGTCGGCCACCCGGTAGGCCAGCTGCTGGATGCCGGGGCCGTTCTTGTCGATGAACTTCGCGATCGTCGAGTTCTCGTTCAGCGGGGCCAGCAGCTGGATCTTCGCGTTCTCCACTCCCTGCTCGCCGGTGCCGATCATGGCCTCTGCGACGCCCTGCTCTTCGTTGACCTCGCGGTGGAGCTCGCGCCACCCGAAGACCTCGCTGTGGAACTTGACGGCCTCGTCCAGGTCAGGGACGGCGAGACCGACGTGATCGATGCAGATGAACAGATCAGAATTCTCCATGGCTCCAGCTTCCCACACGGGTTTCTGCCGCACAGGGCGGGGGTCGGATCAGGTGCGTGCAGGATCGGCCGTGCGGTTTCCGGCGCGTCGCGCGCGGGAGGGGGCCACGGGTCGTGCAGACTTGGGGTCGAACTACGCGAGGAGGACAGTCGTGGGTAATTGGATCAAGAAGATCCTGCTGGTGCTCGTCGTCGCGTTCGTGTTGTTCTATCTGTTCACACGACCGGAGGCGGCGGCTGAGGCCGTGCGCACCTTCCTCGGTGCCTTCGAGTCGATCGGACGCTTCTTCACCTCGCTCGCGGGGTAACCCGTCGTGAGCCTCCTGGGCCGATTCCTCGAGCCCGATGTCGAGGCGCACCTGCTGGCCGTCGAGGGCGAGGTCGTCATCGACGAGGTCCGCAAGCACTGGGCCGCGACCATCTGGTGGTACTGCCTGATCGCGCTGTGCATTCCGCTCTTCCTCGCCATGATCTGGGCGAAGGGGCTCTTCTGGGTTCCGATGCTCCTCGGCCTGGCCGCTCTGTTCATCGGGGTGTGGAAGGTGCACCTTGCCTACATGGACCGGTTCGTGATCACCAACATGCGGGTGTTCCGCGTGCACGGGGTCTTCACCACGCACCTGGCGACCATGCCCATGACCCGGATCCTCGACATCTCCATGACGCGACCCTTCCTCGGCATGGTCTTCGGGTACGGCCACTTCGTGTTCGAGTCGGCCGCCCAGGACCAGGGGCTCCGCGACATCCGCTTCGTCGGAGACCCCGAGCGTCGCGACCTGACCATCCAGCGGGTCATCCAGCTGTCCGGCCTGCGTCAGACCATGAAGGTCGAGCGCTGGTCGAACGACGACGACGACGAGGACGGCACCTGAGGGGGTCCTTGCGCGCGTAGGCTAGAGAATGTCGAGCTCCGGCTGATCTGGCGAGGTAGTGGGCGTTCTCCACGCTGCCTTGTTGCCATGCTTTTCGGGAACGCGTTCGAGCTTCCTCAAGTTCCGAAGGTGGTAGAACACCTCTTTCATTGTGTTCTCTGACTGGATTCCCGTGAGCCCGCGGGCGATCGCATTGGTGATCTCATCATGCGTTTCCAGGTATTCGAGGACGATTTCCTCCGGACGTGCTAAGCGCTCGTGAGGAAGAGTGGCTGTGAAGTAGTTGCCCGACACGTCAAATCGGGGCTCTTTCAGTTTGGCCTCCAGCATCTTGGCTCGTGCAGTCTTTAGGCCCTCGCCGACATCCTGGTTGAGTGGGTCAGGGTATCTATTCAAGAGTCGAAGGATCTTCGGGTTGCGCGAAGCGCGCTCAGAGAAGAGCAAGTCGAGAGTCATGTGACCTGGCAGGCCCCCCGGGCTCCTGACTTCAACTCGATTGTCGAATATGAAGATATGGACGTCATCAGACATGTTGTAGTCCCTGTGAATAACGGCGTTGACGACGATTTCCTTAAGGGCCTCGGGCGGGTAATGGATAGCGCGGGGTGAGCCGTCGGGCCCGAGGTAGTGGACAGACTCGATAATCCTGGTTGTCTCCTCTAGGGACCGTTCTATGGCAAGCCTGGCAGGGCCTTCGATCGTGAGCGGGGGGAAGGCGAGATGATCGCGGTGCGCCTCGCGTGATGTGTTATAGCGCGCAACCTTGATTGCACAGCGGCGCGGTGAGACGGCAGACGGAGAGTCCGCAAACAGAATGGCGGCGGCGACACGGCAGCAGCCAGAATCCCGGGCTACGAGGCGTTCTCGGCGGGCGAACTCAGTGGGGTTCATTTGCGGTGAGTACGAGTCCAGAAAATGCTGAAGTTCGGGCTCGCGCGCAAGGTCCTCGACCGAGTATTCTGAAAGGAGTTGATCTTCGAAACTCTTTGCTCCTTTTGAAAGTTGCAAGTCTGCGATCTGTTGGCCGAGGATTAGGTTGGAGCTGGCGCCTCGGCGGACGAAAGCCTGACTCGTTGCGGTAAAGTGAACGTCCGACGACTTCTCGATCTTGACCAAGACCGCGATCCCGCGCGATTCCTCGCCAGCAATCTCGAGGTGTTCCACTTCGTAAGGAAGGGGAGGGGATGCGTCACGTGCGAGGGCTTGGTGGACGACGTTTGCGGCCTCGATGCAGGAGAATCCTTGCCATCGATCGAGCCCGTGGCCGCGACGGACGTCTTCAATTCCTACAATGAACTCGCCACCATCTGTGTTGGCAAGTGCCACGCCAATCTTCTGAATGGCCGCGCCGCGATCGGAAGCCGATTTCTGTTCCCAGAGTTGGGACTCTTGGCGGTCAATGAGTTGGAGGGCATCCTGTGGTTCTATCGTTCTGTCAGGCATGCGTTATCACGCTCGGTTACCAGGGGTGAGCGCCGCGTCGACCAGCGTCTTGGCCGCCGACTGCACCTGAGCGAGGTGTTCCGCGCTCTTGAGTGACTCGGCGTAGATCTTGTACTTGTCCTCGGTCCCGGACGGACGGGCCGCGAACCACGCGTTCTCTGTGGTCACCTTGATGCCGCCGATGGCGGCCCCGTTGCCGGGGGCGTGGGACAGGACGGCGGTGATCGGCTCGCCTGCCAGCTCGTCGACCGTGACGTCGTCGGAGCTCAGCTGGGCGAGGCGGGCCTTCTGCTCGCGGTCGGCATCTGCATCCACGCGGGCGTAGTACGACTTCCCGAACTCGGCCTCGAGCTCCGCGTAGTGCTGGCTCGGGGTCTTGCCGGTGACCGCGAGAATCTCGGAGGCGAGCAGGGCGAGCAGGATGCCGTCCTTGTCCGTCGTCCAGGTGGTGCCCGCCATGGTCAGGAAGGAGGCGCCGGCGGACTCCTCGCCGCCGAAGCCGATGGAGCCGTCGGTCAGGCCGGGGACGAACCACTTGAAGCCGACCGGCACCTCGACGAGGCGGCGGCCGAGCTTCGCGGCGACCTTGTCGATCAGCGACGACGACACGAGCGTCTTGCCGACGCCGGCCTCGGGGGCCCAGCCTGGCCGGTTGGCGAACAGGTAGTTGATCGCCACCGCAAGGTAGGCGTTCGGATTCATCAGCCCGGCGTCGGGGGTCACGATCCCGTGCCGGTCGGAGTCGGCGTCGTTGCCGGTGGCGAGGGAGTAGGCCCCGCGCTGCTGGACGAGGGAGGCCATGGCGTTGGGCGAGGAGCAGTCCATCCGGATCTTGCCGTCGGTGTCGAGCGTCATGAACCGCCAGGTGGGGTCGACGACGGGGTTGACGACCTCGATCGGGAGGCCCTGTTCGGCGAGGAACTGCCAGTACTGGACCGACGCGCCGCCCATCGGGTCGGCGCCGTGGCGCAGCCCCGAGTTGCGGATGGCATCGAGGTTGAGCACCTGGGTGAGCTCGTTGCAGTAGGGGGTCTTGTAGTCGTAGCGGGTGATCTCGCCTGCGATCTGCTCGTACGGGGAGCGCCTGATCGAGTGGTAGTCGCCGAGCAGTTCATTTGCGCGTGCGGCGATCACCCGGGTGGCGTCGGTGTCGGCGGGTCCGCCGTTCGGTGGGTTGTACTTGAACCCTCCGTCGCGCGGCGGGTTGTGAGAGGGAGTGACGACGATGCCGTCCGCCGGGACGTCGTGGTCGCGGTTGTAGCGGATGATCGCGCGGGAGACGGCCGGGGTGGGCGTGTACTCGTCCTCACGCTCGGCGAGCACCTCGACGCCGTTGGCGTGCAGGACCTCGATCGCCGTCTTCCAGGCGGGGGAGGACAGGGCGTGGGTGTCCTTGCCGATGAACAGCGGGCCGTTGGTGCCCTGGGCTGCGCGGTACTCCACGATCGCCTGCGTGGTCGCGGCGATGTGGGCCTGGTTGAACGCGGTGTCGAGGCTGGAGCCGCGGTGGCCCGAGGTGCCGAACACGACCTTCTGGTCCGGGTTGGTCGGGTCTGGAACGAGGTCGTAGTAGGCCGAGATGACCTTGTCGACGTTGATCAGATCGGATTCTTGTGCCGGCTGGCCGGCGCGCTCGTGTGCCATGGGGTCCATCCTATTGCCGTTGGTTGAAGGGGCGGCCCGGGGCGGCCAAGATAGATCCCATGACCGATGCCAACTTCAGCCGTCCCGGCGCAGTAGACCTCTCCGCGCTCGCCAATGCCAGCGCCCCCACCGCGAGTGGGGGGTTCGTCACGAGCGTCAGCGAGGCCGACTTCGAGTCGGTGGCCAACCTCTCGCTGCAGCACCCAGTGATCCTGGAATTCCACTCGCCGCGCGACCCCGCGGGCCAGAACGTCTCCGCGGCGCTCGCCGATCTCGTCAACGCCGCAGGTGGCCGCTACCTCCTGGCCCGGGTCGACGTCGACGCCGAGCCCCGGCTCGCCCAGGCGCTCGGTGTCCAGGCCGTTCCCACCGTCGTCGCCCTCATCGGCGGCCAGATGGCGCCGCTGTTCCAGGGGACCAGGTCGGAAGAGGAGATCGGGGCACTGCTCGACCAGGTCGCCCAGCTCGCCATCGCCAACGGGATGACGGGGCGCGCCCAGCCCGTCTCGGGCGCCGCGCTCTCCGACGATCCCGCGGCGGCCCCCGTCAACCCGCGCTTCGAGAAGGCCGACGCTGCTCTCGAAGCCGGTGACTTCGCGAAAGCGGTCGAGGAGTTCGACGTCCTGCTCAAGGAGACCCCGAGCGATCCGGAGGTGATCGCGGGTCGTGCCCAGGCCGCCCTCCTGCAGCGCAGCATGAGCTTCGACCCCGAGGCCATCGTCGCGGCCGCCGCCGAGAGGCCCGACGACGTCCAGGCCCAGTTCGACGCGGCCGACCTCGAGGTGATCAACGGCCGCTACGAGGAGGCCTTCGACCGCCTCCTCGGACTGGTCGCGGAGGTCGCGCCCGAGGACCGGGACCCCATCCGGCTGCGCCTCCTCGAGCTGTTCGAGATCGCCGGTCGCACCGAGCCCGTCGTGCTCAAGGCGCGTCGCCGCCTGGCCAGCGTCCTGTTCTGATCCGACGGCGCGTCCTTCCGCCCGGCCGCCCCGGGTGGGTCGCGTCGTCAGTGGCAGATGAGCACTTTCCGGGGTTCGTTGTGTCAGGGAACGGATGTGATCGTTGCCATCGCGAACGAACCCGGGAAAGTACTCAAGTAATCAGCCGGTCGGCAGCAGGAGCACCGCGGCACCGGCGCCGGGAAGCGTCAGCACGCCGTCCTCCAGCTGAACCGGATCCCAGGCGGCGACGACCTCCGTGCCATGGCCCACCCGCACCCTCGAGCCGGCGCGCGTCGCCGCGACCAGGTACGGCCCACGACGCATCGTGACGGTGTCGGGATCGACGATCTCCACCTCGACGTCGCCGAGGCGCGGATCGCGCAGCTCGCGATGGGCTCGGCGCAGCCCGATCAGCGTGCTGTACCAGGCGAGCATCCTCGCGTGCTCGCCCTCGCCGCGCTCCTGCCAGAGCAGCTTCGCCGAGTCGAATGTCTCCCGGGCCTGCGGATCGGGGGGCGCCTCGACCCAGCCCATCGCCGCGAACTCGCGGGCGCGGCCCGTCGTCACGTGGGGGCCGAGCTCCGGCCCGAGCTCGCTGAAGAACGGGAAGGGCGAACTCGCCGCCCATTCCTCACCCATGAACAGCATCGGGGTGTTTGCCGCCAGCAGATAGAGCGCGGCCGCCGCGGCCTGGTCGCCCGGGCCGGCGTGCTGGGCGAACCGGTCGCCAACCGCCCGGTTGCCGACCTGGTCGTGGTCCTGCAGGAAAGCCACGAAGGAGTGTCCGTCGTAGTAGGGGCTGTCCGGGTCGACCGGGGCGCCCCAGTCGGTGCCGCGGAAACTGGAGAATCCGCCGTCGTGCACGAACACCCTTGTCAGGGCCTTCGCCAACTCCCGCGCGTCGCCGAAGTCCGAGTAGTAGCCGGTCGTCTCGCGCCCGAAGAAGGCGTGCAGCGCGTGGTGGATGTCGTCAGCCCACTGGGCATCCATCCCACAGGCCTCCGGCTCCGTGCCGACGGGCATCACCATCGCGGGCTGGTTGAGATCGGACTCGGCGATGAGCGTCAGCGGGCGGCCGGCCTCGACCGACCAGGCGCGGGTCGCCGTCGAGAGTTCCCGCAGGAAGTGGGTCTCGGAGGCGTCGACGAGGGCGTGCACGGCGTCGAGCCGCAGGCCGTCAAGGCCGACGTCGACCAGGAAGTGGCGGGCCGAGCCGATCAGGTAGTCGCGGACCTCCGCGGAGCCTGTGTCGTCGAGGTTGATCCCGTCTCCCCACGGCGTCTGGTGCCTTGCCGTGAAGTACGGGCCGAACTTCGACACGTACGCGCCCTCCGGACCGAGGTGGTTGTGCACCACGTCCAGGACAACCGCCAGCCCCCGGGCGTGGGCGGCGTCGACGAACCGGACGAGTGCCTCCGGGCCGCCGTAGACCTGGTGCACCGACCAGGGCGCGACACCGTCGTATCCCCCATCCGCGCATGCCTGCGAAGGCGCTGACGGGCATCAGCTCCACCGTGTCGATGCCGAGCGCGACGAGGTCGTCGAGCCGGTCGACCGCCGCGTCGAGGGTCCCCTCGTGCGTGAACGTGCCGACGTGCAGCTCGTAGATGACCGTGCCCCGCACCGGGCGGCCGCCCCAGTCGACCTCGCGGGTGAACACGGCAGGGTCGACGACCCGGCTCAACCCGTGCACCCCGTCGGGGAGGCTGAGCGAGCGTGGATCCGGGAACGGGCCCTCGCCGTCGACGATGAAGCCGTAGCGCTCACCCGGCTCCAGGTCCCGCTCGGGGCTCCACCTGCCGTCGTCGCCCCTGCGCATGGCGAGCCGCGACCCGTCGCCGAGCCGGATCGCCAGCTCGGCGGCATCGGGCGCCCAGACCTCGCCCGGCCTCACGACGCGGCCCGCAGGAGGGCGACGGGCAGGTCGGCAAGCATCTCGGCAAGTTCGACGGCGCCGCCTCGGAACTCGCGTCCGGACAACACGTCGACCCAGGTCCCTTCCGGGAGGATGATCTGGTGCTCGCCCCAGCCGCCTCGCTCGGCCAACTGCGAGCCGAGGCGGGTCGCGACGGTGATCGCGACCGGGGAGTCGGCCTCAGCGGTGCCGCGCGCGAACGCGACCGCCTGACCGGTTGTGGTCGCGACGGGGGAGTAGGTCGCGGCCTCGCCACGGAACGCGTAGGGATGCTCCGCGCGCAGACGCAGCGCCCGGGAGACCACGAGCAGCTTCTGCGCGTCCAGCGAGGCGGGGGCTGCGTCCGCGCTTCTGAGCAGGTCGGCGCGATGCGCGTAGTCGACCGGCCGCCGGTTGTCGGGATCGACGAGCGACAGGTCGATCAGCTCGGTGCCCTGGTAGACGTCGGGCACGCCCGGCATGGTGAGCTGGATCAGCTTCGAGCCGAGCACCCCGGCCCGGAGCGACTCGTAGGTGAGCTCGACGAACGAGTCGAGCGCGGCGGCGACCCGCTCGTCGGCAAGTGCCGCGTCCGCCAGCGCGATCACCGCCTCCTCGTAGGCGGCGTCGGGTGCGGTCCACGTGGTGTGGTTCTTGGCCTCCCGCATCGCCTTTGTCAGATAGCCCGCGAGCCGCTCGTGCGAGATGGGCTCGGCCCCGGCGAGGGTTCCGGGCAGCCGCCACGTCGCCAGCAGGGTCTGCCAGAGCAGCAGCTCGGTGGCGCCGTCGACCAGCGGGGAGCGGGCCTCCTCGGTTGCGGCACGCAGTTCGCCCAGGCACGACTCCCAGTCGCGGGCGTGTTCGAGCATCGCAGACAGGCGGGCCCGCACGTCCTCCGAACGCTTGGTGTCGTGCGTCGAGAGGGTGGTCATGGTGGAGGGCCAGGTCGCCGAGATCTGCCTGCAGAAGTCGTGGAACGCGTCCTGGGAGATGCCGACGATGGTCGGCTCGCTCCCGACCTCGTTGACGGCGACGAACCGGTTCCACCGGTAGAACGCGGTGTCCTCCTTCGACTTGGCCATCACGGGGCCGCAGGTCTGGGCGAACCGGATCATGAACTCGGCGCGCAGCGCCGCCTCGTCCATGACGGTGTCGGGAAGCTCGGTCGTCACCGGGTGCCTCGTCACGCTGGGGAGGGTCTCGGCGCCGCCGCCGCCTCCCGTGGGCGAATCGCCGAGGGCGAGCCGGACGATCAGCGCGAGGGTCGAGGACTCGTCCTCGTCCAGCTCTGGGCGCACCCGGTCCGCCGCGTCGAGGATCACCTGACGCTCGGCGTCCGGGGTGGCGATGCCCGGCTCGACGTAGGCGCGGTAGCGGTCCATCTGGACGAGCAACGCGGCGATGGTGCGGCCAAGCTCGCGGCGCGTGTGGTCGAAGAGCCGGATGTCGGCGGCGCAGATCGCCACCGCGATCGAGGTGAGCCGGTTCACCTCGGTGAACAGCATGGAGCGCACCACCTCTTCCTTCGCGGCGTGCAGCACCTGTCCGAACCAGCCCTCGTCGGCGATCCGGTCCCAGATCTCGTTGAGGGTGGGGAGCTGGTTCGGGTCGTGGAAGAGGCCCTCGACCCGGAGCAGGGCATCGTAGCCGGTCGTTCCGGCGCACCGAGAGCCGTCGGGCAGCTGCTCGTGGGGTTCGAGGATCTTCTCGACGACGACCCAGGCGCCGCCGGTGGCGCGCTGGAGGCGCTGCAGATACCCGCGAGGGGTGGCAAGGCCGTCGGGGTGGTCGATCCTGAAGCCGTCGATCAGCCCCTCGTCGAAGAGCTGGATCAGCAGCTTGTGGGTGGCGTCGAAGACCTCGTCGTCCTCGACCCGGACCGCTGCGAGGGTGTCGACGTCGAAGAAGCGGCGGTAGTTGAGTTCCTCGTTGGCGACCTTCCAGTAGGCCAGCCGGTACCACTGGCGCTCGAGCAGTTGGTCGAGCGGGAGATCCTCGGTGCCGGGGCGGATCGGGAACACGTGGTCGAAGTAGGTGACGACACGCTCCGTGCGCCCGTCGATGTCACGCTCCTCGACCCGGATGTTTCCAGCTGCCAGTTCGTCGCCGATCCGGCTGCCGAGCACCGGCATCAGGACGGCACGGGTCGAGGTGAGGTCCATGTCGAACCAGTTCGCGTAACGCGACTCCGCGCCGTCGCGCAGCGCCTCCCACAGCGCGTGGTTGCGCCACAGGGGAGTGGGGACGGCCATGTGGTTCGGCACGACGTCGACGATGATCCCCAGCCCGTGGGCGTGAGCGACCTCGGCCAGCCTCCGAAAGCCCTCCTCGCCGCCGCACTCCTCGGAGATGCGGGTGTGGTCGACGACGTCGTAGCCGTGCATCGAGCCCGGTGCGGCCTGCAGGATCGGCGAGCAGAAGATGTGGCTGACGCCGAGCTCTGCGAGGTAGGGCACCTGGGCAACGGCGTCGTCGAAGGTGAAACCCTCGTTCAGCTGCAGTCGGTAGGTGGAGGCGGGCAGGGCGAGATCGGATCGTTGCTGCACGCCGTCCACTCTAGTGAAACTGGTGGCCGGTGCCGATTCCCGCGTCCGGGCGGTGCCGCGATGGCCCTCCCTGGTGCCCGATCCCCTTGGACGATGAGACGCTACTTGCGCCGAGACGGTCAGCCTAGGTGGCCGGCCTCGGTGTGGCCTCGGCCGCCGTCGAGCATCAGGGCGATCCGGCGGGCGGAGAGTTCGGTGACGTGCTGCTCGACCGCGGACGGCTCGACCCAGTGCACCGCCGCAATCTCCTTGTCGGTCGGCGCGAGCGTGGCGGCCGTGACCGCGTCGAGGACGCCGCCGTCGAAGATGAACTCGATCGCGTCGGACCAGCCGAGGTAGGGAGGCATCCAGTCGGTGATCAGCGGCTGGCCCAGCTCCACGCCGAGGCCGACCTCCTCACGCACCTCGCGCTCGGCGGCCGCCCGCGGGGCCTCGCCCTCCTCGGCGACGCCACCTGGCAGCTCCCAGTCGGGCTTGTAGGTGGTCTCCAACAGGAGCACCCGTCCGGTCTCGTCTCGGAACAGCACGTGGGCGATCACACGCTTGGAGGGGAGGATCGAGTTCAGCACGCCCGACATCGCGTGGGTGCCGTAGACCGTGTCCGTCGCCAGCCGGGAGTAGACGAGGACGTCGTGGTATTCGCCGGGGTTGGGCTCGATGGCCGAACGAAGCCGACCCTCGAGCCTGAAGCCCGCCCGGTGCAGCGCCGTGCGGGCGGCGCTGTCCCAGTCGGGCAGTTCGACCTGAAGGCGCCGGAGGCCACGGGCGATCAGGACGTCGTCTGCAGCGAGCGAGACGGCGCGCTGCAGCGTCTCGATGTCGACCCGCTGTTCAGCCCAACGGAGCGTCCCGACGCTGCCCTTGACGTCGACGTGTACCTGGAAGTCAGTCACGAGCCAAGGTTACGTCGCAGCCAGATCGAGCCGAGCGGCGGTACGGCCACGCGGGCGCGTGCCGGGAAATGGCCCCACGGCTCGGCGACGGCGTTGACCTCGCCGAGGTTGCCGAACTCGCCGGACCCGTCGTAGATGGGGGCGTCGGTGTTCAGGATCTCCTCCCACGCACCCGCCTCGGGAAGGCCGATCTCGTAGTCCACGAGCGGCTCCGGAGAGAAGTTCGTGACGCAGGCGATGTGGTTGCCGTGCGTGTCGTGACGCACCCAGCTGAGGGTGTCGTGGGCGGCGTCGTCGGCGTTGATCCAGGTGAACCCCGACGGGTCGTTGTCCAGCTCGTACAGCGGGGCGTTGTCGCGGTAGATGTGGTTCAGGTCGCGGAACAGCCGCTGCAGGCCGCCGTGGCCCCACAGCTCGGAGACCCACCACTCGAGGCTCGCGGCCTCGTTGAACTCCGGCCGCTGACCGAACTCGCAGCCCATGAAGACCAGCTGCTTGCCGGGGAAGCTCCACATGTAGGAGTAGAAGGCGCGCAGCGTGGCGAACTTGCGCCAGTCGTCCTGCGGCACCTTGTTGATCATCGAGCCCTTGCCGTGCACGACCTCGTCGTGGCTGATCGGGAGCACGAAGTTCTCGGAGTACTGGTAGACCATCGCGAAGGTGAGCAGGTTGTGCTCGTACTGCCGGTAGATCGGATCGAGCTGCAGGTAGCGCAGCGAGTCGTTCATCCACCCCATGTTCCACTTGAAGCCGAAGCCGAGGCCGCCCTCGTGGACGGGCTTGGTGACGCCCGGGAAGCTGGTGGACTCCTCGGCGATCATCACGACGCCGGGCTCACGCTCGTACAGGTGACGGTTGACGTAGCGCAGGAAGTCGATCGCCTCAAGGTTCTCGCGGCCGCCGAACTCGTTGGGCACCCACTGCCCCTCCTCGCGCGAGTAGTCGAGGTACAGCATCGAGGCGACGGCGTCGACGCGCAGGCCGTCGATGTGGAACTCCTGGATCCAGTACAGCGCGTTGCTGACCAGGAAGCTCTTCACCTCGTTGCGGCCGTAGTTGAAGATGTAGGTTCCCCAGTCCATGTGCTCGCCCTGGCGTGGGTCGGCGTGCTCGTAGAGCGCCGTCCCGTCGAACCGGCCGAGGGCCCACTCGTCCTTCGGGAAATGGCCGGGGACCCAGTCCATGATCACGCCGATGCCCGCCTGGTGCAGCCGGTCGATCAGGTAGCGCAGGTCGTCGGGCTTGCCGAAACGCGACGTGGGGGAGAAGTAGCCGGTGACCTGGTAGCCCCAGCTCGGGGCGAACGGGTGCTCGGCCAGCGGCATGAACTCGACGTGCGTGTAGCCCTGCCACTTGACGTAGCTGACCAGCTCCTCCGCGAGGTCGAGGTAGCTCTTGCCCTGGCGCCAGCCGCCCAGGTGGACCTCGTAGACGCTCATCGGCTCGGCGTGCGCGCGGCCGTTGCGGCGGTGCTCCATCCAGTCGTCATCCGACCAGATGTACTTCGACTCGTAGACGATCGACGCGTTGGCCGGGGCCTGCTCGCTGAAGCGGGCCATCGGGTCGACCTTCTCGATCCAGTGCCCCTCCTGGGTCTCGATCCGGTACTTGTAGAGCGTCCCCTCGCCGAGGCCGGGGATGAAGCCCGCCCACACGCCGCTGCCGGGCACCAGCTGCAGTTGATCGCCCGTCCACCAGTTGAAGTCGCCGATCACCTGGACCGACTTGGCGTTGGGGGCCCAGACGGCGAAGCGGACGCCCGCGACCTTCCCCTCGTCACCGGGCTCATCGCCCTGTTCGGTGATGACGTGGGAGCCGAGTCGTTTCCAGAGCTCGGTGTCACCTCCGTTGTGGAACCCTTCCAGGTCCCAGCCGGTGAGTTCGCCGAACTGGTCGTGCGCCATGGGTCATGCTCCTTCAGGAAGTGTTGAGAGAAAATCTAGCGGTACGCGGATGAGGTGGGGGCGGTAGCGCGCCTCGTAGGCGACCTCGTAGCCGGCCTTGTCCGTCTCGTACCCCGCAAGGAGGGGTTCGGTCCGGTCGGGGTCGAGACCGTACCCGGTCAGGAACGCCCGACGGCAGGCAGTCAGCCAGTCGTCGTCGGCATCGCCCGCGGCCCGCGCGTACCCGAACGAGCGCAGCATGCCCGCCACGTCACGCAGCGGCGAATCCGGGCGCCTGCGCTCCTCGAGCGACTTCAGCGGCTCCCCTTCGAAATCGACGTAGATCCAGTGCCCGCCGGTGAGCAGCACCTGCCCGAGATGGCAGTCACCGTGGACGCGCTGGACCTCCACCTGAGCGTCGGCCACCTCGTCGAAGACGCGCTCGGCCGCAGGGACGAAGGGGCGAAGCTCCGCGAACTCCGAAGCGACCGTCTCGAGGCGCGACCGGAACCCCGCGGCGATGTCGGCGCCGGGGACGCTGCCGGTGCCAAGCTTCTCGGCGAGGATCCGGTGCACCGTGCCCAGCGCCGACCCCAGTGCGGTCGCGTGCTCGCTGAAGTCGCGGCCCTCGGAGGCGAAGCGGCAGGCGAGGTCGTAGCCGTCGGTGGGCTCGTGCAGAGCCTCGAGGAACACGGCGAGGTCGGTGCCGTCGACGTTCCAGGACCCGTACAGCTCGGCGACCACTGCGCTGCCGCGCAGCTCGCGGTGCAGTTCGACGTCGATGTTGCTCCCGGGCTCGATCCGCCGGAACACCTTGGCGAGCAGGGCTTCGCCGTAGAAGATCGACGTGTTGGACTGCTCACCGGTGAAGCGGCGCGCGGGAAGGTCGTCGGGAATCTCGGCGAGCCGTTCGAAGCCCGGGGCGTCGGCGCGCAACAGGTCGAGCAGGATCCCCGCGTCGTCGGTGGCGTCGGAGGGGTCACCGTCCAGCGGCCACAGCAGCGGGATCAGATAGGTCTCCTCGTGCCCGTCGTCGAAGCCGACCACCAGGAAGCCCGGCCTCAGGCCGGGGGTGGACGGCGTCGGCTCGGCGGCCCAGTCACCCAGGTCGACGCGCAGCGGACGACCCGAGCGGCCCGAGAACCAGCGCTGCGAGATGGCGAGATCCCACAGCGTCTGCGTGAGGTCGCCGCCACTCATGAGACCGTCACATGCATGATGTGGGCCGGCTTGCCCGGGTAGAGCCGGACGAAGGCCTCGCGACCCCACAGGTACTCCTCGCCGGTCAGCTCGTCGTGCACCGACACCTTGTCCGCGGCCGGGAAACCGAGGGCGTCGAAGTCGAGGTTGAGCTGGCTCTCGACGGTTCCTTCCGGGTCGAGCGAGCACACGACGAGGACGGTGTCGTCCCCGTCGCGCTTCGAGAAGACGATGACCGAGTCGTGCGGGGCGTGGTGGAAGTGGATGTCGCGCAGCTGCTGCAGCGACTGGTGCCCCGCACGGATCTCGTTGAGCCGTCCGAGCAGCACGTTCAGGTTCGGCTGGGCGTTGTAGTCGCGCGGCCGGTACTCGAACTTCTCGGAGTTGAGGTACTCCTCCTTGCCCGGGGCGAGCGGCTCGTGCTCGAACAGCTCGTAGCCGGAGTAGACACCCCACGACGGCGACATCGTCGCGGCGAGGATCGCGCGGATCGCGAAGGCCGCCGGGTTGCCCGACTGCAGGAAGAACGGGTTGATGTCGGGGGTGTTGACGAAGAAGTTGGGCCGGTAGTAGTTGGCCATGTCCGTCGACAGCTCGGTGAGGTACTCGGTCAGCTCCCACTTCACGTTGCGCCACGTGAAGTAGGTGTAGGACTGCTGGAATCCGATCTTGCCGAGCGCGGCCATCATCTGCGGCTTCGTGAAGGCCTCCGCGAGGAAGATCACCTCGGGGTGCCGCTCGTTGACGCGGCCGATCAGCCAGTCCCAGAACTCCACCGGCTTGGTGTGCGGGTTGTCGACGCGGAAGATCGTGACGCCGTGCGAAATCCAGTACTCCACGATCCGCAGCACCTCGTGGTAGATGCCGACCGGGTCGTTGTCGAAGTTGATCGGGTAGATGTCCTGGTACTTCTTCGGCGGGTTCTCCGCGTAGGCGATCGTCCCGTCGAGGCGGGTGGTGAACCATTCGGGGTGTTCGGTGACCCACGGGTGATCGGGCGAGGCCTGCAGCGCGAGGTCCATGGCGATCTCGACGTCGAGCGAGCGGGCCTTCGCGACGAACGCGTCGAAGTCGTCGATGGTGCCGAGATCCGGGTGGATGGCGTCGTGTCCGCCGTCGGCCGATCCGATCGCCCATGGCGAGCCCGGATCCTCAGGCCCCGGGGTGAGCGTGTTGTTCGGGCCCTTGCGGAAGGACTGTCCGATCGGGTGGATCGGCGGAAGGTAGACGACGTTGAAGCCCATGCCTGCCGCGGCCTCGAGGCGCTCCACGGAGGAGGCGAAGGTCCCGGAGTGCCAGTGACCCTGATCGTCCTTCCATGCGCCCTGGGAGCGGGGGAAGAACTCGTACCAGGACGAGTACAGAGCGCGCCTGCGCTCGACGCGCACGGGGTAGTCGGGGGTGGGGGAGACGAGCTCGCGCGGACCGAAGCGGGCCATGGCGCGGGCGATCGGGGCCGAGGTCACGGTCTCGAGGATCTCGTCGACCTCGGTGTCGCCGACGAGCAGTTCTGCCGCCCCGCGGAGCATGCTCGCCGCACCTGGTGCGCGCATCGCCTCGGCCTGGCGGGCAGCCCTGCTGAGCAGCTCGCGGCCCTCCATGTGGACGAGTTCGACGTCGACGCCGACCGGCAGCTTCTTCTCGGCGTGGTGGATCCAGGTGCCCCACGGGTCGGACCAGCCCTCGACGCGGAAGGTCCAGTCGCCAGGCTCGGCCATGCGGATGTGGGCCTGCCAGATGTCGAGCCCGACCGGCTCGACCTGGGTCATGTCGATGCGGCGCTGGGTGCCGCTCGGTGAGGTCAGGATCACGGACGCGTTGACGGCGTCGTGGCCCTCGCGGAAGACGTTGGCCTGGACGAGGAGGCGTTCATGCGTCACCGCCTTGACGGGGTAGGCGCCGCCTTCCAGCACCGGCTGGACGCCGGTGACAGGGATACGGCCGAGGCCACCCTCGGTTCGGACGATGCGCTTGCTGGCTCGGGCTGGGAACTGCTCGGTCACATGGTCAGCCTAGCCGGGACCGACCGCATCCGCGCAGGCCGAGCGCCAGTGCTCGGGAGGATGTGCGCCGCGATCAGTCGCCGCTGGGCACCGGCGCAGCCGCGGCCTCCTCCTGGACGCGCAGCAGTTCCTCGGAGCTCTGCGGCACCGGCGCAGCCGCGGCCTCACCCTGGAGGCGCAGCAGTTCCTCGGAGCTCTGCGGCACCAGCACGCGCATCACCACGACGCTGCGGCCCGGGATGGTCAACGGCGCCCTCGCCGGGAGCGTCTTCTGTATGGGCAGTTCGTCGTCGTCTGCGCTGTGCCACACGATCTCGAAGCCGTGGCCCCATGGCAGCCCCGGTAGGGTCGCCGGGGCAGGCTCGGAGGCCGAGTTGAACCAGGTGAGGAAGGCCTCCTTCTCATCGGAGACGTACATGCCGAGCAGTCGGCGCGACCCGTCGTGCCAGGCATCCTCGCCCATCTGCCCCGAGGCGCCGTCCATCCAGGTGAGGTCGACCCGCTGCAGGTTCTCCCCACCCTCGCCGAGCACCTCGGTGTGGTGGGCGAACTCGTCGAGGCGCAGCACCTCATGGTCGCGGCGCAGCGCGATCAACGCGGCCACCCGGTCACGGACGTCGCGCCACTGGTCGGGGATCGTCCAGTCGACCCACGAGAGGGGCGAATCCTGGCAGTAGGCGTTGTTGTTGCCCTTCTGCGTCCGGCCGAACTCGTCGCCCGCCGTCAGCATGGGCGTGCCCGCCGCGAGGATCTGGGTCGCCATCAGGTTGAGCACCTGCCTGCGGCGGATCGCGGTGATCAGCGGGTCAGACGTGTCGCCCTCCCAGCCGTGGTTCCACGAGTGGTTGTTGTCTGTGCCGTCGCGGTTCGCCTCGCCGTTGGCCAGGTTGTGCTTGACGTCGTAGCTGACCAGGTCGCGCATGGTGAAACCGTCGTGCGCGGTCACGAAGTTGACGCTGGCCTGCGGGGTGCGACCGGGGCGGTCGAAGAGGTCGGGCGAGCCGGCCAGGCGCGTGGCGAGCTCCTGCACGCCGTGCACCGAACCGCGCCAGTAGTCACGCACGTGATCGCGGAAGCGGTCGTTCCATTCGCTCCAGCCCGGACCCCAGGCGCCGACCTGGTAGCCGTAGGGGCCGATGTCCCAGGGCTCGGCGATGATCTTGACGTCCCTGAACACCGGATCGTCTGCGATGGCCTGCTTGAACGGATGGTTCTGGTCGACGTGGTGGTGCCAGTCCCGGATCAGGGTCGTGGCCAGATCGAAGCGGAACCCGTCGACGCCCATCTCGGTGACCCAGTAGCGCAGCGAGTCGAGCACCAGTTGCAGCACCATCGGGTGGGCGGTGTTGACCGAGTTGCCGCACCCCGTCACGTCGTAGTCGTCGCGCCGGTCGTTGGTCAGCCGGTAGTAGGCGTCGTGGTCGATGCCGCGCATCGACAGCGTCGGACCCTCATGGCCGCCCTCGCCGGTGTGGTTGTAGACGACGTCGAGGAGCACCTCGATGCCCGCCTCGTGCAGCGCGGAGACCATCGTCTTGAAGTCGGCGACCTGATTGCCGACGGTGCCGCGCGGGGCGTAGGCGGCGTGCGGTGCGAAGAAGCCGAGCGTGTTGTAGCCCCAGTAGTTCCGAAGGCCCTTGTTCGCGATGAACGGCTCGCTGACGAAGTGCTGCAGCGGGAGGAACTCGACGGCGGTGACGCCGAGATCGACGAGATAGGCGATCACGGCCGGATCGGCCATGCCGAGGTAGGAACCCCGCAGATGCTCTGGGACCTCGGGGTGCAGCTTGGTGAACCCCCGCAGATGGGTCTCGTAGATCACCGTCTCCGACATCGGCCTGCGCTTGGCGACCGGCGTCGGTGGGGCAGTGTCGGCCACGACGACCGAGACGGGCACCGCGCCGAAGGAGTCCTCGGTGGAGATCGTGAACGGGTCGCCCGTCACGTGGTCGAGGATCGGGCCCCGGAAGTCGATGCCTCCGACGATCGCCCTTGCGTAGGGGTCGAGCAGCAGCCGTGCCGGGTTGAAGCGCGAGCCGTCGGACGGGTCCCAGGGGCCGTGCACGCGGAAGCCGTACTGCTGACCCGCGCCGATGCCGTCGACCTCGACACTCCAGATGCCGTCGTCGCCGCGCTGCATGTCGTGGTTGTGCTGCTCGTTGCGGGCGCCGATGAGGGCCAGTTCCACCTTGGTCGCGCGGGGTGCCCAGAGGCCGAACGCGACTCCGCGGTCGGTGACGTGGGCGCCGAGGGTACTGGTGTCTGGGATCTGCATGACGGCTTTCTGGGGTCGGACGGGCGCCGCAATTGTGCCATTGATCGGCAAATCGCCGCGACGGCTCGCTGTGCGTGTGTTGGAGACGTTTCCGGAGCCACCCTTGTCTGTCCCGCAAGCAGCGCCCCCCACGGGCCCGACTCGACGGTGTCGGACGCCCGTTCGCCGGCCGCCTCTAGATCGTGACGGCACGGGGAGCCCCTGCCCGGAGCCCGCAATAGAGTTGGGGGCATGTCCGTCTACCTCGACCACGCAGCCACGACCCCGATGCGTTCGGAGGCTGTCGAAGCCTTCGTCGAGCAGGCGACGATCGTCGGCAACCCGGCCTCGCTGCACCGGCCGGGGCAGCGGGCGCGCTCCGCCCTCGAGGAGGCGCGAGAGGAACTCGCCGCCGCGGTCGGCGCACACCCGAGCGAGGTGATCTTCACCTCGGGCGGTTCTGAGGCCGATTCCATCGCCATCCTCGGCGGCTGGTCGGCCCGCCGCGCAGATCGGGGCCGGGTCGTGATCTCAGCCGTCGAGCATCCTGCGGTCGCGGGCGCCGTCGAGCGTGGGGCCGAGGTCATCCCCGTCACGGCGACCGGAGTGGTCGACGTCGAGGCGGCCGCGGAACTCATCGACGAGCGGGTCGGCGTCGTCTCGGTGATGGCGGTCAACAATGAGACGGGCGTCGTCCAGCCGGTCGAGGCGGTCCGCAAGCTCGCCGTCAGGGCCGGAGCCTGGATGCACAGCGACGCCGTCCAGGCGCTCGGCCACCTCCCGGTCGATTTCCGGCAGAGCGGGCTGGATCTGATGAGCCTCTCTGCGCACAAGGTCGGTGGTCCGGTCGGCATCGGGGCGCTGCTCGCCCGACGGTCGGTGGCTCCTGCCGCGATCGGTCTCGGCGGGGGACAGGAGCGCGGCGTGCGTTCGGGCACCAACGCCGTCGCGCTCGCCGCCTCCTTCGCCCGGGCCGCCAGGCTGGCCGTCGAGGAGTTGGAGGCCGAAGCCGCGCGTCTGCGCGCCCTGAAGCCACGGGTCGAGGCAGCTTCGACGGCCGCCGGTGGTCGACTCAACTCGGCGGTGGACGGCGCGCCGCACATCGTCAACGCCACCTTCGACGGGATCAAGGCGGACGCCCTGCTCTTCCTGCTCGACCAGCGCGGCGTGCACGCCTCGGTCGGGTCGGCCTGCCGGGCGGGGGTACACCAGCCGAGCGAGGTGCTGCTCGCCATGGGTCGTACGGCCGACGAGGCGGCGCAGTCGCTGCGGTTCTCGCTCGGCCGCACGACGACAGCCGCCGACATCGAGCGGTTTGAAGAAGTCCTTTCGCTCGCGGTGGAGCAGGCGCGCAACGTCTAGTCGGTGAGTCCGCGAACCGGGGGTTGACCCTCCACCTGCTGGAGCCCTCACCGTTGAGGTCAAGGACGACCCGCGTCCCACTTCGAGAGGATGATTTCCATGATGAGCATCAGCGTGTTCGCCGGCTCGACCGGCCTCAGCGTCAAGGCCCTGCGCTTCTACGACGAACGTGGCCTGCTCCGACCCGCAGCGGTGGATCCGGTCACCGGGTACCGCAGCTACAGCGCGTCCCAGCTGCGCGATGCGCGCACCATCCGCGTGTTGAGGGCCGCCGGAATGCCGCTCGAGGCGATCGGGAGGGCGCTCGCCGAGCCGGACACGATCGGTGAGTTGCTGCGCTCCCATCGCGCCCGGCTCGATGAGGAGCGTCGACTGCAGGACCGTGCGTTGGCGCTCGCCCTTTCGGCGGAGCAGCCGCCGCGCGAACCCGAGATCCTGACCCGGAAGGTCGGTGCGACGCACTTCGCGGCCGTCGTGCATGAGGTGGAGACCGAGCTGGCCGACGAGGACGTCGAGGCGTCCAACGACGAGGCCAGCGCGCTGCTCGGTCGCCTCTACCGGGCGCTCGAGGAGTCGGGCAACCTTCCCGTCGGTGGCTTCTGGACGGGCATGCCGCTCACCGGGTCCGCTGGCCCCTTCCGACTCCGACTCGCCTGGCCCGTCGCGACCCCCGCGAGCGTGAGCGTCGACGGGCTGGAGGTGGTCTGCGGAACGCTGCCGGCCCGCACCGAGGCGTTCCTCCAGGGGGCGCCGGACGGGACTGACCAGCTCGAGGGACTGAGCGGTGGCCCGCTGCCCGACCCGAGGTGGATCGCGCTCGCCGAGCTCTGCGAGGCCTCAGGCGTCGAACCGGACGAGCTGCGTCAGTCCTCCACCGGCACGGACGAGAACGACTGGCGTGTCGAGTACGCGGTGACGATCGGGTGACCTTCTGCGGTGCGGGGGCGGGGTAGCGGGGCTGCGAGGTAGCGGCGACGCGACATAGACTGGCACGGCCAAAAGCCGAGGAGGAAGCAGTGCGGGTACTTGTCGCGATGTCGGGCGGGGTTGACTCCGCCGTCGCAGCGGCGCGCCTCGTCGCCGAGGGGCACGACGTGACCGGGGTGCATCTCGCCCTGTCGAAGAATCCCGCCTCCTACCGCTCCGGGGCCCGCGGCTGCTGCTCGCTCGAGGACTCCCACGACGCCCGGCGCGTGGCGGACAAGCTCGACATCCCGTTCTACGTCTGGGACTTCGCCGAGGAGTTCCACGAGGCCGTCGTCGAGGACTTCATCTCGGAGTACCGGGCCGGCCGCACGCCGAACCCCTGCCTGCGCTGCAACGAGAAGATCAAGTTCGCAGCCGTGCTCGACCGGGGCATCGCTCTCGGCTTCGACGCCGTCGCCACCGGCCACTACGCCGACCTCCGCCGCCACGGAGACGGGACCGTCTCCCTGCACCGCGCGGCCGACGACGCGAAGGACCAGTCCTACGTGCTCGGCATGCTGAACCAGGCGCAGCTGTCGCGCTGTCTCTTCCCCCTGTTCGACGTCGAGAAGCCGGTCGTGCGCGAGGAGGCACGCGCGCTCGGGTTCGGTGTGGCGAAGAAGCCCGACTCGCACGACATCTGTTTCATCGCGGACGGAGACACCCAGGGCTTCCTCGCCCGCCACCTCGACGACGCCCCGGGCGAGATCGTCGACTCGGTCGGTGCTGTGCTCGGCACGCACCGCGGGACCCACCGCTACACCGTCGGACAGCGCAAGGGACTCGACCTGCGCGTCCCGGCCCCCACTGGAGAGCCGCGCTACGTGCTGAGCATCGAGCCGGTCTCGCGCACCGTTGTCGTCGGTTCGCGAGAGGACCTCGCCGTGCGCAGCTTCAGTGGCATCCGCACCACCTGGACCCAGGAGCCGGTCGAGGGCCCGTGGCGTGGCAAGGCGCAGTACCGGGCGCACGGGCTCGCGCAGGACGCGACGATCGAGGTCACCGACGGCGGCCTCACCGTCTCGCTCGACGAGCCCGCCTCCGGCGTCGCGCCTGGCCAGACGGTCGTGGTCTACGACGGCGACCGCGTCGTCGGCAGCGCCGTGATCGCCGAGGCCGCCTGATGCGCGTCACCGCGGCAGGCTCCCTGCCGGGAGACGACTTCCGCGGCGCCCTGTCGGCCATGGCAGAGGCGCTCCCCGAGCTCCTGCCCCTTCCGGAGCTGCCCGCGCGGGGACTCGCCTCACAGATGACGGGCCGAGCGCTCGGCCTCATCTCCGGCCTCGGCTTCGACGTGCAGCCGGCGGGGTGGCGGCTCACCTCCCACTCGACGGCGGAACACCGTAAGGCCCAGGCCCAGTGGCGCAGTGACCTCGACGACACCGAGGAACTGCTGCAGGGCTTCGACCAGACCCTCAAGATCGGCGTCTGTGGCCCGTGGACGCTCGCCGCGACGGTCGAGCGGCCGACCGGTGACCGGCTCCTGGCCGACCACGGCGCGCGTCGCGAGCTGGCGCAGGCCCTCGACGAGGGCGTCCGGGAACTGCGCGCCGATCTCACGAAGCGACTCCCCGAGGCCACCATCGCGATCCAGGTCGACGAACCGGCCCTGCTCGCCGTCGCGGACGGCACCATCCCCACCGCGTCGGGATTCTCCAGGCATCGTCGCGTCGACCGGCCCGAACTGGTCGC
This sequence comes from Tessaracoccus flavescens, assembly GCF_001998865.1. Lineage (NCBI taxonomy): Bacteria > Bacillati > Actinomycetota > Actinomycetes > Propionibacteriales > Propionibacteriaceae > Tessaracoccus > Tessaracoccus flavescens. The sequence goes on from NZ_CP019607.1 coordinate 3,278,826, forward strand.
GGCGCTGACCCCCTTCGCGGCGGCCTCCTGGCTGCACTGCTGCGCCCCGGGGCGCTGGCTGGACGTCGCGCGAAAGGCCGGTTTCGAGGGCGTCTCCGTCGACTCACGGCTGATCGACCTCGACGACCTCGCCCAGTGGTGCGACGAGGCCCGCACCGTCGACCTGGGGGTCGTGCGCACCGACGACGCCGCGCCGCAGGGCGTGGACGAGGTGATCCGCGAGTCGCTGCGGGTGCTGCGCTCCATCCAGGTCGACCTCTACCCAGGCATCGTGCTCGGCACCGCCTGCGGCATGGCGGGTTGGCGGCAGCGCGACGTGATGGCCCAGTTGGAGACGCTCACCCGGGCCGCCTCGCTCGTCGAGGAGTCGATGGCCCGCGGCTGAGCGCCCGGTGCCTGTGGAGCGTTGAGCACCTTCCCGGGCTCGTTCGTCCGAGGGCCTGGTTTCGCCGGCGTGTCGCGCAACGAGTCCCGGAAAGTGCTCATCTCACCCGCTGCGGAAGGGGCGCAGGGTCCGGTCATGGTGCCCCTCGCGGGGAGGCTGATGTTCGGGGCGTGACCTACACTTGCCGCCATGCGCGTGTTCTCCGATCTGAACCTCAACGGCCAGGCACCCACCCGCGCGCAGGCCGGGCGGGGGAGCTGGGGGCCGAAGGGTGTGCCGAGCACGCGGTGGAAGAAGATCCAGCGGATCATCGTGCCGATCATCGTCGTGGCCATCGCCGTCGGCCTGTTCTTCCTCGGGCGCATGTTCTACCTGATGCTCACCGGGGCCTGACGCGACCGCGCCTCACAGCCTCCCCGGCGACGAACCGCCGGGTCAGTCGTGCGGGAACCGAGCCGTCGGACAGGCGGCGGCGACGGGACGGGAACAGCCGACCAGGCACAGGGCCCTAAGATGGTCGTCGCCGCCACCGCGGCGCGAACCAACCAAGGAGCACGAAGTGGGTCTCACCGCCGACGACGTGGCTCGCCTGGCCGCTCTGGCCCGCATCCAGCTCACCGAGCAGGAGTGCACGGAGCTTGCCCCCGAGCTGGACGTCATCCTCGAATCCGTCGCAAGCGTCTCTGAGGTCGCCGGGCCCGATGTGCCCCTCGCGACCCATGCGATGCCGGTGGTCAACGTGTTCCGGGCCGACGTCGTCACCCCCTCGCTCACCCAGGAGCAGGCCCTCTCGGGTGCTCCAGCGAAAGAGGAGGGCCGCTTCCGCGTCCCCCGGATCCTGAGCGAGGACTGATGAGCATCCTGAAGCGTTCCGCGGCCGACCTCGGCCGTGCCATGGCCGCAGGCGAACTCACCTCGGAGGAGATCACCCGCGCCTTCCTCGAGCAGATCGAGGCCCTCAACCCGACGCTCAACGTCTTCCTCGCGGTCGACGCGGAGTCCGCGCTGGCCCAGGCCCGCGCCATCGACGCCCGACGCGCAGCGGGCGAGGATCTCGGCCCCCTCGCCGGGGTGCCGATCGGCGTCAAGGACAACTTCTGCACCACAGACTTCCCGACCACCTGCGGGTCGAAGATGCTCGACGGCTGGATCCCGCCCTATGACTCCACCGTCGTCACGCGGCTGCGTGAGGCAGGCCTGATCATCGTCGGCAAGACCAACATGGACGAGTTCGCCATGGGCTCCTCCACGGAGACCTCCTACTTCGGTGCCACCCGCAACCCCTGGGACACCGACCGGATCCCCGGCGGCTCCGGCGGGGGCTCGTCGGCCGCGGTGTCGTCCTACATGGTGCCCATCGCCGTCGGCTCCGACACGGGCGGCTCGATCCGCCAGCCCGGGTCGGTCACCGGCACCATCGGCGTCAAGCCCACCTACGGCGGAGTCTCGCGCTACGGGCTGGTCGCCATGGCCTCCAGCCTCGACCAGCCCGGGCCCGTTGCCCGCACCACCGAGGACGCGGCCCTCCTGCAGCAGATCATCGGCGGCTACGACCCGCACGACTCCGCCTCGATCAACCAGCCGGTGCCCGATCTGCTCACCGCCTCGCAGGCCGATGACCTCGCAGGCGTGCGGATCGGCATTGTCACCGAGTTCCAGGGCGAGGGCTACGAGCCGGGCGTCCTCGAGCGGTTCCGCGAGGCCGTCGAGGTACTCCGCGCGGCAGGCGCCGAGATCGTCGAGGTCTCCTGCCCGGCCTTCGCCTACGCGCTGCCCGCCTATTACCTGATCCAGCCGGCGGAGCTCAGCTCGAACCTCGCCCGCTTCGACGGTATGCGCTACGGCCTGCGCGCCGGGGACGACGGTTCCACCTCGGCCGAGCAGGTGATGAACCTGAGCCGCGAGGAGGGCTTCGGGCGCGAGGCGAAGCGCCGCATCATCATCGGCACCTACGCGCTGTCAGCCGGTTACTACGACGCCTACTACGGCTCGGCGCAGAAGGTGCGCAGCCTGATCCAGCAGGACTTCGACAACGCCTTCGGCCAGGTCGACGTGCTGATCTCGCCGACCACCCCCACCGTCGCGTTCAAGATCGGCGAGCGCACGGCCGACCCGATGAGCATGTACCTGGCCGACCTCTGCACCATCCCGAGCAACATGGCGGGCAACGCCTCGGCCTCCTTCCCGGCCGGTCTTTCCGAGGGGCTCCCAGTCGGGCTCCAGGTGATGGCACCACCGATGGAGGACGCGCGGCTCTACCGCGTCGGCGGGGTGCTCGAACGCGCCCTCGAGGCGCAGTGGGGCGGCCCGCTGCTTGACCAGATGAACCAGATCGATGGATCGAAGGCGGTGTCCGCATGAGCGCGACGGTCGACTACGACGAGCTGCTGACTCGCTACGAGCCCGCCCTGGGCCTTGAGGTGCACGTCGAGCTCAACACGAACACCAAGATGTTCTGCGGCTGCGCGAACGAGTTCGGCGGCGAGCCCAACACGCACGTGTGCCCCGTCTGCCTCGGCCTGCCCGGCTCGCTTCCGGTGATCAACGGCAAGGCCGTCGAGTCCGCGATCCGGATCGGCCTCGCGCTGAACTGTGAGATCGCGCAGTGGTGCCGGATGGCCAGGAAGAACTACTTCTACCCGGACATGACGAAGAACTTCCAGACCTCGCAGTACGACGAGCCGATCGCGTTCGAGGGCTGGGTCGATCTGGAGGTCGAGGGAAAGACCTACCGGGTCGAGATCGAGCGCGCCCACATGGAGGAGGACGCGGGCAAGGCGACCCACGTCGGCGGCTCCGGCCGCATCCAGGGCGCCGACTACTCGCTGATCGACTACAACCGGGCGGGCGTGCCCCTGATCGAGATCGTCACCAAGCCGATCCGCGGGGCAGGCGAGAAGGCGCCGGAGGTCGCGAAGGCCTATGTCGCTCACCTGCGCGAACTGATGAAGGCGCTCGGCGTCTCGGACGTGCGGATGGAGCAGGGCTCGCTGCGCTGCGACGCGAACGTCTCGCTCGCGCCGATCGGCTCGGAGACCCTCGGCACCCGCACCGAGACGAAGAACGTCAACTCGCTGCGCTCCGTCGAGCGGGCCATCCGCTACGAGATGACCCGCCAGGCGGCGATCCTCGACGACGGCGGGAAGGTCAGGCAGGAGACCCGACACTTCCACGAGAGCGACGGGACCACCTCGTCGGGCCGCTCGAAGGAGGAGGCGGAGGACTACCGCTACTTCGCCGAGCCGGACCTGATGCCGATCGCCCCGAGCCGCGACTGGGTCGAGGAACTGCGCGCCACCCTCCCCGAGCCGCCTGCCGAGCGCCGGGCCCGGCTGCAGGGCGAGTGGGGCTTCAGCGACATCGACTTCGCGGCCGTCGTCAACTCCGGTGCCCTCGGCATGGTCGAGGACACCGTCGCCGCGGGAGCGAGCCCGGCCTCCGCGCGGAAGTGGTGGGTCACCGAGCTCGCGCGCCGCGCGAACGAGGCGGGCGTCGAGCTCGACGAGTTGGCCATCACCCCTGCCCAGGTCGCAGGCGTGCAGGCGCTGGTCGACGAGGGAAAGGTCAACGACAAGCTGGCCCGCCAGGTCATCGACGGGGTGCTGGCGGGGGAGGGCGAGCCCTCCGAGGTGGTCGAGAAGCGCGGCCTGGTCGTGGTTTCCGACGAGGGCGCCCTGAGCGCTGCCGTCGACGAGGTGATCGCGGCCAACCCCGACGTCGCGGACAAGATCCGTTCCGGAAAGGTCCAGGCGGCAGGTGCCCTGATCGGTCAGGTCATGAAGGCCATGAGGGGTCAGGCCGACGCTGGGAAGGTCCGCGAACTCGTCTTGTCGAAGCTGTCCTGAGTCGCAGACGGAAGGGGGCGCGGTCCGAGGACCGCGCCCCCTTCCGTATCTCCGAGCCAGCCCGTCAGGACCCCCGGCGCGTGGAGCTTCCGGACGGGCACATCGGGCGCTGATCTCGGGGCCGGAGGCGGGCTCGGCATCGTCTGCTGGTGGAACCGGCCTACGGTGTCACAAGGCAGTTACAGTGGCCAGATGGGTCGCATAACGACGAGATGGCCGGTCACGAGGCTCACCATCGCAGGCACGCCGGACAGGCGGGCCGACACCCTCGTGATCGAGGAGCCCCTCGAGTTGCGCCTCGCCGGCGCGCCCCTGACCGTGACGATGCGAACGCCGGGCCACGACGTCGAGCTGGCGGCCGGCTTCCTCGTGTCGGAGGGAGTGATCTCGAAGGGCGAGCAGTTCCGCTCCGCGATCCACTGCGGAGGACCGGGCACCGGCGGCGAGGAGAACACCTACAACATCCTCGACATCGCGCTCGCCGACGGTGTGCGGCCGCCCGTCACCGACATCACGCGGTCGTTCTACACGACCAGTTCCTGCGGGCTGTGCGGGAAGGCGAGCATCGAGGCGGTCGAGACCAGTTCCAGCTTCGACGTGGCCTCCGACCGGTGCGCGGTCACCGGGAGACGCTCGTCTCGCTTCCGGACAAGCTGCGCTCCGAGCAGGCCGGCTTCAACAAGACAGGGGGCCTCCACGCTGCCGCCCTGTTCGACTCGGCGACGGGGGAGCTCCTCGTGGCGCGGGAGGACGTCGGGCGGCACAACGCCGTGGACAAGGTGGGCACCGCGGCGGGAACCGGCAGGCCAACGCCGCGCTGTATCGCGTGGTCATCGTGCGCATGTGCTGGCATCAGCCGACGATCGACTACGTGGCCCGTCGCACCGCCGAGGGCATGTCGAAGCGGGAGATCATCATGTGCCTGAAGCGGTACCTCGCTCGCGAGCTCTTCCGCCTGCTGCCGGCCCCGGACGCCATCGCCAAGCCCGTTAATGGAGAGCTCGAAATCGCGGCCTGATCGACTTGACGATCTGTAGGAGCATCAACGCCCTCGCTGAGACCGTGAACGGCTACTACAAGACCGAACTCGTCCGCGGCCCCGCCCGTCCCGGACCGTGGCGGACGGTCGAGGACCTCGAGCTCGCGACCCTCGGATGGGTGCACTGGCACGACACCCAGCGCCTACACGGCTACCCCAGACTCAGGGCGCTTCACTTCACGCCTTTTCAGTCTCGGGGGTTGGCGGTCTGGTCCGCGAGGAGACGAGCGGCCTCCGCAGCGTATGGTGCTTCCACTTGGACCTCGTAGTGGCCCGCCTCAAGGGTCTTCAGTGAGTCGAAGTCCCGTTGGCCGCCCGTAGCCAGGTATCCAAGGAAGTAAAGCAAAGCGCCCCAAACTGCGCCAGAGGCGACCGAGATGATCATGATGGCCAGCCAACCGAATCCGGGGGCGAACAGCCCGAACAGCAGGCCTAGCAGAACACCGAACCATGCTCCAGCGGCTGCGCCCTTTAGCGCAGCTTTTCCTCCTGTCAAGCGACCGAGTACGTGCTCGACAACACGAACGTCGAGCCCCACGATCGTCACTCTTTCCACGGGAAAGCCGGCGTCGGAAAGACGGTCAACCGCTGCCTGCGCGCTGGTGTAGTCAGGGAACTGCGCGATCGTTTGCTTCCAGCGGGGGTCATTGGTGTGCGAGGACTCATTAGCCTCCTGCTCCGGAGGGTTGTTGCGAGGGGTCTCGGGGCTGGTCATGGGCGTACTCCTTCGGTGAAAACTGGATGAACCACCGTGCTAAGACCAGAAGGCTGGGTGCATGCCCGTCTTCCGGTCTTGCATGGACAGGTGTTGCGCCGTTCGGCATCAGGGAAAGGTCGCCCCTTGTTTGCTTTCGGCGCGTGCCGCGAACGAGAAGCATGGAGTTGGGTTGTTCCGTGCCCTTCATCCGTGGCATGTTCTATGTCGGTGTGGGGCTTGTCGTCTTGCTGACTTTGGCTCGTCGATGGGTCTCCGGCCGGGCGTTGCTCCTGAGTCGAGTGCTGACTCAGGACATGAATCTTGCGGGGTTTTGCCTTTTCGCTGACTGGGATGACCAGGCTGAGCACGCCGTTGTCGTGGGAGGCGGAGACGTTGGCTGAGTCGACACCCTCACCGATGCTGAACTGGCGGAGGTAGGTGCCCGCGGGTCGCTCCTGAACGAGCCACTTGGCTCCCTCGGTGCGGGGTGCAGTGCGCTGGGCGCGGATGGTCAGCAACTGACCGCCGACGTCGATGTCTACCGACTCCGGTTCGACCCCGGGCAGGTCGGCGGTGAGAATGTAACGGTCAGCTTCCCGGTACAAGTCGACCAGCATCAGCCGCTGTCCTGGACGAGCCTGCAGAAGGCTCGATGCGAGGCGGTCAAGTTCGCCGAAAGGATCGGAGGACGTTGTCATCGTCAATCGATTCCTTCCCGATAGGGTGGCGTCGGACGTATCAGACTATGTCCATGTTAGTGTGGTCACTCCGTGGGGGCAACTACTACCTCTTTGTTTTTCGGGCTCTTCACAGATGAGGGTGTAGCTGTGGTGCGACCTGGGGCGGCGCGTCGGTGTAAGGGTGAGGGTCGAGGTCTTCCGATGATGGGAGTTCTCACACAACCCGTCCGGAAGGCCTCGACGTGCCTGACGCTACCTTTCACGCGCCCTGACCTGACTACCTTCACCCGCCTCGACGGCCTCGGTCTGGAGGTCACCGGCCAACTGCTCGAGCCTGACCGGTCCGTGCTGGCGGGCCGGGTCGTGGAGCCGGACGACCGGTGCAGGCGGTGCGGCTGCCAGGGCGTGCCCCGTGACACGGTGAGCAGGGAGTTGGCGCACGAGCCGTTCGGGTGGCGCCCTACCACGCTGGTGCTCACCGTGCGCCGCTACCGCTGCAAGGAGTGCTCGCACGTGTGGCGTCAGAACACCACCGCTGCGGCGCCGCCGCGGGCCAAGATCTCCCGCGCCGGCCTGCGGTGGGGTCTGGTCGGGATCGTCGTCGGCCACCTGTCGATGGCCCGAGTTGCCGAAGGACTGGGCGTGGCGTGGAACACCGCCAACGACGCGGTCCTGGCTGAGGGCCGGCGTCTGCTCATCGAGGACCCGACCCGCCTGGACGGTGTCAAGGTCGTCGGGGTCGATGAGCACGTGGTGCGCCACGAGGCGCTGTTGTATCGGATGGAGGTGGGAGACCTGCATTGGTTGGCCGTCGTAGCGGCCAGGTGAAGCTGACGGCAGCCTGTCCTGGGGGAACGCCTGGGGTGGGTGGGAGCAGCCGTGACAAAGTCAGGACGGTCCAGTACTACCGGATGGGCCGTGTCTGGTGAGCAAGACGGGAAGGTGTACGAGAGGAACCGGTGTCGTAAAGCCTCTTGATCGTCGCCCAGCTCTAACCCGGTGGATCGGGGCTGGTTTGCGGTGCGTAACCGCTTGTCGGGGCCGTCGTTGATGGTCGTGGCGGGTGGGGAACTGTCGGAACGGTGGTATGTGTCGGGTCCGGCAGGTCGTGGTGAAGGTCTACGGCGTAGCCACGACGATGCCGCAGGGGTAAAGCCGGACGCCTCGCCCGTCAACCGAACAGCAGTGAACGTGGGAACCATCCGCATTCCGCTCCCCGCATTGGTGGGGGATAGGTGCGTTGCCTGCCGAAGGGTGTGGGTGGGGCGGAGCCGTCGTAGTACTCCGAGGCCGGGAAAGCCGGTCACATGGGGAAGGGCGGCAGTGAGAGAAAGCAGAAGAAGGTGAATGTAATGTCCGAAGACGCGCCGGTGAATGTCGGCGCCTCCGGGTGGCCCGGCGATGCTCGGGCCTATCTGGGGGTACGGAGGATGCAGACCAAGCTGCATGGTTGGGCGGCCACCGATGGTGGTCGCCGGTTCGATGACCTGTGGAACCTTGTGTGTGATCCGGCGTTCTTGACGATGGCGTGGGAACGCGTCGCTGGGAACAAGGGGTCCAAGACTCCCGGGGTGGACCGTGTCTCCGTGGCACGGATCAGTTCCGGGGTCGGGGTGGAGGAGTTCCTGCGGAACCTCCGCGCTCAGTTGAGGGCTGGAGAGTTCAGGCCGGTGCCGGTGCGGCAGGTGATGATCCCCAAGGCCAGCGGCAAGCTGCGCAAGTTGGGCATCCCGACCGTGACCGACCGGGTGGTGCAGGCAGCTTTGAAGCTGGTGCTGGAACCCATCTTCGAGGCCGACTTCAAGTCGTGCTCCTATGGGTTCAGACCTAACCGGCGCGCGCAGGACGCGGTCGCCGAGATCCACCACTTCGCGAGCAAATCGTATGAGTGGGTGCTGGAGGCCGACATTGAGGCGTGTTTCGACATGATCGACCACACCGCCTTGATGGACCGGCTCCGGTGCAGGATCGGTGACAAGCGGGTGCTCGCGCTGGTCAAGGCGTTCCTGAAAGCGGGAGTGCTCACCACGGTGGGCACGACCGAGGGGATGATCACCGGCACCCCACAGGGCGGGATCTTGTCCCCGCTGCTGGCCAACATTGCCCTATCAGTCCTCGATGACGAGTTCGCTCGCCGCTGGGACCATGAGATGGGCACGGCCGGAAAGCGGGCCTGGCGCCGTGACCACGGCAAGGCGTCCTACCGGCTGATCCGTTACGCCGATGACTTCGTCATCGTGGTGAAGGGCAGCCAAGAACACGCCGAGCAGTTGCGTCACGAGGTGGCAGAAGTACTCGCCCCGATGGGGTTACGGCTGTCACCGGAGAAGACCCGCGTGGTCCACATCGACCACGGGTTCGACTTCCTCGGTTTCCACATCCGACGGATGCGGAAACGAGGCAGCAACAAGTGGTACGTCTACACCCTGCCCGCGAAGAAGGCGATCGCCTCGATCAGACAGCGGGTGAAGACCATGACCTACAGGAACACCCTGCACCAGGACCCGGGATACCTCATGGACTATCTCGGGCGGGTGCTGCGGGGATGGGCGAACTACTTCCGGTATGCGGTGGCCAAAGCAACCTTCGCCGCGATCGACTCCTACACGTGGGAGCGGATCACGGCATGGCTACGCAAGAAGCACCGCCGACTCGGATGGCCGGAACTCCGCCGCAGGTACTGCCTGCCCGGAACCTGGCGCCTCGCTCACAACGGGAAACGGTTCACCGGCGCCGCGAGCGTCCCGGTGACCAGGTACCGCTACCGCGGCTACCACATTCCTACCCCCTGGGACCGGCCAGCTGTCACCACCAGCTGAACCAGCCCTCTCTCATGGAGAGCCGGATGCGGTGAAAGTCGCACGTCCGGTTCGGCGGGCGGCCTGGGGAAACGGACCGGGAGCAATCCCGACACCGCGCCCCAGGCCGACCCAACTGGCGACATACCCGCCTCGGTGACAAGTACGTCACCGTGATCATCGACCTCACCCCGGTCCGGGACGGCACCGGGCCCTCACGCCTGCTGGACGTGGTCGAAGGTCGGTCGAAGAAGGCGTTCAAGGACTGGCTGGCCGAGCGGGACCAGGCTTGGCGCGATGGGATCGAGGTCGTGGCCATGGATGGGTTCGCGGGCTTCAAGACCGCCACCACCGAGGAGCTGCCGGACGCCGTCACGGTTATGGATCCCTTCCACGTCATCCGGTTGGCCGGGGACGCTCTCGATGAGTGCCGCCGCCGAGTCCAACAGGAACTGCACGGACACCGCGGACGCAAGGGCGAGCCGCTCTACACCGCGCGGCGGACCCTGCACACCGGGGCTGACCTGCTCACCGACCGCCAGCACGAGCGCCTTGACAAGCTCTTCGCTGGGGACCGGCACGTGCAAGTCGAGTGCACCTGGGGGATCTACCAGCGCATGATCTCCGCCTACCGTCACCCCGACCGGGCAGCCGGCCGCGTCGAGATGAGCTCCGTGATCGACGCCCTCGCCGACAGTGTGCCTGAGGCGTTGGTAGAACTACGCAAGCTCGGGCCGCACCCTGACCAGACGCGCCTGCGACGTCCTGGCCTACTTCGACCGGCCGCGCACGGGCAACGGACCTACCGAAGCCGTGAACGGTCGCCTCGAGCACCTGCGTGGCCTGGCCCTCGGCTTCCGCAACCTCACCAACTACATAGCTTATGCGGAATTCCGCATAAGCTATGGTATGTCGACCTCGGGGTTATGTTGACCGACGTCGTGGGGTGCCTGTTCCAGTGCGGGTTGGGGCCTGATCCGGTCAACATAACGATGAATGCTCGGGTCGGGGTTCGCTTGATCTGACCGGGCGATCGTTGGGATCGCCTGGCTTCGGGTCAGGAGGACCAAGATGGTGATTCATCGTGATCAGTGCCGCGCTGACGCGCGGGACGTGCTGGACGAGTTCGAAGCGTGGCTGCTGCGGGAACGGTCCACGCAAGAGGGCACCGCTGCTGCCTACGCCGACACGTTCCGGCTCCTGCTGACCTACGCCCAGCAGGCCACCGGGATCGCCCCGTCGGCGTTGACCCTGGCCGATCTGGACGCGGACCTGATCGGCGGATTCCTCCAGCATCTGGAAACCGAGCGCGGCAACTCCGCCGCGACCCGCAACGCCCGCCGGGCCGCGCTGCGGTCGTTCTTCAGCTACGCCAGCTACCGGGCACCCGACGCGATCGCAACGATCAGCCAAGTCCTCGCGATCCCCGCGAAACGCACCAAGACCACCCTCGTGTCGTTCCTGACCGCTGCCGAAGCCGAAGCCCTCATCGCAGCCCCGGACACCGGCACCTGGCTCGGGCGCCGAGACCGGCTCCTGCTGCACCTGGGCATCCAAACCGGACTCCGCGTCAGCGAGCTGACCAGCCTGCACATCGACAGCATCCAGATCGGCCCGCACAGCCAGCTCGAATGCATCGGCAAGGGCCGCAAGCAACGCGTGATCCCACTCCAGAAGAACACCGTCCAACTCCTCAACGCCTGGTTCGGCGAGCTTCCACCCGTACCGGACGGGCCACTGTTCCCGACCCACGCCGGGACGCCACTGACCAGGGCTGCGGTCGGCAAGCTCATCGCCCGTCATACCGCTGCCGCGGTCGGACGGTGTTCTTCCTTGGCCGAGAAGAACGTCACGCCCCACACGCTGCGGCACACTTGCGCAATGAGCCTGCTGCACGCCGGGATCGACACCGCGAGCATCGCGCTCTGGCTCGGGCACTCGAACATCCAGACCACGCAGATCTACCTCCACGCCGACCTCGAACTCAAACGACGAACCCTGGAACGCGTCCCCGCCGTCGATGAGCGGCCACCGGCCCGCTACCAAGCCTCGGACGCTCTCATCGCGTTCCTCAAGAACCGCTGAACCCCGCACGGTTATGTTGATCGGCTCAGGCCCCAACCCGCACTGGAACAGGCACCCCACGACGTCGGTCAACATAACCCCGAGGTCGACATACCATCGCCCGCGCACTCCTCGAAGCCGGCGGATTCAGACCACACCTACACCCCGAATTGTGAAGAGCCGGAAAAGGCTTCCAGCGGCTGATCTCGCGGTGGCCCGAGCGTGCGAACGGGGTGTCGGACACCGTCTGACACCCCGCTCGCCGCGAGCCAGCTCACCCCATGCCGAGGCGTTCGGCCACGAAGTCGATGTCCTTGTCGCCGCGGCCCGACAGGTTCACGATGATCACGTCGTCCGCCGTGAGGGTCGGCGCGAGCTTCATGGCGTAGGCCAGCGCGTGGCTCGACTCGATGGCGGGGATGATGCCCTCGGCACGGCAGAGCACCTGGAAGGCCTCGAGGGTCTCGTCGTCGGTGGCGGTGACGTAGTTGACGCGGCCCAGGTCGCGCAGGTGGGCGTGCTGCGGCCCGACGCCGGGGTAGTCGAGTCCCGATGCGATCGAGTGCACCGGCCACGGCTCGCCCGCCTCGTCCTGCAGCACGAGGGTCTTCATGCCGTGGAGCACCCCCGGCGTGCCGAGCGCCATGGTCGCGGCGTGCTCACCAGGGGCGTCGAGGCTCCTGCCCGCGGGCTCGACACCGTAGATGGCGACGTCCGCGTCCTCGAGGAAGGCGCTGAACAGGCCCATCGCGTTGGAGCCGCCGCCAACGGCTGCCACGAGCGCGGTGGGGAGGCGTCCCTCCTTCTCCTGGACCTGGCGGCGTGCCTCGCGCCCGACGATCGACTGGAAGTCGCGCACCATCGAGGGGAAGGGGTCGGGGCCCACCACCGAGCCGATGGCGAACATCGTCTCGCCGAAGTCGGCCGCCCACACGCCGAAGGCGGAGTCGACGGCGTCCTTGAGGCAGCGTCCTCCGCTCTCGACGGAGACGACCTTCGCGCCGAGGAGGCGCATCCGCACCACATTGGGGTGCTGCTTCTCGATGTCGATCGCGCCCATGTGGATCTCGCACTCGAGCCCGAGCAGCGCGGCGGCGGTGGCGAGGGCGACGCCGTGCTGGCCTGCGCCGGTTTCGGCGATGACCTTCTTCTTGCCCATCCGCTTGGCAAGCAGGACCTCGCCGAGGGTGTGGTTGATCTTGTGCGCGCCGGTGTGGTTCAGGTCCTCGCGCTTCAGGTAGATCTTGGCCCCGCCCAGTTCGGCGCTCAGCCGTGCCGCGAGGAAGAGGGGTGAAGGCCGGCCGACGTAGTCGGCGAGCAGGGCCTCGTACTCGGCCTGGAAGGCGGGGTCATCCTTTGCCTCGGCATAGGCAGCCGCCACCTCGGCGATCGGCGCCTCGAGATGCGGGGGGAGGAAGCGGCCGCCATGGGCGCCGAAGAAGCCGGCCTCGTCGGCCTGGGTGAGCGAAGTCATGCGCGGATGCTACTGGCTCGACCCTGCGGATCGGAAGCGGTTCGCAGACTGGATCGTCATCCCCGCTCACTTGACCAGGAGTGCGCCGCTTCCGTAGGGGATTGCCCGATCGAGGAGGATGGCGAGCCGACCCCCGAGTTCCTCCACGGGCCAGCCGAGCGTCACAGGGACAGCAGCGACCTCAGCCAGTTGTCAAGGACGGGCGGGTCGGCGACCAGCTCGACATCGGAGTCGCGCCCGGTGAGGTGCAGCAGCAGCTCAGAGGGCAGCCCGCTGAGGTGGATGGTCCGCTCGCCGGTACCGATCTGCTTCTCCTCGCCCTTGTCGGTGCGCGTGAGCCGCAGCTGGTCGCCCGCCTTCGCCTGGACCCGACGTGCCATCACCTGCACCAGTGGCCACAGCTCCTGCTGCTCCTTGGCGGTGAGCGTCTGCGAGCGGCCGTTGGCGCGCAGCACGTCCTCGTGGTGGATGAAGAACTCGCTCGTGTTGACCAGCCCGTCGAGCGGGCGCATGATCCAGCCGGGCGTGCGGATCTCCTCGACCAGGGTCGGATAGTCCATGGAATGGAGGGCGCGGTTCTGGATCTGTTGGGTCTTCTCCGCGAAACGTTCGAGCCCGATCCCGGGCAGCGCCCCGAGCTTGTGCTCGCGCACGTACAGGTGCGCGGCGAGATCCTGCGTCTGCCAACCCTCGCACTGCGTCGGGGCGAACGGGCCCAGCTCGTCGAGCAGGTCAGTCAGGGCGGCGCGCTGGCGCTTGGCGAAACTCATGACCCCAGCGTAGACGGACGGCGCCCTCCGGGGGCGGGTGGCTAGGGTGGCGGTGTGCAACAGATTCTCGGGCAGGTCGCAGGAGTCCGCGTCGGGCGGGTCGTCACCCAGCCGTGGGGCGGCACCGGCGTGCCGAGCGCAGCGATCAAACAGGAGGTCGCGGGTCGGGTCCCGCTCGGGCCGCTCGGCCTCCCGGGCGATGAGCACGGCGACACCGTCAACCATGGCGGCCCCGAGAAGGCCGTGCTCGTCTTCCCGCGGCACCGCTACGACGACTGGCGCTCCATCGGGTTGGACCTCCCCGAGGGCGGCTTCTTCGAGAACCTCACCCTCGACATCCCGGGCACCGACGAGACGGTCGTTGTGCTCGGCGAGACCTGGCGCATCGGCGCCGCGGTCGTCCAGGTGAGCCAGCCGCGCAACCCCTGCTTCAAGCTGGCGCGACGCTGGGGGATCGACGACCTCGTGGTCCGCGTCCAGGACACCGGATGGGCCGGCTGGTACCTGCGCGTCCTGGAACCGGGGGAGATCGGCGTCGGCGACACCGTCGGGCTGCTCGAGCGTCCGGAAGGAGCCCCGACTGTCGGCGAGGTGGCCAGGGTCCTGAACCGGGACAAGCGCGACCTCGAGGGGGCGCGTCGGCTGGTGGACGCGCCGGGGATGCCCGAGCGATGGGTGGCAAAGCTTCGGCGGCGGCTCGGCGGTACCGTCGACGACGAGTCGGCGAGGACGCAAGGGCCGACGGACGCCTGAGCGACGGATGTGGCCTTGTTGGCACAATGGGGCCATGCGCAACGTCAGGTACAACTCAGACGGCCTCGTGCCCGCCATCTCCCAGGACGAGGACACCCGTGAGGTGCTGATGCTCGCCTGGATGGACGAGGAGGCGCTGCGCCGGACCCTGACCACCGGGAAGGCGACCTACTGGTCGCGCTCAAGGCAGGAGTACTGGGTCAAGGGTGAGACGTCGGGCAACCATCAGGCAGTCGTCGACGTCGCCCTCGACTGCGACGGCGACACCATCCTGGTGACCGTCCGTCAGACCGGGGCCGCCTGTCACACCGGCAACCGCACCTGCTTCTTCAGCCCGCTCACCGCTGAGGACGCGCAGTGATCGTCCAGCCGAGCCTCGAGGAGTTCTCCGAACTCGCCAAGCAGCGGCGGGTGATCAGCGTCTACGCGAAGCTGCTCGCCGACGACGTCACCCCCGTGAGCGTGTACCAGAGCCTCTGCGGCGCCCGCGAGCAGACCTTTCTGCTCGAGTCGGCCGATGCGGGGGTCTGGTCGCGCTGGTCGTTCATCGGCGTGCGAACCGCCTCGACGCTGACCGAGACCGGCGGACGCGCGCAGTGGCTCGGCCGCGAACTGGTGGGCATCCCCGATGACGGGGACCCGTTGCAGGTGCTCGGCAAGACCCTGCAGGAACTGGCCACCCAGCCGATCGACGGCCTGCCCCCCTTCCATTCCGGCATGGTGGGCTACCTCGGCTACGACGTGGTGCGTCGCCTCGAGCGGCTGCCCGACAGCACCGTCGACGACCTGGAGCTGCCCGAGCTGGTGATGATGCTGACCAGCGAGCTCGCCGTGGTCGACCACCACAAGGGTGAGCTGTGGCTGATCGCCAACGCGATCAACTTCGACGGAACCGACGAGGGCGTCGAACGCGCCTACTACGGGGCGGTCGCCGCAGTCGAGGCCATGGCGGAGCAGCTGCGCCAGCCGCGGGTCAGCCTGGCCTGCCAGGAGGGTCCCAGGCACCTGCCCACCATCCAGCGCCAACGTACCTCCGAGGAGTACCGGGCGCTCGTCGAGGAGGCGAAGGAGGAGATCCGCGCGGGGGAGGCGTTCCAGATCGTTCTCTCCCAGCGCTTCGACATCCCCACCGACGCCGACGCGCTCGAGGTGTACCGGGCGCTGCGGCTGACCAACCCCAGCCCCTATCTCTATCTGCTGCGGCTGCCCGGCTTCGACGTCGTCGGGTCGAGCCCCGAGGCGCTGGTGACCGTCGACGACGGGGTCGCGACGACGCGTCCGATCGCGGGGTCCCGGCCACGGGGCGCCACCCCGGAGGAGGACCGCAGGCTCGCGGAGGAACTGGTCAGCGACCCGAAGGAGAAGGCCGAGCACCTCATGCTGGTCGATCTCGGACGCAACGACCTCGGCAGGATCAGCGAGCCGGGCAGCGTCACGGTCCACGAGTTCGCGAAGGTGCACCGCTACTCGCACATCATGCACCTGGAGGCGGAGGTGTCCGGGCGCATCGACCCCGGACACTCCGCGCTCGACGCTGTGCTTTCCTGCTTCCCCGCCGGGACGCTTTCCGGGGCTCCGAAGGTCAGCGCCATGGAGATCATCGATCGCCTGGAGGTCAGCAGGCGCGGCCTCTACGGCGGCGTCGTCGGCTACTTTGACTTCGCAGGCAAGGCCGACGTCGCGATCGCCATCCGCACGGCCCTGATCAAGGACGGTGTCGCCCATGTGCAGGCGGGCGCCGGCATCGTCGCCGACTCGGATCCCGCGCTGGAGGACGCCGAGTGTCAGCACAAGGCGCGCGCGGTGGTCACCGCCATCGGCCGCGCGGAAGCGATGGCCCGCACATGACCGGTCGCTGGGCGGTCACCCTGCTCACCGCGGCCGGGGCCCTGGTCGCGGGGCTCGCCGCGCAGAGCGCTGGGGCGCCGCTCGCCTCGCTCGCCTGGGCCCTGCTCGCGGGCATCGGGCTCAGCCTCATGCTGCGCGGCTTCGGGTTGCGCATCGTCGGGATGCTGCTCGTCGCCCTCGCCGTCGGGGGAGTGGTGTGGGGGGTGCAGAGTGCCCAGTGGGTGCCTGTGGCGGGCTTCGCGGTCGCAGGGGTGGCGGCGCTCGGCTTCATCGCATGGGGACCGGGGTGGAGGCTGCGCCAGCGCAGGGAGCGTGAGGTACAGGTCGACTACTGGAAGGCCATGGACGAGGGCGACGATCCGACCGATGAACAGGGTTCACACCCCGGTGACAAGTCAGGGTAGGCTCATCCGCACATCCGATCGCTCCTGGAAGGCTGGTCTCATGGCGCAAACCCCGAAGTACTACCACCACGGGAGAAGCCCTGCCGCCTGGACGGGCTCGGTCATCGCGGCCATCGGCTTCGTCGTGGCCGCAATCGGCTCGCTCACCGGCCCCAACTGGGTCATCACGATCGTCGGCGGCGCGATCATTCTGCTCGCGCTGCTCGCCACCATGGTCATGAAGGCCATGGGCTACGGCCAGCCGTGAGCGTCCTCGACGACATCATCGACGGAGTTCGCCTCGATCTCGAGCGGCGGCAGGCTGAGATCACCCTCGATCAGCTGATCGAGGCGGCCCAGACCGCACCGCCTGCGCTGGACCCCATGCCGCGGTTCCGGGCACCGGAACTGGCAGTGATCTCCGAGGTGAAGCGCAGTTCACCCTCCAAGGGCCATCTCGCAGACATCGCCGACCCGGCAGAGCTCGCCTCGTCCTACGCAGACGGCGGCGCCGCTGCCATCTCCGTCCTCACGGAGCAGCGCCGCTTCAACGGCAGCCTCGCCGACCTCGACGCGGTGCGCGCTGCGGTCGACGTGCCGGTGCTCCGCAAGGACTTCATGGTCGACGCCTACCAGTTCTACGAGGCGCGCGCCCACGGCGCCGACCTTGTGCTGCTGATCGTCGCGGCGCTCGACGACGACGACCTCAGCCGGTTCCTCGCGCTCACCCGCCAACTCAGCATGACGGCGCTCGTCGAGACGCACACCGAGGACGAGGTCGACCGCGCCCTCGACGTCGGAGCGGAACTGATCGGCGTCAACAACCGCAATCTCAAGACCCTGGACGTCGACCTCGCCACCTTCTCCGGCCTCGCCGAGCGCATCGGCGACCGCGCCGTGAAGGTTGCCGAGTCCGGCATCGGGGGCACCGAAGACGTGGCCAGGCTGGCCGCGGAAGGGGCCGACGTGATCCTGGTCGGGGAGGCGCTCGTCAAGCATGGCGACCCGCGCTCCGCCATCGGGGACTTCATGGCGGCCGGAAAGGGCTGAGGCATGAGCCAGCCAGACAGTGTCGGCCACTTCGGACGTTTCGGGGGCCGCTTCGTCCCCGAGGCGCTGCAGGCGGCCCTCGACGAACTGACCGTCGCCTTCGACGAGGCGATGGCCGATCCCACGTTCCATGCGGACCTGGAGAAGCTGCAGAAGGACTACGCGGGTCGACCCACCCCGATCACCGAGGCGGCGAACTTCTCCCGACAGTGCGGCAACGCGCGGATCCTGCTCAAGCGTGAGGACCTGAACCACACCGGCGCGCACAAGATCAACAACGTGCTCGGCCAGGCCCTGCTCACCAAGCGGATGGGCAAGACCCGCGTCATCGCCGAGACCGGAGCCGGCCAGCACGGCGTCGCCACGGCGACGGCCGCCGCCCTGCTCGGCCTCGAGTGCCGGGTCTACATGGGCGAGGTCGACACGAAGCGGCAGGCCCTGAACGTGGCCCGCATGCAGCTGCTCGGCGCCGAGGTTTACGCGGTCGCCGCGGGCTCGCGCACGCTCAAGGACGCCATGAACGAGGCGATGCGCGACTGGGTGACCACCGTCGACTCGACCCACTACCTGATCGGCACCGTCGGCGGTCCGCACCCGTTCCCGTACCTCGTGCGCGAACTGCAGCGCGTGATCTCGACCGAGGCCCGCCAGCAGATGCTGGACGCCTACGGCGCGCTGCCCGACTACGTCGCGGCCTGCGTCGGCGGAGGGTCGAACGCGATCGGCATGTTCGCCGACTTCATCCCGGACGAGGACGTCAAGCTCTACGGTTTCGAGGCCGAGGGCGACGGCATCTCCACGGGGCGCCACGCGGCGACGATCACCGCGGGCACTCCCGGCGTGCTGCACGGCGCAAGGACCTACGTGCTCCAGGATGAGGACGGCCAGACCATCGAGTCGCACTCGATCTCTGCCGGGCTCGACTACCCGGGGGTAGGCCCCGAGCACGCGTGGCTCGCCGACACCGGCCGCGCCGTCTATGAGCCGGTCACCGATGCCGACGCCATGGACGCGTTCCAGCAGCTCACCCGCACCGAGGGCATCATCCCGGCCATCGAGTCGGCCCACGCCGTCGCGGGGGCCAAGCGGCTCGGGCTGCGGCTCGCCGAGTCCGACCCGCAGGCCAGGCCGACGATCCTCGTGTGCCTCTCCGGTCGCGGCGACAAGGACGTGGCCACCGCCTTCGAGTGGTTCGGCCTCGCAGGAGAGCCGGACAAGACCGTCGGAGGCATGGAATGAGCCAGTTCACCGATGCGCAGCGGCTGGGCGTCTCCGGGCAGGTCGTCGCCCGCTGCCTGGACGAGGGCCGCCCGGCGCTCGTCGGCTACCTTCCCGTCGGCTACCCGAGCGTCGCCTCGTCCATCGAGGCCGTGCGCGCCATCACCGAGGGGACCGAGGGGCGCGGCGTCGACCTCGTCGAGATCGGCATTCCGTACTCCGACCCGCTGATGGACGGCCTCGTCATCCAGCACGCCACCACAAAGGCGCGGGCGAGGGGAGTGCGTACCCGTGACGCCTTCGCCGCCGTCGAGGCGGTCGCGGCGACCAACGCGACCCCGATGGTGATGACCTACTGGAACCTGATCGAGGCCTACGGCGTCGACCGGTTCGCCCGCGACCTGGCGTCTGCGGGCGGTGCGGGCGCGATCACCCCCGACCTGCCGCCGGACGACTGCCCCGAGTGGTTCGAGGCGAGCGACGCCAATGGGCTCGACCGCGTGTTCCTGATCGCTCCGTCCTCGACCGAGGAGCGGATCCGACTCACAATGGGGTCGTGCCGCGGCTGGGTCTACGCCTCGAGCGTGATGGGCGTGACGGGCACCCGCTCTGCCACCTCCGACGCGGCCCCGGTCATCGTCGAGCGCGCCCGCGCCGTCGACCCAGGCCTGCCGGTCGGCATCGGGCTCGGCGTCAGCAACGCCGACCAGGCGGCCGAGATCGGCGCCTTCGCCGACCTCGTCATCGTCGGCTCCGCGCTGCTGAAGTGCCTCGACTCCGACGGCGTCGACCTCGACGGCGACCTCAACCGGCTCCGCACCCTCGCAGGCGAACTCGCCCGTGGAGTGGAGCGCTCGCGCCGCTGACGGCGAGCGCTCGGAGAGGTGACACCCGCGCCGCGCCAGGTTCACGCCGTCGCGTCGACCAGCGCACGCCGGTCGACGATCCGGTTCACCACCTCGGACATGACGAGCATGAGCAGCACGAGCGCGCCGACGTAGGCGGGCAGGAGCCACAGGCCGAGCCAGCCGGAGAGCGCGCCGAAGAGCATCGGCATCAGCGTCACGCCGAGGTAGGCGCTCGCCATCTGGATGCCGATCACCGACTGCGAGTTCTCGCGACCGAAGTTCGTCGGGGTTGAATGGATGATGGCCGGGTACACGGGGGCGCTGCCGAAGCCGGCGATCACCAGCCCGGCCAGCGCGACGGCGTTCGTCGGGAGGGGGAGCACGATCAGGACGACGCCGAGCGCGACGAGCAGGCCGCCGTAGCGGATCATGCCGCGATCCCCGATCCGGTCCGCGATGAAGCCGCTGAGGAACCGTCCGGCCGTGATGCCGAGCAGGTAGAACGACGCGAACGCCGCTGCCGTCGCGGGAGCGACGCCACGGTCCACGACGAGATAGGTGGCCGACCAGAGGATCAGCGTCGACTCGAGCGCGCAGTAGGCGAAGAAGGCGATCAGGATCTGCGGCGCCCCAGGCAGCCTCAGCGTCGCGGCGAGGCTGAGGGGTTTCGACATCGGCGGGGCGTCTTCGTGGTGCTCCAGCAGCGGGGGATGGACCTTCCTCCACACCGGAAGCGACACGATCAGCAGGACAGTCAGGACCACCTGGATGATGCCGACGATCCGGTACCCACCCGTCCAGTGACCGCCCCCGGAGAGGGCGTAGCTCATGATGAACGGGCTGATCGACGCGCCGACCCCCCAGAAGGAGTGCAGCCAGTTCATGTGCCGTGACGAGTAGTGCAGCGCGACGTAGTTGTTGAGCGCGGCGTCCACGGCCCCTGCCCCCAGGCCGTAGGGCACCGCCCACAGGCACAGCGCCCAGAACGTCGATGAGTTGGAGAAGCCGAGCAGGGCGGTGGCCGTCAGCGCGACGCTGACCGTGGTCACCATCGCGGCTCCGAAGCGGCGGGTCAGGCGGTCAGACAGCAGGCTTGAGACGATGGTGCCGACCGCGATCACCGTGGTCAGGATGCCCGCGAAGGAGACCGGGACGCCGAGGTCGCCGTGCATCACGGGCCAGCCGGCCCCTGCGAGCGAGTCGGGGAGGCCGAGGCTGATGAACGCGACGTAGATGATCGCAAGGAGCAGTGCGTACACGCGGGATGCGCCCTCTCTCGGTAGGCAGAACCGTCAGCCTAGCCTCTGGCGCAGGACGGCCTGTCATCGCCCGTCCCCGGGCCGAGCCCAAGGATCGCCGACGAGCTGACGCGCACCACGTCGTCGAGCCAGTCCGGCACCACCCGCGAGCTACCGAGGTGGCGGCGCACCAGCGCGTAGGGGCTCTCCTGGCAGGCGATCGCCAGGAGCTCGACAGAGCGCGGGTCCGAGCCCCCGGAGAGAAGGCCGCGGGATGATCGCGGCGCTCGCCCGGAGCACCTGATCCGGTCCGGGCTAGCCTTCCCCGCTGAGCCAGCCTCCCAAGGACCGACCGGAGTTCCTTCCGCCGGGGCCGTCACCCCACCCGCAGCGGGCCCGCGGGAGAGGCCGGCCGATGGGTGGCAGCCAGCGGCCCAGGGGCCGGTTGAAGGCGGCGCGACGCCACCGCCGGACGCGTGGAGGCAGCCGGTGCCGCCGCGGCATCCGCCCTTCACGTGGCAGGTGCTCGTCATCGTGGGCGTCCTTCTCGCCGGTCTGGTGGCCTTCCTGCTGTGGCCGAGGACCGGGCCGCAGGGCCAGACACCCGTGCCGACCACCCGGGAACCGCGAGCCCGGCCGCGCAATGGAGCGACCTGACCGGCATCAACCCGGGCTACCGGCCGGACGACCCGCAGAACAGCAACCCCTTCGCCACCGAGCCGAGAGAGTCGCGGCCTCCGGTGGCGCGACCCGACGCGACGCCCGAACAGGCGTGGCCGAGCGCCGAGCCGACCCCGAGCGAGCTCGACGGCTGGGTCGAGGTCGACGGGCTCTCGCGTGGGCGCTACCGGATCCCGGCTGGGTGGACCTACAAGGACGGCCTCATCATGGGCTACGAGACGATGCACCAACTCGTGGTCGGCGGCGAGGTCTCGTTCGACCGCGACGGCCAGTGCCAGGGCGACTACTGGAGCGCCGTCCTGCTGCAGAAGGTCGCCGACACCCCTGCGGATCCGGCGGACGTCACGCTCCAGGCGGCCCGCAACTGGGCCCAACTGCGCAACACCGAGTGGGAGGGTGACTACTACGAGGTGCCCGAACCGACTCTGGAGCCCTTCACCTTCGACGACGGCGTGGAGGGGAGCCTCGCGACGGTCTCCTTCGTGCCCATGTATTCGGACGAATACTCCTGCAACACCCCCGCCATCCGGTGCAGCGTCGCCTCCCGGGTAGACGGAGCCGGCTTCTACTCCATGGTGGCGATCTCGCACATCGGCGATCCCGAGTCGCTCCCGCAGGCCTCCGAGCGACAGATCCTCGCCACCCTCGCGACGCCGAGGTGAGCGGCGGTCTTTACGTGACGTCGAGCGCATCGAAACGCCTCGTCGCCGGCCCATGTTTCGACCGCGTAACAATTATGCGAAGAGAATTCGCACGGACCTGAACTGGGTTGGTCGCGCCAAAACCGGGGCCTTACTGTTTCCCCGCTGGCGCTCGGGCGTCAGCGTGCCCGCCCGATCAGAGGAGGTCCCGACGATGACCAAGAGCGTCTTTCCGCATCGCGAGAAGGTGGGTCTCTACGACCCCGCCTACGAGCACGACGCCTGCGGTGTCGCATTCGTCGCCCAGCTCGACGGGGTGGCCCGCCACGACATCGTCGCGAAGGGCCTCGAGGCACTGCGCAACCTCGACCACCGCGGTGCCACCGGCGCCGACGAGGCGGCAGGTGACGGCGCAGGCATCCTGATCCAGGTCCCCGACGCGTTCCTGCGCGCCGTCGTCGACGCGAAGCTGCCGGATGCGGGCGAGTACGCCGTCGGGATGGCCTTCCTCCCCACCGACGACGCCGAGCGCGCACGCGTGAAGGAGCAGATCGCCGAGCTGGCGGAGGAGGCCGAACTCGACGTCCTCGCCTGGCGCGAGGTTCCGGTCGAGACCGGCACCCTCTCACCCATCTCGCTCGGCGCGATGCCCCGCTTCGAGCACCTCATCGTCGCCGGCCGAAACGGCCAGTCGGGCATCGACCTCGACCGCTTCGCCTTCGTGCTACGCCGCCGCGCCCAACACGAGGCAGGCGTGTACTTCTCGTCGCTGTCGTCGCGCACCCTCGTCTACAAGGGCATGCTGACCACCGATCAGCTCGAGGAGGTATTCCCCGAACTGCACGACGAGCGGGTCGCCTCCGCGCTCGCGCTGGTGCACTCCCGCTTCTCGACCAACACCTTCCCGGCGTGGGAGCTGGCCCACCCGTACCGGATGATCGCGCACAACGGCGAGATCAACACAGTCCGCGGAAACCGGAACTGGATGCGGGCCCGCGAGGCGCTGCTGACCTCGGACAAGTTCCCCGGCTCGCTGGAGAAGCTGTTCCCGATCTGCAGCCCGGACGGCTCCGACTCGGCCTCCTTCGACGAGGTGCTCGAACTGCTCCACCTCGGCGGCCGTTCCCTCCCGCACGCCGTGCTGATGATGATCCCCGAGGCGTGGGAGGGCCACGCCGAGATGGATCCGCGGCGCCGCGCCTTCTACGAGTTCCACTCCATGATCATGGAGCCGTGGGACGGCCCCGCCTGCATGACCTTCACAGACGGCTCGATCATCGGCGCCTGCCTCGACCGCAACGGGCTGCGCCCCGGCCGCTACTGGGAGACCCGCGACGGGCTCGTCGTGTTCGCCTCCGAGGCGGGCGTGCTGCCCATCCCCGCCGACCAGATCGTGCGCAAGGGACGCCTCCAGCCCGGGCGCATGCTGCTGCTCGACCTCGAACAGCACCGCATCCTCTCCGACGAGGACGTCAAGGGCGCGCTCGCCGCTGAGCGCCCGTACGAACAGTGGGTCTCCGAGCACAAGATCGAGCTCGACGAGCTGCCGAGCCGGGCGCACATCGTCCACTCCCACAGCTCGGTCACCCGTCGCCAGCAGACCTTCGGCTACACCCACGAGGAGCTGCGCCTGCTCGTGGCGCCCATGGCCAACAGCGGGGCTGAGGCGATCGGCTCGATGGGCACCGACACCCCGATCGCGATCCTCTCGTCCCGGCCGCGGATGATCTTCGACTACTTCAAGCAGCTCTTCGCCCAGGTGACCAACCCGCCGCTCGACGCGATCCGCGAGCAGCTCGTCACCAGCCTCACCGCGAAGATCGGCCCCGAGCGCAACCTGTTCGAGCCGAGCCCCGAGGCCGCCCGCATGATCACCATGAGCGGCCCCATCCTCGACTCCGAGCAGCTGGCCAAGATCGTGCGGCTCAGCGAGGGAAACGTCCCCGGCTTCAGCACCCACGTGGTCAAGGGCCTCTACAAGGTCGCAGGCGGTGGCCGCGCCCTCGCCGCGAAGATCGAGGAACTCTGCCAGGAGGTCTCCGCGGCCATCCGTGGGGGAGCCCGCGCGATCGTGCTGTCGGACCGGCACTCGACCGCGGTGCTCGCGCCCATCCCGTCGCTGCTGCTGACCGCCGCCATCCACCACCATCTGGTGCGCGAGAAGACCCGCACCCAGGTCGGCCTCGTGGTGGAGGCGGGAGATGTGCGCGAGGTGCACCACGTCGCGCTGCTGCTCGGCTACGGCGCGGCCGCGGTCAACCCGTACCTCGTCTTCGAGTCGGCCGAGGATCTCGCCCGCCGTGAGATGTACGTCGACGTCACCGCGGAGAAGGCCATCGCCAACGTCGCGAAGGCGTTCAACAAGGGCGTGCTGAAGGTCATGAGCAAGATGGGTGTCTCGACCGTCGCCTCCTACACCGGCGCCCAGATCTTCGAATGCGTCGGCCTCAGCCAGGACGTCGTCGATGCCTACTTCACCGGCACCTCGAGCCGGCTCGGCGGGCTCAGCCTCGACCAGCTCGCCGACGAGATCAAGGCGCGCCACTTCAACGCCTACCCGGCCGACGGCATCCCCCTCGCCCACCGCGACCTCCTCGTCGGCGGCGAGTACCAGTGGCGCCGCGAGGGCGAACCCCACCTGTTCGACCCGGAGACGGTGTTCCGCCTCCAGCACTCGACCCAGACCGGCGACTACGCGGCGTTCAAGAAGTACACGGCCCTCGTCGATGACAACTCGCGCCGGATCATGACGCTGCGCTCGCTGATGAAGTTCACCGACCGCGAGCCGATCAGCATCGATGAGGTGGAGCCAGCGAGCGAGATCGTCAAGCGCTTCTCCACGGGCGCCATGAGCTACGGCTCCATCTCGATGGAGGCGCACCAGACGCTCGCCGTCGCCATGAACCGGATCGGCGGCAAGTCGAACACCGGTGAGGGCGGCGAGGACCCTGAGCGCCTGCACGATCCCGAACGGCGCTCCGCGATCAAGCAGGTCGCCTCCGGCCGCTTCGGTGTCACTTCGGAGTACCTCACCTACGCCGACGACATCCAGATCAAGATGGCCCAGGGCGCCAAGCCCGGCGAGGGCGGCCAGCTGCCCGGCCCAAAGGTCTACCCGTGGGTGGCGCGGACCCGACACTCGACGCCCGGCGTCGGGCTGATCTCTCCGCCCCCGCACCACGACATCTACTCGATCGAGGATCTCAAGCAGCTGATCCACGACCTGAAGTGCGCCAACACCTCTGCGCGGGTGCACGTCAAGCTGGTCTCCGAGATCGGCGTCGGCACCGTCGCGGCTGGCGTCAGCAAGGCGAAGGCGGACGTCGTCCTGATCTCCGGGCATGACGGCGGAACGGGCGCAGCGCCGCTGACCTCCGTCAAGCACGCGGGGGCGCCGTGGGAGCTCGGGCTGGCCGAGACCCAGCAGACGCTGCTGCTCAACGGCCTGCGCGACCGCATCGTCGTCCAGTGCGACGGCCAGCTCAAGACCGGACGCGACGTCATGATCGCGGCGCTGCTGGGGGCCGAGGAGTTCGGTTTCGCCACGGCACCGTTGGTGGTGTCGGGCTGCGTCATGATGCGCGTGTGTCACAAGGACACCTGCCCGGTCGGCGTCGCCACCCAGAACCCGGAGCTCCGCGGGAAGTTCCACGGCGACCCGGACCACGTCGTGAACTTCTTCATGTTCATCGCCGAGGAGGTGCGCGAGTGGCTGGCGAAGCTCGGCTTCCGCACCCTCGAGGAGGCGATCGGTCACGTCGAGCTGCTTGACGTGAGCGAGGCGGTCGGCCACTGGAAGACCCAGGGCCTCGACCTGGAGCCTGTGCTCACCCGGATCGACGTGCCTGAGGGCACTGCGCTGTTCCACACCACGAGCCAGGACCACGGCCTCGACAAGAAGCTCGACGTCGAACTCCTGCGCCTCGCCGAGCCCGCCCTCGCCCGTGGGGAACAGGTGCGACACACGCTCGGCGTGCGCAACGTCGACCGCACCGTCGGGACGATGCTCGGCCACGAGGTCACGAAGGCGACCGACGGCAAGGGGCTGGAGCCCGGAACGATCGAGTTCACGCTCACCGGCACCGGAGGGCAGAGCTTCGGCGCGTTCCTGCCGCGCGGCGTCACGCTGCGTCTGGTCGGCGACTCGAACGACTACGTCGGAAAGGGCCTCTCGGGTGGACGGATCGTCGTCACGCCGAGCAACGACGCCGAGTTCGACCCGGCCACCCAGATCGTGGCGGGCAACGTGATCGGCTACGGAGCCACCTCCGGCCAATTGTTCCTGCGCGGGCAGGTCGGCGAGCGTTTCTGCGTGCGCAACTCGGGTGCGACCGCCGTCGTCGAGGGGGTCGGCGACCACGGCTGCGAGTACATGACCGGCGGTGAGGTGCTCGTCCTCGGCCCGACGGGCCGCAACTTCGCCGCCGGCATGTCCGGGGGCGTCGCCTGGGTCCTCGACCTGAACCCGCTGCGCCTCAACAACGAGCTCGCCGACCCGGTCGAGCTGCAGGCCGGCGACTACTCGCGGATCCGTGAGCTGCTGACCGAACACCGCGACGAGACCGGCTCGCTGATCGCCGAGACTCTTCTGCAGTTGGGCGACGAGGAGCTCGGCCGCCGCTTCACGAAGGTCCTGCCACGCGACTACGCCCGCGTGATGGCCGTCAAGGAGATGTCCATCGCCGACGGCCTGGACGAGAACGAAACCACCAAGCTGATGATGGAGGCCGCTCATGGCTGATCCGAAGGGATTCATGACGACGCCGCGCGAGGTCGCGGCCCGCCGCCCGGTCGAGGAGCGCGTCCACGACTGGCAGGAGGTCTACCCGGGTACCCCCGGGCGTGCCCTGCTGCCGATCATCTCGAAGCAGGCGGGCCGCTGCATGGACTGTGGCATCCCGTTCTGTCACAACGGCTGCCCCCTCGGCAACCTGATCCCGGAGTGGAACGACCTCGTCTGGCGGGGGGAGTGGCAGCCGGCGTTGGAGCGCCTCCACGCGACCAACAACT
This sequence comes from Tessaracoccus flavescens, assembly GCF_001998865.1. Taxonomy (NCBI): domain Bacteria; kingdom Bacillati; phylum Actinomycetota; class Actinomycetes; order Propionibacteriales; family Propionibacteriaceae; genus Tessaracoccus; species Tessaracoccus flavescens. The sequence goes on from NZ_CP019607.1 coordinate 3,306,248, forward strand.
TCCCCGAGTTCACCGGCCGCCTGTGCCCGGCCCCGTGCGAGACGGCCTGCGTGGTCGGCATCAACGGCGACGCCGTCACCATCAAGAACGTCGAGGTCGCCATCATCGACAAGGCATGGGACGACTCTCGCGTCACGCCGCAGCAGCCGGCCTGGCACACGGCGAAGACCGTCGCCGTCGTCGGGTCCGGTCCCGCAGGTCTCGCCGTCGCCCAGCAGCTCACCCGGGCGGGGCACACGGTCGTGGTCTACGAACGCGCCGACGCCATCGGCGGCCTGATGCGCTACGGCATCCCCGAGTTCAAGATGGAAAAGGCCGTCCTCAACCGGCGACTGAAGCAGATGGTGCTCGAGGGGACGCAGTTCAAGACCGGCGTCAGCATCGGCGAGGACATCACCGGCGAGGAGTTGCGCGAACAGTACGAGGCCGTCGTGCTCGCCATCGGTGCGACCCTCCCGCGCGACCTGCCCGTTCCCGGACGGGAGCTCGGCGGCATCCATCAGGCGATGGAGTTCCTGCCGCAGGCCAACCGGGTCGCGGTCGGCCAGAGCGTCGAGGACCAGATCACCGCAGAGGGCAAGGACGTCGTGATCATCGGCGGCGGCGACACCGGCGCCGACTGCCTCGGCACCTCGATCCGCCAGGGCGCCCGCTCGATCACCCAGCTCGAGATCATGCCCATGCCCCCCGAGGTCCGCCCGGGCAATCAGCCCTGGCCGACCTACCCGATGACGTTCAAGGTCTCCTCCGCGCACGAGGAGGGTGGAGACCGCGTCTACGCCGTGTCGACGAACCGGTTCGTCGGCGACGACGAGGGCAACGTCGCTGGGCTCGACATCGTGGAGGTGAAGTTCGACGCCGGCCGCTTCGTCCCGGTCGAAGGCAGCGAGCGCCACATCCCCGCGCAGCTCGTGCTGCTCGCCATGGGCTTCACCGGCCCGCAGCAGAAGGGCGTCGTCGAGGAGCTCGGACTCGAGCTCGATCCTCGCGGCAACATCGTGCGCGATGACGACTACGCGACCAACGTGCCTGGCGTGTTCGCCTGCGGCGACGCGGGCCGCGGACAGTCGCTGATCGTGTGGGCGATCGCGGAGGGACGCTCCTGCGCCCAGGGCGTCGACGCGTTCCTCAGCGGCACCTCCAAGCTGCCGCGACCGATCGGGCCAGAGGTGCGCCAGCTTCTCGCCTGAGGTCCGGCCGTGCCGCCCGCCCGTCCGCGTGACGGGCGGGCGGTTTCGTCCCGTACGGGGCGGCGTCACGACGGCGACCGGCACCGGTATCGTTGCCGCCGCCAGTCATCCGACGAAGGGACCAAACCGTGCGCATCGCCATTGCCTCCGACCACGCAGCCATCGAGTTCCGCCGCGAGCTCGCAGAGGCCGTCCGCGGACTCGGGCACGAGGTGATCGACTTCGGCACCGACGATCCGACGAAGGCCGACTACCCCTACTTCGGGAAGCTGGTCGCCGAGCGCGTCGCGGCGGGGGAGTTCGACCGCGGCATCGCGCTGTGCGGCTCCGGCATCGGGATCTCCATCGCCGCGAACAAGGTCGAGGGGATCCGCTGCGTCGTGTGCTCGGAGCCTTACTCGGCCGTCCTGTCACGCCAACACAATGACTCCAACGTGCTCGCCATGGGGGCGCGGGTGATCGGGGTCGAAATGGGAAAGATGATCGCCCGCATGTGGCTCGAGGCCGAGTTTGAGGGCGGAAGGCACCAGCGCCGCGTCAACCAGCTCGACGCCATCGCCCGCGGCATCGAGATCGAGGACCAGGTCGACCCGGGCAGCACCTGCTGAGTCAGGCCGCGCCGAGGCGAAGCCGCCGCTGCAGGTCCCTGATCCGCCCGGTCAGCGACGGTTCGTGGCGGTCCAGGTGATCGCGGCGGTGATGTGAGCAGCTCTGGCCGAGGTCTCAGCCTCGTCGGCTGGCGGCGTGTCACGCCGGTATGCGGCCGGGCCGCCGGAGTGCCATCCTTGGAACGTCGGTCCGGCTGGGTAAGCTAGGCCGGCGTCGCCGGTCGTAGGAGGAACAAGTTGTCCGCATCGTTCGTGCACCTGCACACCCACACCGAGTTCTCGATGTTGGACGGTGCCGCGCGAATCAAGGACCTGTTCCAGGGCGCCGAGAAGATGGGGATGCCCGCGCTGGCCGTCACCGACCACGGCAACCTCTACGGCGCCTACGAGTTCTACAAGGCGAGCAAGAGCTTCGACGTCAAGCCCATCATCGGGCTCGAGGCGTACCTCACACCGCGCACCCACCGCTCGGAGCGCAAGCGCGTCCAGTTCGGCGACGGCACCGGCGACGACGTCGCGTCCAAGGGCGCCTACACCCACATGACGATGTGGGCTGCGAACCCGGCGGGCATGCACAATCTCTTCCGGCTGAGCACCAGGTCCTCGCTCGAGGGCTTCTTCTACAAGCCGCGAGCCGACAGGGAACTGCTCAACGAGTACGGCAAGGGCATCATCGCCACCACCGGCTGTCCCTCCGGCGAGGTGCAGACCTTCCTGCGGCTCGGGCAGTACGACAACGCCATCGCCGCCGCAGCCGAGTTCCGCGACATCTTCGGCGAGGGCAACTTCTTCGTCGAGCTGATGGACCACGGCCTCGACATCGAGACGCGCGTGCGCAAGGACCTGCTGAAGCTGGCGAATGACCTGAGCCTGCCGCTCGTGGCGACCAACGACCTGCACTACGTGCACGCAGACGACGCCGACGCGCATGACACGCTGCTGTGCGTCTCGTCCGGGTCCCGCAAGGCGCAGACCGACCGGTTCAAGTTCGACGGCAACGGCTACTACCTGAAGTCGCCCGAGGAGATGCGTTCCCTCTTCCGGGAGCTGCCCGAGGCCTGCGACAACACGCTGGCCATCGCGGAGCGGATCGAGACGGTCTTCGACGAGGGCATCGGCACCTACATGCCACGCTTCGACGTCCCGGACGGCGAGACGGAGGACTCCTGGTTCCGCAAGGAGGTCGAGCGCGGGCTCGACTTCCGCTACCCCGACGGGTACGGCCAGGAGGTGCGTGACCGCGCCGAGTTCGAGATGGGCATCATCATCCAGATGGGCTTCTCGGGCTACTTCCTCGTCGTGTCCGACTTCATCAACTGGGCGAAGCAGAACGGCGTGAAGGTCGGGCCGGGTCGAGGCTCCGGCGCGGGCTCGATGTGCGCCTACGCGATGCGCATCACCGACCTCGATCCGATCGAACACGGCCTGATCTTCGAGCGCTTCCTCAACCCCGAGCGCGTCTCCATGCCCGACTTCGACATCGACTTCGACGACCGCCGCCGCGGCGAGGTGATCCAGTACGTCACCGAGAAGTACGGCTCCGAGTACGTGGCCCAGATCATCACCTACGGCTCCATCAAGGCGAAGGCAGCCGTCAAGGACTCCGCCCGCGTGCTCGACATGCCGTTCGCGATCGGCGAGCAGATCTCCAAGGCCATGCCGCCAGACGTGATGGGCAAGGGCGTGCCCCTCGGTGACCTGTTCAACGAGGAACACAAGCGCTATGCGGAGGGTGCGGAGTTCCGCGAGCTCTACCAGTCATCGCCCGATGTGCGCACCGTCGTCGACACCGCGCGCGGTATCGAAGGCCTCAAGCGACAGTGGGGCGTCCACGCGGCAGGCGTGATCATGAGCCGCGCCCCCCTGATCGACATCGTGCCGCTGATGAAGCGCGAGGCGGACGGCGCCATCATCACCCAGTTCGACTACCCGGGCTGCGAGAGCCTCGGGCTGATCAAGATGGACTTCCTCGGCCTCCGAAACCTGACGGTCATCGCCGATGCGCTGAACAACATCTCGCTCAACCAGAACGTCGACGTCGACCTCGAGACCCTCACCCTGGACGACCCGAAGACCTTCGACCTGCTGCAGCGTGGAGACACCCTCGGCGTGTTCCAGCTCGACGGCGGGCCCATGCGTTCGCTGCTTCGCTCCATGCAGCCAGACTGCTTCGACGACATCTCGGCCGTCGGCGCGCTCTACCGGCCTGGCCCGATGGGCGCCGACTCGCACAACAAGTACGCCCGCCGCAAGACGGGCCGCGAGCCGGTCGAGCCGATCCATCCCGAGCTCGCGGAGGCACTGGAGCCCATCCTCGGCGAGACCTACGGCCTGATCGTGTACCAGGAGCAGGTCATGGCCATCGCCCAGCACCTGGCCGGCTACACGCTCGGTGGCGCCGACATGCTGCGCCGCGCCATGGGCAAGAAGAAGAAGGCCGAGCTGGACGCCCAGTACGAGATCTTCTCCGGCGGCATGATCGAGCGCGGCTATTCCAAGGCCGCGATCAAGACGCTCTGGGACATCCTGCTCCCGTTCTCCGACTACGCGTTCAACAAGGCCCACTCGGCCGCCTACGGTGTCATCTCCTACTGGACGGCGTGGCTCAAGGCCAACTATCCGGTCGAGTACATGGCGGCCCTCCTGCAGTCGGTGCGCGACGACAAGGACAAGTCCGCGCTCTACCTCGCCGAGTGCCGCCACATGGGCATCGAGGTGCTGCCCCCGGACGTGAACTCCTCGGAGGTCATGTTCACCCCGGTCGGCGACCACATCCGCTTCGGCCTCGGTGCGGTGCGCAACGTGGGCGACAAGGTCGTCACGGCCTGGATCGAGGAGCGCAACAAGGTCGGCCCCGCGACCGACTTCTACGACTTCCTCGACAAGGCGCCGCTGCTGATGTGCAACAAGCGCGTCGTCGAGTCGCTGATCAAGTCGGGCGCCTTCGACGAGCTGAACCACACCCGCCGCTCCCTGATGGGGATCTTCGAGAACGCCGTCGACTCCATCATCGACCTCAAGCGCAACGCGGAGAACGGCCAGGACGGCTTCGACTTCGGCTTCGACATGGGAGACGAGGAGGAGTCGGCCTCGTCCATGCACGGCACCGTCCCCGAGGTGGACGAGTGGGACAGGCGCACGAAGCTCGCCTTCGAGCGCGAGATGCTCGGCCTCTACGTCTCCGACCATCCGCTCAACGGTCTCGAGCACGTGCTCCAGTCCAACGGAGACCGGTCCATCGCCTCGGCGGTGGCCGAGGACGGCTACCGCGGCCCCGCCAAGCTGTGCGGCCTGATCACCGCCGTGAACCGTCGTGTGAACAAGGCCGGAAACATCTGGGCGCAGGTCGTGCTCGAGGACCTGACCAACTCCATCGAGGTGACGGTGTTCCCGCGGGTCTACGACCAGGTCGCCCAGCACCTCGCGCCGGACACGATCGTCTCGGTCGACGGCATCGTCGAGTCCGGTGAGGACCGCGGCCGGGTCAGGGCACAGGGGATCACGGTCCCGCACACCAGCGCGGAGGGCAGCATCGGCCCGCTGGCCCTCACGCTGCCTGCGGTGCGCTGCACGCCGGGTGTGGTCGGGGAGCTCAAGCGGATCCTTGCGCAGTATCCCGGGGCAGCCGAGGTGCACCTGAACCTCCGAACGGGCGACCAGGTCAAGACCTTCCGGCTCGGTGACGGCTTCCGGGTCGAACTCACCTCTGCCCTCTTCGCCGACCTCAAGGCCGTGCTCGGCCCCTCGTCGGTCGGCCTGGAACGGGAACCGGCATGAGTGGGCCGGCGCTCGCTCCGGCGCCGCACGGCCAGCTCGCCGAGCTGTGGGGCCGCACCCTGTGGCGCGTGGTCGTCTTCACCGCCGCGTGCATCCTCACCGGAGCGATCGGCGCGCTGATCTGGGCCGAGGTCACCCCGCTTTCGGAGTACACCGTCGAGAAGGACCTCTCGGCCTCGATGACGGAACGGGCGCTCGCAGGCATCGTCGCTCCCGACGCCACCTTCGCGCTGATCACCGGCGTGATCGGACTGCTGGTCGGGATAGCCGGCTGGTTCGTGCTGTACAGGCGAGGCTGGGTCGTCACGGTCGTGCCCATCATCGCGGCACTCTTCGCCTCCCTGATGGCCTGGCGGCTCGGCACCATCGTGGGCGTCACAGGCTTCGCGGACCGGATCGCAGCAGCCTCGCCCGGTGACGTGGTCCAGGTGGACCTCGAGCTGCGCTCCCTCTCGGCGCTGCTGATCGGTCCCTTCGCCGCGATCACCCCGATCATGCTGCTGGCGGCCTTCTGGCCCGAGCCGCGCGAGGAGGGCATCGAGTTGGAGAGCATTGCGGCCGTCTAGCACCACCATCTGGGACGGCGGATGACCGACGGGCCTTCGCAGGCCCGTCCACACTAGAATCTGGTCCGTGCTCCGATCTCTCGACTTCACCGATGCCAACGGCTCGTACCGCTTCCGCCTTCCGCGGGGCCAGTTCGACGTGGATGCGGCCCTTGACGTGGTCCGCCCCATCGTCGCCGACGTCGCCCATCGCGGTGAGGTCGCGATCAAGGAGTACTCCGAGCGCTTCGACGGCGTGATCCCCGAGGCGGTCCGGGTGCCGGCCACCGAACTGAAGAAGGCAGCCGACGAGCTGGCCCCGGAACTGGCGGAGGCGTTCGCCGAGTCGATCCGCCGCCGCCGCGAGGTCGCGACCGAACTCGAGGTGGACACCAATCCCGCGCCTGCCCTGCTGGCCGACGGCGCCCGCGTCGGCCTGCGCAACGTCCCGGTCGCCCGCGTCGGGCTGTACGTCCCCGGCGGTCTCGCCCCTCTGGCCTCCAGCGTGATCATGAACGTGGTCCCCGCCCAGGTCGCCGGGGTGCCTTCGATCGCCATCGCCTCGCCTCCCCAGCGTGAGTTCGGCGGGTTGCCGCACCCAAGCATCCTGGCGCTGTGCCACCTGCTCGGCGTGGACGAGGTCTACGCCGTCGGCGGCGCCCAGGCGATCGCCATGTTCGCCTACGGTGTCGAGGGGCTCTGCGAGACTGTCTCGCTGATCACCGGCCCGGGCAACATCTACGTCGTCGCGGCGAAGCGCCTTGTACGCGGCGTGGTCGGCATCGACTCGGAGGCGGGCCCGACGGAGATCGCCATCGTCGCCGATGACACCGCGAACCCGGCGTTCGTCGCAGCCGACCTGATCTCCCAGGCGGAGCACGACCCGATGGCCGCCTCCGTGCTGATCACAGCGTCGTCCGCCCTCGCCGATGCCGTGCGCGCCGAGCTCGAACGACAGGTCGCCGACGCACCGCACGCTGAGCGGATCCGCACGGCGCTCGGCGGCGAGCAGTCGGCCGTCGTGCTGGTGCGCGACCTCGACCAGGCCATCGACGTCGCCGACGCCTACGCCGCCGAGCACCTGGAGATCCAGACCGCCGACGCCGAGCAGGTGGCCGCGCGCATCCGCAACGCCGGAGCGATCTTCGTCGGCGCCTACTCGCCCGTCTCGCTCGGCGACTACTCCGCCGGCTCAACCCACGTGCTCCCCACCGCGGGTGCCGGGGCCCACTCGTCCGGCCTGACGGTGCGCTCCTTCGTGCGCACCGTGCACGTGATCAACTACGACGAGGCGGCCCTGATGCAGATCGCCGACGGCGTGGAGCGCTTCGCCCTCGCCGAGGACCTGCCGGGCCACGCCGCCGCCGTCACGGTGCGGAGGCGCTCGTGATCAGCCTCAGCGACCTGCCGCTGCGGGCGGACCTCGTCGGGCAGGAGCCCTACGGCGCGCCGCAGCTCGAGGTGCCGGTGGTGCTCAACGTCAACGAGAACCCGTACCCACCGTCGCCCGCGATCCGGCACGAGATGGCCGCCGCCATCGTCTCGGCCGCCGGTAGCCTCAACCGTTACCCGGACCGCGAGGCGCTCGGCCTGCGGGGAGATCTCGCCGCCTACCTCGGTCACGGTCTCGCGGCCGAGAACATCTGGGCGGCCAACGGCTCCAACGAGGTGATGGCGCACCTGCTGACCGCCTTCGGGGGCCCAGGGCGCACCGTGCTCACCTTCACACCCACCTACTCGATGTACCCGGAGTACGCCCGCAACACGTGCACCGGTTACGTCACGGTGCCGCGCAACGACGACTACACGCTCGACGCGAAGCTCGTGCTCGACGCGATCACCAAGCACCAACCGACGGTCGTGCTGATCACCACGCCGAACAACCCGACGGGAACCACGGTCGACCTCGACACCATCGAGGCGATTCTGGAGGGAAGTGACGTTCTGCTCGTCGTCGACGAGGCGTACCAGGAGTTCTCCAGCGGACCGAGCGCGCTGGAACTGCTCGAACGGCACCCGCGGCTGATCGTCTCGCGCACCATGTCGAAGGCGTTCGCGCTGGCCGGCGGGCGCGTGGGCTACTTCGCGGCGGCACCCGCCATCGTCGACGCCTGCCGGATCGTGCGGTTGCCCTACCATCTCAGCGCCCAGACCCAGGTCATCGCCCGCGTGGCGCTCGCGCACTCCGACGAGATGCTCGCCCAGGTGCGTTCGCTCGCCGCCGAGGCGCGCTCCTTCGAGGACTGGGCCCGTGGCCGCGGCTACGAGGTGATCGACTCCCAGGCGAACTTCTCGCTGATCGGCAGGTTCCCTGACCGGCACCGCGTCTGGCAGGATCTGTTGGACCGCGGCATCCTCATCCGCGAGACCGGCCCCGCCGGATTCCTCCGCGTCTCCGCCGGGACCCCCGAGGAGATGGCGCTCCTACGCTCCGCGCTGGACGAGATCGACCCCACCCTGGAAGGACGCGCGTCATGAGCCGCACCGCCACCATCAGCCGCTCGACGAGCGAGTCCACCATCACGGTGACCCTTGACCTCGACGGCACCGGCGCCTCCGACATCTCCACCGGCGTCGGCTTCTACGACCACATGCTGACCGCCCTTTCCAAGCACTCCCTGATCGACCTCACCGTCAAGGCGGAGGGTGATCTGCACATCGACGGCCACCACACCGTCGAGGATGTGGCCATCTGCATCGGGCAGGCGCTGAAGGAGGCGCTCGGCGACAAGGCGGGGATCCGTCGCTACGGTCACGCCGTGATCCCGCTCGACGAGGCCGTCGCGGACGTGGTGGTGGACGTCGCGGGCCGCCCGTACGTGACCTGCCAGGGTGAGCCGGACGGTCAGCCCTATGCACTGATCGGCGGCAGCGGCGTGCCGTACGCCGGTTCCATGACCTACCACGTCTTCGAGGCGCTCGCGCTCAACGCCGGCCTCTGCCTGCACCTGCGCCTCCTCTCCGGCCGCGATCCGCACCACATCGTGGAGGCCGAGTTCAAGGCGCTCGCGCGTGCACTGCGCGAGGCCGTCGAGACCGACCCCCGTCAGCCGGGGATCCCGAGCACAAAGGGCGCGCTCTGAGCCGCCGGATCGGGCTGTTCGACTACGGGTCGGGCAACCTCCACTCCGCCCAGCGGGCCTTCGCAGGGGCGGGTGCGGACGTGGTCGTCACCTCCGACCTCGACGAGCTGCGCAGGCAGGACGCGCTCGTTGTCCCGGGGGTGGGCGCCTACGCCACGTGCATGGCGGGGCTGAGCGCAGCCGGGGGAGTCGAACTGATCCGCGACTGGGTCGCCGCCGACCGACCGTTGATCGGCATCTGTGTCGGGCATCAGATCCTCTTCGACGGCGGCACCGAACACGGCGTCTCGACGCCGGGGCTCGGCCTGCTCGACGGGGAGGTGGTGTCCCTCGAGGCGCGCCGCCTCCCACACATGGGCTGGAACACCGTCGACGCACCGGAGGGGTCGCGACTCTTCGACTCCCTCGCGGGGGAGAGGTTCTACTTCGTGCACAGCTACGCCGCCATGCGCCCGCCGACCGGCGCGCTCGTGGCGACCTCGGAGCATGAGGGGAGCCAGTTCGTCGCAGCCGTCGAGCGCGGCAACCTGGCCTCCACCCAGTTCCACCCCGAGAAGTCGGGGGCCGCCGGTGCGCGACTCATCGCGAACTGGCTTCGCATTCTCGGTTGAGCCAGTTCAGATAGGGTTGGGCGTCGTGGAGAAATTGCAGTTGTTGCCTGCCGTCGATGTGCAGGGCGGCCAGGCCGTCCAGCTCGTCCAGGGCGTCGCGGACACCCAGAAGGAATTCGGCGATCCCCTGAAGGCAGCGCTGCGCTGGCAGGACGGCGGCGCCGAGTGGCTCCACCTCGTCGACCTCGATGCCGCCTTCGGGCGCGGCTCCAACGCAGACCTGCTGCGCGAGATCGTCGGAAAGCTCGACCTGTCCGTCGAGCTCTCGGGTGGCATCCGCGACGACGCCTCGCTCGAGCGGGCGCTGGGCACGGGCGCCCGCAGGGTCAACATCGGCACGGCCGCGCTCGAGAACCCCGAGTGGTGTGACCGCATCGTCGCCGAGCATGGCGACCGGGTGGCCATCGGCCTCGATGTGCGCGGCGAGAACCTGGCCGCCCGCGGCTGGACCACCGAGGGCGGCCCCTGGATGGAGACGCTGGATCGGCTCGTGGCCGCAGGTTGCGAACGCTTCGTCGTCACCGACGTCAACTCCGACGGCATGCTCACCGGCCCCAACACGGAGCTGCTGAAGCAGGTCGCCGAGCGCAGCGGACGCAAGGTCATCGCCTCCGGCGGCATCGCGACGCTCGAGAACCTGCGCGACCTGCGTGAACTCGTGCCGCTCGGCATCGAGGGCGCCATCATCGGCACGGCCCTCTACGTCGGACGCTTCACCATCGAGGAGGCCCTCGAGGTCGCTGAGGGACAGCTGTGATGGCGCGGCCACCTGCCAGTGCCTTCGGGGTCAGCAACCCCGACACCATGCACGTGCCGCCCCTGCTCGACGGGCGGATCTCCGAGCTGCTCGCGGGCAAGAAGATCGCCATGACCGGCGTCACCGGGTTCATCGGCGAACAGCTGCTGTGGAAGGTGCTCACCGAGTGCCCCGACACCACAACCGCGGTGCTGGTCCGGCGGAAGGGCTCTGTCACCGCGGAACAGCGCGTCGAGAGCCTGCTGAAGAAGAAGATCTTCGCCGAAATCGTCGCCGCCTCCGGAGGGGTGGAGAAGCTGATGGCCGAGCGCGTCCAGGTGATCGAGGGCGACCTGCCCGCGGTGCCGGACCTCCCGCGCGACCTCGACGTCCTGCTGCACTGCGCAGGTGACGTGTCCTTCGACCCGCCCATCGACCAGGCGTTCATGACCAACGTCGTCGGCACGAAGGCGCTCCTCACCAAGCTGCGCGAGGCCTGCTCCGACGAGGAAGGCAACCTGGTGCGGATCCCGCACTACGTGCACGTCTCCACCGCCTACACAGCGGGTCGACGCCGAGGTGCCATCCCGGAGGCCGCCCACGTCCACGACATCGACTACGAGGAGGAGACGCGCGCCGCCCTCGCGATGAAGGAGCACGTGGAGGCCCGCTCGCGCAGCTCCGAGCAGCTCACCAAGCTGCGCGAGGAGGCGGAGGCCCTCCACCGCCAGGCCGGATACCTCACCACCTCCGAGGACACGGAGCGCCGTCGCCTCGAATGGGTGAAGAAGGAACTGGTCGCCGCCGGAACCGAGCGGGCCCGTTCGCTCGGCTGGACCGATGTCTACACCTTCGCGAAGGCCCTCGCCGAGCGCGTCGTGGCCGACCTCGCCCCCGACTTCCGCGTCTCGATCGCCCGTCCGGCCATCGTCGAGTCCTCCCTGAACTTCCCGCACGCCGGGTGGATCGAAGGCTTCAAGATGGCCGACCCGATCATCCTGGCCTACGGTCGCGGACAACTGCCTGAGTTCCCGGCCTCGCCCGACGCCGTGATCGACATCATCCCGTGCGACCTCGTCGTCAACGCGATCATCGCGGTCACCGCGACCGAGCCGAATCTCGGCGAGGTGGAGTACTACCACCTGAGCTCCGGGGCGCGGAACCCGCTGACGTTCCGCGGCGTCTACGAGCACGTGCGCAACTACTTCAGCCAGCATCCCTACACCTCAGGGCAGGGCTCGACCCCGCTCGCCACCTGGAACTTCCCCGGCGCCGAGCCCATCGAGCTTGTGCTCAAGCTCGCGGACAAGGGCGTCAAGATCGGCAACAAGCTGCTCAGCTTCGCCCCGCGCGGCAAGCAGACCCGCAAGCTGGCCACCTCCCTGGACAAGACGCGCAAGCAGTTGGACTTCCTCGGCAAGTACCTGACGCTGTACGGCGAGTACCTGCAGTCCGAGCTCCACTTCGTCGACGACTGCACCCTCGCGCTGCACAACTCGCTCCACCCCGACGACGCCGTCACGTTCGGTTTCGACTCGGCCAGCTACGACTGGAAGCACTACATGGAGGAGGTGCACATCCCGGCGATCACCAACCCGGTGCGGCGCCTCGAGGCCGCGCGCAAGCGCCGCAACGCCCGCTCCAGCACCTTCCGCGAGCTGCGTCCCGCCGAGCCGGGCACAGTGCTCGCGGCCTTCGACCTGGACGGAACGGTCATGGCGACCAACGTCGTCGAGACCTACATGTGGGCCCGGCTTCCCGAGCTGTCGCCGCTGCGTCGCGTCGGCGAGGTGGCGAGCCTTGCGCTGCAGCTGCCGATGTATCTCGGCGCCGAGCGGCGCGACCGCGGCGTCTTCCTCCGCTCGATCTACCGCCGCTACGCAGGCGCCGATCTCGCAAAGCTCGAGGACTACGTCGACGAGAAGCTGGCCCCGATGATCCTGGACCGGATGTCGCCCGACGCGATCCGCAGGATCCGTGAGCACCGCGACGCCGGGCACACCACCATCTTGATCACCGGCGTGATCCGGCCGCTGACCCGTCCGTTCGAGGGCCTGTTCGACACCATCGTCGCGGCCGACCTCGCAACCGATGCCGACGGCGTGTGCACCGGCTTCCTGAGCGGTCCGCCGATGGTGGGGGAGTCGCGGTCGGCCTGGCTGCGTCACTACGCACAGCTGCACGGCATCGATCTCAACAACTCGTTCGCCTACGCGGACAGCCATGTCGACCTGCCGATGCTCGGCGCCGTAGGCAACCCGGTGGCGGTCAGCCCCGACATCGGGTTGATGCGCGCGGCGAAGTCAAAGGGCTGGTCAATCGTCGAGTGGCCGGAGATGTCTCCGCTGCCGCGTTGGAAGATGTCGTGAACGGAAAGGACCGCTGATGTCTCGTCCCGGGTTCGTGCTTGAGGTCGATGAGAAGACCCCGCACCTCATGACGATGTCGGGCGCCCAGCTGCGGCTGGAGCGCTTCGGGATCGGCACCCAGGTGGTCTACACCGCCGACGCCGAGGAGTCGAGCGACCCCGTGGGTCTCATCGACTCGGCCGTCAGCGCACCCTCGGGCAGCGCTCCGCTTGCCGACCTGCTGCGCCAGGACACCACCTTGACGCTCGTCATCGTGGACGCCGACGCCCCGCTCCCGCGCCCTCACTTCGACCCCCGCCGCACGCTCGCCGAGCGGGTGCTGGAGACGGCGGCCAGGGCAGGGGTCGACGACGTCGAGATCGTCGTGGCCAACGGCCTGAAGCAGCGGTGGTCCAGCCCGCAGATCACCCGGGTGCTCGGCGACCGCGTCGCCACCTCGTTCCTCCCCGACGGTCTGATCACCAGTCACGACGTCACAAGCGACGATCTGGTCCGGATCGGCGATGTCGACGGCACGCCCGTGCGGCTCAACCGTCGCGTCGCCGAGTCCGATCTCGTCGTGGTGATCGGCCTGCGCGGCGACGCCTCGCGCACCAACCCGCTCACCGTCGGGTTGACCGATCTCGCCACGATCAACCGGATCGTGGGCGTCGAGCCCGATCAGGGGTTCGCCGATGGGGTGCAGGCGCTCCTCCAGGCGAAGATCCCCACCTTCGGCCTGTCCGCCGTCCTCGGCCAGCCGCTGCTCACCCGCGGCCTTCGCTTCCTCTCCAAGTGCGAGTGGGAATGGAACCTCGCCGATCAGCTCGCCTTCGCCGGATCGCGCCAGATCATCGCGGCGCTGCCCCGCCAGGGGGCCCAGCTGGTCAACGGGAACCCGCGCGCCGACTATGCCGTGATCGACGTCGTCGGCGGGGACTACCTCTCCGTGCTCGACGAGTCGCGCCTCGTGTGGCAGGCGGCCAACGCCGTCGAACTGACCGGCTCGGCAGACGTGCTCGTCACCTCGGTGTGGGGCCCGTCGATCGACCCGGTCGACTCCATCGGCTCCCCGCTGAACGCAGCGCACCACGCCCTCGTCACGCGCGCGGGCAGCCATCTTGAGGCCCCGCTGGCGAAGGAGGGCGGCGTCCTGATCGCCTTCCATCCGCTGCGCAACCGGTTCTCCAACCGTCGCCAGTCCTCGGCCGCCGACTTCTTCGCCAAGGTGCTGCCCGCCACGACCGACCCGGCCGAGATCGCCGCCGAGTTCGAGCCGAAGGCCGTGCAGGACGAGTGGTACCTGGACCTGTACCGGAAGAACTTCGCGAGCCATCCGCTGCGCTCGTTCCAGCAGTGGTACGAACTGTCGCGGGCAAACCGTCACTTCGCCGAGGTGATCTGGGTGGGAGGCGACCGCAAGTGCGCGGCCCTGCTCGGCCATCGGGCAGCGACGACCTATGCCGATGCGCTCGAGATCGCCTCGGGCACCGTCGGGCTCCACCCGACGATCACGATGCTGCGCGGACCCGGGCTCGCGCTGGGCGACGTGCGATGAGCCGCGACCTTCCGTCCTGGGCGCAGGGACGCAAGCAGAGCAGGCGGCCGAAGCTGACCCTTCCCCGTGACCTCCTCGCGGCCGCGAAGGCGGTGTTCCGGCGCCAACGCCCCGCAGGTGCGCCGCCGAAGCCGATCGCCACGCACGAGCCCGGACTGCGCGCCGAGCGACCGGGCCGACACCTCACGCTCCGGCTGCTGAGCCTTCGCTTCGACATCGAACTGGTCGGTGACGACTCGCTCACCGGTCTTCGCCAGCCGTTCGTGATGGCCGCCAACGAGCAGGGCGCGCTCGACTACCAGCTGCTGCGGCTGTCGCTTCCCTCGCGACTCCGCCCGACCATGATCGCCCCCTCGCGGGCGCTGGCGCGGGGCAACAACGTGGTGATCTTCACCGACGACCCCTCCGCCGGACGCCAGGTCGGCGAGTTCTCCGACGCTGCGGCAGGCATCGCGGGCCAGCACAACGTGGCCGTCGTCCCGGTCGGGCTCGTCGGCACCTTCAAGCTCAAGGACATCCTCAAGCTGCCGCTGACCACCAAGCCGAAGGTCTCGATCCGGTTCGGCGCCCCGCTGTACCCGCGTGGGCGCGGGCTGGAGGAGTCGACCTCCGAGCTGCAGCACCGCGTCGAGCAGTTGGTGCACGAGGGCGACCTGAGCTGGTGGACGGTCGAACGACGCCGCGTGGAGGGGCCGTCTGCGCCCTCGCCTGACCAGACGCCCCGCTGGCGTCGCCTGTGGGACCAGGCCGCCCCGGCAAAGGATCCCCGGCCCCGCATCTGGCGGTAAGCTGAGCGGCATGGAAGCCTACGTGGAGCCCCATCTCCGGTGGAGGCTCTTGGGCCAGGAGGACGTGGCGGAGGTGGAGAACTTCCGCAGCCAGTTGGAGGCACTGGACAACTCGGTCCTGTCCGGCATGGCGTCAGCCATCATGGACACCGATCTCCTCCCTGCCGATGGCATGGCGGTCGGTGGCTGGGACGCCTATGACTCCCTCTCGGCCTTCGGTGTGTCCTTCATCGCGAGCACCGATCCGCTGCGGATCTACGTGATGGGGGGCGTGCATCCGGTGCACCGGCACATGCTGGTCGGCACCTCCCTGCTGCGCTGGCAGGTCGAGCGGGCCAGGCACTGGCGCGATGCGAACCATCCCGACCAGCCGATGTGGCTCGGCTGTTACGCGGAGATCGGACGCCCCGGCCTCGAGCGGGTCGCTCTGAAGCTCGGCTTCACGGCGGAGCGCTACTACTACGACCTGCACCGCGATCTCAGCCGGCCCCTCGCCGTGCCGCGCTCGCCGGGCATCGACGTCGCAGGCTTTCGCGCCGAGGACAGCGAGGCGGTGCGGGTGCTGCACAACCTCTGCTTCCAGGCCATCGGCGGCTCGGAGGTCCTGCGCGAGGTCTGGGACGCACGCCTCGCAGACCCCGCCTTCCGGCCCGACTGGTCCTTCATCGCGCGTGACGGAGACCGCATCATCGGGTACGCGATGAGCGCGGTGGACGGCGAGGAGAACGGCGGCTGGACCGAGCGGTTCGGCGTGCACCCCGACTACCGTCGCCGCGGCATCTTGCTCGCGCTGCTCGGTCACTGCCTGCACGCGATGCGGGCCTCCGGCTGCACCGAGGCGGGCATCGGCATAGACACCCCGGACGGCCTGGGCCTCTCCCGCCTTGCCGGTGAACTCGACTACACCACCCGCGACGCCGTGGCGCTCCTCAGCCGCGTGGTCTGATCCCGGAGCCGGGTCCGGCCGCGCCCACGGCGTCGGTATGCGGTCGGCTGGGCGGAGCACGATAAGCTTCGCCAGAGACCAGATGAATACTGAGCGACGAGAAGGTGGGACCGGATGAGCGGGCATTCCAAGTGGGCGACGACGAAGCACAAGAAGGCGGTCATCGACGCCAAGCGCGGCAAGCTGTTCGCGAAGCTGATCAAGAACGTCGAGGTCGCGGCGCGACTCGGCGGCGGCGACCCCTCGGGCAACCCGACGCTGTACGACGCGATCCAGAAGGCGAAGAAGTCGTCGGTCCCCAACGACAACATCGACCGCGCCGTCAAGCGCGGCTCCGGCGCGGAGTCCGGCGGCGCCGACTACGAGACCATCATGTACGAGGCCTACGGCCCCGCGGGCGTCGCGATCCTGATCGAGTGCCTGACCGACAACCGGAACCGCTCCGCCTCCGACGTCCGCGTCGCCGTCACCCGCAACGGCGGCACCATGGCCGACGTCGGCTCCGTGCAGCGCCTGTTCTCCCGCAAGGGAGTCGTCGTGGTGCCCAAGAAGCAGAACTCCGGCGAGCTTTCCGAGGACGCCCTGCTGGAGGCCGCGCTCGAGGCGGGCCTCGAGGAGGTCTCCGACGACGGTGACGAGTTCGAGGCCTACACCGACCCGAACGACCTGGTCGAGGTGCGCAAGGCGATCGAGGCCGCCGGCCTCGACTACGACTCCTCCGAGGTCCAGTTCGTGGCCTCCTTCGACCAGGCCGTCGACTCGGTCGACGTGGCGCAGAAGGTGTTCAGGATCATCGACGCGCTCGACGACTCCGACGACGTGCAGAACGTCTACACCAACGTCGACCTCACGCCAGAGGTCGCCGAGGCGCTCGAAGATGAGGACTGATCCGGACAGGGGACTGAGGCTGTGCGAGTCATCGGGATCGATCCCGGCCTGACCCGCTGCGGGATCGGGATCGTCGAGGGAACGGTCGGCCGACCACCGCGGCTGGTCGCGGTCGGCGTCGTGCGCACCACCGTCGGAGACGATCTCGCCTCGCGTCTGCTCGCGCTCGAGGCCGGGCTCACCGAGTGGTTCGACGAGTACCGACCAGAGGCCGCAGGGATCGAGCGGGTCTTCGCGCAGCACAACCTCAGCTCCGTGATGGACACGTCGCAGGCCTCGGGCGTCGCGGCGCTCACCGCGGCGCGCAGGGGCCTTCCCGTCACCTTCCACACACCCAGCGAGGTCAAGGCGGCGGTCACCGGGTCCGGCAATGCAGACAAGGCGCAGGTCGCCGCGATGGTCGTCCGGATCCTGAAGCTCACGGCAGCGCCGAAGCCGGCCGACGCCGCCGACGCCCTCGCCATCGCCGTCACCCAGGTGTGGCGTGGGGCGGTCACCAACAGATACGCCGCGGCAGTCGCGGCAGCCAAGGGGAAGCGATGATCGCACAACTGACAGGCACCGTGCTCAAGGCCGGGGCCACCTCCTGCGTGCTCGACGTCGGCGGGGTCGGCTTCCTCGCCCACGTGACCCCGTCAACGGCGGCCGCGCTGCGTCCGGGGGAGGCCGCGACGCTGCACACGTCGATGGTGGTGCGCGAGGACTCCCTGACGCTTTTCGGGTTCGCCGAGGAGGGGGAGCGCGAGGCGTTCGAACTCGCCCAGACGGCGACCGGGGTCGGGCCGAAACTGGCGCTGGCGATCGTCTCGGTGCTCACCCCTTCCGACCTGCGCCGCGCGGTGCAGGCCGAAGACCTCGCCCGCCTCTGCTCGGTCCCGGGAATCGGCCGCAAGGGTGCACAGAAGCTCGTGATCGAGCTCAAGGACAAGGTGCTGGCCCTCGCCGCGGAAGGCGAGGACACGGTGACCACCGCGTCTCCCGAGCGGCCGGAGGTGTGGCGCGCACAGGTCTCCGAGGGTCTGCAGGGACTCGGCTGGTCGGCCCGCGACGCGGAGACCGCCTGTGACAACGTGGCACACCTCGTCGAGGAGAATCCCGACCTCGGCATGGGCCAGCTGCTGCGCGCAGCGCTCAACTCGCTTGCGAGGAAGTAGTGGAACACTCAGAGGTCGACCCCAACGCGTTCGTGGAGGAACGCGACTACGAGGCGGCGCTGCGCCCGAAGACCCTCTCCGAGTTCGACGGACAGCCCCGCGTGCGTGAGCAGCTCGGACTCGTGCTCGAGGCGGCCATGCACCGGGGGACCGCCCCCGACCACGTGCTCCTGTCCGGACCACCCGGGCTGGGCAAGACGACGCTCGCCATGATCATCGCCGCCGAGCTCGGGTCGGGGCTGCGGATCTCGTCCGGGCCGGCCATCCAGCACGCGGGCGACCTCGCCGCGATCCTCTCGGGCCTCGACGAGGGCGACGTGCTGTTCCTCGACGAGATCCATCGGCTCTCGCGGCCGGCGGAGGAGATGCTCTACCTCGCCATGGAGGACTTCCGGGTCGACGTGATCGTCGGTAAGGGCCCCGGCGCGACCGCGATCCCGATCAATCTGCCTCCGTTCACCCTCGTCGGCGCGACGACCCGGGCTGGGATGCTGCCAGGGCCGCTGCGCGACCGGTTCGGGTTCACCGGCCAGCTCGACTTCTACGACCCGGCCGACCTCGCGGGCATCGTCGAGGCCTCCGCGGCAAAGCTCGGCATCAGCATCGACGAGCAGGCCCGCGGTGAGATCGCGCGCCGCTCGCGCGGCACCCCCCGCATCGCCAACCGGCTGCTGCGCCGCGTGCGCGACTTCGCCCAGGTGAAGGGCCACGCCACCGCCCACCGAGACGTCGCCCGCTCCGCGCTGGAGCTCTACGAGGTCGACGAACGCGGCCTCGACCGGCTCGACCGCGGCGTGCTCGACGCCCTGTGCAGGCTCTTCGACGGCGGCCCGGTGGGGCTGTCCACCCTCGCGCTCAGCGTCGGTGAGGAGATCGAGACGGTCTCCGAGGTCGCCGAACCCTTCCTGATCCGGGAGGGCCTGCTCGTGCGCACCCCGAGGGGCCGGCTGGCCACGAGAGCGGCCTACCGCCACCTCGGCATCCGACCCCCCGCCGCCATGCCCGCGCTGTTCGACGACGACGAATGACTGTCGTGCGGCTTATTGACACGCCTCCGCTATTCTGAGCGGTGGCCCAGCCTCAACCGGAGTAATAACCATGGAAATGATCCTGCTACTGGTCGCAATGTTCGCGATCATGTACTTCCTGATGATCCGTCCGCAGCAGAAGAAGATGCGCGAAGACCAGGAGATGCGCAACCAGCTCGCCGAGGGCGACCGCGTGCTCCTGACCTCCGGCATCTTCGCCACGATCGCCCACGTCGGTGAGCGTCAGATGATCGTCGAGCTGGCCCCCGGCCTCGAGGTCACCATCCTCAAGGGCAACGTCGCTCGCAAGGTGACGCCCGAGGACGAGGAGTTCGAGTTCACCGACGAGGTGGCCCCCGCGGTCGCCGACGAGTACGACGGCGTGGCCGACGCGCTCCAGCCCTCCGACTTCCTCACCGAGGAGAGCCGCACCACCGAGGCCACCGACCCGGTGACGGGGGAGCAGGTCGTCGAGGAGAGCGTCGTCGAGGACGACACGTCGACCTACAAGCCCTGGGACCGCACCGCCGGCCCGTCGTTCGAGGCCCCCGATGAGACGCCGCGCACGGAGGACAACAAGTAACCGTGGCGACAACCGCTAAGCGGCGCCGACCAGGCGTCGTCCTGACAGTCTTCCTGCTCATCATCATCGGCATGTACGTGATAATGGCTGCCACGAAGACCTGGACCCCCAAGCTCGGCCTCGACCTCCGGGGCGGCCAGACGATCACCCTGACGGCGACCAACAGGTCGGTCCCGATGGAATCGCTCGAACTGGCCCGCGACATCATCCAGCAGCGCGTCGACGGCCTCGGCGTCGGTGAGGCGTCAGTCGCCGTCCAGGGTGACCGCAACATCGTCGTCTCGGCCCCGAACGTCGAGCGCGACGACCTGGCCGAGCTCGTCGGCACCACCGCTCAGCTCGCCTTCCGCCCCGTCCTCCAGGTGGGCGCGGGAACCGGTCCCTCGGGTGGCGAGAGCCCCGACCCGTCGGCCGACCCTTCCGCGACGCCGAGCGAGACCCCGCTTCCCGGTCTCCCCACCGCTCCTGCGAGCCCCACCCCGACGCCGACGGCCACGCCGAGCGGCGAGACCGGTGACGGCGCCGACTCGGAGGCACTCCTCCCGATGAGCGAGGTGCTGGCCTACCAGCCGACCGAGGCCGATCTGGCCGACTTCGAGTCCTTCACCTGCGGCGACGACACCCACGACGATCCGTCGCGCGCGCTGGTGGCCTGCGACGAGAGTGGGACGAGCAAGTACCTGCTCGGCCCGATCGCGATCCGTGGTCAGGACCTCAACACTGCCTCGTTCGGCGTGCCCCAGGGCGAGCTGGCCTACGCAGTGACGCTCGACTTCAACAGCGAGGGGACCACGCGGCTCGGCGAGCTCACCGGCGCCCTCGTCGCGCAGGCCGAGCCGCGCAACATGTTCGCCATCGTGCTCGACGGTAACGTCGAGTCGGCTGCCACCGCCCAGGACAGGATCGCCAACGGCGAGGCCATCATCCGTGGCGGATTCACCGCCGAGAGCTCCGCTGCGCTTGCCAACGTGCTGAAGTTCGGCTCCCTTCCGCTCAGCTTCGAGGCGAGCCAGGTGGAGACCGTTTCTCCGACGCTCGGTGGTGAGCAGTTGCGCGTCGGCATCATCGCGGGCCTGCTCGGCCTCGCCGTCGTCGCGCTGTACTCGTTCCTGTACTATCGCGCGATGGGCATCGTGGTCGTCCTCTCGCTTGCCGTGGCCGCAGCGGCGACCTATTCGATGATGGTGCTGCTCGGATCGGTGTTCGGGTTTGCGCTCAACCTGCCTGGCATTGCGGGCGCGATCGTCGGTATCGCCGTGACGGCGGACTCGTTCATCATCTACTTCGAACGGATCCGAGACGAGATCCGCGAGGGGCGCTCCCTGAAGTCCGCCCTTGTGTCCGGCTGGGAGAAGGCTCGCGGCACGATCCTCATCTCCGACGCGGTGTCGCTGCTTTCGGCCGTTGTCCTGTTCATCCTCGCCGTCGGTTCGGTGAAGGGGTTCGCGTTCACGCTCGGCCTGACCACCCTGCTCGACCTCGCCGTGGTGTTCTTCTTCACCAGGCCGCTGGTCGAACTGCTCGGCCGCACGAAGTTCTTCGGTGAGGGTCGCAAGGGCTCCGGGCTGGATGCAGCAAAGATGGGCGTGACCCAGGACTCCCTGCTCGGCCGGCGCCTGCGCCGCAGGACGACCCCCTCGACGACCACCCCGCAGGAGGCCTGAGATGGCTGAGCAGACCCAGAAGAAGCTCGGCATCGCCGAGCGGCTCTACACGGGCCAGTTGTCCTACGACTTCATGAAGGCCAGGAAGTTCTGGTTCACGTTCTCCGCGGTGCTCGTGGCGCTCACGCTGCTCGTGCTGCTGGTGCGCCCCCTCAACCTCGGCATCGAGTTCAAGGGCGGCACCGACTTCCAGGCCCCGATGAAGATCGGGGCGACCACCGTCGACGATGTGCGTTCACATCTCAACGACCTCTCGGTGGCAGACCTCGAGGCGCAGGTGTTCTCGCTCGGCGACAGCCAGATCCGGATCCAGACCAGGTCGCTCTCACCGGAGGAGACCGCCACCACCCGCGCCGAGATCGCGGCGCTGGCCGGCGTCGAACCAGGAGACGTGACCTACAACGCGATCGGCGCCTCGTGGGGTCAGCAGATCACGAAACAGGGCATCATCGCGCTGCTGGTCTTCATGGGACTTGTGATGCTGCTGATCGCCGCCTACTTCCGCGACTGGAAGATGTCGGTGGCCGCCATCGTGGCCGTGCTGCACGACCTGGTGGTCACGGTAGGCGTCTACGCCGCGGTCGGGTTCACCGTGACCCCGTCCACGGTGATCGGCGTGCTGACCATCCTCGGATACTCGCTCTACGACACCGTCGTGGTCTTCGACAAGATCCGCGAGAACACCAAGGACCTCGAGCAGACCAACCACACCTACTCGTACCAGGCCAACCTGGCGATCAACCAGGTGCTGGTGCGTTCGCTGAACACCACGATCATCGGCGTGTTGCCCGTGCTGGCGCTGTTCGTGGCCGGTGCGACGCTGCAGAGCGGACCGCTCGCAGACCTCGGCCTCGCCCTGCTCGTCGGCATGATCGCCGGCGCCTACTCGTCGCTGTTCATCGCGGCCCCGCTCCTTGCGTGGCTGCGGGAGCGCGAGCCGGGCATGGTCGCGCACCGCGAGCAGATCGAGCGGCGCAAGAAGCGTCACGAGGCGAAGGCCGAGGTCAAGGCCTCGCACCACCGCGAAGCGGTCGCCGCGACGGCGACGACGAGCCCGACGGGCACGACGCCGTCCGATGCCCAGGCGAGACAACAGAGGCGCACGGCGAGCAGCCGTGCGGACCGGAAGAAGCACAAGTGAGCACAGATCCGAGGGGTGAACTGATCGGCGGCCTGATCGTCGACGTTCCCGACTTCCCCAAGCCGGGAGTGGTGTTCAAGGACATCACCCCGCTCCTGGCCTCGCCCGAGGGGTTCCAGGCCACCGTCGACGCCCTCGTCGAGTCCGCCCCGGAAGGGGTGGACGTCGTGGTGGGGATGGAGGCCCGCGGGTTCATCTTCGCCGCGCCCGTCGCGCTGGCGCTCGGGGCGGGCTTCGTGCCCGTCCGCAAGCCGGGAAAGCTGCCTGGGGAGACGCTCAGCCACTCGTTCGAGCTCGAGTACGGCTCGGAGACGCTCACCATCCACCGCAACGCCATCACCCCCGGCGCGCGCGTGCTGGTGGTCGACGACGTGCTCGCCACCGGCGGCACGATCGGTGCGACGGCCGAGCTGCTCAAGGCCATGGGCGCCGAACTGGTGCACGTCAGCGTCGTCATGGAACTCAGCTTCCTGCACGGCCGTGAGCGTCTGGCAGGCCTCGGCATCGACAAGTGCACCGCTCTGGTGACAGTCTGAGCCCATGGAGAAGATCCAGGCGGGAGCCTCCAAGGGGGGGCATCCTCTCGATGGTCAGCCTCCCGCGGATCGCGAGCAGCCCCTTCAAGGAGCTGGCGCGCCGCGGGTTGCTGGCCCTCGGCCTGCTGTTTCTGACCACGATGCTGGTGTGGCTCGACCGCGGCGCCTACATCGACAACACCGGCCAGGACGGCGTCTCCTTCATCGACGCCCTCTACTACGCGACGGTCACCGTCACCACGACGGGCTACGGCGACATCACGCCCATCGCCCCGCACGCGAGGCTGATCAACGCCCTCGTGATCACGCCCCTGCGCATCTCGTTCCTCGTCGTGCTGGTCGGCACGACCATCGAGGTGCTGGCGAACCAGGGCAGTCGCGCCATCAAGGACTCGATCTGGAGGAAGAAGATGCGCAACCACATCGTCGTGATCGGGTACGGCACCAAGGGACGCAGCGCGGTCAACACCCTGCGGCGCCAAGGCGAGAAGCCGGACAAGATCGTCGTGATCGACGCCTCCACCGCCGCCGTGAACGAGGCCAACTTCGACGGCTACGCCGCCTTCCAGGGTGACGCGACCCGCCGGTCGCTGCTGCGCCGCGCCGAGGTGAGCAAGGCCAGGCAGGTGATCATCTCGCTCGACCGGGACGACGCCGCCATCCTCACCACGCTGACGGTGCGCCAGCTCAACCCGACCGCGGGCGTGATCGTCTCGGTCCGGGAGCACGAGAACGTTCCGCTGGTCAGACAGTCCGGCGCCTCAGCCGTCGTGACCAGCTCCGAGACGGTCGGCCGGCTGCTCGGCCTCTCGGCGATCGGCCCGGAGATGGGCACGATCATGCAGGACATGCTCACCGGCGCCGAGGGCCTCGAGGTGCATCAGCGCCTCGCCACCGCCGACGAGGTCGGCCAGCCGCCCTCCGCCGTCCTGGGGGAGCGCGTGATCGGCATCATCCGCAACGGAACGCTTCGCCGGTTCTACGACAAGTCGGCAACCAGGATCGAGGTCGGTGACGAGCTGATCGTCGTGCGGAGGGCCCAACCACCCTCCCCGAAGGACAAGGACATCCTGCGCTCCTTCGACGACTAGCCCAGGCAGGCACATCGGCGCAGACCCGTCGAGGTGAACACCCCTGGTGAGACCCCGCACCCGGTTGCGCGTCGGCACTAGACTCTGCCCATGGCAGATGAGGCGTTGACGGGGGCTTCCCGGCTGGTGACCGGTCCCGAACAGCCGCGCCTGCGGATGCGGCACAGGCTGGCGCGTCTCGGCGCGGTGCAGTCGAAGTCTGCCGTCCTCGACCCACTGTTCCGGATCATCCGCGCGAGCCATCCGAAGGCCGACCTCGCGGTGATCGAGCGGGCCTACCGCACCGCGGAGCACCACCACCAGGGCCAGACCCGCAAGTCGGGCGATCCGTACATCACGCATCCGCTCGCCGTCGCCACCATCCTCGCCGAGCTCGGCATGACCGAGCCCGTCCTCGTCGCGGCCCTGCTGCACGACACCGTCGAGGACACCCCGTACAGCCTGGACCAGCTGCGCAGCGACTTCGGCGAAGAGGTCGCGCGGATGGTCGACGGCGTGACAAAGCTGGACAAGCTGGAGTACGGCGAGACGGCAAAGGCCGAGACCATCCGCAAGATGATCATGGCCACCAGCGAAGAGGTCCGCGTGCTGGTGATCAAGCTCGCCGACCGCCTGCACAACATGCGCACCCTCGGCTACCTCCGCCCGGACAAGCGGGTCAGGATCGCGACCGAGACGCTCAACATCTTCGCGCCGCTCGCGCACCGCCTCGGCATGAACACGATCAAGTGGGAGCTCGAGGACCTGTCGTTCGCCACGATCGAACCGAAGGTCTACGCCGAGATCGTCGACATGGTCGCCCAGTCGGCCCCCGGCCGCGAACGCTACCTGCGCGAGCTGATCGCCGAGTTCCAGGCGAAGCTGGCCGAGTCGAAGATCCAGGCCACCGTATACGGCCGCCCGAAGCACTACTACTCGATCTACCAGAAGATGATGGTCCGCGGCCGCGACTTCCGCGACATCTACGACCTGATCGGGCTGCGCGTGCTGGTCAACGACATCAAGGACTGTTACGCGGTCCTCGGCGTGGCTCACGCGGGCTGGAAGCCCATTCCCGGTCGCTTCAAGGACTACATCGCGGGTCCGAAGTTCAACATGTACCAGTCGCTTCACACGACGGTGCTGGGCGCGAACAACGAGCCGATCGAGTTCCAGATCCGCACCCACGAGATGCACCGCCGCGCCGAGTACGGCGTGGCGGCCCACTGGAAGTACAAGCAGGACCTGCGCGAAGGTGTGACGCCAGAGGAGGCGGGCCTCAGGGCCATGCACCAGCTCGGCGTCATGAGCAAGGAGACCGAGGACCCGAGCGAGTTCCTCGACTCGGTGCTGTTCGAGATCAACTCCGACGAGATCTACGTCTTCACCCCGAAGGGCGAGGTGATGGCGCTCCCCGTCGGCGCGACCCCGGTGGACTTCGCCTTCGCCGTCCACACGGAGGTCGGCTACCGCACGATCGGGGCCCGGGTCAACGGGCGGCTCGTCGCGCTCAGCACCCCTCTGCAGCAGGGCGACAAGGTCGAGGTGCTCACCTCGAAGGCTGAGGGCGCGGGCCCAAGCCGTGACTGGCTCGGCTTCGTCGTGTCCTCGCGGGCGAGGCAGAAGATCCGCCAGCACTTCTCCCGCGAACGCCGCGACGAGGCGATGGAGCAGGGCAAGGAGACCCTTGCCCGCGACCTGCGCCGGGCGGGTGTGCCGATGCAGCGCCTCCTCACGCTGGAGAACCTGACGGCCGTCGCCAACGAGCTCGGCTACAAGGACGTGCCCAACCTGTACGTCGCGATCGGCGAGGCCCACCTGGGCGCGCAGAGCGTCGTGGAGAAGCTGGTCCAGCTGCACGGGGGCGAGGAGGAGACGGTCGACACCGTCACCGAGGACGTCGTCGTCAGGCAGCGCCGCCGGCCGGTCAGTGACGGCGCGCAGATCCTCGTCGACGGCGACGACTCGGTCGTGGCCAAGTTCGCCAAGTGCTGCTACCCGCTGCCCGGCGACGAGATCATCGGGTTCGTCACCAAGACCGACGGCGTCTCCGTGCATCGCGCCGACTGCTCCAACGTGCCCGCCCTGAAGAAGGAGCCCGAGCGGATCGTCCCGGTCAGCTGGGCCGACGGCGAGGCCAGCGCCACGTTCGTGGTCACCATCCAGATCGAGGGCCTCGATCGGGCGCGCCTGCTCTCCGACGTCTCCTCGGCGCTGTCGGAACAGCACCTCGACATCCTCTCGGTCAACATCTCCACGAACAAGCACCGCCAGTTCACGGGCAAGTTCACCTTCGAGTCGGCCGACCCGACGCACCTGCAGCACGTGATGAACCAGGTGCGAAGGGTTCCTGGCGTCTACGACGTCTTCCGCATCTCCGGCTGAGCCCCGGAGACGCACAGAGGCGGCGGCCCCCTTCGGGGAGCCGCCGCCTCAGCGTCTCATCTGGTTACCGGGTGAACTCGCTCAGCGTCTCGCGCGCCTGGTCGAGCCAGCTCGTGTAGGTCTCGATCGACTTCGTCGCGTCCTTGACGCCCCGGGAGTCGCCCTTCGCCTCGGCCTTGTCGAGGTCGGCCTGCAGCTTCGCGATCTGGTCCTCGAACATCTTGACCGTGTCCTCGGCACGCTTGCGGGCCTCGGGATCGGTCCTGCGCCACTCCTCGGCCTCCAGCGCTGCGACCTTGTCGCCGATGGAGCGCACCTTCGAGTCGATCTCGCGCATCGCGCCGCGCGGGACGTAGCCGAGCCCGTTGAACTTCTCGAGGAACTCGCGGTGGATGCCCTTAGCCTGGTCGACGTCGGTGACGCCCTCCAGATCGGCGGTCACCTGCTGCACGAGGGCCTGCTTCGCGGCGAGGTTCTTGGCCTGCTCCCCGTCGACCGCGCTCTGGGCCGCGGTGCGGGCATCGAAGAACTGGTCCTGGATCGCGCGGAACCGGCCCCACAGGGCGTCGTCATCGGCGCGGCGCGCACTGCCCGCGGCCTTCCAGCGCTGCATGAGATCGCGGAATGCGGCCGACGTCGGGCCCCATTCGGTGGACGAGGCCAGCGGCTCAGCCTCCGCGATGATGGCCTCCTTCTCCGCCTTCGCGGAGTCGCGAAGCGTGTTCAGATCGCTGAAGTGCGCCTTACGGCGCCGCGTGTACTGCGTGCGGGCCGACGAGAAGCGGTGCCACAGTTCGTTGTCCGTTGTGCGGTCGACGCGGGGGAGTGCCTTCCACTCCTCGAGCAGGACGCGGAAGCGGTCGACGCCGCCCCGCCAGTCGTCGCCCTGCGAGAGCGTCTCGGCCTCTTCGACCATCGCCTCCTTCGAGGCGATGGTGGCGGCGTTCTGCTCCGCGCGCTGGGCCTTGCGGGCCTCGACCTGGGCGGGCAGCAGTTCGGTGAGGGCGTCGAGGCGCTTGGCGAGGGAGTCAAGGTCGCCGACGGCGTTGGCGTCGGTCACGTTGGTCTTCGCCGATGCGATCGCGTGCTTGGCCTCCTCAGGCGACATCGCCTGGGCCGCGACGCGGGACTCGAGAAGAGTCACCTCGGCAGCGAGGTTCTCGAAGCGGCGGACGTAGAACGCCATGGCCTCTTCAGGGGTGGAGTCGGGGATCTGCCCGACACTTCGTTCAGTGCCACCCGAAATGACGTAGACCGTTCCGTCGGGATCGACTCGGCCGAAATCAGCGGGCGCTTGCGGTTCGCTCATGGTCCCAATCTAGCCGGATAGGGTGGCCTTGTGCTTGTTCAGCCCATCACCGTATCGCCATGGCAATCGAATTGTTATCTCGTCCGCGTCTCCGAGGAGGCGAGCGAGGTACTGATCGTCGATCCGGGGATCACCGCCGCCGGGCCCGTGGCGGCCGCGATCGAGGAGCTGGGGCTTGAACCCGTCGCCCTGCTCGGCACCCATGGTCACGTCGACCATGTCGGCGATGCACACCTGCTCGCCGCCCGTTTCGGCATCCCGCTCTACCTGGCCGATGCCGACCAGGCCTGGCTCACCCGACCCGGCGAGGGGCTCGGGCCGCGCGGCAACGAGATGATGGCCCAGATGACGGGAAGCGATCAGCTGCCGGCCGTCGAGGACGTGCGCGACCTCGGTGAGCCGTTCGAGGCGGCGGGGCTCACCGTCACGGCTTTCGCGGCGCCCGGACACACCCCCGGCTCCACCCTGTTGACCGTCTCGGAGCCGGGCGTCGAGGTGGTGTTCACCGGTGACGTGCTGTTCAACGGGACGATCGGGCGCACCGATCTGCCCGGCGGTAGCATGGAGCAGATGCGCGAGAGCCTCGCCCGGATCGCGGCGTCGTTCCCAACGGAGGTGCCCCTGCTTCCCGGCCACGGTGAACCGACGACCCTTGCCGCGGAGCTCTCCGCGAACCCCTATCTGCAGAACCTGTGAGGACCACCACGTGTCACGCCCCAAGCCACTGAGTGGCTTCCCCGAGTTCCTGCCGAGCGGTCGCATCGCGGAGCTCGCCGTCCTCGACATCGTCCGCTCGACCTTCGAGCTGCACGGCTTCGCACCCATCGAGACCCGCGCCGTCGAGCCCCTCGACCAGCTCTCCCGCAAGGGCGAGATCGACAAGGAGATCTACGTCGCCCGGCGCCTGCACGCCGACGCGGGTGATGCGGACGAGCTCGGCCTGCACTTCGACCTGACGGTCCCGTTCGCGCGCTACGTGCTGGAGAACGCGGGGCATCTCGCCTTCCCGTTGCGCCGCTACCAGATCCAGAAGGTGTGGCGCGGGGAGCGGCCTCAGGAGGGCCGCTACCGCGAGTTCACCCAGGCCGACATCGACATCGTCGGCCAGGCAGCCCTCGCCGCCCACCACGACGTGGAGATCCCGCTGGTGGCCATCGACGTGTTCGAGAAGCTGCACCGCGACCTCGGCCTGCCGCCCGTCACGCTGCACGTGAACAACCGCAAGCTCTCCGAGGGGTTCTACCGCGGGCTCGGCATCGAGGACACCGCCGCGGTGCTGCAGCGCGTCGACAAGCTCGACAAGATCGGCGCGGACGCGGTGCGCGCCCTGCTGACCGACGAGGTGGGCCTGAGCGCCGCCCAGGCGGCGGCCTGCGTCGACCTCGCGGGCATCTCCGCGGCAGACGAGTCCTTCGTCGAACGGGTCCGCGCGCTCGGCGTGCAGCACGAACTCCTCGACACCGGCCTCGAGGAGCTGGCCGCGCTGATCCGCGTCGCGAGGCGTTCGGTTCCCGACCGCGTCGTCGTCGACCTCAAGATCGCGCGCGGCCTGGACTACTACACCGGCACCGTCTACGAGACGTTCCTGCAGGGCTCCGAGAAGCTCGGCTCCGTCGCCTCTGGCGGCCGCTACGACTCGCTGGCAAGCGACGGGAAGACGACGTTCCCCGGCGTCGGCTACTCGTTCGGCATCACCCGGATCCTCGCCCCGCTGATCGGCAAGGGAAAGCTGACCGCCTCGCGCAGCGTGCCGAGCGCGGTCCTGGTCGCCGTCGACAACGAGGAAGCCCGCGAGCAGGCCATCGCGGTCGCCTCTCAGCTGCGTGGCCGCGGCATCCCCGTCGAGGTGGCGCCGAAGGCAGACAAGTTCGGCAAGCAGATCCGCTACGCCGAGCGACGTGGTATCCCGTACGTCTGGTTCGGCGCGGGCTATGACGACTCCGTCAAGGACATCCGCACCGGCGAGCAGCAGCCCGCCTCGCCCGCCGACTGGGCACCTCCGGCGCAGGACCTGAAGCCGACCGTGGCGGGCGCGTGAGCCAGCGGCTCGGCATCATCGGCGCCGGAAAGCTCGGCACCGCCATCGGGCGGCTCGCGCTGGACGCCGGTTACGAGGTGCGGATCTCCGGCTCCGACCGGCAGCCCATGCTGCGGCTGGTCATTGACACCGTCCTGCCCGGGGCGAGGCTGCTCCCGGAGGCCGACGTCGTCGCCGACTCCGACCTCGTGGTGATTGCGATCCCGTTCGGGAAGGCCGACACGATCGACTACTCCGCGCTCGAGGGCAAGGTGGTCGTCGACGCCATGAACGCGTGGGACGCGGCCGGTGGCCACCCCGATCCCGACTGGGACGGCACCACGAGCTCCTTCGTCGCTTCCCGCAACCCGGCCATGCGCCTGGTCAAGTCGCTCAACCATCTCGGCTACTCCGATCTGGTCGCCGACGCGCACGAGGCTGGCCATCCGCTGCGCCGCGCGATCGCCGTCATCTCTGACGACGAGGGTGCGCGCGAACGTGTGGCCGACCTCGTGGACCGGCTTGGTTTCGACCCGGTCGAGGCGCCCCGCTCCGCGTCGCGCTGCGTCGAACCGGATTCGCCGATCTTCGGTCACCCGATGGGCGCCGCCGAACTTCGGGCCGCGCTGCAGGGCGCGGTAGACTGAGCCGCTGCTGAGCTGCACCGTCTATGCAGCCAGAACTGAAAGGAATACCGTGATCCGCTCCCACGAAGCCGGCACGCTGCGCGCGTCCGACGTCGGCCAGGAAGTCACTCTCGCCGGATGGGTCGCCAAGCGCCGCGACCACGGCGGCGTCGCCTTCATCGACCTGCGCGATGCGTCCGGCATCTGCCAGATCGTCGTGCGCGACGAGTACCTCGAGTCCGCAGGCATCCACGATCTGCGCAACGAGTTCTGCATCAAGGTGACCGGCGTCGTCGATGCCCGCACCTCCGAAAACGTGAACCCCAACATCCCCACGGGTGAGGTGGAGGTCGCGATCCACGAGCTGGAGGTCCTGAACACGGCCGCGCCGCTGCCGTTCCAGATCGACGAGCGCACCACCGTCGGCGAAGAGGCCCGCCTGAAGTACCGCTACCTCGACCTGCGCCGCCCGCGCCAGCACGAGGCACTCGTGCTGCGCTCGAAGGTCACGAAGGTGATCCGCGACGTGCTCGACGGGCACGACTTCTACGACATCGAGACCCCGACGCTGACCCGCTCGACGCCGGAGGGTGCCCGCGACTTCATCGTCCCCGCCCGCCTGCACCCCGGTAAGTGGTACGCCCTCCCGCAGAGCCCGCAGCTGTTCAAGCAGCTGCTCATGGTCGGCGGCATGGAGCGCTACTACCAGATCGCGCGCTGCTACCGCGACGAGGACTTCCGCGCCGACCGCCAGCCCGAGTTCACCCAGCTCGACATCGAGATGAGCTTCGTGGACCAGGACGACGTGATCGCGCTCGCCGAAGAGGTCATGGCCGCCTGCTGGAAGCTGATCGGCGTCGAGATCGACCGCCCGATCCCGCGGATGACCTGGCAGGATGCCATGGACAACTACGGCTCCGACAAGCCCGATCTGCGCTTCGACCTCAAGATCCGTGAGCTCACCGACTACTTCAAGGACACGCCCTTCCGAGTGTTCCAGTCGCCCTACGTCGGAGGCGTCGTCATGCCTGGCGGCGCATCGCTGCCGCGTCGCCAGTTCGACGCGTGGCAGGAGTGGGCGAAGCAGCGCGGCGCGAAGGGTCTCGCCTACATCACCGTCCAGGACGACGGCACCCTCGGCGGCCCGGTCGCCAAGAACCTCACGGAGACCGAGCGCGACTCGATCGCGGCCGCCATGGACGCCAAGCCCGGCGACGCGATCTTCTTCGCCGCGGGAGCCCGCGAGTCGTCCCAGGAACTGCTCGGCGCCGCCCGCCTCGAGATCGGTCGGCGTACCGGCCTGATCGACGAGAGCGCGTGGAGCTTCCTGTGGGTCGTCGATGCGCCGATGTTCAAGTCGACCGCCGAGGCCGAGGCCTCCGGCGATGTCGCCCTCGGACACAGCACGTGGACCGCCGTGCACCACGCGTTCACCTCGCCCAAGCCCGAGTCGATGGACACCTTCGACACGGACCCAGGCTCGGCGCTCAGCTACGGCTACGACTTCGTCTGCAACGGCAACGAGGTCGGCGGCGGCTCGATCCGTATCCACCGCCGCGACGTGCAGGAGCGCGTGCTGAAGGTGATGGGAATCTCCGAGGAGGAGGCGCAGGAGCAGTTCGGCTTCCTGATCGACGCCTTGCAGTTCGGCGCCCCGCCGCACGGCGGCATCGCGTTCGGTCTCGACCGCCTCGTGATGCTGCTCGGCGGCTTCGACACCATCCGCGACGTGATCGCCTTTCCGAAGAGCGGCGGCGGTTTCGATCCACTGACCCAGGCTCCTACCGAGATCTCCGCGCAGCAGCGCAAGGAGGCCGGTGTGGACTTCAAGCCGGAGCCGAAGAAGGATGAGGCTGCCGCGGAGGCGGCCCAGAAGGCCTGATCAGCCAGCGGTAGGGGCGGGGCGGACGCGGTTGCGTCCGACCCGCCCCCTTTGCATCCGCCTTTGGTCGTCTCATCTGCGACGGGGGAGGCAGGTCGGCACATCGCGTCGTAGAGTGGCCGGATCGGTCGGAAAGCCGCAGTCACAGGGGTGTAGGCGCCCGGCCTCGTCCCGGCCGGCGTGGGTCGGGGCACGTCGCGAAGGGCAACGCCATGACGACCACCACAACCGCAGAGGTCGAGAAGGAGAAGCGCGGCCTGCACGTGCCGGGATCCGCCCAACTGCAGCGGCTTGGCAAGTCGCTGATGCTGCCGATCGCGCTGCTCCCCGCCGCCGGGATCCTGCTGCGGGCTCGGCCAGGACGACCTGCTCGCGAAGATCGACGCGCCGGTGATCGGCCCGTTCTTCGACGCCAAGACCGAGGCGGGAGCCGAGGTACTCGCCCGCATCGGCCTCGACACCGTCAAGCTGAAGGGGGAGGGCTTCACCCAGCTCCTGAACCAGGGCGACCCCGTCGAGGCGGGGGACCCGGTGATCCGGGTGGACCTTGCGACGGTGGCGCCGCTCGTCCCGTCGACGGCCACCCCGGTGCTGGTCACCGACGGCCGCAAGTTCGACGTGTCAGCGCTCGACGCCTCGGCAACCGGAGGCGAGCCGGTGGTCACCGTCACCAGGAAGCCGAAGCCATAGCTCGGGCGCGCAGGCTAGACGAGTCGGCCGCGGGGCAGTGAGCGCGGGCGCAGCACGACCCACAGCGCCACGGTGGCGAGGCTCGCGCAGATCAGCATCGCGGTGCCCATCGGCACGGCGCTGGTCATCGGCACCAGCCCGATGAGAGGACCGACCAGCGAGCCTACGACCTGTGTCGTCGCCCCCATCAGGGAGGAGGCGGTGCCGGAGCGCTCGCGATGATTCTGCAGCACCAGCAGCTGGGTGCAGGGCGCAGACGACCCGAAGCCGAAGGTGAACAGGAACAGCGCCGGAACCAGCGGAACGTAGCCGACGTCCGCGGCGTTGACGACGAGCACGGCGAGCGACGCCGTCACCATGAGCGCGGTCGAGACGACAAGCACCCACTGCGGACCGAAGCGCTGCGCCATCCGGCTCCCCAGTTGCACGCCGATGAAGACGCCGCACGAACAGATCGCGAACACGGTGCCGAAGCCCCGCGGGCTCAGGCCGTAGACGCTCTGCAGCAGGACAGACGAGCTCGACACGTAGGAGAACAGGCCGCCGAAGGAGAACGCAGCGATCAGCATGCCGCCGAGCGAGATCCTGTCACGCAGGACGACGGAGAACCCCTTCGCCAGGGTGCCGAGCCCTCCCCGGGTCCGCTGCGCGGGCGGTCGGGTCTCCACCGTCATCACGATCACCAGCGCGACCACGAGCGCCCCGTAGCAGGCCAGGCCCCAGAAGATGCCGCGCCACGGCATGAAGCTGACCATCCAGGAGCCGACGATCGGGGCGATGATGGGGGCGAGGCCGGAGATCAGGGCCAGCCGCGACAGCATCACCACGAGCGGGCGCCCGCTGAAGAGGTCGCGTGCCATGGCCATCGCGACCACCGACCCGCCCGAGGCGCCTATGCCTTGGAACACGCGCATCAGGGTGAGGAACTCCACGCTCGGCGCGATCGCCACCAGCACGGACGAGATCACGTGCAGGGAGGAACACACCACCAGCGGCCAGCGCCGGCCGAGCCGATCGCTGAGCGGACCCACGATCAGCTGCCCGAGCGCGAAGCCGAGCGTGGTGGCAGAGAGGGTGATCTGCACCTGCGCGTCGGTGAGCGACCATTCGTGCTTGATGGTGGGAAACGCAGGAAGGTACAGGTCAATGGTGAAGGGGCCGAGCCCGGTCAGCAAGCCGAGCGTGACGATGATGGCGAGGCGACGGCGGCGCGAGAACCGGCGGCCCAGGTCGGATTCCATGCGGCAGGATCCTTGGAGCTAGTGCGGGGGAGTGGCGATGGCCCGCCGTGGCCCACCCGGTGTCTGCTCCGGTGGTGTTGCGCGGGAACCCAAATGCTCATGATAGGTGCGCGGAACAACCGCAGCCAAAACTGGAAGGGCCCACCGCCTGTCGGTGCGAGGGGCGGTCACGGGTTCGTGAGCCGGTCCTCGTCGAGAATGGATCGCGCGCGCAGACCCACCCTCGCCCTGCTTTCCGCCCTCACCCTCGCCGCCTGCGCGGCCGAGCCGGCCGAACAGATCGAGCTTCCGGAGCCCGCACGCTTCACCGCGGACCATCTGCGCTGGCTCGAGGCGAAGGCCGAGAACACCCCGATCGGCTGCGTCACCGAACTTGGCCACAGCTCGCCGAACTGGCGCTACCTGCCGCTCGAGTGCGACGGCGTCGAACAGAAGGGCGACGGTGAGGGTCAGAAGATCCCCGCACTCCGCTTCGACGACCTCTCGGCGCTCGCCTACGAGGAGACGCGGCCGGGCGTCGAACTCGCCTTCGACGAGGGCGACACCTACGTCTGCACGAACGAGTGCGACAACTACACCTCCCGGATCGCCGCCTTCCGGGTCAGCGGCGACGACTTCGACGGGTACCTCGCGGCAGACGTCGACGCACGGCGCGTCGACGAGGAGGCGTGGCGGTCCTGGATCGAGGGCACCAGCTTCGACCTCGGCGAGTGAGCCTGGCCACCGCGGGTAGAGTGGCCGGGTGTCTGTCGACCTGTTCGGAAACCTCGATCCCGAGCCCTCACAGCGGGGCGGCTCGCTGAGTGACGCCAGCAACCCGCAGGCCCCACTTGCGGTGCGGCTGAGGCCCCGCAACCTCGACGAGATCGTCGGGCAGCAACACCTGCTCGCTCCGGGCTCGCCGTTGCGCCGACTCGCGGACGGGCAACCCATGTCGGTGTTCCTCTGGGGGCCGCCAGGGGTGGGAAAGACGACCATCGCCTCGGTCGTCTCGCAGGCCACCCAGCGTCGTTTCGTCGAGCTGTCCGCCGTCACCGCCGGGGTCAAGGAGGTCCGCGCCGAGATCGAGGAGGCCCGCCGCCAGCTCGCCCGGGGTCGGGCGACCGTCCTCTTCGTCGACGAGGTGCACCGCTTCTCCAAGGCGCAGCAGGACGTGCTGCTCCCCGCGGTCGAGAACCGGCTCGTCACGCTGATCGCGGCCACAACCGAGAACCCGTCGTTCTCGGTGATCTCGCCGCTGCTGTCGCGCTCGCTCCTACTGCGGCTCCAACCACTGACCACCGACGACCTCATCGCGCTCCTCGAGCGCGCCCTGAGCGACGAGCGTGGCCTGAGCACCACCGCGGGCGAGCGACTCACCCTCGCCGCCGACGCCCGCGACATGATCATCCGACTGGCCGGCGGCGACGCCCGCCGCGCGCTGACCTACCTCGAGGAGTCGGCCGCTGCCACCGATGCGCTCGGCCGCACCGAGATCGACCAGGCCGCCGTCGAGTCGTCGGCCGACCGCGCGGCCGTGCGCTACGACAAGGACGGCGACCAGCACTATGACGTGATCTCCGCCTTCATCAAGTCGATCAGGGGATCCGACGTCGACGCAGCCCTGCACTATCTCGCTCGGATGCTCGAGGCGGGCGAGGACGCGCGCTTCATCGCCCGCCGGCTCATGATCTCCGCGTCGGAGGACATCGGCATGGCGGCCAGCGGTGTGCTGCAGACCTGCGTCGCGGCGGCCCAGGCGGTGCAACTGCTCGGCATGCCCGAGGCGCGGATCACCCTCGCCCACGCCACTGTCGCGGCGGCAACCGCCCCGAAGTCGAACGCGTCCTACATGGCGCTCAACAAGGCGATCGCCGATGTGCGGGAGGGCAGGGGGACCGGTGTTCCCGCGCACCTGCGCGACGCGCACTACTCGGGAGCCAAGAAGCTCGGCCACGGGGAGGGCTACCGGTATCCGCACGACTTCGAGCACGGGGTCGTTGCCCAGACCTACCTGCCCGAGGACCTCGAGTCGGCCCGCTACTACGAGCCAACCGGCAACGGTCAGGAGGCCATGATCGCCGATCGCGTCGAACTGCTCCGCGGCCTGCTCGGCCGTTGAGG
This sequence comes from Tessaracoccus flavescens, assembly GCF_001998865.1. Lineage (NCBI taxonomy): Bacteria > Bacillati > Actinomycetota > Actinomycetes > Propionibacteriales > Propionibacteriaceae > Tessaracoccus > Tessaracoccus flavescens. The sequence goes on from NZ_CP019607.1 coordinate 3,342,755, forward strand.
TGGTTGGGCCAACGCCGTCCGCTCAACCCGTGAGGGTCGGCTAAAGTAACGGGCATGTCTGTTGGTGAAATTGCGGGTCTGATCGCTGCCGTCGCGCTCTGCGTGTTCGTGGCGCTGGCCGCCGTGCCCCTGCTCAAGCTCGGCCGCACCCTCGACGAGGTGCGGCTCGCCGTGCGTGACGTCGGGAACAACTCGGTGCCCATCCTGCAGGAGCTCAAGGGCACCGTCGTGGCTACCAACGACGAGCTGGCGAAGCTGAGCGTCGTGACCGAGGACGCAAGCCGCGTCGCGGGCCACGCCACTGTCGTGACGGAGAACGCCGCCCAGCTGTCGACGCTGTTCGCCGCGACCCTCGGCGGGCCCCTCGTCAAGACCGCCGCCTTCACCTACGGCGTGCGTCAGGCCTTCCAGGGCAGGAAGCGGGTCAAGAAGTGAGGCGTCTCTTCTGGATCCTGATCGGCGCAGTCATCGCCGTGTTCATCGTCCTGCGCGGGCGTGAACTGCTGGAGAGGCTGACCCCACGCGGGGTCTCCAGGCAGGTGGAGAAGAAGGGCCACGAGGCCGCAGCGAGCTTCGGCGACTTCATGGGCACCTTCCGCGCCGCGATGGCCCAGCGGGAGGCCGAGCTCCGTCATGAGCTGAACATCCCCGCCAAGAACGACTGATCGTCTTAGGAAATAGCCCTGATATGTTGACCTCCGAGATCCGGAGCCGGTTCATCGACTTCTTCGCCAAGCGCGAGCATGTCGACGTGCCGAGCGCCTCGCTGCTCTACAACGACCCCACCCTGCTGTTCGTCAACGCAGGTATGGTCCCGTTCAAGCCCTACTTCATCGGCGACGAGCCGGCCCCGTACGCGCGCGCCGTCTCCGCCCAGAAGTGCGTGCGCACCCTCGACATCGACGAGGTCGGCAAGACCACCCGCCACGGCACCTTCTTCCAGATGCTCGGCAACTTCTCCTTCGGCGACTACTTCAAGGAAGGCGCCATCCGGTTCGCGTGGGACCTCGTCACCTCAAGCGAGGAGGACGGCGGCCTCGGCTTCGACCCGGAGAAGGTGTGGGTCACCGCACTCTTCGGCGACCAGGAGACCATCGACCTGTGGCTGAAGGTCGGCATCCCGCGCGAACGGATCCAGGAGCGCGGCCTCAAGGACAACTACTGGCACATGGGCGTACCCGGTCCGGGCGGACCCTGCTCCGAGATCTACATCGACCGCGGCCCGGAGTTCGGAGCCGACGGTGGCCCGGAGGCCGACGAGGACCGCTTCCTCGAGATCTGGAACCTGGTCTTCCAGCAGGAGGAGCTCTCCGCCGTCCGCGCGAAGGACGACTTCGACGTGCTGCGCCCCCTCCCGCACAAGAACATCGACACCGGTGCCGGTCTCGAGCGCATCGCGTTGCTCAAGCAGGGCGTCGCGAACATGTACGAGATCGACGAGGTGTACCCCGTCATCGCGAAGGCCGCCGAGCTCTCCGGTAAGACCTACGGCGACAACGCCGAAGACGACGTCCGCTTCCGCGTCGTGGCCGATCACGTCCGCTCCAGCCTGATGCTGATGACCGACGGCGTCACCCCCGGCAACGAGGCGCGCGGCTACGTGCTGCGTCGACTGCTGCGCCGCGTCATCCGCGCGATGCGCCTGCTCGGGGTCAACGAGCCGGTGCTGCTCGAACTGCTGCCCGTCTCGCGCGATCTGATGCGGGTCTCCTACCCGGACATCGACGCGAACTGGCCCCGCGTGGCCGAGGCCGCCGAGGCCGAGGAGAAGGCGTTCCGCCGCACCCTGCAGGCGGGCACCGTGATGTTCGACTCCGCCGTCGAGGAGGCCGGAGCCGCGAAGTCGACGGCGCTGCCCGGCGAGAAGGCCTTCCAGCTGCACGACACCTACGGCTTCCCGATCGACCTGACCATGGAGATGGCGGCCGAGCAGGGGCTCAGCGTCGACCGCGCCAAGTTCGACGAGCTGATGCGCGAGCAGAAGGAACGCGCGCGTGCCGATGCCAAGGCGAAGAAGGGCGGCGCGGCGAGCCTCGAGGCCTACCGCGAGCTGCGCGAGGGCGGCGAGGTGCCGTTCCTCGGCTACACCGACCTCGACGTCTCGACGAAGGTGCGCGGCATCATCTCCGACGGACGCTCGGTCGATCGCGCCCTCGACGGCACCACCGTCGAGATCGTGCTGCAGGAGACCCCGTTCTACGCCGAGTCCGGCGGTCAGGACGCCGACCGCGGCGTCATCGTCGGCGACGGGTTCAACCTGAACGTGATCGACGTGCAGCGCCCCGTCCCCGGGCTGGTGGTGCACCGCGTCGAGGTGCTCGGCGAGCTGGCGCTGGGTGCCGACGTCGACGCGAAGGTCGACGCCGTCGCGCGGCACGGCTCCTGCCAGGCGCACACCGCCACCCACATCGTGCACGCCGCGCTGCGGGAACTGGTCGGCGAGACCGCGACCCAGGCCGGCTCCTACAACAAGCCCGGCTACATGCGCTTCGACTTCTCCTCGACGCATGGGCTCAGCGAGCAGCTCAAGGCCGAGCTCGAGGGCCGCGCCAACGAGGCCATCGCCGACAACTTCGCCGTCACGGCCAACGAGATGCCGCTCGAGGAGGCAAAGGCGCTCGGCGCGATGGCCATGTTCGGTGAGAAGTACCCGCCGATCGTCCGGATGGTCGAGCTTGCCGGGCCGTGGTCGCGCGAGCTGTGCGGCGGCACCCACGTGGCAACGACGTCCGAGATCGGCATGCTCAACCTGCTGTCCGAGTCGTCGATCGGCTCGGGCGTGCGGCGGGTCGAGGCCCTCGTGGCCGCCGACGCCTTCAACAAGTTCGCGGCCGAGCGCGCGCTCGTGTCCGCGTTGACCGACACGCTGCGGGTCCAGCCCGACCAGCTCGTCGGCCGCGTCGAGAAGCTGATCAGCCAGCTCAAGGACGCCGAGAAGCAGATCGCGAAGCTCAACTCCGAGAAGCTGCTCGCCTCCTCGGCACAGCTGGTCGACCGTGCGGTCGACGTCAACGGGGTCCGCTACCTGGGCGTGCACACGCCAGGCGTGGTCGGGGGAGAGTTGCGCACGCTCGTGCTGGACCTCCGCGAGCGCCTTGGCTCGGGCCCGGCGGTCGTCGCGATCGTAGGCGGCGCCGAAAAGCCGACCGCCGTCGTCGCGACCAACGAGGCGGCCCGGGGTCTCGGGCTCCGCGCCGGCCAGTTGATCTCAGTCGCGAGCGCCGCCCTCGGCGGCAAGGGTGGCGGAAAGGACGACCTGGCGCAGGGCGGCGGGACCGACGCGTCCGCCGCTCCGGCGGCGCTGGCCGCCGTCAGCGCCGCGCTGGAGACGCGTGGCTGACGCCGTCCGCCTCGGCATCGACTGGGGTAAGGCGAGGATCGGGGTGTCCGCGGCCAACGCGGGCACCTCCTTCGCCTATCCGGTAGAGACCGTCAAGGCCGGCGCCGATGAACTGCGCCGACTGGTGGCACTCGTCACCGAGTACGAGCCGGGCGTCATCTACGTCGGGCTGCCCCTCACGCTGGCGGGTGAGCGCAGCTTCGCCGCCCAGTTCGTGCAGGAGAAGGCGGAGGCGTTGGCCTCGGCGGTGTCCCCGATCGAGGTGAGGCTGGTCGACGAGAGGATGAGTACCGCCTCGGCATCGCGTAGCCTAGGCAGTGCGGGCCGACGCTCGAAGCAGCAGCGCACGGTCATCGACCAGGCCGCTGCGGTGGAGATTCTGCAGCGGGCGTTGGACGGCGAGGAGCGCGAGGGCGCACCCGTAGGTCAGCCCGTGGTGAAGGAGGAGCGGTGAGCCCAGCGTTCATTGACAACGACGGACGCCTGAACTGGCGCAAGATCGGCTACCACGCGCGCAGCGCCTTCGCGGTGCTGCTCGCCGCGGCCGTGCTCGGCGGTGGCGGCTGGTACGTCTATGCCAAGGCCAACGAGGCCTACGTCGAGTGGCGCACCGAAGAGGACTACATCGGCGAGGGCAAGGAGAAGGTCGAGGTCCTGATCCCGCGCGGAGCAGGTTCCACCCAGATCGGTGACCTGCTCACCGAGGCAGGCGTGATCAAGTCGACGAAGGCCTTCCGCTCGGCCGTCGAGGACGCAGGCGCCCGCGACAAGCTCCAGTACGGCAGGTTCGCGCTGAAGAAGGAACTGCCCGCCGCCACGGCACTCGAGATGCTGCTCGATCCGAAGAACGTGGTCAACGAGAAGGTGACCTTCCCCGAAGGCACGACGTTCGCGGAGCAGCAGGCGATCATGGCTGAGAAGTTCGGCGTCTCCGCGGAGGAGCTGAAGACCGCCGCCTCGATCTCCTACGACGCGCTTCCCGCCTACGCGGGAGGCAGACTCGAGGGCTACACCTTCCCGTCCACCTACCAGGTGGTCGAACCCGTCGTCCCGTCATCGGTGGTCGGCACCCAGTTGCGCCAGTTCGGCAGGATCGCGGAGAAGCTGGAGCTGGAGTCGAAGGCCCAGGCGTTGGGCACCACCCCCCATGCGGTCGTGACCACGGCCTCGATCATCGCGAGCGAGGTCACCAATCCCGACGACCAGCCGATGGTCGCGGCGGTGATCTACAACCGGCTCAACAAGGGCATGATGCTCCAGATGGACTCGACAGTCCACTACGCGGTCGGCAAGGCAGGCAAGGTCACCACGACGGCCGAGGACCGCAAGGATCCCTCCCCCTACAACACCTACATGCACAAGGGCCTGCCACCCGGCCCGATCAGCAACCCGGGCGAGACCGCGCTGTCCGCCGCGCTCAACCCGGCGGCCACCGACGCGCTCTTCTTCGTCACGGTCAACCTCGACACTGGCGAGACCCGGTTCGCCGCGACGGCAGAGGAACACGAGGCGAACGTCAAGCTCTTCCAGCAGTGGTGCAGCGCGAACAAGGACCGCGGGCTCTGCTGATGCGCTGCGGCGTGATCGGTGACCCGGCGGGTCACTCGCTCTCGCCCGCCATCCACCGGGCGGGCTACGCGCTCAACCGGCTCGACTGGAGCTACGACGCGTACACGGTCCACCCGGAGGACCTCGCGGAGTTCGTCACGCAACGGGCGGCAGATCCCCAGTGGGCAGGGCTCAGCGTCACCGCCCCCCACAAGGAGGCGATCCTCGCCTTCGGCGAGCCCGACGAGCCGACCCTGCTGGTCGGAGGTGGCAACACGATCGTCTTCGGCGAGCAGGCGCGGATCCACAACACCGACGTCCCGGGCTTCGTCGGCGCCTGGCGCGCCCACTCGCTCGCGACGCCGCGCAGCGCTGCGGTCCTCGGCAACGGCGCGACGGCCCGCTCGATCGTGTTGGCCCTCGCCGGGCTCGGTGCGCGCGAGCTGACGGTGCTCGCCCGACGGCCCGAGCGCGCGGCCCCGCTGCTCGACCTGGCGGGAATGCTCGGACTGGCCGCCGAGGTGCGGCTCCTGGGTGACTCCCTGGAGCGGGTCGACCTCGTCGCGAGCACCATCCCGGCCGACGCCGCCGCCCCGCACGCGGAGGCCCTCTCCGCCGCGGCAGGCACCGTCTTCGACGTCGTCTACGATCCCTGGCCGACCCCCTTGACCGCGGCCGCGCAACGCGAAGGCCTCGCTGTCCTGAACGGGCTCGACCTGCTCGCAGGTCAGGCGGTCGACCAGTTCTTCCTGCTGACCGGACATCGGGTCACCTTCGAACAGTGCCGTTCGGCAGCCGGTCGCGAACTCAAGGCACGCGCCGCACTCTGACACAATGGCGCCTATGCTGCGCTACCTGACCGCCGGTGAATCTCACGGCCAAGCCCTGATCGCGACCATGGAGGGCATTCCTGCCCACGTCCGCGTCGGGGTCGAGGAGATCGCCGAGAACCTGCGGCGTCGCCGGCTCGGCGTCGGGCGCGGTGCCCGGATGAAGTTCGAGGCCGACGAGGTCACCCTCCTGGGCGGGTTCCGTCACGGCGAGACCCTCGGCTCTCCGATCGCGATCCAGGTCGGCAACACCGAGTGGCCGAAGTGGCAGCAGGTCATGGCGCCTGGAGAGGTGGATGAGGAGACCCTCGCCCAGCTCGCCCGTAACGCCCCGCTCACCAGGCCCCGACCCGGCCACGCCGACCTCGCGGGCATGCAGAAGTACGACTGGGACGAGGCCCGGCCCATCCTGGAGCGCGCCTCGGCCCGCGAGACGGCGGCGAGGGTCGCGCTCGGCACCATCGCCCAGGCGTTCCTGCGCCAGGCGTTCGGGATCACCCTGCTCAGCCACGTCGTCGAGTTCGGCAGCATCAAGGCGTCCCGCGCCGACCTGCCGACCATCGACGATCTCGAGGCGATCGACGCCGACCCCGCGCGCTGCTTCGACCCGGAGGCGTCGCTCAAGATGCAGGCGGAGGTCGAGGCGTGTCACCGCGACGGCGACACCCTCGGCGGTGTCGTCGAGGTGGTCGCGTGGGGCCTGCCGCCGGGCCTCGGCTCGCATTCGCAGGGTGACCGTCGCCTCGACGCGCGCCTCGCGGGCGCACTGATGGGCATCCAGGCGATCAAGGGGGTCGAGGTCGGAGACGGATTCGAGCTCGCCCGCACCCGCGGTTCCCTCGCGCATGACGAGATCGTCCCTGCCGAGGGTGGGGGAGTCTCGCGCGCCTCGCACCGCTCCGGTGGGACGGAGGGGGGCATGTCGACAGGTGAGGTGCTGCGCGTGCGAGCCGCCATGAAGCCGATCGCCACCGTCCCACGCGCCCTCCGGACGATCGACACCATCACCGGTGAGGAGGCGAAGGCCCACCACCAGCGCTCCGATGTCACCGCCGTCCCGGCCGCAGGCGTCGTCGCGGAGGCCATGGTCGCCCTCGTCATCGCGGAGGCTGCGCTCGAGAAGTTCGGCGGCGACTCCGTCGGCGAGGCCAGGCGCAACTACGAGTCGTACCTTGCCGACGTGAAGGCCCGCGGGTTGGAGATCGGCCGATGAGTATCGTCCTGATCGGAGCCCCGGGGGCAGGCAAGTCCACCGTCGGAAAGCGCCTCGCAAAGCGGCTGGGGAAGAGCTTCGTCGACGTCGACCACCGGATCGAGCAGGTCGTCGGCAAGCCGATCGCCGAGATCTTCGCCGACGAAGGCGAGGCGCACTTCCGCGCCCTCGAACAGGAGGCGACCCTCGAACTGCTGGAGAGCCACGATGTGCTCGCCCTCGGTGGCGGCGCCGTGATGAACGAGGCCATCCGCGAGGCGCTGGAGGGCCACGAGGTGATCTGGCTCAAGGTCTCCGTCGGCCAGGCGAGCCGACGGGTCGGGCTCAACACCGTCCGGCCGCTGCTGCTCGGCAACGTCCGCGGTCGGCTGATCGAGCTGCTGCGCGAACGGACCCCGGTCTACGAGGCGGTCGCGAGCCAGGTCGTCGAGACAGACGGCCGAGGCTCCTCCGAGGTGGCAGACCAGCTGGCCCGCGAGCGGGGCTGGGAGCAGTGAGCGGCACCGTCCGGGTCGAGTCGCAGCTCGGGCCCTACGACGTCGTCGTCGAGCGCGGCGCCCTCGACCGGCTCCCCGAGCTGGTCGGAGACGCGAGTCGGGTCGCGGTGATCCATCCGGCTCCGCTGTCCGCGCTGGCCGAGCGGGTCGCCGCTCTGGTCGGGGTGCCGACCACCCTTGTCCCCGTGCCCGATGCCGAGGCCGCGAAGACGCCGCAGGTGCTCGCCGACTGCTGGGACGCCCTCGCCGAGGCCGGCCTGACCCGCAACGACCTGGTGATCGGCGTCGGCGGAGGAACGACGACGGACCTCGCGGGCTTCGTGGCCGCGTCCTGGCTGCGTGGGGTCGCCTACATCAGCGTCCCCACCTCGGTGCTGGCGATGGTCGACGCCGCCGTGGGCGGCAAGACGGGGATCAACCTCCCCGCGGGAAAGAACCTCGTCGGTGCCTTCTACGAGCCCCGCGCCGTCCTGTGCGATCTCTCCCTGCTGAGCTCGCTCGAGGCCGCGGAGGTCGCCTCCGGGCTGGCCGAGGTGATCAAGTGCGGCTTCATCGCCGACCCCGAGATCCTCGCCCTCGCCACCGCCGATCTGACCGACAGCCGCGACGTCACCTCCGACCGGTTCGCCGAGCTGGTGCTGCGCGCGATCTCGGTCAAGGCGGACGTCGTCGCCGCGGACTTCACCGAGGCAACCTCGGTCGGCGACCGGGTGGGGCGTGAGGCACTCAACTACGGCCACACCCTCGGCCACGCCATCGAGAAGCATGCCGGCTTCACCTGGCGGCACGGTCAGGCGATCAGCGTCGGCATGGCCTGGATGGCGCGCGTCTCCCGGGACCTGCTCGGCCTCGACGGCGACACCGTCGACCTGCACGACGAACTGCTCGGCGGCCTCGGCCTTCCCCTCAGCTATCCCGCGCCCTTCGCGGACCTGAGGCCCGCGATGAGCCTCGACAAGAAGGCGCGAGGCGCCGAGCTGCGGCTGATCGGGCTGCGCTCCGTCGGACAGGTCACCGTGCTCGCCGGGCCGGATGAGTCGGTCCTCGCAGGCGCGTACGACTCGCTTCCGCGATGAGCGGCGCCCCCGCGAGGCGCCCCGGCTGGAGCCTGCAGAAGCAGGCCGGACGCACCTTCCTCATCACCGGGGCCACGAGCGGCATCGGCCGTGAGGCAGCGTTCGCGCTGGCCTCGGCCGGGGCGAGGGTCGTGCTCGCTGGCCGCTCACCGGAGAAGTTGGCGGCCACTGCCGCGGCCATCGGCCAGTCCCATCCGGGGGCGGAGCTGGAGCGGCTCGTGATCGACCTCGCCTCGCTCGACTCCGTGCGCGCGGCAGGGGCCGATGCTCAGCGACTCGGTCAGATCGACGTGCTGGTGAACAACGCCGGGCTCATGGGCGGCACGGGACGAAGCGTCGACGGGCTGGATCTGATGGCTCAGACGAACCACTTCGCCCCGTTCCTGTTCACGGGCCTGCTGCTGCCGCAGCTGCTGCAGGGCGAGCGGCCCCGTGTGGTCAATGTCGCCTCGCTCGCGCACCTGCTCGTGCGCCGCGCGCACGTCGGCGATCCGTATCGGCGCAGGCGTGAGCCGCAGTTGCGCTCCTACGGCCGGACGAAGCTGGCGAACCTGCTCACGACCCTCGAACTGCAGCGCCGCTCGGACCGTGCCGGCCTCGGCGTCCTCGCCACGGCCGCCCATCCAGGGGTGGCGGCCACCAACCTCCTCCACAACGGGCGCGAGATCGCAGACGGCTCACGGGCGGCGCGGCTTCTCGACGCGGCGCTGGCGGGCACGACCCAGAGCGCGGCCGCGGGAGCCGCTCCGACGCTGGTGGCCGCCACGGCGGACCTGCCCGGGGGAAGCTATGTCGGCCCCGACGGCTTCCTCGCCCTGCGTGGGCGCCCGGTCGTCCAGCGGCCGTCCAGGGCGGCGCGGAACGAGGCGTCGGCTGCTGCGTTGTGGGACTTGAGCGAGCGGGTCGTGGGGCTCAGCTGGCCGTGAGCTGCGCGACTAGGCTGAGCCTGTGACGTTCGAACCAACCGCCGTGATCCGCGCCGAGTCGAAGCGGATCGCCGACGTCCTGATCGACCTCGACCGCGGCACCCCGGTGCCGACCTGTCCCGGCTGGAGCGCCTCGCACCTGCTGTGGCACGTCACGGCGACGCAGCTGTTCTGGGGTTCGGTGATCGCCTCAGGGTCCACCACCGAGGAACAGGTGCAGGAGATCGAGTCCCACCTGCCCGTCCAGCCGACCGCCCGGGCCGAGATCCTGCTGCGCAGGGAACGGGCGACCGAGGACCTGCTCGCGGCCCTGCTCACCGGCCCGCTGGACGCGCCGTCGTGGACCTGGTTCGGTCCCGACCAGAGCGTCGGGTTCAGCCAGCGGATGCAGACCCACGAGACCACCATCCACCGGGTCGACGCCGAGCTGACGGCCGGTCTTCCCGTCTCTCAGATCCAGCCCGACGTGGCGGCCGCCGGGATCGACCACGTGATCGACGTGATGTGGAACTGGATCCCCGACGAGGCAGACCGGACGCCGCTCGGCATCGTGGAGCTGCGCCCGAGCGATGCCGCGCCGCGCCTCATCGAGCTGGTCCGCTGGACGGGCCGGCGTTGGGGGAGGGGGTTCACCGATCAGATCGGCGCTGTGCGCGCCCCGGCGGACGCCCAACCGACCGCCGTGGTCGAGGCCTCGGCGCACGAGCTCGACCTGCTGGTCTGGTCGCGCCCGGCCCGCGTGGCGAAGTCGGGCGAGATCCAGCTCCTCGCCGCCTTCGACGAGTTGATCGAGTTCGGCATCCAGTAGGTGGGTCTGCGGTCCGGGATCCCGTCCGCACAGACGCCCCGCCGACTCGCGTCGACGGGGCGCCAGGGGAGTCGAGGCTCAGTCCCACCGCCGCAGCAGACCAGGCACCCATCCGGGCGCGCTGTCGTCTCCAAGGAGAATCCAGACGTGTTTCGCCGGCCCGCCCTCGCGAGCCGAGGAGGGTGAGGGTGACGCACTCATCCGCGCGACCCGTTCCCACAGCGGGCGGGCGGTTGGCGTCCCACTTTCCCCATGCCCCAATCGAACCCGAGTTCCACACCTGCCCCGGAATTCGAGGCCCGCTGGCCGTCGAAGCCCTTGTCAACTCCCTATTGATGGCTGCGATCGGGGCACTAACGAGAGGTTCAAAATCGTCAGCAGCGTCGGCCAAGTTCGCCTCGAAAGGAACGATGAGATCTGGCCGGCGGCACTGGCGAGCGTCGCTTTGCGGACGGTGCACCGGCGCGGGATGGCCCGAACGACGTCGGGATAGCCCGAGCGACGTTGTGGCGACCGAAGATCGGCCATGCGACCTCGCCCTGGACGCAGTTGGCCTGCGGACCGTCAGCATCGGGCCACACATTCCGCTGGGATCCGGATGCAGCCGCCATTCTGACGCGAATCCGGGAGGCTGCGCTGGGCACTAACGGTGTGGAACTCAGGTCGAACTCCCGTCCGTTAGCAACGGTCAAGGCGGTGCGATAGGGACCGGCGGAACGGGGATGTCAACTGGCCGCCCACTGAGCTGAGCTCAGACCCCGACCTCTTGAGGGAGGCCAGGTGGTCGGACAGCCAGTCGGTGCACTCGGGCAGTGAAGGATGTGGTCGATGTCGCCGTTCCAGGTCGCAGCCGCCACGTGGTCCCCCGTGCTGATGGCGAACACCTTGGGGCGGGAGGGTAGTTCGTCCGAACTGAGCAGTTCACCCACCTGCTGTACGGCTTCGCCGGCTACGAGGACCAGGGCTGCCCGCTGCCAGTCCGTCGCGCTGACCTCCGCTATCTCGCCCCACTTCACATCAAGCGGCGCCGGTTCCACTCGTGCGCGATCGCGAGGATCTCGCGGCGGCGGGTGCGACGCCAAGACTACGGAGCATCGGAGTGGCCGGGCATCCTCACTGCAGCCGCCAACGCCGTCTGGGCCAGCAGCGTCTGCGGCACGGAGGTCTCCCAGGCGTGCGAGCCGCGACATGCCTGGATGGCGGCGTGGCAGGCCTTCAACACCTCCGCCGGCACCAAGGGTCCCTCCACAGCGCTGAACACGTACGGGTCGACGTCGTGGAGTGCCCCGGTCTGCGGCCGGTTCTGCTCGATGATGAGGGAACCGTCGAGCGACGCCAAGGCACCGGGCATCGACAACGCAACCGCAGCTCGCGGCACCGTGGTGTGCTGTTGGTCTTGGTCGTGCGTGCATCGTCTCGCGTGGACCGACTACTTCGGGGACTCCCTCGCCGGTGCCATGGCCGCTCGATTCTGGTGGGCGGTTCGGAAGGCGACGGTCATCCACCCGAAGGTGAGGCCCAGCAGGGTGTAGGTGACCTGGGTTGTGGCGATGGCTGCGAAGGTGGCCCCTGGGACATACAGCATGCAGGCGAAGAAGGTGCCCGCCCCGACGAAGACCGCCGGCACCAGAGTGACCAAGTCCGGTCCTAGCTCGAGGTACATGACGAGGGGAATGAGCAGCAAAATCGCCATTGGGGAGGCCAGGAACCCGAACGCCCCCAGCCAGTCGCCCAGAACGAGCACCCCGATGGAGTATAGGATTCCGATCACGACGCCGATGAGGGCTTTCGCTCCACCGCGCACCGTGGAGCCCGCCAAGAAGTATGTAGCCCACGCGAGGAAGGCGACCCAGGTGAAGCCGAGGTTGTCCGCTGGGGGGACGGCGTGGCGCAGTATCTGGTCAATGCCCTGAAGGACGGAGCTCTGGAGGGCGACGAAGATCGCGATGGGCACAAACCGACGGGGGGTCATCCTTGTGCGTCTCCCCCGGGAAGCTGGTCGATGCTGGTCGGGTACGAGGGCTGGGCCCCCTGGCCTGTACACGCGTATGCCCCCACCCTTACCGCGAGTTTCGCGGCGTCAACGAGGGTGTCGCCGTTGGCGAGCGCGCTGGCGAGGGCGCCCACGAAGGCATCACCGGCCCCCGTGGTGTCGACCACGTCCACCGTCGGAGATGCCACGGGTGTGATCCCGGACGCGTCGGCCACGAGCGCGCCGCGGGATCCGCGCGTCATTACGAGGGAGCGGATGCCATGATCGACCAAGGCAGCCACGACAGCCTCGTCCTCCATGCCCGATGCGGCGCCCTGACTCAAGCGGGCCAGCACGATGCGGCCCTCGGTCTCGTTCACGACCAACGTATCCACCGCCAGCAGGCGGTGGAGAGCCAGTTCGATGGCAGGTGCCAGGTTGAGCAGGACCGGACTGCGGGCCAGCTCGATCGCCTTCTCGATTGCGGCGGGCGGGATTTCACCTTGGAGGACCACCAAGTCGGCCTGCTCCAGGGTAGAGCGGAGTGTCTCGATCCGGGCTGCTGTCACGTGGGCATTGGCCCCCGGGGTGACGACAATCACGTTCTCACCGTGGTCGTCGACCGTGATGAAGGCCATGCCACAGGGCCCGTCCGTGACCAGCAGGTGAGTGAGGTCGACTCCGGCGGCCCTGAGTTCCCGGGTGGCGACCTCGGCGTAAGCGTCGCGGCCCACCGCGCCGACCATGGCCACGGTGGCGCCAAGCCTCGCTGCGGCGACGGCTTGGTTGGCTCCCTTGCCGCCGGGGTTGATCTCCGGCCCTGACCCGGTCACGGTCTCGCCGGGGGCGGGTATCCGCTGGGTGCGGACGGTCTGATCGACGTTGATGGACCCTACAACAAGCACCCGCGACCCGGGCCGAGGATAGGCATTCATGGTGACGACTCCCTTGTGTCGATCGGTGCGGTTGAGAAGGGTCGGGTGCGGCCGGCTTGACGGCCGCACCCGACCTTACGGGTGCGTCAGCGTGATTCCACTGAGGCAATGGCGTTGACGACCAGGTCCCAGAACCGCTGGTGGTCCAGCTGGACCGCGACCTGGGTGGTGCAGCCTTCGGGCGCCGGGGCGCGGAAGTCGGCCACGGTCATCCCGACGGTGAACTCGCCGCGGAGTTCAACGTCCAGGGGAGCCTTGCGGGTGCTGACCACGGACGGGTCGATCAGGTAGGCAACAGCGCAGGGGTCGTGGACCGGCGGGTTCTCGAACCCCTGCTGCTCCTGGTAGGCTTTCCGGAAGAAGCCGAACAGGCCCAGGACGAACTCGCTGCACTCCGAGCCGATCGCCCCGATCTGGTCCTCCACCGCGGGGGTGGCCAGTGCCTGGTGTGTCAGGTCGAGTCCCACCATCGTCAGCGGCCACGGCTCGTTGAAGACGATGTTGGCGGCCTCCGGGTCGACGATGATGTTGAACTCGGCGACGGCGCTCCAGTTGCCCGTGTGGTAACCCCCACCCATCAGGACGACTTCCTGGACCCGCTCAGCGATGGCGGGCTCCTTGCGGACGGCCATGCCGATGTTCGTCAGCGGGCCGGTGGGCACCAGGGTGATCGTGTTGGGCGCGTTGTTCATGATCGTGTCGATGATGAAGTCAACGGCGTGCCGGGAGCCGACCTCGGTCACCGGCTCGGGGAGGTCGACCCCATCCAGTCCGCTGTCCCCGTGGATGGCCTCGGCGACCTCCACCTTCCGGACCAAGGGCCTCGCGCAGCCGGCGTAGACGGGGACTTCGGTGAGGCGGGCGACACGGAGAACGCTCAACGCGTTCCGTGTCACCTTGGGCAGGGTCTGGTTGCCCCCCACCGTGGTGATGCCGACCAGGTCGATAGCCGGATCACCTCCGGCGAGGATGATCGCGACCGCGTCGTCGTGCCCGGGATCGCAGTCCAGGATGATCTTGCGTGCCATGTCAGTTGCCTCCCTTGTCGGATGCATGGACCTCGGCGGGCTTGGGGATCAGGAGCGACGCCAGGAGCGCGAGGACCACGATGACCGCGCCGGTGGCGATCCCGCCCATATAGCCGGCCCGGGGGCCCGCCTTGTCGGTCACGATGGTCGACGCGGCGAACAGGACCGCGAAGCTCAGCCCGGCGCCGAGGTTGAACGCCCCGGAGTTCATACCGGGCAGGTAGCCGGGGTTGTCCTGCGGGCTGAGGACAATGCCCAAGCCGTTCAGCATGATGTTCGTCATGCCCGCGTAGGTGATGCCCACGAAGATCGAGATGAACAGCAGTAGGAACAGGTTGGGGGTGGCGGCCGTGAGGATCGCGACACCGAGACCGATCACGGTTCCGATGAGGCCGATCTGCAGCACACGGTTGTAGCCGAGGCGTCCGGCCAGCTTCCCGGATACAGGACCCATCAGCAGGCCAGCGAAGGCGTACGGGGTGAGGGTCACCCACGACACGGTGTCGGCTGGCAGTCCGGCTCCGATGTTCGTGTCTTGGCCGAGGTTGGGGATGAGGCCGTTCATGACCGCGAATACGCCTGTCATGGTGAGGGTCGTCGTGAGCAGGAGGGCCCACGTGCGCCGCTGCTTCATGTAGGTGGTGGAGACCAGCGGGTGCGCCACCTTCTTCTCGATGTTCCAGAAGACCACGAATCCGACGGCACCGACGACGAGCAGGATGGCGACCATGGTCCAGTTCGCGGCACCGAGCTTGCCCGCCTCGTTGAGCGCGATCAGCGTAGCGCCCAGGGCGAACACGAGGGGCACGACGCCCTTCCAGTCCATGGGTGGGGTCTCGACCGCCTTCGACTCACGGATGAAGAACGCGACGGCCGCGACCGCAATCAGGCACACCGCGGACATCACCCAGAAGATCGAGCGGAACCCGAAGTTGGCGGCCAACCAGCCGCCGGCCAGCGCATCGATGCCGGCGATGCCGCCGTTGATGGAGGCCAGCACGGCCATCAGCAGGGCGTACTGCTTCCCGTTCGGGACCTCCACCCGGAGCATGATGAGGCTCATCGGGACGATGGGACCGGCCACGCCCTGGATCACGCGACCGATGAAGAGCACCAGCACAGACGGCGCCAGGGCGGAGATCGCGCATCCAATCGCGGTGACGGCGAGCATGCCGATCATGACCTTGCGGCGTCCGATCAGGTCACCCCATCGGGGCATGAACAGGGAGAACAGGGCGGCAGCGGTGAAGAAGGCCGTCTGGGTGAGCCCGATCTCGGCGGTGGTCGCCTGCAGTTCCCGTTCCATGGTGGCCAAGGCCGGCGACAGCATCGAGGCGTTGAGCTGGAAGGCGAAGATGGCCGCCAGCAGGGACAGGACGACGGGGAGTACTTGTCCGGTCGACAGCCGGTCTTTCTCGCTCTGGATGCTCGTCATGCCATGACCTCCTTGCCTGTCTCGGGAGAAGCGGATGGAGTGAGCGGGGGTTCGGTGGCGCCCGGGCAGCGCAGAACGCGCGCCGACAGGGCGTGGGCAGCCAGACAGCTGGCCACTGGGTCTCCCCCGTTGGTGAGATAGGCCGAGAGGAAGCCCGCGTTGAACGCGTCGCCGGCGCCGGTCAAGTCCCGTACGTCGTCGACCGGCTTGACGGGCACGCTGGCGAGGAGCTTTCCGGCCTGGAAGACGTTCGTCGAATCCTTGCCCTGCCGCGCCAGCAGGATCGCGTCACCAAACCGGTTGAGATTGGGACCTGGGGTGTCGCCATCGGCCAGACTGAGGTAAGCGCTCTCATCCTTGTTGGCAGAGATGAAGTCCGGCCCGAGCTCGGCCATCAGGCCGAGGAACGCCGGGATGCCGAAGTGGTCGATCATGCCGGTCGAGGAGACGTCCATCGACACCTTCCCGCCCCGCCGCTTAACCTCCTGGACAGCCTCACGGACCGCTTCGGCGGTGGACCCTCCCTCGAACGAGTAGGCCGTGATGTGCAGGATCTCGATGTCGTCCAGCCATGACGGGTCGAGCGACTCGAGCCGGTTGCTCGCACCACGGCTGGGGAACATGAGGCGTTCACCGTCCTGGTCGATCAGGACCACGATCATCCCCGTTGAATCACGGACCTGCATGCGCACATCCACACCGCGCTGCTGAAGTTCGGTGGTGAGGACCATCCCGCCGAGGTCGTCCCCCACACAGCCAATGAAGCGCGTGGGATACCGCGGGGCGGCGAAGGCCGCGACGTTGGCGGCGGACCCGCCGCGCTGCATGCGCACCTCAGACTTCGTGTCGGTGGCATGGCGCACGTCCTCGAGCTGCCACACGACGACGTCTTGGACGACGTCACCAATCACGCCGATCATCGGTCACCGACCACCATCGCTGTGGCGATCGCGAGCGCGACGCGGACGTTGTTGTAGTACAGGGCCACGTTGGCGTCGAGGCTGCGACCCTCGGTGGCCTGACGGATGAAGTCAAGCAGGAACGGGGTCGAAGCCTGGCCATGAACGCCCTGCTCCTCGGCGGCAGCCCAAGCCCGCTTCAGCACGGCCTCCAGCTCGGCGGGGTCGAGCTGCTCGTCGGCCGGGACGGGGTTGGCGACCAGCACCGCACTGTCGATACCCAGACTCCGCTGGACCTCGACCATCGTGGCCACCTGCGACGGCTCATCCACGCGAGCGGTCAGGTCGTAGCCGGAGTCCACCACGTAGAAACCGGGGTACCGGTTCGTGCGGTAGCCCACCACCGGGATGCTCAGGGACTCGAACCGCTCAAGCGTGGCGGCGATGTCCAGGATGGCCTTGGCGCCCGAACTCACCATGACGATGGGCGTCTGCGCCAGCGAGTAGATGTCCGCGGACTCGTCAAACGTCTGCGCCGCACCGTGGTGGACCCCACCCAGGCCTCCAGTCGCGAACACATCGATGCCCGCGGCGCGGGCCAGGTGGGAAGTCGAAGCGATCGTCGTGCCAGCGTTCTTCTTGGAGACGGCGGTGTACGCGAGGTCGCGCACGGACGCCTTGGTCACGTCGTCGTCGTACGCCAACTCGTTGATCTCCTCCGGCGACAGGCCGACGACGGGCTGGCCGTGAACCACGCCGATCGTGGCGGGCACCCCGCCACCCTGACGCACGATCTCCTCCCCACGCATCGCAACCTCAACGTTGCGGGGCCGGGGCAGACCGTGGGTGAAGATGGTGGACTCGAGCGCCACGACCGGCTGGCGGCTGGCGATGGCGTCACGGACCTCGTCGGAAACGCGGAGGGCGTCGATCTTCATTGAACTGTTCCTTCTCTGTTGGAGTCGCCCCTTCTTGGGACACCTCCAAGCTACGAGATGAGTTCATGTCCGTGAAGAATCATTAAGGCATAGCATGATAGCTTTCATCTATGAAGGTCACGCTGGTGCAACTATCCGCATTCGCCACGCTCTGCGACACACTTCACTTCACTCGCGCGGCCGAACGGCTAGGCCTCAGCCAGCCGACAGTGAGCAAAGAGATGCGCACGCTGGAGCGTGTGCTAGGGCTACAACTGCTGGCTCGCTCTGCCGGCGGGACGCGGCTAACACCCGCCGGTCAGGCGCTCGAATCTCACGCGCGATCAGTCCTGGAACAGATCGACGGGCTCATGGCCGCAGCAGCCCTTGAGCGGCGACGCACGCAGCGCCAGGTCACGATTGCAGCATCGCCCAGCATCGTGAACCACCTCCTGCCCGAGACTCTTCGCCGAATCGATGACGTCCAACTGGGGATCCGCGCGTCAGCTCTTGAAGTTGAGACCGGCGGTGTCATCGAGGCCGTCGAGAGCGGTCATGCTGACATCGGCATCGGCCACTATCTCGCGAAGACGCCCAAGGTGATAAGGCGACGACTTGGCGCCGACGAACTCCTGGTCTTGATCCACAGCTCGCTCCTTCAGCCGACGAGAACGAGTGTCGCCCTGAGCGAACTGCCACAATTGCCCCTGCTCATGTGGCCCCGCGAACGAAGCCCCGACTACTACGACGCCATGGTTGACGCCTGTCGCGCACGCAGTCTTGAGCCGCTCATTTTGACCGGCACCACACGCCTCTCCGGCTCATGGTCGTACTTCCTGTCCGACGCTCGCGCCTTCGCCCTCGCCACCCGCGACTACGCAGAGAAGGCGGCCCACGGAGACCTAATAGCACTCCCTCTTGAGCCGCCAGCCTTCGTACCCCTCGATGCGGTCTGGAAGGCCAAGCCGACCGGGGAAACCAAGCAGGTCCTGGAGATCCTGTTCGAGGTCACAGAAAGCCGCCGCCGCATTTGAATCGCGCGGGTGATCCGCCGACGGACATCCGG
The DNA here is from genome assembly GCF_001998865.1 of Tessaracoccus flavescens. Lineage (NCBI taxonomy): Bacteria > Bacillati > Actinomycetota > Actinomycetes > Propionibacteriales > Propionibacteriaceae > Tessaracoccus > Tessaracoccus flavescens. Next base: position 3,361,245 of record NZ_CP019607.1, read on the forward strand.
GCTGTCCAGTCTGGTGGCACGAGAGCGGGACCGCCGGGGTTGAAGGAGCAGATCTGATCGACATCATCGCCCAAGCGCCAGTTATCCCGATCGAGCACACCTACGACGTCTTCAACCTGTGCTCAGTAGGGCTAAACTAAACGGGGAGCCAGGGTTTGATGAGATGCGGGCCGGGCTGGACGCCGTCATGTCGGCTCGGGAGGGCGACAGTGCAGTCGCAGCTCGATGCCGTGACCGGGGCATGCTGCTCTACAAACAGGACCGATACGTGGAGGCGCTGACCGAGTTCCACGACGCCAAGCGGCGGTGGCTGAACGGCGACAGCATCGAGGGAGCGATCCTCGCGATGCAGATGATCGCCCGCTGCTACGGGCTGCTCGGCCTACACCTTGCCGCCAAGCAGTACTGGATGGCGGCGGCCAGCCTGTCCGACATGGATGGCGCGCAGGCTCGCTACGTCGCCCGCGCCTTCGAGCAAGTCGCCATAGGCGCCTACCAGATGGGAATGTGGCTCGACTCTGCGGCCTTCACCCACGCTGCGCTCCTCGCGAACCGCGCACTTGTAGCCAACGCCAACGGTGGCGGCCCGGAGGCCCTGCCGAGCCTCGATGCGCACGCGATCTACACGACACTCGCCGCCAACCGTTACTGGCCCCAGGTCACCGACACGCTCAAAGCCGCGTTCGGGGGCACCGCCTGGGCCACTGACCTACCCGAGGTCGCGCAGTCCGCGGGCGAAGAAGTCGACTGGTCGGAGGCGGAGTTCTCCCAGCTCGTCGCTGATCAGCTCCACGCGCAGCCGTTCGCTGACGCGGGCCCCATCCGCACCTATCAGTTCGGGATCCTCGGCGGAACATGGCGGATCAAGTGCAGCAACGCCAAGGCGGACGTGCTGGCCGCTGAGCGCCTCGGCGCCGCCCTCCAGGTTGTGCTCTGCGACCTCGCAGGCACACTCCCATACGTCCTGTGCGGCGACACGACAGTCACCGTCAGTACGGAACCACCCGACGACCCATACCGGCCCATAATCCAGGACGTCGGCGGCCGATCGCTTGAGGTCACCGCCCATGTAGACGCGTTTCAGGGCAGGGACAGCTACGACGAGACGATGCTCCTCACGATGGTCACCGAACTCGTGTTTCTCATCTCCGCCGAGGACCAGAGAACAACGCTGGCGCACATCACGGGTCGAGGCGACGCTCTACTCCGCAAGGTCTTCGTCGCCGGCCCCTACGATGAGATCGTGTCGCTGCTGCGTGACCAGCACTACGAAGCGTGTGCAGCGCTCGAATCCGTCTGCCCGTCCGCGACCGCGATGCCTGAGTCACACCCCCAGCTCGGACCGCTCTCCAGTCCCGCGCCTGACTACAACCCAGATGAGGCCATCGAACGCATCACCAACTCCTACAAGAACCTCACCGACCACCTGCAAGCCACCCTCCCCGTGCTCAAGGAAGATCCGGCGTATCAAGACCTTGTACGGCGGCTCCACGAGGAGGGGTGGCTCGACTGGCAGATCCTGCAGGGCACCGCAAACGCCGCCTTCACCCATCGCGCCACACTGACGACAGGCATGGGCCAGATGACCGCAAACGCCCGTGAACGAGCGGCGCTTCGCGCGGAAAAGGAAGGCGCGCCGGCGCTCCCCGCTGCTGTCTTCACCGAAGGTGCAGTGCGGTCCGGTCTCGACACCGCCGTCCTGATCGTGGCCATCAAATCAGTCGCCCTTCACGTTGACCAGCTGGTGCAGCGTGTGGCGGATCTCCACGAGATCGGCCGCGTCCTCCATCACCTGGTCGATCGGCTTGTAGGCCGCGGGAATCTCGTCGATGAACGCGTCGGTGTCGCGGTACTCGATCCCGACCATCGCCTCGCGCAGCTGCTCCCGCGAGAACGTCTGCCTCGCCTTGGAGCGCGAGAACGCGCGTCCAGCGCCGTGCGGGGCGGAGTTCAGCGACACCGGCTGCCCCTTCCCCTCGACGACGTAGCTGGCGGTGCCCATCGATCCGGGGATCAGGCCGGGCAGCCCTTTGTCGGCCTTGATGGCTCCCTTGCGGGACACCCAGACGTCCTTGCCGAAGTGGGACTCGCGTTCGGTGAAGTTGTGGTGGCAGTTGACGCGCTCGAGTTCGACCACGTCCTCACCCATCGCCTTCGCGAGTTCGGCGACGGTGCGCTCCATCATCTCCTCACGGTTCAGCAGGGCGAAGTGCTGCGCCCACTTCAGTTCCGAGATGTAGCGGCCGAACTCGCGCGTGCCCTCGACGAGGTAGGCGAGGTCGGGGTCGGGCAGGTCGATCCACCACTGCTTCGCCAGCCGCTGCGCGACCTTGATGTGGTGCCCGGCGATCCTGTTGCCGACGCCACGCGAACCCGAGTGGAGGAAGAGCCAGACTGCGCCCGTCTCGTCGGCCGTGACCTCGATGAAGTGGTTCCCCGAGCCGAGCGAGCCGAGCTGCAGCCTCCAGTTGCCCGCGTAGTCGGCAGGGTCGAACTCGGCCTTCGCCGCGCGTTCCTCGAGGTCCGCGATCCGGGGTTCGGCCGTCTCGGTGATCCGGGAGTTGTAGTGACCTGCCGACAGGGGGATCGCGCGCTCGATGCCGACCCTGAGTGCAGACAGGTCACGCGCCGCGACCTGGTCCTTGGTGAACTGGGTGCGCAGCGCGATCATGCCGCAGCCGATGTCGACGCCGACGGCCGCCGGGATGATCGCACCGAGCGTTGGGATGACCGAACCGACGGTCGCGCCCTTGCCGAGGTGGGCGTCGGGCATCAGCGCCAGATGCGGGTAGACGAAGGGCAGCGACGCGGTGGCGCGGGCCTGGTCGAGGGCCTTCTCGTCCAGGATGCTCGCCCACGAGATGAGCCGCTTGCTGAGGTGTTCCATGATTCCTTCCAGAGTGGTGTCAAAGAGTCTTCAGACCCGGAACACCCATGTGCGGATCGGCCGCGGATACACATGAGGCCCCGAACCTGAACGGTTACGGGGCCGAAAAAGATCAGTCGTTGATCAGCCGCGTTCCGCAGGGGACGACGAGGTACGGAAGTTGCCACGCGGGCAATCCGTCACAAAACGCTGGCTTTGCAGCATCGTCACTCCTGGGACTCACACGCGCCGGTCGACGCGTGGGACGAAACGGTAGCCTGCGAAACGGTGCAGGGTCAAGGGGGAGCGGTGCCCTAAGGTTGATCACATGGGCGAGGTCTGGCGGACCCTTGCGGCCGCCCTCAGGCTTGATCCCGCGTTGTTCACGCGGGTCGACCACGCCGCGCTCACCCTCCTGTGGCCCGGGCTCGGCGTCGCCCTGCTCGCCGCCGCCTCCACGATGCTGGGGCACATCGCGATCCTGCTGCTGAACAAGATCCGAGGCTGGCGGCTGCTCACGAGCCTCCTGCTCAGCGCGCTCGCGCTTGCCGTGCTGCACGTCGTGCAGGCCGCCATCACCTGGGCTGTCGCCTCGCTCGTGCTCGGCCCGATGCCGCTGATGCCGCTGATCATCGTCGGGCTGATCTCCACGGCGCCGTTGACGCTGAACTTCGCGACGGCCCTTCCCCACCTCGGACTCCTGCTCGGCCGCGTGCTCGAGGGGTGGAGCTTCCTCATTCTCGTCTTCGGTGTGGCGAGTGCCTTCGAGACCCGGTTCCTCTGGGCGCTCGGGTTCACGCTGGCTGGCTGGCTCGTCATGCAGCTGCTCTCCCGACTGGCGCAGCGGCCCCTGACCTGGATGGCGTCGCGGCTGTGGAGCCTCGCGACCGGACGCCCGACGATGGTCACCGCCCGCGACATCCTGGCGGGCACGCCGATCACGCCCGTCTCGCGGCCGGAGGAGGTCGCGCCATGATCGTCTGGGCCCTCGGCGTCGCCGTCGTGATCCTCTTCGCCTTCGTGCTGCTCTCGCCGCTCGAATCGTTGCGATGGTGGGCAGACAAGGGCGAGGTCGAGGTGCGGCGCAGCTTCGAACTGCTGCCGAGCGAACACCGTCAGGAGACGACATCGCACCGCTTCGTCGTGTACCTCTCCGGGGTGGGCGTCCTGGGCGGTGACGGGTTGTCGCGCCGTGAGGAGGCCTGGCTCGAGTCGCTGCGGGAGGCGCTGCCCGACGCGGTGATCGTCGACGACGTCTTCCCCTACGCCGTCGACAACCGGGGCCTGCTGCAGCGGGCGACGGAGTGGCTGTGGAGGCGGCTCGACTCGATGCGGCGCCAGTGGCGAAGCAACCCGCTCGCCATGCTGATCAACGTGCGCAACATCGCCAAGGTCCTCGTCTCCGCCGACCCCAGATACGGCCCGACGCAGAGCATCGGACTCGCCCAGGAAATCTGGCGCTCGCTGCAGCGGCACGGCTACCGCCCGGGAAGCGGCGACCGGGTGACGCTGATCGGCTTCTCCGGCGGGGCGCAGATGGCGCTGGGCGCCGGCTGGTTCCTCGCGGGCCTCGGCGTCCCGACGTCGCTGATCACCATCGGCGGCATCTTCGGCGACGATCCCGGCCTCGACCGGATGGGCCACATCTGGAACCTGACCGGCACCTCCGACCGTCTGCGCCACCTCGGCACGGTCGCCTTCCCTGGGCGCTGGGTCACGGCCCCGCTGTCGGCCTGGGGTCGAGCCAAGCGCGAGGGTCGCGTCTCGTTCGAGAGCATCGGCCCCATGCGCCACGACGGCGGAGGCGCCTACTTCGGCCGCAGCCGCACCCTGCCCGACGGCCGCAGCTACGCCGACGCCACCCGCGACGCGGTCGTCGACATCCTGACCGACCCGCTCCGGGCCTGACGCGGTGGACGGCTCACCGGGCTCATGACGTGCACAGATCTACGGTGAGCGCGTTTGGTGCCATTGGTGGCGCGAGTCGCGCTCCTTGTAGATCTGTGCACACCACGTCAGCGAAGTCGAGCCGTGCTCGCCCCCGTCAGCGAAGTCGATCTGGGCTCGCTCCGCCATCCCGGAACTGCGAGCCCGCCCGGCGGCTTCGGCGCTCAGGCAGGGTTGAGGTCCTTGCTTCACCGAGCGACGGAATCGACAGTCAGCCACGGCACCCCGACCCCGGCTGCCGAAGCGCCCATCGCTGTTCACGATCCGGACGGTCGGGCCCCTCGGCTTGGGCATTTTTCGGGTCGGTGGGGTAGAGTGCAACGCTGGCCGCTGTGTGCCGCAAGTCTGCGACGAGGAGTCCCCAAGATGGCGTCAACCAATGATCTGAAGAACGGCATGGTTCTTGATCTCGAAGGACAGCTCTGGCAGGTCCAGTGGTTCCAGCACCACAAGCCGGGCAAGGGCAACACCGTCGTGCGCACCAAGCTCAAGCACGTGCTGAGCGGCAAGATCATTGACAAGACCTTCAACTCCGACACCAAGGTCGACACCGCCACCGTCGACCGTCGCGAGATGCAGTACCTCTACATGGACGGCGACGACTACGTCTTCATGGACAACACCACCTTCGACCAGTTCATGATCTCCGCCGACACCGTCGGTGACGCCAAGGACTTCATGCTGGAGAACCAGAACGCGATCGTCGCCACGCACGAGGGCAACCCGCTGTTCATCGAGCTCCCGGCCTCGGTCGAGCTCGAGGTCACCTACACCGAGCCGGGCCTGCAGGGCGACCGCTCCACGGGCGGCACCAAGCCCGCCACGCTGGAGACCGGCAAGGAGATCCAGGTGCCCCTCTTCATCACCACCGGCGAGCGGATCAAGGTCGACACCCGCGACGGCGGCTCCTACCTGGGACGCGTCAGCAGCTAAATGGCCGAGCAGGGACCCCACTACAGCTCGCAGACCAAGGCCCGCAAGGCCGCCCTTGACATCTTGTTCATGGCGGAGCAGCGCGAGGCCTCGGTCAGCGAAACCTTCGCCGAGCAGCGCACGCTGGCCGGCACGACGGTGCGCCCACTGACCACCGACATCGTGCTCGGCGTCGCCGAGCACCAGCAGGAGATCGACCAGCGCATCGCCGAGTCGACCTCCATGAACTGGCCGCTCGAGCGCATGCCCTCGGTCGACCGCAACCTCGCCCGGCTCGCCATCTACGAGCTGGACTACACAGACACGCCACCGGCCGCCGTCATCTCGGAGGCGGTCCGACTGGCAGGTGACCTTTCCACCGACGACTCCCCGGCATTCCTGAACGGACTGCTGTCAAAGGCCTTGGCGGCCAAGCCGACGACGAACTAGACCTAGAGAGGTACGCATGAGTTCCCTTCCTGCATTGTTGGTTTTGGAGGATGGGCGCGTATTTCGTGGCCGATCCTTCGGGGCAGAGGGAGAGACTTTCGGCGAGTTGGTGTTCTCCACCGGCATGTCCGGTTACCAGGAGACCCTGACCGACCCCAGCTACCACCGACAGATCGTGCTGGCCACGGCGCCGCACATCGGCAACACCGGCTGGAACGACGAGGACAACGAGTCCTCGAAGATCTGGGTCGGCGGCTACATCGTGCGCGACCCGTCGCCGCGACCGTCGAACTGGCGCAGCAGGCGCAGCCTCGACGCCGAGCTCGACCGCCAGGGGATCGTCGGGATCAGCGACATCGACACGAGGGCCCTCACCCGGCACATCCGCGACACCGGAGCCATGCGCGTCGGGATCTCCACCACGGAGACCAACCCGGAGGCGCTGCTCGAACGGGTCCGCAAGTCGCCCCAGATGAAGGGCTCCGACCTCTCCGCCGACGTGACCACCGCCGAGACATACGTCGTCCCGGCCGTGGGGGAGAAGCGCTTCACCGTGGCCGCCATCGACCTCGGCATCAAGGCCATGACGCCTACCCAACTCGCCTCCCGCGGCATCGAGACCCACGTCCTGCCCGCGACGGCGACCCTCGACGACATCCGCGCGGCCGGCGCCGACGGCGTCTTCTTCTCCAACGGCCCCGGCGACCCCGCCACGGCAGACCAGCCCGTCGCGCTGCTGCAGCAGGTCCTCGACGCGGGACTGCCGTACTTCGGCATCTGCTTCGGCAACCAGCTCTTCGGTCGCGCCCTCGGGTTCGGCACGTACAAGCTGAAGTTCGGCCACCGCGGCATCAACCAGCCGGTCATCGACCGCACCACCGGCAAGGTCGAGATCACCGCGCACAACCACGGCTTCGCCGTCGATGCGCCCCTCGACCGTGCGACCCAGACCCCCTACGGTGAGGCCACCGTCAGCCACGTCTGCCTCAACGACGATGTCGTCGAGGGCCTCGAACTCAAGCGCGACGGAAGGCTCGTCGGCTTCTCCGTCCAGTACCACCCGGAGGCCGCGGCAGGCCCCCACGACGCCAACTACCTCTTCGACCGCTTCGTCGACGTCATGTCGGCCGGGAAGGACGCCTGATGCCCCGTCGCACAGACATCTCGTCGATCCTCGTCATCGGGTCCGGCCCGATCGTCATCGGCCAGGCGTGCGAGTTCGACTACTCCGGCACGCAGGCCTGCCGCGTGCTGCGCGAGGAGGGGTTCCGGGTCATCCTGGTCAACTCCAACCCGGCCACCATCATGACCGACCCCGACTTCGCCGACGCCACCTACGTCGAGCCGATCACCCCGGAGTTCGTCGAGGCCGTCATCGCCAAGGAACGCCCCGACGCGGTGCTAGCCACCCTCGGCGGCCAGACGGCGCTGAACACGGCCGTGTCGCTGCACGAGAACGGCGTGCTCGAGAAGTACGGCGTCGAGTTGATCGGCGCCTCGATCGACGCGATCCAGCGCGGCGAGGACCGCGAGCAGTTCAAGGAGATCGTGCTCGGCCTCACCGACATCCCCGGCGGCGCCCCCGAGGTCGCCCGCTCCGAGATCTGCAACACCATGGACGAGGTGCTCGCCGCTGCCGGGAAGCTCGGCTACCCGGTCGTCGTGCGGCCTTCGTTCACCATGGGCGGCGTCGGCTCCGGCTTCGCCCACGACGAGGCCGAGTTGCGCAACATCGCGGGCGCCGGCCTCGCCGCCTCGCCCGTCACGGAGGTCCTGATCGAGGAGTCGATCCTCGGCTGGAAGGAGTACGAGCTGGAGGTGATGCGCGACAAGGCCGACAACGTCGTGATCGTGTGCTCCATCGAGAACTTCGACCCCATGGGCGTCCACACCGGCGACTCGATCACCGTGGCGCCCGCGATGACGCTGACCGACCGCGAATACCAGTACATGCGCGACGTCGGTATCGGCGTGATCCGCGCCGTCGGCGTCGACACCGGCGGCTGCAACATCCAGTTCGCGATCAACCCGGTCGACGGCCGCATGATCGTGATCGAGATGAACCCGCGCGTCTCCAGGTCGTCGGCACTCGCCTCGAAGGCGACGGGCTTCCCGATCGCCAAGATCGCCGCCAAGGTGGCCGTCGGTTACACCCTCGACGAGATCCCCAACGACATCACCCGCGAGACCCCGGCCAGCTTCGAGCCGAGCCTCGACTACGTGATCGTCAAGATCCCGCGCTTCGCGTTCGAGAAGTTCCCGGCCGCCGATCCGTTCCTGACGACCCACATGAAGTCGGTCGGCGAGGCGATGGGCATCGGCCGCAACTTCACCGAGGCGCTGGGCAAGGCGCTGCGCTCCCTGGAGAACCCGGCGGCGCCGTTCGAGTTCGGCACCGAGCTCGAACCCCTCGACGAGATCCTCGAGTCGGCCTCCCGGCCGCACGACGGCCGCATCCAGGACGTCATGAAGGCGCTGCGGGCAGGCGCGAGCGTCGAGCAGGTCTTCGAAGCCACCCGGATCGACCCCTGGTTCCTCGACCAGCTCGTGATCATCCTCGACGTCGCGAAGGAGGTCGAGGAGGCCGACGAGCTCACCCCCGACCTGCTGCGCCGCGCCAAGCGCCACGGCCTGTCCGACGAGCAGATTGCCCGCCTGCGCAACCTCTCCACCGACGTCGTGCGCGGCGTGCGCTGGGCGCTCGGCATCCGCCCCGTCTACAAGTCGGTCGACACCTGCGCAGGTGAGTTCGCGGCCAGCACGCCGTACCTCTACTCGTCCTACGACGAGGAGAACGAGGTGCCCTCCCGCACCAAGGAGGCCGTGCTGATCCTCGGCTCCGGCCCCAACCGCATCGGCCAGGGCATCGAGTTCGACTACTCGTGCGTCCACGCCACCATGGCGCTGCGCGAGGCCGGCTACGAGACCGTCATGATCAACTGCAACCCCGAGACCGTCTCCACCGACTACGACACCTCGGACCGGCTCTACTTCGAGCCGCTCACCGCCGAGGACGTGCTGGAGATCTACCACGCCGAACTCAAGGCCGGCCCCGTCGCGGGCGTCATCTGCCAGCTCGGCGGTCAGACCCCGCTGAAGCTCGCCCAGACGCTCAAGGACGCGGGCGTGCCCATCGTCGGCACCTCTCCCGAGGCGATCAACCTCGCCGAGGAGCGCGGCGCCTTCGGGCGGGTGCTCGCCAACGCGGGCCTGACCGCCCCGAAGCACGGCATGGCGGCCTCCGCCGACGAGGCCAAGGCCATCGCGAAGGAGATCGGCTACCCGGTCCTCGTGCGGCCGAGCTACGTGCTCGGTGGACGCGGCATGCAGATCGTCTACAACGACGACGCCCTCGAGACCTACGTCGCGAAGGCGACGGAGGTCAGCCAGGACCAGCCCGTCCTGGTCGACCGGTTCCTCGACGACGCGGTGGAGATCGACGTCGACGCGCTCTTCGACGGCACCGACCTCTACATCGGCGGCGTGATGGAGCACATCGAGGAGGCGGGCATCCACTCCGGTGACTCGGCCTGCTCGCTTCCGCCGATCACGCTCGGGGACGCCGTGATCGAGCAGATCCGCAACGACACCCTCGCCATCGCGGAGGGAGTCGGGGTGAGGGGGCTGCTGAACATCCAGTACGCGCTGCACGCCGACACCCTGTACGTGCTCGAGGCCAACCCGCGCGCCTCCCGCACCGTCCCCTTCGTCTCGAAGGCCACCAACACCTCACTTGCGAAGGCGGCGGCCCTCGTCATGCTCGGCAGCACCATCGCCGAGCTGCGCGCCTCCGGTGTGCTGAGGGCCGACGGCGACGGGTCGACCCCGCTGCCCGGTGCCCCGGTCGCGGTGAAGGAGGCCGTGATGCCGTTCAACCGGTTCCGCACCTCCACCGGTGCCTTCGTCGACACGCTGCTCGGCCCCGAGATGCGCTCCACGGGAGAGGTGATGGGCCTCAGCGACAACTTCGGCACCGCCTACGCCAAGTCCCAGGCCGCAGGCGGCGGTCCGCTGCCGACGGGTGGGACGATCTTCGTCTCGATCGCCGACCGCGACAAGCGCCACGCCATCTGGCCGATCAAGCGGCTCGTTGACCTCGGCTTCACGGTGCTCGCCACCCGCGGCACCGCCTCCGTGCTGCGCCGCAACGGGATCGACGCAAGGGAGGTCCTGAAGCTCTCCGAGATGAATGACGGCGAGCAGGGGCCCAGCATCGTGGAGCTGATCAACTCCGGTCAGATCGATCTGATCTTCAACACCCCGGAGGGCTCCTCGTCGGGTGAGAGCACCCGCGAGGACGGCTACCTGATCCGCACCGCAGCCGTGCTGGCCGACGTGCCGCTCGTGACGACCGTCCCCGGCCTCGGCGCGGCGACCCAGGGCATCGAGTCGCTGCAACGCGGCGAGATCGAGGTCCGCTCGCTCCAGGACTGGGCGAAGCAGTGAGCGCCCTCGGCACCCGCTCGCTGCGCTCGGGGTACCACCTCCTGCGCGCCGGCCTCTTCCGCTACGGCGGGGGAGACGCCGAGCGGGTGCACGAGGCGATGCTGCACTGGCTTGAGCGGGTGCCCGGGGGCGCCCGCGCCAAGCTGGTCGACCCCGTCACCGTCGCGGGCATCGAGTTCCCGAACCGGGTAGGCCTCGCCGCGGGCCTGGACAAGGACGGGGTCGCCGCGCAGGCATGGGCCAGGTTCGGGTTCGGGTTCGCCGAGCTCGGCACCGTCACCGCCCACGCCCAGCCGGGCAACCCCAAGCCCCGCGTCTTCCGGGCCATCGCCAGCGAGGGCATCGTCAACCGGATGGGCTTCAACAACCACGGCGCGGCGGAGCTGGCGGCTACCCTGCGGGCCAAGGGCGTCGCCCGCGGCAACCGGGCGGTCGGCATCCCGCTCGGCATCTCCATCGGCAAGACGAAGTCGACCCCGCTCGGCGACGCCACCGACGACTACCTGACGTCGCTGCGGCTGCTGGCCCCGCTCGCCGACTACATCGCAGTCAACGTCTCCAGCCCCAACACTCCGGGCCTGCGCAGCCTGCAGGCCGCAGGCGAGCTGGCCCGCCTGATCGGCGCCCTGACCGACGAGGCCAGCGAGCTGTCGAAGGATCGCGTCCCGGTCATGGTCAAGCTCGCCCCCGACCTGACGGGCAGCGACCTCACCGAGACCCTCGCCGTCCTGAACGACTCGGCGGCGAGCGGAGTCATCGCCACCAACACGACGCTCGGCCGCGAGCACCTCGTCGGTCCGGACGCGCGGCTCGAGAAGGAGGCGGGCGGGCTCAGCGGACGGCCGCTCACCGCCAAGGCCCTCGCCTTCGTCGGGCGGCTCGCCGACGCGACGCGGCTGCCGGTGATCGGGGTCGGCGGCATCATGAGCCCGGCCGACGGTGCCCGCATGTTTGACGCCGGAGCCGAGCTCGTCCAGCTCTACACCGGCTTCATCTTCGAAGGGCCGGCCCTCGTGGCCGGGATCAACGACCTCAGGAGGAACACGTGAGCTACGCATCACGACTCGCCGCCGCCGTCGCAGACAGGGGACGCCTGTGCGTCGGCATCGACCCCATGCCGAGCGTCCTCGACGCCTGGCGGCTCCCACACGACGTGCAGGGCCTCGAGCGGTGCTCCCGCGCCATCGTCGAGCTGCTCGGTGACCGGATCGCGGTCTTCAAACCACAGTCGGCGTTCTTCGAGGCCTACGGCTCGCGCGGCATCGCGGTCCTCGAACAGGTGCTCACCGACATCCGTGAGGCGGGCGCCCTCTCCCTGCTCGACGTCAAGCGCGGCGACATCGGGTCCTCGATGGCCGGGTATGCCGACGCGTACCTCGGTGAGGACGCCCCGGTGCGCGCCGACGCCATCACGCTGAGCCCCTACCTGGGCGTCGGCTCTCTCCGGCCGGCCATCGACGCTGCGGTGGCCGGGGGACAGGGCGTCTACGTGCTCGCCCGCACCTCCAACCCCGACGGCGCAGGGATCCAGCTCGCCGCGACCGACCGGGGGAGCGTCGCCCAGCTCGTCGTCGAGGAGGCCCGTGAGCTGAACGTTCGCTCAGAAAACGCCATCGGACTCGTCGTCGGTGCGACGCACGCCGAGGCCGGCTGCAGGCTCGACGACTTCAACGGATCCATCCTCGTCCCGGGCATCGGCGCGCAGGGCGGGACCGTTGAGGGCCTGACAAGCATCTTCGGCGCGGCGATCGGTCGGGTTCTGCCTACGGCCAGCCGCGAGGTGATCGGTCACGGGCCCCTCGAGGTCCGGAACCGGGCGCAGATTCTAACTGCTGAGGTGCACAAACTTCCATTAAGTGACCCCAACTACTGACTTTCGTTGTCTTCACCCTGTAGATTCTTCTCGACACGACCCCGTGTCGAGAACGAATAGTCATTTGGTGAAGGGACTTTCCATGACGATTCCTCAATTGAGCAGCGAACAGTTGGGAGCGGCCAGGGAAGCCGCCACCCAGGCGCGCCGCGCTCGCGCAGAGCTCAAGGATCAGGTCAAGAACGGCGACCTGACGTTCAACCAGGCGCTTGACAAGGCGGTCGACGACGACACGTTGTCGCGCATCAAGGTCATCGACCTGCTGCGCGCGATGCCGCGGGTGGGGGTGACACGGGCGACGGAGATCATGGAGAACCTTCAGATTGCTCCGAACCGCCGCATCCGTGGACTCGGCCGCCATCAGGTGATGCGACTCAACGAGTTGTTCAACTGACAGCTGTTTGACCTAAGCTCGGCCCGGTGACCACCTCGCATGTGTGGGTGATCTCCGGGCCGAGTGCTGTCGGTAAGGGAACCGTCTGCGCCCGGCTCAAGGAGCTCCACCCCGAACTCTTCTACTCCGTGTCCATGACCACGCGCGAACCCCGGCCGGGGGAGATCGACGGCGTCAGCTACCGGTTCGTCGGCGTCGAGGAGTTCAAGTCGCTCATCGAGGAGGGCGAGTTCCTCGAGTGGGCCGTCGTCCACGGCACCGACTTCTACGGCACGCCCCGCCGCCCCGTGCTCGAGGCGCTGGAGGCGGGCAAGCAGGTCATCCTGGAGATCGACCTCCAGGGGGCGCGTCAGGTCAAGCAGAACCTGCCAGAGGCGAAGCTGGTGTTCCTGACCCCGCCATCGTGGGACGAGCTCGTGCACCGCCTGCAGGGCCGCGGAACCGAGGACCCGGCAGCCCAGGAGCGCCGCCTCGCCACCGCAAAGGTCGAGCTCGACGCGATCGCCGAGGCCGACCACATCATCGAGAATCGCGACCTCGAGGTTACCGTGGCAACTCTGGTAAGCTTGCTGGGCTTGTGATCGAAAATCCCTGTGAACGAAGGATCACCTTGAACACTCAGCCTGAAGGCATCACCAACCCGCCGATCGACAACCTGCTTCAGGACATCGACTCGAAGTACCGACTCGTGCTGATCGCTGCCAAGCGTGCGCGCCAGATCAACGCCTACTACTCGCAGCTCGGCGAAGGGCTGCTTGAGAACGTCGGTCCGATGGTGCCCGCGGCCCCCGAGGAGAAGCCCCTTTCGATCGCTCTGCGTGAGATGAACGAGGGCCTCCTGCAGTTCACCGAGATCGACCCCGCCGCAGAGGAGGCCGCGCGCGCCTCCGAGGCCGCCGATCCTGCGTTCTCCTTCGTCGACCCGTTCGCGGAGACCGACCCCGCGTCCTGATCGACGCCTCACGGGCAGGGGTCTGCACCATGGAGTGCGACCGCACCGCCGCGAACGCGGGCGGGCGGTCCACCAGGGGTGCATCCGATGGTGCTACGGCTACCATCGACGAAACCTCTGACCGGGTGCACCACCAGCGGGGGGCGGCGTGTTGCCGCCACAACAACCCCTCACCGACGCGGCTTGTCGCCGCACTAAGGAGCTCAGCATGAGCCGTCTGTTCACGTCGGAATCCGTGACCGAAGGTCACCCGGACAAGATCGCCGACTCCATCTCCGACGCCGTCCTCGACGCACTGCTCGCGCAGGACCCGTTCGCCCGCGTGGCCGTCGAGACCCTGATCACCACCGGCCTGGTCGTGGTGGCAGGTGAGGTCTCCACCACGGGCTACGTCGACGTCGCGAGCACCGCCCGCGAGCGCATCCTCGAGATCGGCTACGACTCGTCGCGCAAGGGCTTCGACGGCGCATCGTGCGGCGTCTCCGTCGCCATCGGCAACCAGTCGCCCGACATCGCGCAGGGCGTCAGCGACGCCTACGAGCACCGCGTTGACGCCGAGACCGACGCCGTCTCCGCCCAGGGGGCAGGCGACCAGGGACTCATGTTCGGCTACGCCTGCAACGAGACCCCGACCCTCATGCCGCTCCCGATCGATCTTGCCCACCGCCTCGCGGAACGGCTGACCGAGGTCCGCAAGAACGCAACCCTCGATTACCTGCGCCCCGACGGCAAGACCCAGGTCACCGTCGAGTACGGCGACGACGGTCGACCGGTCGGGATCGACACGGTGGTGGTGTCGTCCCAGCACGCCGAGGAGATCGGCCAGGACCAGATCGCCACCGACCTGCGCAGCGAGGTGATCGCACCCGTGCTCGACCGCTACGGCTTCGCGGTGCCCGAGCGCGTCCTCGTCAACCCGACAGGCAAGTTCGTCATCGGCGGCCCCATGGGCGACGCCGGCCTCACCGGGCGCAAGATCATCGTCGACACCTACGGCGGCATGGCCCGCCACGGCGGAGGCGCCTTCTCCGGCAAGGACCCGTCGAAGGTCGACCGCTCCGCCTCCTACGCGATGCGCTGGGTCGCCAAGAACGTGGTCGCCGCGGGTCTCGCGGACCGCTGCGAGGTCCAGGTCGCCTACGCGATCGGCAAGGCTCATCCCGTCGGCTTCTACCTCGACACCTTCGGCACGGCGGCGGTCCCCGAGGACCAGATCCGTGACGCCGTCCTCGCCACGTTCGACCTGCGGCCGGGCGCGATCATCCGCGACCTCGACCTGCTGCGTCCGATCTACAGCGATGTCACCGTCTACGGCCACTTCGGCCGCGAGATCGACTCCGCCACCTGGGAGCGCACCGACCGGGCCCAGGCGCTGGCGGCTGCCGTCAAGGGCTGATCGTGCCCACCCCACGGGTGGCGCGGGTCGCCGTGGACGTGCCGCTGGCCCACCTGGACCGGCTGTTCGACTACGAGATCCCTGACGCCCTCGTGGAGGACGCCGTCGTCGGCGCCCGCGTGAAGGTGCCCTTCTCCGGGCAGATCCGCGACGGCTGGCTGCTGGAGCTGGCCGAGTCGAGCGAGGTGGCCAACCTCGCCCGACTGCGCAAGGTGGTCTCGCCAGAACCGCTCGCCACCCCACGCGTGGCAGGGCTGATCCGTGCCGTCGCCGATCACTATGCAGGCAGTTGGTCGGACGTGGCCCGGCTTGCCATCCCGCCGCGCCACGCCGCCACCGAGAAGGCCCCGCAGCGCGAGTGGCCCGAGCCGAAGCCCCTCGACGCGGCGAGCGTGCTGCCCGCCTATCCGGAGGGCAGCTCGCTGCTCGAGGCGCTGGCCGAGGGTCGTTCCCCGAAGGTCCTGTGGCAGGCGGCCGCCGTCCACGGGGGACCAGGCGACCTGATCGGGGGAGTGATCGAGGCGGTCGACGCGACCCTTCGCTCCGGCCGGTCTGCGGTCGTGATCCTGCCGACCGCACGCGACCTCACCGCGGCCCTCGCCCGGTTCCGTGCGGTGTTCGGGCACGGCGCCGTCGGTTCGCTCGCCTCGGAGAACGGACGCTCCGCCCGCTACCGCGCCTATCTCGCCGCGTCGAGGGGCGAGGCGCGGATCATCCTCGGCACCCGCAGCGCCGTCTTCGCTCCCGTGCCCGACCTCGGGCTGATCGTGATCGTCGATGACGGCAACGACCAGCACGAGGAGCTGCGCGCGCCGCACCCGCACGCCAGGTCGGTGGCCATCCTGCGCGCCTCCCGGGAGGACGCAGGCTTGCTGATCGCCGGGCACGGGCGCAGCACCGACGCGCAGGCGCTCGTCGAACGCGGCTGGCTCCGCGAACTGGCGCTCAGCCCTGGCGACGCCCGACGCGTCTCGACCCCTGTGCGCGCGGTGGTCGAGCAGGACAGGCAACGTGATCCCACCGCAGCCCGGCTGCGCATCCCGTCGGTGGCCTTCCGTTTCCTGCGTGACCATCTCGCCCGCGGGCCCGTGCTGGTCCACGTCCCGATGGTCGGCTACTCCGGGTCGCTGTCGTGCGCCCGGTGTGGCAACCAGGCCCGCTGCTCCCGGTGTGCCGGTCCGATGCGTGAGCGGACCAAGGGCGCACCGGAGTGTGCGCTGTGCGGGCACCGTCCGGCACGGTGGAGCTGCGCCCATTGCCACACCTCTCAGCTGCGGACCCCGCTCCCCGGCGCCGCCCGCACCGCGGAGGAGCTGGCCCGGGCCTTTCCCGGGGTGCTCGCCGTCAACTCCTCCGCCGACCGGATCCGTGACGAGGTGCCGGACGAGTCGGCCATCGTCGTGGCGACTCCGGGCGCCGAGCCCGAGGCGGCGGGAGGCTATGCAGGGGTGCTGATCCTCGACGCGGAGGTGGCGCTCGGCCGCGCCGACCTGCGGGCCGCGGAGGAGGCGGTTCGACGCTGGTCGAACGCGGCAGCGCTCGCGCGGAACCCGCACGACGGCGGGTCGGTGCTGATCGTCGGGCCGTCGGCTCATCCCGCCGTTCAGGCGATGGTCCGTGCCGACCTCGCAGGCTTCGCCGCGCGCGAGCTGGCCGACCGAGCCGACGCGGGGCTCGCCCCGGCCGTCAAGCTCGCCCGCATCGTCGGTGAGGGGGACGCGGTGCGCGACTTCCTCGACAACGACGACTGGGAGGGCATCGAGATCCTCGGTCCCACGGAGGTCGGATCCGACCGCTGGGCGGCGCTGCTGCGCACCCCGGTCGACCGCGCGAAAGACCTGACCCGGCGCGTGAAGAGTGCCGCCGCCATCCGGTCGGCCCGCAAGGAACGCGGGCTGCTCAGCATCACCGTCGACCCCGAATCACTGGAGGACAGATGAGGCTCGTGTTCGCAGGCACCCCCGAGGCCGCGGTCCCCGCGCTGGACGCCCTCGTGGCGTCGAGCCACGAGGTGCTCGCCGTCATCACCCGGCCAGACGCCCCTGCGGGGCGCGGTCGCCGACTCACGCCGTCACCGGTCGCCCAGCGGGCCGAGGAGCTCGGGCTCGAGGTCCTGAAACCCGAGCACCCCAGGGATCCCGACTTCCAGGCGAGACTGCGAGCCCTTGAGCCCGACCTGTGCCCGGTGGTCGCCTACGGAGCCCTGCTGCCCCAGTCGGCACTCGACATTCCGACCAACGGCTGGATCAACCTGCACTTCTCCCTGCTGCCGCGGTGGCGAGGGGCGGCCCCGGTGCAGCGGGCGATCATCGCGGGCGACGAGGAGATCGGCACCGCGTGTTTCCAGATCGTCAAGGCGCTCGACGCCGGCGACGTCTACCGCATGGAGTCGATGCCGATGCCCGACGCCACTGCGGGTGAACTGCTTGCCGCGCTGGCCGAATCGGGTGCCGCCCAGCTGGTCGAGGCCGTCGACGCGGTCGCGGCAGGCGAGCGGCCGACGCCGCAGCCGGACGAGGGTGTCACCGTCGCCCCGAAGATCACCGTCGAGGAGGCGCGGCTCGACTTCTCCGCCGCCGCGACGACGCTGCGCAACCTGGTCATGGGCTGCTCGCCCGATCCGGGGGCCTGGTGCGAGCTGGACGAGCAGCGGTTCAAGATCTACCGAGCCGCCGTCGCCGAGCCTCGTGACCTCGCCCCAGGCGCCCTCGAGGCGACCAAGCGGCAGGTCTTCGTCGGCACAGGGGAGGGGACGCTCGAACTGCTCGAGGTGCAGGCGCCGGGCAAGCGGCGGATGCCCGCGATCGACTGGGCCCGCTCCGGGGTCGCAGGAAGGGTGCTGTCGTGAGCGCGCCTCGCGGCGGCGGTCGTCGCGGGCAACGCCCCCAGAGGCCTCGCGGCCCTCGCCCCGAGGAGGGCCAGGGCAGTGGGGCGCGCAGGGTCGCCTTCGACGTGCTGCGTCAGGTGACGGGCGAGGACGCCTACGCGAACCTCGCCCTCGCCAAGCGACTCGCCACCGCCGGCCTCTCGACCCGGGACGCGGGTCTCGTCACCGAACTCGTCGCCGGGACGTGTCGACTGATGGGCACCTATGACCTGATCATCGAGGCGGCCGCCGGACGCAGGCTCTCCACTCTCCAGCCCGCCGTGGTCGACCTGCTGCGGCTCGGGGCCCATCAGGGGCTGGGGATGGGGCTGAAGCGCTACGCCGCCGTCGGGACGACGGTCGACCTCGCACGGGCGAGCGTCGGGCAGCGGGTCACCGGCCTGGTCAACGCGGTGATGCGCAAGATCACCGCCCAGGATCTTGAGGCGTGGCTCGACGAGCTGGCCTCCGGCACCGACGAGCTGAGCGCCGTCGCCCTGCGCGGCCACCATCCACGCTGGATCGTCGAGGCCTACGCCGACCTGCTGCCCCGCGAGGAGCTGCCCGCGGCGCTTGAGGCCAACAATGCCGCCCCGCAGCCGACGCTCGTCGTCCGCCCCGGTCTCGCCACCGTCGAGGACCTCACGGACGCCGCGCCCACGCGCTTCTCGCCCTTCGGGGCGACCGCCGACGGCGTACCCGCCGACCAGGCAGCGGTGCGCGACGGGCGCGCGGGCGTCCAGGACGAGGGCTCCCAACTCGTCGCCTGGGCGTTGTCGCGGGTCGAGGCGCCGTCTGGGCCCTGGCTCGACATGTGCGCCGGCCCGGGAGGAAAGGCCGCGCTGCTTGCAGGCCTCGCCCGTGACGAGGGCACCTGGCTGCTGGCCAGCGAGGCGCAGGAGCACCGGGCCCGCCTGGTCGCCGAGGCGCTGTCGGCCTACCCGGACGGTCACGCCGTGATCACGGCTGACGCCACGATGCCCGCCTGGGGGAGGAGCTTCGCGAAGGTGATGGTCGACGTGCCGTGTTCCGGGCTAGGGGCGCTTCGTCGCCGCCCGGACTCGCGCTGGCGGCGCGACCCGTCGGATGTGACGGCGCTCGGCGACCTGCAGCGTGCCCTGCTGCGCTCCGCGATCGCCTCGACGGTGCCCGGCGGCGTCGTCGCCTACGTCACCTGCTCCCCTCACCGGTCGGAGACGACCGACGTCGTCGACGCCGTGCTCGCCGAGACTGACGGTGTCGAGCGTCTCGTCGCGGCCAGCTACCTTCCGGGCGTGCCCGACTCCGCCCTCGGCGACGACGTCCAGCTGTGGCCGCAGCGTCACGGAACCGACGCCATGTACCTGGCCCTCCTGCGCGTCGGCTGAGCTCAACCTTGAGCACTATTGCGGGTTCGTTCGCTCTCCGGGCGATAGAGAGCGCTCTCCGCGCAGCGAACCCGGATAAGTGCTCAAGGCGACACGCGATCCCGGGCCAAGCGCAGCGCGGGAAACTGGTGAAATCCGCTTGTTTTAATACCCCTAGGGGGTATAGAGTCCGAGTCAGAGGGATACCCTGAGGGGGTATCTGGACGGGAGGAGACGCGGATGGCCACGAACGAGTACCAGGTGAGCGGGATGAGCTGCGGGCACTGCGAGGCTTCGATGCGCGAGGAACTGTCAAAGGTCGGCCTGACCGACGTCCGGATCGACCTCCAGAGTGGACGGGTCGCCGTCACGTCTCCCACGCCCATCGACGACGCGGCGGTCATCGACGCGGTCGAGGAGGCCGGCTACACGGCGGTGCGCGCATGAACGCACTCACCCGCCTCGCGCTCTACGCGGTCGGACTGGTCGTCGCCTTCGGCGCGGCGTTCGGCATCGCGGGCGCGGCAGTGCCCCAGAGCGTGGTCGACAACTGGAACAAGGAGTCAGACATGCAGAACCACGAGAACCACACCCCCGAAACCAGCGGTTCACAGGCCGCGAGCCTCAAGGGCCTCTCGCTTGCCATCGACGGCTACGTCCTCGCCGGGCTCGACGCGCCGGAGACGACCGGCGCCGAGGGCGAGCTCACCTTCCAGATCCAGGGGCCGGACGGCGCCCCGGTCACCGACTTCGACGTCGAGCACGAGCGCGACCTGCACCTGATCGTGGTGCGCTCCGACGGCGCCAACTTCTTCCACGGCCACCCGAGCCTCGACGCCACGACCGGCACCTGGTCGATCCCGTGGTCCTGGGACGAGGCGGGCACGTACCGCGTCTACGCCGACTTCAACCCTGCGGGAGAGACCGGCGCCATCACGCTCGCCAGTTCCCTGCAGGTCGGCGGCCAGTTCGACCCCGTGCACCTCGAGCCGACCCGCACCGTCGAGGTCGACGGCTTCACCGTCACCCTCGACGGCGACCTGACGGCCGGCGATTCGAGCGAGCTGACCGTCGAGGTCACCCGCGACGGGGAGGCCGTCACGACGCTCGAGCCCTACCTCGGAGCCTTCGGACACCTCGTCGCCCTGCGCCAGGGCGACCTCGCCTACCTGCACGTGCACGCAGAGGGCGATGAGCCGAGGGACGGCGACACCGCAGGGCCCGACGTGAGGTTCGCTGCGCAGGCCCCCACGGCCGGCAGGTACCTGTTGTACCTCGACTTCCAGGTCGACGGCGTGGTCCACACCGCCGAGTTCGTGCTCGACGCCGGACACGGTTCGGCGCACGACGGATCGGCAACCCAGACGCCGGAGGGCGGGCATGACGAACACTGACCTCGGCACGCCGCTCACCCCGCTCAAGGGCATCGAACTCGAGATCGGGGGCATGACGTGCGCGTCGTGCGCGAACCGGATCGAGAAGAAGCTCAACAAACTCGACGGCGTCACCGCGACCGTCAACTACGCCACCGAGAAGGCAAAGGTCACCGTCCCCGAGGACTACGACCCGAGCCTGCTCGTGCAGGAGGTCGAGAAGACCGGTTACACCGCGCAACTGCCGAAACCGAAGACGACCGCGCCCGCCGGCGACACCGGTGAAGCGGAGGAGCCGAGGGAGGATCACGAGCTCCGCACGCTCAGGCAGCGACTGATCGGCTCGGTCGTGCTGAGCGTCCCGGTGATCGCGATGGCGATGATCCCCGCCCTGCAGTTCACCTACTGGCAGTGGGCCTCGCTTGCTCTGGCCGCCCCGGTGGTCGTCTGGGGCGCGTGGCCGTTCCACAAGGCGGCGTGGACGAACCTGCGCCACGGCACCGCGACCATGGACACCCTGATCTCGATGGGAACCGGCGCCGCCTTCCTGTGGTCGCTGTACGCGCTGTTCCTCGGGACGGCGGGCACACCTGGGATGACGCATCCCTTCGAGTTCACGCTCGCCCCCTCCGACGGAGCGTCGAACATCTACCTCGAGGTCGCGGCGGGCGTGACGATGTTCATCCTCGCGGGCCGCTACTTCGAGAAGCGCTCGAAGCGGCAGGCGGGGGCCGCGCTGCGCGCGCTGCTTGAACTGGGCGCAAAGGAGGTCGCCGTCCTGCGTGACGGCGTCGAGACAAGGATCCCGGTCGACGACCTGAGCGTCGGCGACGAGTTCATCGTCCGTCCCGGCGAGAAGATCGCCACCGACGGGATCGTCGCGTCCGGCACGTCCGCCGTCGACGCCTCGATGCTGACCGGCGAGTCCGTCCCCGTCGAGGTGGGGGAGGGCGACGCCGTCACCGGCGCCACCGTCAACGCCGGGGGCAGGCTGGTCGTGCGGGCGACCCGGATCGGCAGCGACACCCAGCTCGCCCAGATGGCCCGGCTCGTCGAGGAGGCGCAGACCGGCAAGGCCGAGGTGCAGCGCCTCGCCGACCGGATCTCCGGGGTCTTCGTGCCCATCGTCATCGTGATCGCCGTGATCGCGCTCGGCGCCTGGCTCGGGGCGGGGTTCCCCGCGGCCGCCGCCTTCACCGCCGCAGTGGCCGTGCTGGTGATCGCCTGCCCCTGCGCGCTCGGCCTCGCCACCCCGACGGCGCTGCTGGTCGGCACGGGACGCGGCGCCCAGATGGGGATCCTGATCAAGGGCCCCGAGGTGCTCGAATCGACCCGGAAGGTCGACACCGTCGTGCTCGACAAGACCGGCACCGTGACCACCGGCCGGATGACGCTGGTCGACGTCGTCACCGCCCCCGGCGTCGAGCGCGCCGACCTGCTCAGGCTCGCTGGCGCCGTCGAGGACGCGTCCGAACATCCGATCGCCCAGGCGATCGCCAAGGGGGCCACCGAGGAGGTCGGCACCCTCGCCACGCCCGAGGGGTTCACCAACCTCGAGGGCCGCGGGGTCAGCGGCACCGTCGACGGGCATGCCGTGCTCGTCGGGCGCGACTCGCTGCTCGGCGAGCGCAGCCTCGACGACACCCTCCGCGAGGCAAAGGCATCTGCCGAGGCCGAGGGCCGGACCGTCGTCGTGGCGGCCTGGGACGGTGAGCCGCGCGGCCTGCTCATCGTGGCCGACACGGTCAAGCCGACCAGCGCCGAGGCGGTCGAGGGACTGAAGCGGCTCGGCCTCACCCCGGTGCTGCTGACCGGAGACAACGAGGCGGTCGCCCGCCAGATCGCCGCCGAGGTGGGCATCGACGAGGTGATCGCAGAGGTGCTGCCTGCGGAGAAGGTCGACGTGGTGAAGCGTCTCCAGGGCGAGGGGCGAGTCGTGGCGATGGTCGGCGACGGCGTCAACGACGCCCCGGCCCTGGCGCAGGCCGACCTCGGCCTCGCGATGGGCACCGGCACCGATGTCGCGATCGAGGCCTCAGACATCACCCTGGTGCGCGGCGACCTGCGCAGCGCCGTCGACGCCATCCGCCTGTCGCGCAAGACGCTCGGCACGATCAAGACGAACCTCTTCTGGGCGTTCGCTTACAACGTGGCGGCCATCCCCGTCGCCGCGCTCGGGATGCTCAACCCGATGCTCGCCGGGGCCGCGATGGCCTTCTCAAGCGTGTTCGTCGTCGGCAACAGCCTGCGGCTTCGCGGGTTCCGTTCGGTCGCGCCGAGCTGATTCAGCGGCGCAGATAGCGGGCGAGGACCGCCGCGTTGTTCTCCACGTCATGGGCGGCGTAGAGCAGCGTCAGCACGTCCTCGCCCGCTGCCTTCTCCATGAGGGCCTGCGCCGCCCCGGACGCATCGAGCTCGGCCTCGTAGCGGGTGACGAACTGGTCGTAGGTGTCCGGGTCGTGGTTCCACCACTCGCGAAGCCCGGTCGACGGCGCGACCTCCTTGTCCCACAGATCCAGCGCAGCGCGCTCCTTGCTGACACCTCGCGGCCAGAGCCGGTCGACGAGCACCCGGAACCCGTCCTGGCCCGATGCCGGGTCGTAGATGCGTTTGGTCCTGATCTCCATCTGACTCACCCCGACCTCAGGGTACCCCCGCTCTGACCTGGTCGTGTTCCGAGGCGGGCCGCTCCCGCGGGACCCGTTCGGGCGCCGACTCGCCCACCCCGGACGACCGGGAAAGGGCGCCTTGGGTAGGGTTCGGTCCATGCGTATCACCCCGAGCATCCTCAACGCCGACTTCGCTCACCTCGCCGACGAGGTGGGCCGGATCAACGACGCCGACGCCGTGCACGTCGACGTGATGGACAACCACTTCGTCCCGAACCTGTCGATCGGCCTTCCCGTCGTGGAGTCGCTGCGCAAGGCGACGGACAAGATGCTCGACATCCACCTGATGATCCAGGATCCCGACCGCTGGGCTCCCGCCTATGCCGAGGCGGGCGCGGAGTCGGTGACCTTCCACGTCGAGGCGGCCGCCGCCCCGATCCGCCTTGCCCGCGAGCTGCGCGCCAAGGGAGCGCGCGCGTCGATGGCGCTCAAGCCCGCCACCCCGATCGACCCGTATGCGGACATGCTGGACGAGCTGGACATGGTGCTGCTGATGACCGTCGAGCCGGGCTTCGGGGGGCAGAAGTTCCTCGACCTGGTGCTGCCCAAGATCCGTCGCACCCGCGAACTCCTCGGCGATCGCCCGATCTGGCTGCAGGTCGACGGCGGTATCAGCGCCGAGACGATCGGGCGCTGCGCTGAGGCCGGTGCCGACACCTTCGTCGCAGGCTCGGCGGTCTACAGTGCCGAGGATCCCGACGCCATGGTCACCCGCCTGCGCGAGATCGCCGTCGCGGCCTGCAGACACTGAGCCGACGCCGTCAGCCTGCGGTGGGGGAGTCTCCGTCGTCGCCCTGACGGCGCAGGAACTTCTCCAGCTCCGCCGCGATCGTGTCGCCGGTGGCCCCCTCGACCTCCTCGGCGTCGCGGGCCTCCTCCAACTGGCCGATGTACTCGGCGATGTCTGGGTCCTGCTGGCTGAGCTGGTCGACGGCCATGCTCCACTTCTCGGCCTCGTCTGGGATCTCCGCGTGGTCGAGCGAGACCCGCAGCACCGACTCGAGCTCGGTGAGCAGCGCCTCCTGTGCCTTCGGGTTCGGGGGAGTGGAGACGTAGTGCGGCACCGATACCCACAGCGACGCGCTGGGTATCCGCTCATGGAGCAGCAACTGGCTGGCCACGCCGATCATGCCCGTCGGCCCCGTGTAGTCGTTTGCCTCCATGGAGAACTTGCGGCCGACCTCGGGATCGGTCGAGTAGACGCCGACCGGAAGCGGGCGCGAGTGTGGGGCGTCGCTGAGCATCGCGCCGAGGAACAGCACGATCTCGGGGTCGATCTGGTGGATGGCCTTGACCAGTTCCTGCGAGAACGTGCGCCACAGCAGGTTCGGCTCGGGGCCGAGCACCGCGACGATGTCGCGCTCGGGATGGTGCACCACGCGCACCCGGATGACCGGCCACTCTATCCAGGGGCCGTCCGCCGCGCGGTGCAGCATGGGACGCGTCTGCTGGAAGTCCCAGTAGCGCTCGTCGTCGATCACCCCGAGATCCGTGCCGGGGTAAGACTCGATCAGATGGCGCAGTAGGTCACTCGCGGCGTTGCCCGCGTCATTCCATCCGGAAAACGCGATGGCGACGGCCGGGTTGCGGAGGTCTTCCATGGTCGCGAACTGCATTAGTCCAGCCTACCTCCTGCAGGTAACCTAGCCTCGGTGCCCTTCTGCCTGACAAGACGGCAGACTCCCGCTCGAGCGGGGCACGCGCGGTCGGCGTCACGCCGCCCCATCCCAACTGTCCACTGGCGCCCGACAGCGCCATGCCATACGGAGGCGACGAGACTCACATGCAGGCTAAGCCGAAGGCGATCCTGTGGGACTTCGACGGAACCCTTGTCGACACTGAGCCCATCTGGGCCGAACTCGAGGCCGAGATGCTCGCGGAGCACGGCGTCGTCTGGGATGACGAGATGATGCGCTCGGTCATCGGTCAGAACGCGGAGATGACCACCCGCCAGATGGCGCTGTCCATCGGCCAGCCCGACCGCCACCAGGACATCCACCGCGAACTGCACGACCGCATCGTCGGACGCCTGCTGCGCGACGGGCTGCCCTTCCTGCCCGGCACCCTCGACCTGATCGAGGCGGCGGAGGCCGACGGCGTGTCAGCCGCGGTCGTCACCGCCTCGAACGGGTTCATCATGAACGCCACCCGCGAATTGCTGCCTCCGTCGATCCAGTTCGTGATCTCCGCAGACGACGTGGTCAACACCAAGCCCCACCCGGAGGCCTACCTGACGGCGATGGCCCGGCTCGGGGTCGCACCCGAGGAGACCATCGTGCTCGAGGACTCGGTGCCAGGCGCGACCTCCGCGCTGGCCGCGGGTGCCTTCGTCTACGCTGTTCCTGCGCTCGCGCAGCTCGACCCGCATCCGCGGATGGTGGTCTCGGAGACGGCTCTTCGCGAAACGACCTGGCCAGAGCTGCTCCAGATCTGGCACGACAACTCCAAGGTGGGAATCTGATGGATCTCTCGGGCGTCAGCACCGGTCCGCTGCAGGCAGGCGAGCGCGTCACGCTCACCGACAGCAAGGGCCGACGCAAGTCGGTCGTGCTGAAGGACGGCGCCATCTGGCACACCACGAAGGGCGCGGTGGCACACGACGATCTGATCGGCGGCCCCGAGGGCGTCACCGTGAAGTCCGTCGGCGGCATGGAGTACCTGGCCTTCCGCCCGCTGCTCAGCGAGTACATGGTCTCGATGCCCCGCGACGCCGCGGTCATCTACCCCAAGGACGCCGCACAGATCCTGATGTGGACCGACATCTTCCCGGGCGCCCGGGTGCTTGAGGCCGGCGTGGGCTCCGGCGCGCTGAGCCTCGCCCTGCTGCGCGCCATCGGGCCCGAGGGAAGGCTGCACTCCTACGAGCGACGTCAGCAGTTCGCCGACGTGGCTTCGAAGAACGTGGAGAACTTCCTTGGCGGCCCCCACCCGGCGTGGACGCTGACTGTCGGCGACCTCGTCGAGGCCATCGAGGACGAGCCGATCGACCGCGCGATCCTCGACATGCTCGCCCCCTGGGAGTGCATCGACGCGGTGGGTGATCGCCTTGTCCCCGGCGGGGTTCTGACCTGTTACGTGGCCACCGCGACCCAGCTCGGACGGGTGATGGACACCCTGCGTGCCCATGGGGGATTCACCGAGCCGAGCGCCACCGAGACGACGGTGCGCGACTGGCACGCCGAGGGGCTCGCCATCCGGCCCGGCCACGGCACCTCCGCGCACACAGGCTTCCTGGTGATCTCGCGCCGCCTCGCGCCGGGTGTCAGCGCCCCCATGCGCAAGCGCCGCCCAGCGCCCGGCGCCTACGGGCCCGACTACCGCGGACCCCGCCCGGCCAACATCCCCGCCGAGCTCGGAGGCGCCGTCCAGGAGCCGGACGCGGCGTCGGAGGCCGCCGTCGCGGGTGAGGCCACGCCCACGGACTAGACTCGTGTGCCGCGGGAGCACCGCTGCTCCCGCGCACCGGAAGGCGGACCGCATGAAAGACACGAGCCCAGCGCGCCCAGGGGCCCCGGGGGCCCAGCGCGCACGGCACTTCGCGATCGCCGAGCTCGTCCTCCAGCACGGTTCGGTGAGCATCGACGAGCTCGTGGAGCAGACCGGCGTGTCCCTCATGACGGTCTACCGTGACATCGCCACCCTCGAGGAGGCGGGCCTGCTGCAGCGGCACAGGGGAAAGGTCACCGCGCTGGCGACCGGCCTGCACGAGGCGAGCGCCATGTTCCGCATGGAACAGCAGCAGGGCACCAAGCGTGCGATGGCCGAGGTCGTCGCCCGCCACATCACGCCCCGCAGCTCACTGCTGATCGACGACTCGACGAGCGGCGTCTTCGTGATCCGCGCCCTGCGCGACCGCACACCCGTGACCGTCGTGACCAACTCGTTGCTCGCCGCCCAGGAGACGGCCGGCGACCCGGATCTCAACCTCTTCGTGCTCGGCGGCTCGTACCAGGGATGGGCCAACTCGATGCTCGGCCCCACGACGCTGTCCAACCTCGCCGACATCGACGGTGATTTCTGCGTGATCTCCGCCTCCGGCCTGGCGCACGGACGCTGCTACCACCCGTACGAGGACGTCGTCGCGGTGAAGCGGGCCATGCTGGACGCCGCGCGCACCAAGTTCCTCATGCTCGACCACACCAAGATGACCCGCCGCGCGCTGCACGCGTTCGCCACGCTCGAGGAGTTCGACCTGGTTGTCGTCGACCTCCAGACCAGCGCCGAGGCCGTCGAACAGCTGCAGGAGTGGGGAGCGACGGTGGAGGTCGCAGCTCCCTGAGTTCCCACGCATGATGTGAAATCTGTTCGCCTGCGTGAGTGAAGTCTGCACGGTTGTGTCAGCGCCGCGCGAAATTGACGATCGGGCCACCCGCTGAGGGGTGGTTCCGCGCGTCGCGTCAGAAGAATCCGCCAATCCGGCGTGTTGCAGAACCCCGTTTGGCAAGCTCGTGGACAGAGAATGGCGCCGCGACACGCGGGTCGCCGACGATTCACCACGGCCTATGGTGAAATCCACATCTTGCGTGTTAGGCTCTTCCCGTAACGACCCAGGCAAAGCAGCCCGAAGGGATTGAAGACATGGGATTTCGCGTGGTCCTCGCCGCAGACAATGCGGGAGTTCAGTACAAGGACGCGATCAAGGAGATGCTCTCGGGAGACGAGCGCATCGACGAGGTGATCGACGTGGGCGTCGGCTCCGCCGATGACGCCGAGGCCTATCCGCACCTCGCGGTGGCCGCTGCCCGAAAGATCGCAGCAGGCGAGGCCGACCGCGGCGTCTTCGTCTGCGGCACCGGCATGGGGGTCGCGATCTCCGCCAACAAGGTGCCCGGCGTGCGCGCGAGCACCGCCCACGACTCGTTCTCGGTCGAGCGCCTCGTGCTGTCCAACAACGCCCAGGTGCTCTGCCTCGGCGAGCGCGTGATCGGCAAGCAGCTCGCGCTGCGACTGGCGAGCGAGTTCTTCGACTACACGTTCGACCCGTCGTCCGCCTCGGCCGAGAAGGTCGACGCGATCTGCTCCTACGAGCCAACCAACTGACACAACCGGTCCCGCCGCACGGCTGCGGCGGGACCACCCGGGCAGCCTGCTCCTACGAGCCAACGAACTGACACAACCGGTCCCGCCGCACGGCTGCGGCGGGACCACCCGGGCAGCCCCGGCAAACCCCCTCAAGCTCTGCGCCGCTGCGGCGCTCCCCTCACGAAGGACAATGATGTTCACAGCCTCACTCGGCATCTTCCTCTTCGGGCTGACTGCCGCCCTCGCGGGCGGCTACGTCGGCGCGGCGATCGGTGCCAACTACGCCTTCGCCCTCACCGGCTTCGCGGTCCTCGCGTCCTGGGGCATCTTCATCGCGACCGACTCGACGGCCGCGTTCGACTACCTCGCCTTCGGGCCGTTCATGGGTCCGCACATCGCCTTCGCCGGCGGCGTCGCGGCCGCGGCCTACGCGGCGAAGAAGAAGTATCTGCCGAGCGGCATGGACGTCTCCTCGCCGCTCGCCGGCCTCGGCCGGCCAAGCGTCATGATGGTCGGCGCCCTCTTCGGTGCAGGCGGCTACCTCGTGCAGATCGGCATCAGCCAGATTCCCTGGTTCGGCACGCACACCGACTCCGTCGCCCTCACCGTCTTCATCTCCGCAGTCGTCGCCCGACTCATGTTCGGCGGCAGCCTGCTCGGCCGTGACAAGTTCAACGAGTCCCCGTCGTTCCTCGGCCGCATCGCAGGCAGCGAGAGCGCCGTGTGGCTGAAGTACCAGGCCAAGCCGAGCCAGTACCTCCCGATGGGCGTCTTCTTCGGCATCCTCGCGGGCGGCGCCTCGATCGCGCTCGCCACCTTCTTCCCGGGCGCGGCCAGCCAGGCGCAGACCTTCACCTTCGGCATCTCCGCCGTGATCGTGCTGTTCCTGATCCTCGGCCACGACATGCCCGTGCAGCACCACATCACGATCAGCGCCGGCCTCGCAGCCGTCGTCTACATGCCGATCCTCGCGGGCCAGGGCTTCGCGTGGGGTGACTGGGACTCCTCGACCTGGCTGGTCGCCGTCGGTGCCCTCCTCATCGCGGCGGTCGCGGGCATGCTCGCCGCCTTCCTCGGCGAGTTCCAGGCCAAGCTTTTCTACATCCGCGGCAACACCCACATCGATCCGCCGGCCATGGCCATCTGGATCAGCAACACCATCATCGTCAGCTCGGCCGCACTCTTCTCCTGACCCGAGACAAGGATTCCTGATGACCCAGCCTGAACGCCTCTTCGGTGCCTACGTCTTCGACCTCGACGGCACCATCTACCTCGGCGACCACCTGCTTCCGGGCGCGAAGCGGATGATCGAGGAGCTGCGGCGCCGCGACATCCCGGTGCGCTTCCTCTCGAACAACCCGACGAAGGACCCGCACCAGTACGCGGAGAAGCTTGAGAAGCTCGGGCTGCCCACCCCGATCACCGACATCGCCAACACCGTCGTCACGACGGTGCGCTGGCTGCAGGAGAACCGGCCCGACGCGGTCCTCTTCCCGGTAGCCGAGGAGCCGCTCAAGGCCGCCCTCCGCGACGCCGGGTTCACCCTGAGCGAGGACCCGGCGGAGATCGACATCGTCATCGCCTCATACGACCGCACGTTCGACTACCGCAAGCTCCAGATCGCCTTCGACGCGCTGTGGTTCCACAAGCGCGCCGAACTCATCCAGACCAACCCCGACCGCTTCTGTCCCTTCCCAGGTGGTCGGGGGGAACCTGACTGTGCGGCGATCACGGCTGCCATCGAGGCCTGCACCGGCGTTTCCTGCTCGGTCAGCCTCGGCAAGCCGTCGCCCGTGATGCTGCAGGAGGCCATGCGTGGCCTCGACGTGCGGGTCGAGGAGGCCGTCATGGTCGGCGACCGGCTGCACACCGACATCCAGATGGCCGTCGACACCGGCATGCGCTCCGCCATGGTGCTCACCGGCGAGTCGACCCAGGCCGAGGTCGATGCGCTCGAGCCAAGCCAGCGTCCTGGCTGGGTGCTCGACCGGGTCGACCGCCTGATCCCCGCCTCCATCTGGAACGAACTCGGCTGGACCGAGAACGACGACTGAGCCGGCACCGCCGTCGGCAACCCTCCACATAGATCCGGGCACTGGAGCCCTGAGAGGACCACACACATCATGATCAAGACCACCGGCCCGTACCTGCTTGGCATCGACTTCGGCACCGAAAGCTGCCGCGTCGCCATCTTCGACCTGACCGGCCGACCCGTCACGTTCGCCGCCACCGGCTACAAGACGACGCACCCGCGTCCCGGCTGGGCAGAGCAGAACCCCAAGGACTGGTGGGAGGCGCTGCAGGCGTCCTGCCACAAGGCGATGGCCAACGCGGGCATCTCCGCCTCCGACATCGCGGGCATCTCCTACGACGCGACCACCATGACGGTCGTCGCCATGGACGACAAGGGCAACGATCTGCGCCCCGCCATCATGTGGATGGATGTGCGCGCCACCGAGTACTCGAAGCGCGCCGAGGAGTCCGACTCGTGGGCCCGTCTGGTCAACGGAGGCGGAACTGCCCCGGCGACCGCCGAGTGGTACCCCTTCAAGGCCGCGTGGCTGCGCGACCACGAGCGTGACACCTATGGCAAGGCCCACCGCCTCGTCGACGCCCCCGACTGGGTCACCTACAAGCTGACGGGGGAGTGGACCACCAACATCAACTCCGCCGCCGAGCGCATGTACTACAACCGCGACCGCGGCGGCTGGCCGGTCGACTTCTACGAGACCATCGGCTGCGGCGACGTCTTCGACAAGATCCCCGAGAACGTCGTCGACCTCGGCACCCAGGTCGGCGAGCTGTCCGTGATCGCGGCCCAGCTGCTGGGCCTCACGCCCGGCATCCCCGTTGCGCAGGGCCCGGCCGACGCCTGGGCCGGCCAGATCGGCCTCGGCGTGGTCACCCCGGGGAAGATGGCGCTGATCACCGGCTCGTCGCACGTGCTCACCGGCCAGAGCGACAAGCAGATCCACGGCGAGGGCTTCTTCGGAGGCTTCACCGACTCCGTGGTCAAGGGCCAGTACACCGTCGAGGGCGGCCAGGTCTCCACCGGCTCCGTGCTGAAGTGGTTCAAGGACAACTTCGCAAAGGACATCGTCGCGGCCGCCGAGCA
The DNA here is from genome assembly GCF_001998865.1 of Tessaracoccus flavescens. Taxonomy (NCBI): domain Bacteria; kingdom Bacillati; phylum Actinomycetota; class Actinomycetes; order Propionibacteriales; family Propionibacteriaceae; genus Tessaracoccus; species Tessaracoccus flavescens. Next base: position 3,392,872 of record NZ_CP019607.1, read on the forward strand.
GACGGGTCTCAGCCCCTACGACCTGCTCGGCCAGAAGGCGAAGAACGTGCCGATCGGCTCCGACGGCCTCATCATCAACGAGTACTTCCAGGGCAACCGCACGCCCTACACCGACTCGAAGGCCCGCGGCATAATCTGGGGCCTCACGCTCGCCCACGGCCCGGAGCACTTCTACCACGCCATCCAGGAGTCGGTCGCCTACGGCACCGCACACAACCTGGAGGTCATGAAGGCGCAGGGCTTCGAGGTCAAGGAGATGGTCGCCGCCGGCGGTGCCACCCAGAGCCGGGAGTGGATGCAGATGCACGCCGACGTCAGCGGGGTGCCCATCTCGCTCACCCAGGTCGGCGACGCCGTCGCACTCGGCTCCTCGATGCTCGCGGCGGTCGGCGCCGGCCTGTACCCGGACATCCAGACCGCCGCGGAGAACATGGTCCACGAAATTGACCGCCTCGAGCCCAACCAGGAGCGGCACGAGGAGTACCAGTTCTACCTGAAGCAGTACATGGCCGGATACCCGCAGATGCAGGAACTCATCCACGCCACCGTCGACCACGAGTCCCAGGCCTGAGGAGGCTGACCATGTCGGAACTGATCACCCGCGCCCTCGCCGACGCGACAGACACCAAGGCCATCGCCTTCGAGCCGGGGGCGGTCGCCAAGACCGGCGCCGTGTTCGCAGAGCTGTTCCCAGGCCGGGCGGCCATCGTCGTCGCCGACGAGCGCACCATGGCGATCGCGGGCAAGGCCGTCGAGGCCGCGCTGCGCGAGGCGGGCGTCGAGGTGCGCGACGCGTACATCTTCCCCGGCGAGCCGGAACTGTATGCGGAGTACGAGAACGTCGAGATCGTGCGGGACTTCCTCGCGACGGTCGACGCCGTTCCGGTCGCGGTGGGCGCCGGCACCCTCAATGACATCGTCAAGCGCGCATCGGGCGAGCTGGAGCGGCCGTATCTGGTCGTCGGTACAGCGGCTTCGATGGACGGCTACACCGCCTTCGGCTCCTCGATCGCGCTTGACGGTCTGAAGCAGACCCTGTCCTGCCCGGCCCCCACCGGCTGCGTGGCCGACACCGAGATCATGGCGGCCGCACCCCAGGTGATGACCGCCTCGGGCTACGGCGACCTGCTCGGGAAGGTGCCGGCGGGCGCCGACTGGATCCTCGCCGACGCCCTCGGGGTCGAGGCCGTGGACCCGAACGTATGGCGGCAGGTGCAGGGGCCGCTGCGTCACTCGCTCAGCCGGCCGGCCGAGCTCGCCCAGGGGGACCTGGACGCGGTCGCCGACCTCGCCGAGGGGCTGCTGATGAGCGGCCTCGCCATGCAGGCCTACCAGTCGTCTCGCCCCGCCTCCGGGGCCGAGCACCAGTTCAGCCACCTGTGGGAGATGGAGGGCCACGGCGTCGACGTGACGCCCCGACGCCTCTCGCACGGGTTCAAGGTCGGCATCGGCTCGGTCGCCGTCGCCGCCCTGTACGAGCTGATCCTGCAGCGCGACCTCAGCACGCTCGACGTCGACGCGGCGGTCGCCGCCTGGCCCGACAAGGAGACGCTGCGGCAGCGGGTGCTCGATGTGCACACCGACCCCCAGCTCCAGGAACAGTTCGTGGAGCTCACGCTCGCGAAGTGGGTCACCCCCGAGCAGCTCCGCGAGCGGCTCGAGCTGCTCAAGCGGGTCTGGCCCGAGCTCGTCGTCAAGCTGCGCGAACAGCTCGTGCCCGCGGCCACGCTGCAGGAGCAGCTGCGCGCCGTCGGTGCCCCGGCGCACCCGTCCGACATCGACCTCGACTGGGACCGTTTCCGCCAGACGTACGAGCGCTGCCAGATGATCCGCAGCCGCTACACCGTGCTCGACCTCGCGCTCGAGACTGGACTGCTGGCGCAACTGGTCGACGAACTCTTCGCCCCGGACGGGTTCTGGGGCAGACAGCAGCACTGAGCACAAGGAATCAGGGAGTTTCATGATGAGCAACGACGCTTACCTGGTCGGTCTCGACTTCGGCACGCTCTCGTGCCGGGCGGCAGTCGTCCGGGCCTCGGACGGTGAGGTCCTCGCGACCGCCGACGCCGAGTACCCGCACGCGGTGATGGACCGCAAGCTCAGCGCAGGCGACGGGCAGGAACTGCCGTCGGAGTTCGCGCTGCAGGTCGCAGGCGACTACCTGGAGGCCCTCGCCTCGGCCGTCCCGGAGGCGGTGCAGGCCGCCGGCATCGACGCGGCAGAGGTGATCGGCCTCGGCATCGACTTCACGGCGTCCACCGTCGTCGCCGCGAAGGCCGACGGCACGCCGCTGAACGAGGTCGAGGGGTTCGCCGACCGGCCCCACGCCTACGTCAAGCTCTGGAAACACCACGGCGCCCACGAGCAGGCAAAGCGCATGGTCGAGGTCGCCGAACGGCGCGGCGAGACGTGGCTGGGCCGCTACGGCGGTGTCATCTCGTCCGAGCTCCTCGTGCCGAAGGTGCTCGAGACCCTCGAGGAGGACCGCGAGGTCTATGACGCCGCCGACGTCTACATCGACGCGGGGGACTGGACCGTGTGGCAGCTCACTGGCGAGAAGACCTACGCCGCTGGACTTGCCGGCTACAAGCGGCTGTACCAGGACGGTGCGAACCTGTCCGAGGAGTACCTCGCCGAGCTGAATCCCGACTTCGCCCGCGTCTTCGACAAGATGGAGGGTCCGGTCATCCCGCTCGGGGCGAAGGCGGGCGAGCTCAACGCCAAGGGTGCCGAGCTGACCGGCCTTCCCGAGGGCATCGCCGTCGCCGCCGCGAACATCGACGCACACGTCAATGCGCCGTCGGCGAAGGGTGTCGAGCCCGGACAGCTGGTGGCGGCGATGGGCACCTCGACCGCGATGGTGCTCAGCCATCCGGAACTCAAGGACGTGCCTGGAGCCTTCGGCGTCGTCGAGGGCGGTGTCGTCGACGGGCAGTGGGGCTACGAGGTCGGCCAGACGGCCGTGGGTGACCTGTTCGCCTGGTTCGTGGACAACTGCGTCCCCGTCGAGTACTCCAAGGAGGCAGCCGACCGCGGGGTCTCCGTGCACGAGGTGCTCGCGGAGAAGGCGGCGAAGCAGGCCGTGGGGGAGCACGGCCTCGTCGCGCTCGACTGGCACAACGGCAACCGCTCGGTGCTGATGGACCCCAACCTCAGCGGCCTGATCGTCGGCCTCACGCTGCACACGCCGCCGGAGAGCATCTACCGCGCCCTGATCGAGGCGACCGCCTTCGGGGTGCGGCGGATCGTGGAGGCCTTCACCTCCAACGGCATCGACGTGACTGAGTTCATCGCGGCGGGCGGGCTGATCAAGAACGCCTTCCTGATGCAGATCTACGCCGACGTCCTCGGCATGGACATCTGCATCGCGACGAACAAGGAGAACGGCGCGCTCGGCTCCGCCATCTTCGCGGCAACCGCCGCCGGCCACTACGACTCCGTCGCCGAGGCCGCGGAGAAGATGGGCGACAAGCAGACTGCCGCCTACACGCCGGACGCGGACGCGTCGGCCCGATATGACCTGCTGTACGAGCAGTACCTGGCGCTCCACGACCACTTCGGTCGTGGGGGTAGCGACGTCATGCACGTGCTCCGCAAGCTGCAGCGGGAGGCAAGGGGCAACTGAAGCTCCGCCCCGGTAGGGCCGCCGCAACTGTTGACGACGGCGGCGGCCCTACGCCTGCCTCCTCCTGCGCACCAGCGAGGCGACGAGCCGCCAGCCGAACAGGGTGGCGGCAAGGAACAGTGTCGCGACGATGATGAACGGCACCTCCGCCGTGTCGCTGCTCGCCAGCCGCAGCGCCATCCCGCCAAGCAGGGTGACGAGCCACACAATCACCGCTGCGCGCCGGCCGAGACCGTCGTCGCCGAGCAGCACCAGCACGAGCCACGCGGCCGCGCAGCCGACCAGGAACGGCCACGCCGTGATGAAGGTGCCGAGCACGGACTCGCCGTGCGACGCCCGCCCGACGGCGGCGAACACCACCACGAAGACGAGATCGATCAGGAACCAGCCGAGACGCACCATGTCGGCCAGTCTAGGGATGCGCCGAGCCCCGTATCGCGCGGGACCTGCCGACATGAGGTCCGCGGCGTTCGACACTAGGATGGTCCGGTGACTTCGGCCAACCCCTCCTTCGTGGATTACGTGAGATCCGTGTCGCCGGAAGCCCTTCCCGCGGCCCCGGCTGACGCCTTTCCCGCCGTGCACGGCACGACGATCGTCGCGGCACGCTATCGCGACGGCGTCGTCATGGCAGGCGACCGCCGCGCCACGATGGGCTCAGCCATCGCGATGCGCGACATCGAGAAGGTGTTTTCCGCCGACGACCAGTCGATCATCGGCGTGGCGGGTGTCGCGGGCATCGCCATCGAGCTCGTGCGGCTGTTCCAGGTCGAACTGGAGCACTTCGAGAAGGTCGAGGGCGTCGGGCTCAGCTTCGACGGCAAGGCCAACCGGCTCGGCTCCCTGATCCGCGGCAACCTGGCGCAGGCCATGCAGGGCATGGCGGTGCTTCCGCTGTTCATCGGCTGGGACGAGCGCGCGGTGCGCGGCCGGATGTTCTCCTACGACGCCACCGGCGGCCGCTACGAGGAGCACGAGTTCTGCTCCGTCGGCTCCGGATCGGCGTTCGCCCGCGGCGCGCTGAAGAAGCTGTACGACCCCGAGGCCGACGAGCAGTCCGCCGTCGCCGCCCTGCTGCAGTCGCTCTACGACGCGGCCGACGACGACTCGGCCACCTCCGGGCTCGACCTGACCCGTGGCATCTTCCCGCTCGTCATGCGGGCCAACGCAGACGGCGTCGCCCGTTGGTCCGAGCAGGGCGTGCGGGAGCTCGCCGAGCAGATCATCACCGCCCGCACCGGTCGCCCCGACGGTCCGAGGGGGTACGCGCTGTGAGCATGAACTTCTACGTCTCGCCCGAGCAGCAGATGCTCGACCGTGCCGAGTTCGCCCGCAAGGGCATCGCGCGCGGCCGGGCGGTCGCCGTCGTGCGCTACCGAGATGGGATCGCGTTGGTGGCCGACAACCACTCCACGACGCTGAACAAGGTCGCCGAGATCTACGACCGGATCGGCTTCGCGGCGGTCGGCAGGTACAACGAGTTCGAGGCGCTGCGGATCGCGGGCATCCGGCATGCCGACCTGCGCGGCTACTCCTACGACCGGCGCGACGTCACCGGTCGCAGCCTCGCCGGCGCCTACTCGCAGCAGCTCGGTGGGGCGTTCGCCTCCGCAGTCGACAAGCCGTTCGAGGTGGAGCTGATCGTCGCCGAACTGGGGGAGAGCCCCGAGGGCGACCTGATCTACCGGATCAGCTACGACGGCGTGATCAGCGACGAGGACGACCTGGCGGTGATCGGCGGCGACGCGGAGCACACGGCCGCGCGCCTGCGCGACGGGTTCGACCCACAGGCCGAGCTCGCCACCGTCGTGGAACGCGTCGGAAAGGCGCTGTCGTCACAGCAGCTCGAGGTCGCCGTCCTCGAACGCGGAACCGGCAGGAGGCGCACCTTCAGGCGCGTGCCTCGTCACGAGGTGACCCGTGGCTGACTCCGTCCTCGTCCTGGGAGCCGGCCTCGTCGGATCCTCACTCGGCCTCGCCCTCACCCGCGCAGGCTACGACGTGATGCTCTGGGACATCGCCAGCTCGCACGCGCTGGTCGCCGCCAGCCTCGGCGCGGGCCGCGTCTCCGACGAGGAGACCGACGATCCCGACATCGTCGTGGTCGCCACCCCGCCGGATGTGATCCCCGGGCTGGTCGCCGAGGTGCTCGGCAAGTTTCCGGGGGCCGTGATCACCGACGTCGGCTCCGTCAAGGCACCCATCCTCGAAGCCATCGACCGGCTGGCCCCTGAGCACCGCCGCTACGTCGGCTCACACCCGATGGCCGGTTCGCAGTTCACCGGGCCGTTGACCGCTTCCGGGGACCTGTTCCGCGACCGCACCTGGGTGGTCACGCCGGAGCCGGGCAACTCTCCGGAGGACATCGCCGTCATCGAACGGCTCGCCCGCGACGTCGGGGCGCGCGTGGTCACCATGCCGGCGTCAGAACACGACGAGGCCGTCGCCCAGGTCAGCCACCTGCCGCACCTGATGAGTATCCTGACCGCCTCGCATCTGCGTGACGTGCCCCAGGGCAACCTGCGTCTCGCCGGGCAGGGCATCCGCGACGTGACCCGCATCGCAGGCTCCGACCCCGGACTCTGGCGCCAGATCCTCACCTCGAATGTGGCGGCGGTGCGGCACGAGCTGCTCGCCGTCGCCCAGGACCTCGCCCAGCTCATCGACTCGCTCGAGGACCCCGAGGCGCTTGAGAAGTTCCTCGGCATGGGCCAGGCAGGCGCCCTGTCGCTGGTCGGCAAGCACGGCCAGGAGCCGCTCGACATGCTCGACGTCACCGTCGAGATCCCCGACGAGCCGCGCGCCCTTTCGCGGCTGTTCGCAGACATCGGCGACGCGGGCTTCAACGTCGAGGACTTCGAACTCACCCACGACCCGGTCCGGGAGGTCGGCTACCTGTCGATCGCCGTCGAGCGGGACGTCGCGGAGAAGTTGCGCGCCAGCATCGTCGAGGGCGGCTGGCACGCCTGGGCAGCACACCGAGGAAGTAGGAAGTGACCATGTCGCAGTTGTTCGCCATCGACGGGCCGAGCGGGTCGGGGAAGTCGACCACTGCGAAGCTCCTGGCCAGGCGGCTCGGGCTCGGCTACCTCGACACCGGCGCCATGTACCGCGCGGCCACCATCGAGTACCTGCGGCAGTATCCCGACGGCGCCTCGCAGGAGGTCGTCGCCCAGCTCGTCGGCGACGCGGAGCTCACGTGTGAGACCTCGCCCAACGGGCCCCGCTTCGCCATCAACGGTCGGGACGTGACAGACGAGATCCGCGAGCCGCGCATCTCGGCCGCCGTCTCCGAGGTTGCGACCAACCGGGAGGTGCGCCGTCTACTCACGGTGCGGATGCGTGTGATCATCGCCGAACACGACCGCAGAATCGTCGTCGAGGGGCGCGACATCACCACCGTCGTCGCGCCGGACGCCGACGTGCGGGTGCTGCTGATCGCCGACCCCGAGGCGCGGGTGGCGAGGCGCGCCGCCGAGGTCGAGGGAAAGGCGACCGCCGAGGAGGTCACCGACCAGGTGCTGCGGCGCGACCGTGACGACTCGACGGTTTCGAACTTCACCGTCGCGGCCGAGGGCGTCGTCGTGATCGACTCCACGTTCCTCAGCCCCGACCAGGTCGTCGACCGGATCGTCGAACTGGCCCGCTGATCCGGCGGGTCGCGGTCAGCCGAACGCGATGTAGGCGGAGTTGCCGCCCTCCCATTCGGCGAGCAGCGCAGGCGCCTCCGGGTTGACCGGCACGCCCTCCTCGAGCCGTCGGATCAGGGTCAGGTCGTCGGGGGCGACGGGCCCGCGTCGCTCGGCCTTCACCACGACGGTCGGCTCGCGCACCTCTACCAGCTGCTCTGCGGCATCGTAGACGTTGAGCGTGGCCTGGTCCTGTTCGCCTGCGAGGGCGCGCAGGTAGCAGCCGATCGCGACCGGGTCGTGGGTCGCGTCGTAGACCCAACGCTTCCCGAGCACGGAGTGCTCCATCGTCGTGATCAGGTAGGGCTCCGCATCCTTCAGGGGCTCGCCGCGGTAGGTGAAGGGCAGGTGGAACGTGTCGGAGCCGCGGGTGGCGAGGATGCCCTCGACGCCGACCTCACCCTCGGGGTCGTCGTAGCGGTAGCTGCCGACCTGCTGCACCGGGCCGGCGCCCCAGCCAAGCATGTCGAGGTAGTCGGTGACGATGGTGAGCTTGGTGGGCGAGAGGGTCGCCTGGTGCAGGATTGCCATGCGCCGATCCTAGGGTCGGGTGGGCCGCTTCGTGCGGTGTCGGGGCAGAGCGCGTGTGAGGGGCGCCGCCCTTGGCCGGGCCGATAGGATGAGTTGTCCGTCCTAGTACAAGGAGCCTCGCATGACTGAGACAGTCAAGCCGATCGTCGCCGTCGTCGGCCGACCCAACGTCGGAAAGTCGACGCTGGTGAACCGCATCCTCGGCCGTCGCGAGGCCGTCGTGCAGGACACGCCCGGCGTGACCCGCGACCGCGTCAGCTACGACGCCAACTGGAACGGGCGCGAGTTCGTCGTCGTCGACACCGGAGGCTGGGTCTCGGACGCGAAGGGCATGGCCGCGCAGATCGCCGAACAGGCCGAGCTCGCCATCGCGACCGCAGACGCCGTCCTGTTCGTGGTCGACGCCACCGTCGGCACCCTCGACGAGGACGAGGCCGTCGTGCGGGTGCTGCGCAAGTCGAAGAAGCCGGTCGTGCTCGCCGCGAACAAGGTCGACGACCAGCGCCACGAGGCGATGGCCGCCACGATGTGGAACCTCGGGCTCGGCGAGCCCTATCCGGTCTCCGCCATGCACGGCCGCGGATCGGGCGATCTGCTCGACGCGATCCTGGATGCGCTTCCCGAGGCGCCGCGCGAGGCCGAGGTCGAGGAGGCCGGGCCGCGGCGCGTGGCGATCGTCGGCAAGCCGAATGTCGGCAAGTCGTCCCTGCTGAACAAGCTGGCCGCCCAGCAGCGCGTCGTCGTCTCCGACATCTCCGGCACCACCGTCGATCCGGTCGACGAGATCGTCGAGGTCGGTGGGCAGGTGTACCGCCTGATCGACACCGCTGGCATCCGCCGCCGGGTCAAGGAGGCAAGCGGCCACGAGTACTACGCCAGCCTGCGCACCCAGGCCGCCATCGAGCGCGCCGAGGTCTGCGTCATGGTGATCGACGCGTCCGAGCCGATCACCGACCAGGACCTGCGCATCCTGAACATGATCGAGGAGGCAGGCCGGGCGCTGGTCATCGCCTTCAACAAGTGGGACCTCACCGACGAGGAGCGTCGCCGCTACCTCGACCGCGAGATCGAGCGCGACCTGATCGCCTGGAAGTGGGCGCCCACCGTCAACATCTCGGCCCTCACGGGTCGCAACGTCGACAAGCTGAGCAAGGCCATCGAGGAGGCCGCGGCCGGTTGGGAGACGCGCATCTCCACCGGGAAGCTCAACGCGTTCCTCGGCCGGCTCGCCGCGTCGCATCCGCACCCTGTGCGCGGCGGTAAGCAGCCGCGCATCCTGTTCGGCACGCAGGCGCACAGCTGCCCTCCCACCTTCGCGCTGTTCACCAGCGGCCAGATGGACGACACCTACAAGCGCTTCATCGAGCGCAGGCTGCGTGAGGACTTCGGCTTCGTCGGCTCGCCGGTGCACGTCGAGATCCGCGCCCGCGCCAAGCGCGCCGACCGGAAGTAGGGCCCGGCGGAGATGACTCTGGGTCTGTTCGTACCCGGGTTGCTCCTGCTCGCCGTTTTCGGGATCGGGGTCTGGCGCGAGTCGCGCCGGTTCGGGCTCGGACTGATCCTCTGCCTCGCCGTCGTCGAGTTGGCCGGGGCACTGACGATCACCATCGTCGACGCGATCTCGCGCAGCATCTCAGAGGAGGTCGGGGCCTCCGGGCTGCTGCTCGCCCTGATCCTGTTGGTGCTCGGCATCGCGGTGCTCGGGGTGTTCCTCATCGTCAACGCGTTCACGATGCGCCGCAAGGAGGGACTCGGGCTCTCGGTGCTGCTCTCCGCCGCGTTCGGAGTCTCGATCGTCGGCTACGTCGTCGGCGGGATCGTCGCGGCCTTCGGCAACAACACCGATGTCGTCTACTTCCTGATCCTGCTCGGCCTTCCTGCCGGGTATGTGGCGTTCCTGTTCGTCTCCTACCTGCTCTACTCGCAGCTGTACCAGTGGGGGACGCGACGGTTCGGTGGACCGGTGGACGCGGTCGTCGTCCTCGGGTCGGGCCTCGGCGGGGGAGAGCGGGTCACCCCTCTCCTCGCGGGCCGGCTGGAGAGCGGCCGGGCCGTCTTCGAGAAGTCGGTGGAGGCGGGCCGCTCGCCGATCCTGATCGTCTCCGGCGGGCAGGGCGCCGACGAGAAGGTTTCCGAGGCTGCGGCGATGTCGCGCTACCTCGTCGAGCAGAAGTTCCCCGCCGACTGCCTGGTCCGCGAGGACCGCTCCACCGACACCGAGGAGAACCTTGCGAACTCGGCGGAGCTGATGCAGCGCTGGGGAGCCGAGGGCGAGGTCGCGGTGGCGACGAGCAACTACCACGCGTTCCGCTCCGCGGTGATCATGCGCAAGGCGGGCATCCCCGGCTACACGGTCGGCTGCCGCACGGCCAGGTACTACTGGCCGAGCGCGACGATCCGCGAGTTCGCCGCGATCCTGCTCGAGCACTCACGGATCAACCTGGTGCTGATTGTCCTGCTGTGCATCCCGTTGGGCATCAGCATCGTGGGCAGGCTGGCTGGGGCGTTCTGATCCCTGCCGCCCAGCCGTGTTTCGTTCGTGGGCGGCTCAGGTTCCCGGCGGGCCGTCCAGCACCGTCGGTCGGTACTCGAGCAGCTGCAGTCGGCCGTCGAGGGTCTGGAGCAACTCCAGCATCACGTCGGGGGAGCCGCGGTAGATGTTGTCGCGGCCCGTTGCGCCGGTGATCACGGGGAAGACGACGACGTCGAAGCGGTCGGCCGGTCCCGCGACGAGCAGCGAGCGGCACAGGCTGAGGCTGCCCATCGTCCGCAGGGTGGCGCCCGACTCCTTGAGCCGGGCGACCGACTGGTGCAGGTCGCCGTCGATGATCGTGGTGTTGGGCCAGCCGAGCGGGTCGGTGAGGGTCGAGGAGACGATGTACTTCTGGGCCGCGTTCAGCGACTCGGTTCCCGGTTCTCCCTGAGCGGCGAACTCGGCCATGATCCGGTAGGTGGTGGCGCCCATCGGGATGGGCCAGTCGCGCTTGGGGGTGCCCGTCGAGCCAGGCGAGGTATTCGGGGCCCTCGAGACCCCACCAGCCCGGCCAGCACTCCGCAGCGCCGTAGCCGTCAAGGGAGGTGATGGCGTCGACGAGCAGTTCTCCAGCGATGCCTCGACGCTACGCCCGCAGGTCGGGTCGATCCAGAGGGTGATCCGGATCCGCGGTGTCGGCGTGGCGATAGGTTTGGGTGGAGATCCCGAGCCGAGGAGTTGCAGTGTCTGGTCACCGTCATGACGATCCGCAGCAGGACCCGAAGGAGTTCTGGGAGGCCCGCTACGGCGAGCGCGACCAGATCTGGTCGGGGAAGGTCAACGCCGTGCTCAAGGACGTCGCCTCGTCGCTGCGCCCGGGCTCCGCCCTTGACCTGGGCTGCGGCGAGGGTGGTGACGCGATCTGGTTGGCCGAGCACGGCTGGCGCGCGCTGGGCGTCGACATCTCCGAGGCCGCCGTGGAGCGGGCGCGTCGGGCGGCGAAGGAGCGTGGCCTCGGCTCGGACGTGATCGCCTTCGAGGTGGCCGACCTGTCCGAGTTGGAGCTTCCCGCCCACTTCGACCTGGTGACGGCGAGCTTCCTCCAGTCGCCCGTCGAGCTTGCGCGGGCGTCGATCCTGCGTCGGGCGGCCGCGCACGTCCGCCGGGACGGCCACCTCCTGATCACTGCGCACGGAGCCCCGCCGCCGTGGGCCGCCCCCGAGCACAAGGCCGCCTTCCACAACTTCAGCCCCGACCAGGAGATCGCCGACCTCGAGCTGGCGGCTGGGGAGTGGGAGACCGTGATCGCGGAGACCCGCCACCGCTCCGCGATCGGCCCCGACGGCAACCCGGCCGAACTCGACGACTCGGTCGTCCTCCTCCGCCGCCTCGCCGGTTGAGGGGAGCGGCCGGCCTCAGCGGCCACCCGAAGGCAAGCGTGTAACTCGACGATGCGGCCCGCCTTCAGAGCCGCCGCGCTGAGCGGGTCGGGCCATCGGTGGAGAACCGGCCACCGTGTGCCGTCGCGCCGCGGACCCTCAGTTGGACCTGGACGCCCAAAGTCCGCTAAAGTTCCCTAGCGGATCGCAAACGATCCGGGCGGGCTGTAGCGCAGCTTGGTAGCGCACTTGACTGGGGGTCAAGGGGTCGCAGGTTCAAATCCTGTCAGCCCGACCAGGTCTTTGACCTTGTCGGTACCGCATTGATCGGCCCACCGAGGGCCCTCGTGCCAGATTCATCGGAGCGCAGGTACCTCATCACGCACACGATGCCGGGGCGTTGACTGCTTGGTGCTGACTCTCGTCAGCCCCAGTGTGGTGTTCTCTCGGTGCCCACGGCTTCGGCCGTCTTCGGGTGGCGGTCGTGATCATGTCGCAGCTTTGGCCTGCGGTCTCAACGCTGGCTTGGCTCCAGGGCCGACGCTCAGGCTGAGGCTGCCGGTGGGTCGGTGGGCGCGCCTTCGAGAGGTTTGAGTGTCTCGATCAGGTCCGGCTGTGAGCCCCGTCTCGCGCTGGACTGTTGGTTTCATGGATAGTGTTCGCACGGTAAGGGCCCCGGCGCGACCGCGATCACGATCGATCTGCCTCCGTTCACCCTCGTCGGCGCGACGATCCGGGCAGGGATGCTGCCAGGGCCCCGGCGCGACCGGTTCGGGTTCACCGGCCAGCTGGAGTTGCCTGGAATCCGGGATCGTCCAATCGACTGACGTCTCCGGGTGGGTAGGCGAAGATCGGTGTGTGGCAGATACGATCTGGGGCCGGCTCGAGGAGTGCGTGCAGCACCTCTCGGAGCCGTTTCGCGCCTCCGAGATCGTGGGTTGGTTCCGTCGCCACTACCCGGACGTGGATGAGCGCTCGCTTCGCACTCACATCCAGGGCGCCACGTCGAACGTCTCCGCGGAGTCTCGAGGCGGGTTCGCGCGACGCCGACCTCTCATCACCAGGATCGACCGCGGTCTCTACACCCGCTACGACCGGGAGAACGGTCCCGTGGCGACCGAGGTGCAACCGCCCCGGGAGCGTAAAGGACGGCGACAGTCGTCGCGCCATGTGGACATCGAGGGCGCCGTCACCGCGTGCCTCGCCCGCCGCACCCCCGATGCCCGGTACACCTCCTTCGACTACTGCTTCAACCACTTTCAGCAGAACCGGAGGAGGATGGCAGTCTGGTACCAATCCACTGGGATGGAGGCCAGCTGCTTCCATCTCGCCTTCTACCTGGCCAGCTGGGGCATGCTCCGTGGATCCTCCGGCCTGTTCCAACGCAGTGCCCGCCACCTGATGCCACTCATCGAGACCATCGCCAGCGCCCCCGACGAGGTATGGAACTTGGACCTCGACGGCTACGACACCCAAGGCATTGACCTGATCCTGCAGACCGCCAAGGACGTTCGCCGAGCCCTGCGACCTGTCGAGGCGTCGGACATCCTCGTCAGTAAGGTGATGCTGGGCGTGTTCGGCTGCGTCCCGGCGTTCGACACCTACTTCAAGAAGGGCTTCGGCGTCTCCACGTTCGGACGCGGAGCTCTGGACCAGATCGGCGAGTTCTACCGCGCCAACAGCCGGCTCATCGAGAGCCTGCGGGCACCCACGCTTGATTTCACCACGGGCAAGCCGACGACCCTGCTCTACACGAGGGCGAAGGTCGTCGACATGGCCTTCTTCCTCGAGGGCGGGTATCCGGGGTAGCTGCGACGGCCGGGTCGGGTGACTCTCGCGTGCCCTGGTCACACCTGGCGCTGGTGGGCGATAGGCTCCTTGCCACGATGAGTAGTACGAACACCTTCGCGCCCGGCAACGTCGTCGTGGTGCGCGACGAGGAATGGCTGGTCACGTCAGTCGACGAGTCCTCCGACGGGGCGGTCCTCAACGCCCAGGGGCTCTCGGACCTGGTGCGCGGCCACGACGCCGTCTTCTACCCCTCGCTGGACCGCATCACCCTCAACGACCCCCGCGAGCTCGGGGCTCAGGTCGGCGAGGTTGCCCGCGTGGTTGCTGCTGCGGCTTTGAGGACCGGTCGGACTGCTCGCCACAGGTCTTCCAGGCGCAGCCGAGCTGCCGAGCCAGACCGGCTTTAGATTTCTGTCGGCACCCTTCGCTAGGGTGTTTCATAGCCAGATCAAACGTACTTGCCGATTGCTCTGGCCTCCAAGTACGAGGAAGGTGCGAGGTGTGACAGAGACCCAGCCGTCGGTCGACGCCCTCATGGCGCCCGACGACATATTCTCGGGCAACCTGTACGTGGAACTTCCCGGCGACCGACCTTGGGAGCGGGATGACCGCAAAAAGTTGATGGCGTCCTGCGCGGACTTGACACGTAGATACCCTGCTATTCGCGAAGGTGCTCAGAACGCGAATGTGACGGTCGAGCAGTACCTGTTGAACACGATGTTTGCGGATTTGCTGCCTGCGCAGTTGTCCCTTGCCAAGTTGACGTTCCCCAGGGGGGCTCGTCATATCGACATCGACGTCACCATGCGACTGGCCGGAGAAGCTCGCCCCGGCTGGCCTCTGCCAAAGGGCGTGTCGTTGGTCGCGAAAGCTCGTTGGAATCTCAAGGGTGTTGATCGACAGACGGAGGACGTCTACCCCAACAACAACCCGGCTCTGCGCGTCTGGAGTTTCCATGACGGCCCACCGGGGGGCGCCCGCATCTTTGAAGTCAGCCTCGACGTCGTATGCCGTCAAACTGCGCGCCTTGAGCCCGGCACGCGCAAACAGCGGAACGTTCTCACTCAGCGGCTCGCCGAGGCCCTACCCGCCATTTCGGAACTGACGGGAGAACGGCTAAGAGATTGGAGCGACTTCCTTGAGTGGAAACGCCGTTTGATCCAGGCAAACAGAGAGGCCCTTCGCTACACGTCACGAACACTTGGCGCCGATCAGCGCTCTGTGAGCTTCACGATTGTCGGAGCCAACGCGGGAGCTCTCCAACAGGCCATCGGGAGGCTGGCTCGGAGCGATGTCCTGGCCGCTTTCGACACTTCCGTGAGCGAAGATGAATGGGTCTTCCAATTGCCCGAGGGCGAGCGCGAGCCGCGTGGCAGCGACATCGGCAGAAAGACGAGAGTACGAACCCAGGTTAGACCTGCCGCCGATCCATCCGGCATGCCATGGGATAGCCCTGCGACGGCTGAAGCGGCATTCTCACTCTCGGATGATGCGCTCGCGGCGATCGAAACGAGCGGGGACCCAAGCAATGCCCTCGGACGTGCGTTGAAGCTAATCCCCGAGTCGGGGTTTATCGTTCAGACCGCAGTTCAGGACCTGTCACAGGTCAATCGGCAGGCCCGGGCACTCGCTAATCTCAGCGACCAAGGCGGCTACTCGCCCTATCTTGCGCGATACATATTCGACGCTGCGGAGGCGCGAACTCCGAGCTTTCAGACTCCTATCGATCGATGGTTCAACACTCATCTCAACGCCGAGCAGCGTTCAGCGGTCCAGAAGGTACTTTCGGCGCCCGACTTGTGCCTCATTCAAGGTCCTCCAGGCACGGGCAAGACGACCGTCATCGCTGAGGCGATCACCCAGGTCGCGCAGCGAAACGAATCCGTGCTGCTGGCGTCGCAGACGCACACGGCTGTCGACAATGCACTGAGTCGGCTCCCGTTTCACCCGGGTGTTCGTGCCGTCCGGCTGACACGGAACGAGAGTCGGGTGAGTGATGAGGGGCAAGAATTTCTCAACGAGCGCGCGCTCGGTCGCTACTACAGATCGCTCGCGAATGCTGTTGGTGAGGCACGCCGGGCTGCTGCTGCGGAATCGGAGTTTGCTACACGCTTAGCGCGGTTCACCCAAGGAGCGGAACGACAGGTGGTCGAACTGAGAGCCGCCGAGGAACGTGTCCGCGACGTGACCAGCCGATACCAGTCAGCAGGCGATCAGTACCTTTCGCTCCTGCAGGGGCTGAAGGGCAGGGGTGTTGCCGTCCCCAAGTCCGCGACAGATTGGTCGTCGTCAGACTCGTCCGCAGATTTGCTGGACACCTGGTTATCCGACTTTGAAGAGGCCGTCCCCGTCTTGAATTACCCGCTGCGGATCCTTCTGGGAGATCGCCAGCCCGGACCAGGATCGCACGGCGGCCGCCAACGTTTTGAACTCGAGGCCCAGCTAACTACGGTCGTGGAGAAGATGAAGACTGATGCCTCGCTCATCGAGAAGTGGCAGCGTCTACAAGCCGAGCTGGACGGGCTCCCCGAGGACGATGAGAATAGCGCCCTCCCTGCTGAGAAGCTTGTCGCGTACTTCCCCGAAGCCGCGGACCTGATGGCGGAGCTCCAGAGCAAGTCGCTTCCTCCCCTCAAGCGGTTGAAGTACCGAAAGTTGGCTCGCGACCTCATCCGACGCATCGATGAAGCGGCCGGTCTGCTCCCCGAAGCAAACGAGCAAGGAGACTTACGAGACGATCTGCGCACGGAGCTGCATTCGGCCGAGCGCCTAGTCGATCAGGCACAGAGGAACGCTGCCGACTACTTCTCTTCTCACCGACAGTTCGACTTCTCGCTGCCTGCCCAACCAGATCGGCTCGTTGCTGCCGATCTTGACGCACAGCTTCAGTCGCTGCTGAGCGAGAACAGCCTCCGGCTCGCTGAGGCAAGCCGCCAGCAGCAGGAAGGCGATGCTTGGAGCGACATCCAGGATGACTGGATTGCTGATCTCGGCTGCGACGGAGTCGCGGAGCGGGACTGGGAAACGATCGGCGACGACTGGTTGGCGGAGTGCAATGTCGTGGGTGTTACCTGCAACGAGAACCCGAGGACTCTCGACGATCCCGGTCTTACCAACTTCGACCTGACGATCATCGACGAGGTCAGCAAAGCAACTCCCCTGGAAATGCTCATGCCGCTGATGCGCGCCCGTCGCTCAGCCCTGGTCGGTGACCACCGGCAGTTGCCGCCGATGTTCCGCGAAGGGCAGGACGCCGAAGGACTGACCGAGGAGTCGGACGACGCAGTCCCCGAAGAGCTCGCACTGACACCCGAGAATCTGAAAAAGTACGAGAAGTTCGTTACGGCCTCACTCTTCCGAACGCACTTTGAGCGTGCCGACGACTCAATCAGGGAACGCCTGACGGTTCAGCACCGCATGCACCCAGACATCATGGACTCGGTCAACCGGTTCTACGAGGGGCAGTTGACTTGCGGCATCAACCACCCTAACGACGAGCGTGCCCACGGGCTCACCATCAAGGGGCGTGGCGACCTGCCAGTCATCTCGCCCGACAAGCACATGGTGTGGATTGACACCACCCACGACGATCAGGGCCGCGCTTGGACCGAGCCGGCGCCCAACTCTGACAAGGCTCGGACGAACGATCTCGAGGCCCGGTTGATCGTGAGGATGCTTCGCGACATCGACGACTCCTGGGCGAGCGACCCGGCCAATGGAGGAAAGCTCAAAGAGATCGGGATCGTGTCGATGTACCAAGCTCAGGTTCGGCGCATCAGGCAGGAGATCAACGAGGAGCTTAGGAACAAGCCCTTCAAAGCGATTAAGTACGAGTTGAATACTGTCGTCAAGTACCAAGGCAAGGAGAAGCCCATCATCTTGGTGAGCATGGTCCGCAACTTCGGCCCCAAGGCGTCGAACCGCAGGCGCAGCTCCCGGGCAAACGTGGCGAGGTTCGAGTACATTAACGTGGCGTTCTCCAGAGCCCAGGAACTGCTCGTCGTGTTCGGCGCCAGGGACACCTTCGCTCCGTACGAAGTGGAGCTTCCGCCGATGGATGCGACTGGAAGCCCGACGATCGCGAACGTCTACAGAGAGATCTGTGACGTCACGGAGCGCAACGGTGCCTTGAAGCAAGCTAGTGCTCTTGGTGAGCTCCCTCCGACACATGCGGGGGCGACACGGCGATGAGGCTTACCACTGTCAGTGTTGGCATCCCGGTTTTCACGCTCAAGGCGTCGGTCCATCACAGCCTCGTGCGGAAGCCCACCGTCTTCGAGCGAATGGTGCTCCGGCTCACTCGGCGCGGCCACGAGAACCCGGTGGTCGGAGGTTCTAGTCTCCGACAGGCATTCGAGGAACGTCTCGGCGTCCAGGGGGTCCCGCAACTCCTGGAGAGTACTGTCTCAGGGCTGGTCCGATTGGGCGTGTTGAGCGCTCCAGGCGCCCTAGGAAAGTCGCTTCTGGACGAACCGATAGAGACTCTCCGGCTCACCCCCGAAGGCGAGGAGTTCTACAACCGGAACACGCTTCCAAGCAGGCCGACCGCAGACGCCGTGGACTACTCGTACACACCGTGGTCGAATTCGTTGTCCACGGCACGCCCAGGCAAGTTGGCGGAGGTTGCCCCTGGGCTCGCGTTCGACGATGCCATCCTGCGGCCTCGCGACCCCTCGTCGCTAGTCCGCCGCGAACTCGAGGTGAACCGTCCCCGATTTCTCAAGAAGGAGTCGCGGATCATCGACGTAGACGCGGTAACCTCTCAGTCTGTCGCTTGGCTGACCGTTGACATCGAGATTCACGCTTCACCCGAGGGCTACCTCGACCTGAAGACGCAAGGCAAGGCATACGAGAACTGGCTGCACAAACTGGAACCGGCAGTGGTCCAGGCGACCTTCCTAGATGCGGTCATTGGCAAGGCCAGTGCGCCATATCTCGAACTCAATCGAGAGGTTCTCGAACAAGCTAAGCGCCTCGCGCTGGCGAGTGGGCATTCGACGCCCAGTGCACCAACCGTCACCCTGCCGGCTGCCGCGGAAGGCGGACTCACCATCACCCTCAGTCCCGTGGACGACGCCCCAAAGCTCACGCACGGCTCATCCGGCCACGCCGTGATCTCCTGTCCCGCTCCGACCACGGTTCCTCCGCAAGTCGTCAGGGTGACCGTGGACGGAGGGCAGGCAACTGATTGCGTGCTGGAGGGCTCGGTGGCCCTGACGTGGGCCGGCGGACTTCGTGACGTCCACGTCCAAGCGGATCTCGACGGAGAGGACGCCGCTCGATACTGGAAGCCATTCAGCGACGACTTGGCTGCATCACTCGCCGCTTCGACTGATTCCAAGGTCTCCGTCGTGCCGCTCCTCTGGGGCTCGGACCGACCGATTGACTCATTGAGCCAGCAACTGGTGAGCCTTCCAATTTCCCCGGCACTGGAGAAGATTGGAGAGTTCTTGACGGCCGCCGGTGAAGCCGGGGCGACGTTCAGTACGGCTCAATCAGACAGGCTGGCTTGCCTACTTGCGGACAGCATCGAAAGCACTGCCGATGCACCAATTCTCAACATGTCACTCGTCAACGAGTGGCTGGGTTTCATCGCTAGCTCACTAGGGACCGGCACCTCACCAGAGGCTCTCCGGACGGCGCTCCTGTCCAAGGCAGCTCCGCCCTCATCGGCGTTGGAGGTCCGGCAACTCCTTGCTTTGGAAGGCAATCTTCATAAGATCCCATCCCGATTGCTCGGACCAGGCGTGATGGCGGCCGTTCTGGAGGAACTCTGGAACGACCCACAACATGAACTGGTCACAGGTGACGTCGACAGCCTCCAGGGCCTTGAGGCATACCGCTCGGCACAGGCGTCCTTGGACGCGCTTCTCGGCCGGCATAACGCAGACTTGGGAGCCACTGGTCGGCGCGTGGTCGCAAAGAAGTCGGTCGGTGAAGCACTGCAGGCTGCCGAGAAGTGGCTTGCGGCTGTCGATGACCCCAAGCTTGCGCAGGCGACGGGCTCGTCATTCCCGACCGGTCTCCTACAGTTCCGCGAAAAGGTCCGCGCTTGGCGAGACGCAGCAAACGCGAACCTCGCCCCGGCGATTGGCCCTGACCAGATCGCGCTGGTGTTTGACTCGAACACGCTGCTTGACCATCCTGACGCGCTTCCGGGTCTCACCAGTTCACAGATCGGTGTTATCCCAAACCGGGTCATCCAAGAGCTCGACGGGCTGAAGCGCAGTAGCGACGAGAGCCGAGCCCGAAAGGCTCGTGCCGCCAATCGGACGATCGACGGCCTCCGCGAACGCAACTCGCTTCGCTTAGAGAAGGCCAGAACTGAGCTGATTCCGTCGGACTTCGGCTCAACGGACGATCCCGACAACCAGATCCTCTCGGTCGCTGTCGCCTTCAGCGGGAGCAAAGTCACCCTCGTGACCGCCGACAAGAACCTTCGCGCAAAGGCGGAAGCCAGCAACATCAGGGCCAGGGACTGGCTGAGTCTCAAGAAGGCCGGAGGTAGAGACAGATGAGCCGAAGAGCCTCTTACAACTATGCGGTTGACAATGCAGCGCATCTGGCCGCGCGGGCCTTGCGCCAAGCCGAGTACCAGAGGCGTCAGGCCGAACGAGAGCGCCGCCGAGTCGAGTGGGTACAGCGCACGTCGGAGACCACCTCCGGTCACCTCGCCCGCTATCAGGCCATCCTGGATGACATCCGCGAGCAGGACTTGGTTGAGTTCGTGTCCACGGAGTTCCACGAGATCTCCCGCCTAGTTGCACAGGCACGCTCCCTCACGGTTTCCGACCCTGCTGCCGCACGCGACATCAGTCGCCAGATCGGTCCTCGACTCGGCCCGCTGCCCAGAACCGCGAGGCAACTGCGAGGGCAACGCCGCGCTGGCGAGACTCCAGCCCACCGACGAGTGGGCACCGAGTATGGGCGCGAAGCGGCAGCAACCGCGCAAGCCACGCCCGCCACCGACCAGCCCGCGACTCCGGTTGAGAATCCAGCCGAAGTGGCATGGCGTGAATCGCTCGCTGGCTGGACCGACTTCCTTGCGCGCGACCTCGCCTTTGGTGACCTGACCGCGCTTCGCCAGCGGATCGCCAACCCTGAGAGCGCCTTTGATGCAGCCGAAGTCAAGGCTCAAGTGAAGGCACTCAAGGACAAGTGGGTCGGGGAAGCCGAGAAACAGCGACGGGAAGAAGCCGAACTTGCCGGTCTCCAAGAACAGCTTGCCGAGGAGCCGCCCGAAGTTGAGGACCTGGCGCCGCTCGAAGATGAAGCGGAGGACCCTGAATCAGTACGTCGTGAGGCCGTGAAGGCGGTGAGGGGTGCACTTGAAGAGGCCGGGTTCCAAGTCGCGAACCCGCGGCTTGTCAACGGCGAGGTGGTCGTGGTGGGTACACGACCAAGTGGAGCGAGTGCAACGTTCAACCTGACCCTCGATGGCTCACTCGAATACGATTTCTCGGGATATCGGGGGGCGAGTTGCGACGTGGACATCGACGCTGTCGTACCGGCACTTCAAGAGGTTTACGGGATCCAGCTGACAGACGAGGTCGTTGCCTGGCGGAACCCAGACGACGAGGACGCCACGGCCCGCCCACAGCCCGGAAGGACTAGGAACGCATGAGCACCCAAGCAGCCCAGTGGCATACGACGTTCGACCGAGAGATCCGGGTGCGTCGCGGTGTCGTACTGTTCGGAAACGTCCGAGACATCACCAGCGACCCGCAAGGTAGAAGAGGCCAGATGCCGGTCATCGAGGCCGCGATCGACTTGTTGAAGACGGCCGGCTACCGGCAGGTGCTCCGATGGGACCGCGTGAACGGCGTCCAAGGCGTCACGCCCGCCCAGTGGCGAGACATTGTCGCGGCATCGACTCCGACCCAACAGTCACAGCTCGAGGGTGAGGAATACGACGCGGGTCCGCGTGCGCCTAGGTCACCGAACGCTCGCATCGCCACCGACGCAGTCGAGTTCCTCAACGTCGTGGCGAGCGCCGTCCAATCAGACACAAACGAACCGCCCGCCATCGTCCTCGACTGGACCGAGTACCTCTTCGGCGAGCCGAACAGTCTCCCTGTAGCCGAACGTGACTGGCTCACGTTGCTCGGCAAGGCGACCCGCGATGTCCCCCTGCAAGCCACCGTCTCTGGCAGCAGGACACCGATTGTCGTGCTCGTGTGCAACGGGCTCGCTGTGCTTCCCCCGGCGCTCTACGTCAACAACCCTGACTGGGCGACCGTGTCCGTCCCTCTCCCCACCCGTGAGCAGCGGGAGGAAGCCATCCTGTCGCTCGGATCAAGCCTGCGAGTGTCCACGCCCATCACGCCAAACACTCGGGGCCTCACCGATCTCGTCGACGCGTTGGACGGGCTCACCATCAAGGACATCCGCAACATCGCTGCTCTTTCCAGCCTCGACGGCAGCCTCAGCGCCGAGTCGCTGGTGAGCCTCTACAAGTTTGGCGAACACAGAAGCCCGTGGGAGCAACTCAACCGCGAGAAGTTGAAGACCACCACCCGGACACTCGCGGAACGAGTTAAGGGTCAGGACCGTGCCATCGAGGCCGTGAACAAGGTTCTCATCCGCGCGTACACGGGTCTTTCAGGGCTTCAGCACTCACGGAAACAGCGCACTCCGAAAGGCGTGCTCTTCTTCGTGGGGCCGACAGGCGTCGGCAAGACTGAACTCGCGAAATCTCTCGCACAGTTCCTCTTCGGAGACGAGGAAGCGTGCATCCGCTTCGACATGTCCGAGTACAACCACGAGCACGCTGATCAGAGACTTGTCGGCGCACCCCCAGGCTACGTTGGCTTCGAGGAGGGCGGCCAGCTCACCAACGCCGTCAAGAAGCGTCCCTTCGCTGTCCTCTTGTTCGACGAGATTGAGAAGGCCCATGGCCGGATCTTGGACAAGTTCCTACAGATCCTTGAAGACGGGCGCCTCACCGACGGCCGAGGCGAGACGGTCCAGTTTGCTGACACTTTCATTGTGTTCACCTCCAACATCGGTGCCGGCGAGGTCGACCGGCACTCACCCAATGTCCGTGAGGAGTTCGTCGACCGCGTCCGCGACCACTTCGTTGAGAGTCTGCATCGCCCGGAGCTTCTCGGGCGCATCGGCGAGGCCAACATCATCCCGTTCGACTTCATCGACAACGACGACTTCCTGGTCGAGATTGCGCGCTCAAAGCTCAGCCCGCTGCGCCTTCGCCTTCAGGAGAAGTGGGGTATCCGTGACCTGCGGTTCGATGACGAGATCAGAGCTCTGACTGCAGTCGTCCGGGCAATGGACCGCACGGCAGGAGGCCGAGGGGTCCTGGCGGCGCTGTCGGAGAATCTCATCGACCCGCTGGCGAACTTCCTGTTCGAGAACCTCGCTACCCCGGCCGACTCCGACGGACGGATACTCCGTGTGACCCAAGATGGCGACGGGGCGACCTTCAACTTCAAGTTGGTTGCGTGAGCTGGATCAACCTCGCGTCGTGGCTCTCATCGACTGAGGCTGAAGGCCCCGGTCGCCGGGCAGCGCTCTGGGTGCAAGGCTGTCAGTTCCTCTGCCCAGGATGCTGCAACCCCAGCTTTCTTCGCATCGCCCCCCGTGACCTCGTGACTGCGGAATCACTGGTCGAACGCCTCTCCGCTGCCAAGGCCGAACACAACATCGAGGGACTGACAATGCTCGGCGGAGAACCGTTGCTACAGGCCAAGGGGCTCTCGGAGCTTGCGGCAGGCGCCCAAGGGCTCGGCCTGTCCGTCATGGTCTTCACTGGCTACACGCTTGAGGAGTTGCGTAGCGATCCTCTTCCCGGCAGCGAGCGACTGCTAGACCACACCGATGTGCTAGTCGATGGGCGATTCGTGGCGGAACTCCCCGAGCAACACCGCGCATGGGCTGGCTCGAGCAACCAGAGGTTCCACTACCTGACCGACCGCTACGAGAGCACGATCGAGCAAACGGACGGCGCTAGCCAGCGCGTTGAGATTCGCTTTAGCGAGTCTGGGCGAGTGGAAGTCAACGGCTGGCCGGCCGACTTCAAGGCCAAAGGTAACGCCTGAACTCCAGCGCGACGTAGGCATCGTCTCCTCGGTCCCGACGCCAGCACATCTTGTTCTCGACAGATTATCGAAGACGCTGGGATGCGCAGGTGGGAGAACCCGCCGGCGGCTGACGCCGACGAAGTGCGGACCGCGCTATGCGCTCTTACGAAGCGATCTGGTCTAGCGACGACCCGCGCTTGTCTACTCCGTGCTTGGGTCGCTCACCTCAGCCTATGCGTTGCTGAGTCAGTGGCTGCATCAGCGCGCGCTTCGTGGGATTCCCCGGTCGAATTCGAGATCATCATGAACACGCCAGCGAACTGGCGGTGACTAGCGGGATGCCGTTCAGCGCAGCCCCACGCCGGGACTGCTGCACGAGTAGGTGACATCTGATCTGGCTTGCCCGAGGGATGGGCCTGGAAGGATGTTGCTGTGCCCAAGCCTTACCCGTGCGAGTTCCGTGACGATCGCGAGGAACCGCGAGCCCGGAGTCACGATCGAGCCGACGAGGTGGCCGTTGAGGGGAAACTTGCGGCCCGGGTGCATGGCCTCAAGTTCGTTCGCGACGACGAAGAGCTGTTCGATCAGCTCCGCGGTGCGAGCGGTTCGGCATCACGGTCCTGCACGTGCTTGCCTCCTTCAATGTGGTGGTGTCCAGCCTGCACCTGTCTCAGGCAAGCGTGGTGTGGATACCCGTGACTGTGTTCCTGGATCGGTGTCGACCAGCGGCGCCGAAAGAGGAAGTTGTCACTTGGGCGGGGAAGTGATCGGGGGTCGGTGGAGTGTGATAGCTGTGAACGTAGAGATTGGGAGGTGACGCAGGGTGACGTTGACGTTTGCTGCTGTCATGGCCGATGCGGGTATCGAAGCGCGGGAGGCCCTGGTGATCCGTCATGCGTATGTGCGTGAGCATGAGGATGGGTCCGCCGGTATCCATGGTGACTCGTCGGATGATGAGATCTTGGCCTACACCCGCGTGCAATCGGCTGATCCCCGGATGTTCCCGAAGGTTGCACCCGGGTATTGGATCGTGTGCCTTCCTGAGGGTGGGGATCGCGCGCGGCTGTGGTCGGTGGTGGTCAATCATGGCGAGGTCGCCAAAGACGGCGGGCTGCGCACGTTCGATCTGGAACGCAGTGACGCGATGGGCGACTTGCGGAATCGGCTTGTGACCGGCTGGCGGTCCCCGCGGACGTGGCGGATCAACGCGACGACGGCGGCGACGTATCCGGTGCTGGAGATCGCCGATGCTCAGCCGGTGCCGTTCCCGGGCTTTGATGCGCTGATCTTGGACTATCCGCAGTTGTAGGCCGTGATGCGTGAGCATCGCTATGCGGCGTGGCGGACGGCTCTGGCTTCGGTGGTGGGGATCTATCTGATCACCGATACCCGGGACGGACGTCACTATGTGGGGAAGGCGGACGGTGCGGAGAATCTGCTACAGCGGTGGGCTGCGTACTCGGTGAACGGGTATGGCGGGAACGTGGAACTACGTGGCCTGGATCCGTCCAGCTTCCGATTATCGGTGTTGAGGGTGTTCGATCCTGCCACCCCGACTGGTCAGATCAACGCTGCCGAGGGCCACTACAAGCACGCGCTGGACTCGCGTCGGCACGGGCTGAACCGCAACTGACCAGCTCAAGGTGCTGAGCCTTCCACGTCACAGGCTCTCCTTCGTCCTCCTGACGCGGGGTGGGCGGCGTCCCGGGGAGTGCGATGCGACTCCAGACATCCAGATGCTTGACCTGGCTGGACGGGCTTCGGTGGTTCCGATCAGGTTTGCAGGCCAGCGCGGTGAAGCGTGGTGTTGAGCTTGTCTGGAGGGCTTCGAGGCTGCGGCCGTCGTTGCCTCGGAGGTGCCCTACGGCCGTGAGGGCGGTGATCGCGACGTCGAGGAGTTCGTCTTGGACGTCGGACAGTTGATGGGTGATGCCTTTGCGGGGTCCTGTCCGGCCGCGCCGATGTAGGCGGACACGACTTCTCCGGCTTCCTCGGTGATCTTCGCGAGCCGGCCCACATGGCGGCCTCGGGGTGTCTGCCGTTGTTGCCTTGGTCGATCCACCGGCTCAGTTCGGCCAGGCCGTCAGAGATCTGCGGCCTCGGGGGGAGAGCTTCTCCTGCGGTCGGCGACCCCGGCTATGCGTGCTCGTTGGGGGGCTGGTCGGGTTCTGCGCCAGGGTAGCCTTTGAGGTATCTGCGGTACATGACGCGTCCGCCGAAGACGTCGCGGACCTGGGTGCCGATGACGTGGGCGAGTTCGGGGGCGCCGTGGCCGGTGAAGCCCCACCGGTTCTGGCCCTGGTCAGTCGGGACCTCGGAGGGCAAGCAGGTGTCGATGCGGTAGGCGCCGCGGACGATGCCGAGGGCGACTCCGAGGCAGTAGTGGGCGCGGTCTCGGACCCAGCCTGAGATCTTCCAGTGACCGCGGGTCTGGTCGTAGATCTGATCCGGGTTGGAGTCGGGAGTCGGGGCGCCAGCCTTTCTGGATCTTGACCATGATGAGCGGCTGGTTGATGGGCGGGCATGGGTCGGCGCGGTGGCGGGCGATGATGGCGGGCAGTGCGGCGAGTCCACGGGCGCCGGAGTCGTGGCCGCGGACCAGGTTGGTCAGGGGCTGTCCGTCGGCATGGAAGGCGTCGATGACGGCCTGTTCGACGATGAAGGCGGTGGTCTCGTCTTCGATGTCGGTGCGGAGGAACAGGAGTTCGACGGGGTGTCCGGTGGCTTCGATGTCGAGGATGGTGCGGAGTTTGGCGCGTTCGGATTCGGGGTCTTTGCCTGCGTCGCGGGTGTGTGCGTTGATCCGGTCCCCGATGCCTTTGCCGATGTAGAAGACGCGGCCGTTGCGGGGGTCCCTGAGTGCGTACACGTAGTAGCGCAGCACGACCGCGACCTCTCCGGGGATGCGCAGGTCGTCGGTCAGGATCCCGAGCATAGGCCTCCCGCGACCGTCATCCTGCGCATGAGTCGATCAGCCGCAGGAGCGCGAACCTCGGGCGATCACGACAGCGCGGGGCCACCTGGCGGTAGGTCGTGGATGAGGGCTGCGAGTTCCCGGTCGGGGCTGACGTGGCGTTTGAAGAGCGGCCCGCAGGGGACCCGGGAGAGCTTCAGCGACAGGCCGAGCAGATCGAGCGGCTCTGCTCTGTCGCGGTGGTGTTCGGCAAGGAACGCGAACTCGTTGAGTGATCCGACGAGGCTGCGGTTGGCGGTGGTGGCCAGGTTCGTGTGGCGGGCGGCGGCGACCTCTGCCGCGTTCACGTGTGGGGGTGTGTGGTGGGCATTGAGGAGCTCAGCGAGGTGGTCGGGGAACCGCTGGAGGAGGGTGCGGGCGGGGGCGAGGGGCATCAGCAGCGGGAGCAGGGTGCGTTCGTTGATCAGTAGCGCGATCTGGCGGGGGCGCCAGGGGAGGTAGGTGGCGTACCAGTCCCCGAGCAGGCTCGTCGAGGCTGGCGGGTCCGGGGTGGTCGGGCCGAGGCGTTGCAGCAGTTTCCGGGTTGCCCGCACAGTCGTCACCCGGCTCATTCTGCCTGACAGGTGGCAGTTGATCCAGCGTCCCTTGGGGCGCATCGGAGCCGTGCGGCACGCGCCGACGAACCGGTCGAGACCTAGATGTACTGACCACGGAGATTGAGTACGCGCGGCGGGTCTGCTGGACATAGGGGAAGACCTCTGAGTGAAGTGTGGGACTTACGACAGAACCCATTTCACGAAACAGAGGTCTTCCATGCCCCACCGTAACGCCATACTCACCGAAACCGGACGTCTGCACCTGGCCCAGCTCGTCGTTGACCAGGGCTGGACCCTGCGGCGAGCCGCGGAACGTTTCGGTGTCGCGGTCAACACCGCCCGCCGCTGGGCGCAGCGTTACCGCGAACAGGGCCTGGCCGGGATGGTCGACAAGTCCTCTCGCCCGAAGCATTGCCCGCATCAACTCTCGCAGCGCACCGAGCGTCGCATCGTCGGGTTGCGTGTAACCAAGCGCTGGGGCCCGGCCCGGATCGCCTACCACCTTCACCTGAACCCCTCGACGGTCCACAAGGTCATCAGGCGCTACGGCTGCCCACCCCTGCGATGGACCGATCCTGCTACCGGAGCCAGGATCAAAACCTCACGCGCCGAGAAACGCCGCTACGAGCACGCCGCCCCCGGCGACCTGGTCCACGTCGACATCAAGAAACTCGGCCGGATCCCCGACGGCGGCGGCCACAAAGTGCTGGGCCGTGCCGCGGGTACCCGGAACAAGACCAGAACCGCCACGAACCGCCGGCCCGGGTATGCCTACATCCACAACGCCGTCGACGACCACTCCCGCTTGGCCTACAGCGAAATCCTGACCGACGAGAAGAAGGAAACCGCCGCCGCGTTCTGGCAACGCGCCAACGCCTTCTTCAACGCCGCCGGGATCACCGTGACACGAGTCTTGACTGACAACGGCGCCTGCTACCGCTCCAACGCCTTCAAAAAGGCTCTCGGCGACGACATCACACACAAACGCACCCGCCCCTACCGACCCCAAACCAACGGCAAAGTCGAACGGTTCAACCGCATCATGCTCGAGGAATGGGCCTATGCCCAGCCCTACACCTCCGAAACCCAGCGAGTCGCCGCCTTCGACCAATGGCTGCACCATTACAATCACCACCGAGGCCACACCGCGCTCAAGGGACATCCCCCAGCCGCGCGCGTACCCAACCTATCCGGGGTGAACACCTAGACTTCGGCGGCATGAGGATCACAGGACGAGGCCTGACTGCCGCCACAGTGCTCAGCGCGTTGATTCTTGCGGGCTGCGGTGGGCCCAGCGACGAGGTGGGGGAGCAGACCCCGGCGGCGACCGCGGAGGCCACGCCCAGCCAGGTGAGTGCCGATCCCTCATCGCCGAGTGCCCCCGCCGAACCTGCGGCGTCACCTTCGGCATCGGAGTCGCAGGCCGGGCCGGTCGAGCAGGATCCCGAACTCGCGTCTCTCCTTGCGGGCCTGATCATCGGCGACGTTCCGCCCGTCTCGCTCAAGGCCACCGCGAACGTCGGTGCCGTCTGTGGGTTCGACGGTGGCGGCTGCTACCTGCCCGACGAGAAGACCATCTACCTCTCCGACGAGACCACGCAGTTCCAACGCCCCGAGCTCTTGGCGCACGAGTACCTCCACTACCGGTGGGAAACCGAGGGGCTCGACGACGATGCCGAACTCGCGGCCGCGCTCGAGAAGGCGTTCAGCGACAAGGAGGGCCTCGGATCGCTCGTGCCGTCGTGGCAGGAGGAGTACCTCCAACCCGACGGATCGGTTCTTCCTACCGAGCTCTTCTCCTACTCGTGCACGGGTCAGCGACCCGACCAGCAGGAGGCGATCATCGCCGAGCGGTGCGCCGAGTACCTCAAGGTCGAGGCCCTCCCCGTCAACCAGAAGCTCACCACGACTGCGCTGACCGACGAGATCGCCCGCCAGCGCGAGGAGGCCGGGCTGCCGGAGCTCGAACTCAACCCGCAGGCGGCCGCCGCATCAGAGGCCCGCGCCGAGCTGTTCACCCCACAGTCCCAGGTTCCGCTCAGCGAGTACCCCGAAAGCGTCACCGAACACCTCGAGGCAGGCTGCGCCCCCGCGACCTACTCGGCCCAGCTCCTCCGCCCCTACGACCTGGACGACATGGTGACGCACGCGGACGAGCTGCTCAAGGGAGCGCTGCTCTCCGACGGGGCGAAGGGCGTGGGTGTCGCCATCAAGGAGTTCGACTACATCGACGCCAGGAAGCTCTTCGGCGAGCGCACCATCACAGTGAACGCCACGCTCGTCGTGACCACCGTCTGCACGTAGCAGCGGCCGACCGGCGGAGCTGCGCGTCAACCGCCCGGGCATCCCCGGTCACACCCGGACTTTTCACGGCGGCGACGGGGTCTGAAGGGACGTCCCCGAGCTGAAGCCAGCAGGACCCGTTGCGCTGCCGCGCCCTGGCGCTCCGGTAGGGACGCGCTGGGCAGCCATGCCCCCGGGCAAGGGGGTCGAAGTCAGGCGACCTGAAGGCGCGGAGGGGCGATCGAGTCGCGGACCACGACCGGCATCTCCAGCAGTTCCCGGTCGCGCGGGCGCAGGCCAAGGATCATCTCGACGGCGCGGCGACCCATCTCCTCGTAGGGCAGGTGGGCCGTCGTGAGTCCCGGACGGTGGTAGGCGGCGAGCACCTCGTCGTCGAACGAGGCGACCGACACGTCGTCGGGCACCCGCAGGCCCAGCTCGGACAGCGCCTGGTACATGCCGAAAGCCACCTCGTCGTTGCCTGCGATCAGCGCCGTCAGGTCGGGGTGGGCTGTCATGATCTCGATCGTCGAGTCGTAGCCGACCGTCGAGTCCCAGGCGGTCACCGGCTCGAAGACGGCGTCGACGTCGCCCTCGGCGAAGGCCTTCTCGATCCCCTCGAAGCGGTGCTCGATCGTCGCCGAGTAGCTGAGGTCGCCGTACGCGGGGAGCAGCCGTCCGACCATGCCGATGCGACGGTGCCCGGCGTCGACCAGCAGCCTCGCCATCGCGTAGCCGCCCTCGAACTCGTCGGGGAGCAGCCCGTCGTGCCCCTGGGGCGTGACGCCGTTGGCCAGGATGAACGCGACGTTGCCGGGAACCGTTGGCACCTCCAGTTGGCGGGCGCGCATGAGCCCGAGCACGATCCCGTCGACCCGGCGATCGAGCATCAGGTCCACGGCGTCGCGCAGCTCGCCGTCGTTCCCGCTTCCCTCAGCGATCAGCATTGTGAGGCCGTGCTCCTTGGCGGCGTCGAGGGCGCCGCGGATCATGCCCGAGGCGTGGCGGGTCAGGATCACGTCGTCGGAGATGAAGCCGATGGTGCTCGTCTTCCCCAGACGCAGGCTCTGCGCGGCCGGATTCGGCCGGTAGCCGAGCTCCTCGGCGGCGGAACGGACCCGCTCGGCCGCCTCGGCCGACAGCCTGGAGCCAGGCCGGTCGTTGAGGATCATGCTCACCGCACTCTTGGACATCCCCGAGCGCGCCGCGACGTCGGCCAGCGTGACTCGGCGGTTGGAATCCTTGCCCATGGGGGCAACCCTAGTGGACCGTTCAGTGTCGCGGCTGAATTGATTCAGCAGAAAGCTAGCGTGTCGTCGGATGGGTTGATACGTTGTGCGTGCTGAATCCATTTAGCAGGGGTCGATGCGACTCGATCCCGCTGAGGAAGAAGGAACAACAACGTGGTTGATCTATCCCGTAGAGCAGTCGTCGCCCTCCTGGGCGCCGGTCTCGCAGGCACCGCCATCTCGTGGCCCCGGCTCACCGGGCGCGACATCCCGGGCAGGGGAGACGATGCGCTGACCGTCGCCCTGTTCGGCACCCAGCAGGACGCGGTCGCGCGCCAGGCCCTCGTCGACGGCTTCCAGCGCAAGCACCCCGACGTCGCCGTGCGGATCGTCCCGATCCAGGGCCAGGACTGGGGCGAGTACTTCGCCAAGATCCTGACCATGATCGCGGCGGGCACCCCGCCGGACGTGGTGACGGTCGCGACCGAGGGCACCCAGCTCTTCGCCTCCAGGCTCGCGCATCCGATCGACGAGTACGTCCAGCGCGACGCCGCCGAGATGCAGGAGTACTTCGACGACGTGCACCCGGCACTCATCGAGTCGTTCATGTACAAGGGCAGCCTCTTCCAGATGCCCGACAACTTCAACGCCGCCAACGTGTTCTACAACACCGGTGCGCTCGAGCGCTCCGGCATGGAACGGCCACGCGACGACTGGTCGGTCGACGACTTCTTCGCGCTGTCCAGGGCGATGAAGTCGGGCTCTGAGGGCCGCTTCCTTCCGTACTTCTGGACCAACCGCCTCTGGGGAGGCGTCGTCCCGTGGCTCTACATCAACAACACGAGCTTCCTCACTGAGGAGAAGGCAAGCGGCGGTGACTGGTTCTGGAGCCGGTTCTACCCCGATCAGGAGCCCCGCGGCGGGGGCTTCCTCTGGGAGCACGCCGACGCGCTCAACGACCGGACCGTCGAGAGCTTCGCGGTGCTGCAGCGGATGGTCGCCGAGGGCCTCGCGGCCAACCCCGCCCAGGGCGGAGGCAACGAACTCGTCGCGCTCTTCTCCTCCGGCCAGGTCGGCATGACGCCGGCAGGCGGGTTCTGGGTGCAGGGCCTGAGCGAGGCGGGCGTGGCCAACGACGACTACGACGTCATCTTCTTCCCGAAGATGGCGAGCCAGCGCCACCAGTTCGGCGCAGGCGGCTACGCGATCATGGAGACCTCCAAGCGCAAGGACGAGGCCTGGGAATGGCTGAAGTACTGCGTCTCGTACGAGGGCATGTCCATCGCCCACACGAAGCCAGACTCGTCGATCCCGCGCCGCTCGCTCAACACCGAGCTGTACGGCGCCGGGCTCGGCCCCGCGCACTGGGAGGTGTTCTACGACACGCTCGACAAGTTCCCGGACACCGCCCCGATGCCCGCGCCGCCGCAGCAGGCGGCCGTCGAGTCCGCGCTGACCAAGAACGTGGTCGGCGCCATCACCAACGGCCCCGGCGGAGTCCGCCGAGGCCTCGAGATCATGCAACGTGACCTCGAGATCGCCCTGGGAGGACGCTGATGTCCACGACACCGACCGCCTCGCCCAAGCTGGCCGAGCCCAACCCCGAGACCGACGTGCGGCCCGGACGGCGCAAGCCCCGGCTGCTGATCACCCTGTTCCTCGCGCCGACCCTGATCGGGCTCGGGCTGTTCACCCTCGTGCCGATCATCGCCTCGGTGGTGCTCGCGTTCTTCCGCTGGGACATCATCACCGCACCCGAATTCGTCGGCCTCGACAACTTCGCAAGGCTGGCCTCCAGTCCGACGGTGCGGGTCTCGTTCCTCAACACCATCGGCTTCGTCGCGACCGCCGTCATCGTGCAGCTCGCCGTCGCCCTGCTGCTCGCGATCCTCGTCCAGTCGCGGATGCCCACCTGGCTGCGCACCTTCTTCAGGTCGACGCTGTTCTTCCCGCTGATCCTCTCGGCCGCGTCCGTCTCGCTGATCATGGCCTACCTGTTCAATCAGGAGTTCGGCCTCGTCAATGAGGTCCTCGGTTGGCTCGGCATCGCGAAGGTCGGCTGGCTGACCACCGGCTTCGGCGCGAAGATCGTGGTGCTGCTCGTCTACGTGTGGCAGAACTTCGGCTTCACCTTCCTGCTGTTCATCGGCGGCATCGCCGCGATCCCCAAGGAGGTCTACGAGGCCGCCTCCATCGACGGCGCCACCGGCTGGAAGCAGTTCTGGCAGCTGACCCTCCCGCTGATCAGCCCCACCATGTTGGTCGCCTCCGTGATGGCGATCATCAACGCGCTGCAGATTTTCGACCAGCCGTGGGTGCTCACCCGCGGCGGGCCCGGAGACGAGACCCGCACCGCAGTCATGGTGATCTACGAGTCGGCCTTCCGGCAGCTCGACTTCGGTGGGGCCTCGGCCGTCGGCGTGGTGCTGACGCTGCTGATCATGCTCGTCACCGCCATCCAGTTCCAGCTCAGCAAGCGATTCGTCTTCTACGGGTGAGGTGAGAGATGTCCACACAAGCAGTTGAAACCCGCCGACCCCTCCAGGGGATCGGAACCGTCGCCAAGTACGTCATCCTGGCGTTGGCAACCTTCGTGACGCTCGGCCCGGTCGTCTGGACCCTGATCACCGCGCTCACCCCGACCGATCCGGTCACCAATGTCACCAGCGTCGGCGGCTCCGCCTTCGCCGACGTCTTCGCCAAGATCCCCGTGTGGCTCTATGTCTGGAACAGCGCACTCGTCACGCTGCTCGTCGCTCTCGGCCAGATGCTCAGCGCCGCGATGGCCGGCTACGTGTTCGCCCGGTTCGACTTCCGCGGCAAGAAGCTCCTCTTCGGCACGATTCTCGCCACGATGATGGTGCCGATGCAGGTCACCATCGTCCCGGTTTTCATGCTGATCCGCGGCATGGGCCTTGCCGACACGCTGCTCGCGCTGATCGTCCCTGCCCTCCCGACGGCGTTCGGCACCTTCCTGATGCGCCAGTTCTTCATGGGGCTTCCCGCCGAGCTCGGCGAGGCGGCGGAGATCGACGGTGCGGGCCCCTGGCGCGTGTTCTTCAGCGTCTACCTGCCCTTGGCGACGCCCGGTCTGGCGATCGTCGGGATCCTCGCATTCAACTACCACTGGAACGAGTTCTTCCGTCCCCTGATCATGACGATCAGCGAGCAGAACTTCACCCTCCCGCTCGGCCTCGTCACGCTGCAGGGCAACCTCGGAACGGGCAGCATCTCGACGGTGCTCGCCGGCGTGATCATCTCGATGATCCCCGCCCTGCTCGTCTTCGTGTTCGGCCAGAAGCCGCTGCGCGAGGGCCTCACCGCCGGCGCAGGCAAGTAGCCACCGCGCCCTCACCGACCCGCCCCGAGAAAGAGCCATGGACCTGCTGCACTACGCCCCGCCGGCCAACTGGATGAACGACCCCAACGGGCTCGTCTTCCACAACGGGAGATACCACCTGTTCTTCCAGTACAACCCGGAGGGCGCCGACCACGCGAACATGAGCTGGGGGCACGCCTCCAGCCCCGACCTGGTGCGCTGGGAGGACCATCCCGTCGCCATCGCCTTCGATGCCGACGAGGACATCTTCTCCGGCTCCGTCGTCGCAGACGAGGAGGGCACCGCCGGGTTCGGAAAGGGGGCGCTGCTCGCGTTCTACACGTCGCATTCGAAGCGGGCGGCCCACCAGGCCCAGTCGATCGCGTACAGCGTCGACGACGGCGAGACCTGGGCCAAGTACGAGGGCAACCCGGTGCTCGACCGGGGCAGCTCGGACTTCCGCGACCCGAAGGTCGTGCGCTACACCGGGCCGGGCGGGCCCTACTGGGTGCTCGTCGCTGTCGAGGCGATCGACCAGCAGGTGCTCTTCTACCGCTCCGACGACCTGCTGACGTGGACGTTCCTCTCGGCCTTCGGCCCCGAGGCGGCCGCAGGCGGGATCTGGGAGTGCCCAGACCTGTTCCCGCTGAGGGTGGGCGACGGCGACGACGTCGCCTGGGTGCTGCTGGTCAGCACCCACCCCGGTGGGCCGGCGGGCGGGTCAGCCACGCAGTACTTCGTCGGTGACTTCGACGGCGTGACGTTCACCCCGCACGTGCACCGTCCGCCGATCGGCGCCGACGACGAGGGCATGCGCTCGTTGCCGTGGCTCGACCACGGGCACGACTGCTATGCGGGAGTCACCTTCTCGGGGCTGGGCATCGACGACCGGATCCTGATCGCCTGGATGAGCAACTGGCTCTACGCAGCGGAGCTTCCGGTCGATCCCGCCGCACCCCAGCGCGGCGCGATGACCATGGCACGCAGGCTGAGCCTCGTCGACGACGAGGGGACGCTGCGGCTCGTGCAGGTCGGGATCGTGCCGGACGTGGCCGAGACCGCGACGATCACGGCGGAGCGGATCGAGGGCCTGGTCGAGCTGCCGTTGACCGTTCCTCCCGTGGCCCGGATCGACCTCCTGGTGGACCTCGGCGGGGCCGACGGCTTCGCCCTTGCCCTGGGGCGCGACCGGCAGACGTGCGTCGAGCTGCGCTACGAGCGGGCAACGGGCCGCCTGCTCGTCGACCGGAGCCGGGGAGCCGAGGCGCTGCCCGGGGCCTACTCCACCCAGGCGGAGGTGACCCTCGGCCAGCGCGAGCGCGTCGGCCTGACTATCTGGCTCGACGCGAAGGGCATCGAAGTCTTCGCAGACGGCGGCCGCTCCGTCATCACCGACCTCACCCCGTCCCCGCCCTTCCCGCACGCCTGGCTCAAGGGCGTCGGCGGCGCGGTGATCGTCGAGAAGCTCACGGTCAGCGGCTGAGTCAGATCAGCCCTGCCTCGCCCGCGACGTGGACGGCCCGTGACCGGCTGTCCACGTCGAGCTTGGTGAAGATGTGGGCGAGGTGGCTCTTCACCGTCGCCTCGGTCACGTACAGCGTCCGGGCGATCTCCCGGTTCGAGGCGCCTTCAGCCAGGAGCCTCAGCACCTCGAGTTCGCGCCCGGTCAGCCGCGGCCGGGGATTGCGCATGCCGCGCAGCACCCGCTTCTCGAGCCCCTCGGCCAGATACACACCTCCGGCTGCCGCCCTTGCGATGGCCGCGCGGATCACCTGTGGATCGGCGTCCTTGAGCAGGTAGCCCGCGGCCCCGGCCTCGATCGCGGCGAGGATCTCGGCGTCACGGTCGAACGTGGTCAGGATCAGCACGGCAGGGGCGGGGGTGAGGTCGAGCAGACGCCGTGTGGTCTCGATCCCGTCGATCCCCGCGCCGAGCCGCAGGTCGCAGAGCACGACCTCTGGAGCCAGCTCCGAGGTGAGCAGCAGCGCCTCCTCGCCGGAGGCGGCCTCTCCCACGACCTCGACGCCGTCGGCACCGAGCACCGCCCGCAGCCCGCTGCGCACGATGGGATGGTCGTCGACGATGAGCACGCTCGTCACCGGCGAGCCCCCGATCCGTCGCGGATGGGCAGGTGGCCGCTTATCGCCGTGCTCTCGCCGGGGACCGACTCGATGTCGAGTCCTCCGCCCAGTTCCCGCAGCCGGTCACGCATGTAGCGCAGCCCGAAACCCGAGGGTGAGGCCGTCTTGCGCTGGTCGAGGGTCGCGGGGTCGAACCCGACGCCGTCGTCCATGACGTCGAGCCGCACGGAGTCGTCCGCGTCGATCAGGCTGACCACGACGCGCCCGGCCCCGGCATGCTGGCGCACGTTGGCCAGCGCCGACTGCGCGGTGCGCAGCAGCGCCACCTCCGTCTCGGTCGCCAGCTGGGGGAGCGACTCGTCGATCCGGACCTCCGCCTCGATCCCGGTCTCCTCGTGCAGCCGAGCCGTCATCCGCTGCAGGGCGCCTGCCAGCGCGCTGTCGTCGAGCTCGGACGGCGCCAGCGCCGCGACGATCCTGCGCACGTCGGCCAACCCCTCGCCCGACAGGGTCGCGATCTGCCCGAAGGCCCGTGCCGACTCGGTCTCGCCCACCTCCGAACGGGCGTGGGCCAGCAGCCGGATCGAGGAAAGCGACTGGGCGACGGTGTCGTGGATGTCGCGGGAGAGCCGGGTCCGCTCCGCGACCGCCCCCGAGCGGCGCTGCGCCGTCGCGAGCTCGTCCTGCAGATCGGCCATCTCGGCCTGGGCTGCGGTGAGCGAGACGACCAGCCGCTCGCGTTCCTCGGCGTCGCGCAGCAGTTGGAGGTAGCCGCGCGAGATGCCGTAGGCGAAGATGCCGCCGATCAGGGGGCCGAACACGACGCCGTAGCTCGGTTCGCCGTGGTGGAGCAGGGGAGCGGCCACCACCACGGCGAACACCAGCGCAGACAGCGCCACACCCCACACCACCGGAAGCAGGTGACCCGCGAGCAGCCACAACAGGAAAGCGAGCCAGACGAACTCCGCGGACACGACGGTTGCGGCGATCCACACGACCACGAGACCGAGCAGCCACACGACGGCGACCCGGGTCGAGTTCGAGCGGGCCGACCACAGCGCCCCGACCAGATGCCAGGCGAGGAAGGCCCCACCGGCGGCAACGGCCGCCGCGACCGGTGCATCGGCGAGCACCGCGCGCACCACTCCGATCACCGTGAGCATCACGGCCATGACGTGCTGGCCGACCCCCATCGCCCGGACGTAACCGGCCAGCGTGGTCGCTGCCGGGTCAGGACCCGACAGGGGCACTGTCACGAGGCTCATGTAGCCATTGTCCGTCAGAGCCACGCGAAGGCCTACCCGGCCACCAGATCCGGTCGCCGACCAGGGTGAAGATCGCAGGCACGATCACCGTCCGCACGACGAGCGTGTCGACGAGCACCCCGACGCCGACGATCAGGCCCAACTGGCCAAGCGTGACGAGCGGAAGCACCCCGAGGGCGGCGAAGACGGCTGCGAGGACGAGGCCGGCGCTGGTGATCACGCTGCCGGTGTGCGCGACCGCCTCCACCATCGCCTCCCGCGTGCCGAGGGCCCCGGCCTCGCTGCGGGCCCGGTGCACGAGGAAGATCGTGTAGTCGATGCCGAGCGCTACGAGGAACAGGAACGCGAGCAGAGGCACCTGGAGGTCGAGCGCTGGCTGGTCTAGCAGCACCCGGCTCAGCCACGACCCTGCGCCGATGGCCGCGACGGCGCTGCCCAGGTTCACCAGGAGCAGCAGGGTCGGCGCGACGAGCGAGCGCAGCAGCACGACGAGCACGACGAAGCACACGGCCAGCACCAGCGGCGCGATCAGCCACAGATCGGCCGCGTTGCCTGCACGGGCATCGACATCGGTGGCGACGGCCCCTCCGACCAGCGCGTCCGCACCCTCGACCGCGTGTGCGGCAGCGCGCAGCTCGCCGATCTGGTCGAGGCTCTCCGTGGTGCTCGGCGAGTACTGGCTGACCACCATCACCTTCGTCAGTTCGCCGTCCGCGGTCGTCCCGACGGGATGGGCCCTGACCACGCCCTCCAGCCCCGCGACCGCGTCGACCACGTCCTGGGCCCCCTCCGTCTTCGCGACGATGAACGTCGGCTGGGCCCTCCCCGCGGGGAAGTGTTCGGCCAGGACGCTCAGCCCCGTCGCCGACTCCGACTGGACCCGGAACTTCCCGAGCTGGTCGAGCCCGACCGAGGTGCCGAGCAGGCCGAGGGCCATCACGCCGAGCAGCGTGAGTCCGGCGGCAAGAGAGACGCCTGGGCGGCGGGTCACGCCCTCCGCGATCCTGCGCCAGCCACCGCCGAGCCGCCGATCGGATCCGGGGCGCGGGACAAAGGGCCAGAACAGCCTGCGGCCGAAGACCGCGAGCACCGGGGGCAGCGCGAGCGCGACGGCGGCGAGCGCGATGACCAGCCCGATCGCCGTGGTCACGCCGAGCCCGTGGGTGCCAGGGATGACGGCCAGCGTCAGGGTCGCCAAGGCTAGGACCACCGTCACGTTCGAGGCGAGGATGGCAGGCATCGTGTGTTGCCAGGCACTGCTCAGAGCCGCCCGGTCATCGTCGGTGGTCAGCAGTTCCTCGCGGTAGCGCGAGATCAGCAACAGGGCGTAGTTGGTACCCGCCCCGAAGACGAGGACGCTGATGATGCCCGCGTCGAACTGCAGGTCCCAGGCGGAACCGGCGGCCGCGGTGACGCGCCCGGCGAGGCCGTCGGCCAACGCGATCACGATCAGGGGCACGAGCCACAGCACGGGGGAGCGGTAGGTGACGATCAGCAGGACCGCGACGATGACGATCGTCACGAGGAGCAGGGTGAAGTCCGCGCCGTCGAAGGAGGAGGTGACGTCGGCTCCGAACGCGGGGCCGCCGGTGACCAGCATCGACAGGCCGTCGGGTCGCTCCCGCTCGATCTCGGAACGCAGCGACCCGATGACATCCGCCGTCTCGCTGTTGTCGGCGCCCACCGTGATCGGGACCATCAGGACCGCTGCCTTGTCGTCCTCACTGACCAGTGGGCCGGAGGCTGGGTCCGCACCGTCACCGAGGCGGGGAAGCAGACCCTCAAGCGCGGCGAGGTCGTCGGCGTCGAGCGCGTTCCCGTCGTCGCGCGTGACGACGATCTGCACCGACTGGCGCTCCGCACCCGGGAAGGTGGCGAGGAGCTCCGAGACCCGTGAGGACTCCGAGCCGTCGGGCGCCTGCGCGTTGCGTGACGGGGCCTCGGCCCCGGCGAAGAGTCCGAAGAGGGCGACGAACGCGGCGAGGACGAGGCCGAGCGCGATCCACGCTCCGCGCCGTGAGGTGAGGCGGTCGGCGAAGGACCGTCCGGCTGGGTTTTCTGGCATGGTCCCAAGCCCACCAGCGCAGCCCCCTCCCGGGCATCGTGCATCGGGTCGACGCGGACATCAGCCTTTTGGCCGATGCGCCGAATCGTTCTCAAGGGGCAGGGAGGAACCGCCGTGCTCAGGGGCTTGTGCCCCGGCGAGACCCCCGCGGCGAGCAGGCCGATCAGGATGCCGAGGACGGCGCCGACCGGCAGGGCGAGGGCCAGGTTGTCGAGCAGGAGGCCAAGCAGCAGCCCCAACGACAGGCCGATGGTGAAGTACGCGGCGAACGCCGATCCTTCCCATGGTCACCTCCTCGAGAAGCCCGGCCGCACGCCGGTCGGCTGGGCAGTGCCGCGGAACCGGCCCGACTCGTCGATGCCCGCTTCGTAGTAACCCTCGTGGTGGCGGCGCTGCTGCTCGGCCTGCTGCAGATCTGGTTCACCGTCGACGCGCTCGCCGGTTGATGGGAAGCCGAGCGGTGCAAGGGGGTGGCTGAGCCGCGCACAGCTTCGACACAGACTCGCCCGTTAGGCTGGACGACGGCGCCCCGCCTGGCGGGCCGCGCCTCTCTGACCCCGACGCGGCCACGACCGGCCGCAGGAGCCGTTCTCGTGAAACTCAAGCCCCTGGCCATCGCGGCCATCGCCCTCCTCCTTCCCCTGTCGGCCTGCGGCACAGGCGGCGACACCGAACCTGCGGAGTCGAGCGTCTCCAGCCCGGCCGCGCCTGCCGATGATCAGCCGACGGGCGTGCCCCAGGTCGACCGGGACCCGCAGGGCGACCTGCCCACCATCGCCTTTGACGACAAGTCGATCCCCACCATGGAGCCGATCGACGGGGAGGCGCCCACCCAGATCACCGTCAAGACCTTGAAGCAGGGCGACGGCGAGACCGTCGGGGAGGGCGCGTTCGTCACCGTCAACTACGCAGGTTTCCTCTGGAGCGACGGCACCCAGTTCGATTCCTCCTACGAGCGTGGAACCCCGTCGAGCTTCTCGCTCGACCAGGTGGTCGACGGCTGGAAGTACGGCCTCGCGGGCACCAAGGTCGGCGACCAGGTCCAGATCGTGGTGCCGCCGGCGTTCGGTTACGGCGACCAGGAGAGCGAGACGATCCCCGCGAACTCGACCCTCGTCTTCGTGGTCGATGTACTCGACGCCACCACGGTCGATGCGGAACTGCTCACGCAGGCGACCCCGACCGATGAGAAGCTGCCCGCGGGCCTCACCATCACCGGTGACCTGGGCGCGCAGCCCGGCATCGAGTTCGCGGCAGACGCCGAGGCGCCGGCCGAGCCCCAGATCATCGTCCTCGCCGAGGGGACCGGCGAGCCGATCACGGAGACCGACACCGTCGCCTACCACGTCACTGGCGGTGAGTGGGGCGGCGAGACCATGACCACCTGGACCGACACCTTCCAGCAGGTGCCCAACGGTGGCGGGACCGAGCTCATCGGCAAGAAGGCCGGCTCCCGCGTCCTGCTCACCTACCCGGCCGACACCGAGGCGGGCACCAACGCCCAGGTCCTCGTGATCGACGTCATGGCGGCCATCCCGGCCGGCTGATCCCTCCGGACATCGAAGACGGCGGCGGCACCCTTGAGGTGCCGCCGCCGTCGTGTCGTCGTCAGGCCAGCGTGAAGCGCAAACCGGCCACCGCAGGCGTGATCCGGTGCTCGAGGAGATGTCCTCTGGGCGCACGACGTAGACCTCGCCCCCGGTGTCGAGCAGGCGGCCCCACAGAGACGAGTCGTCGTAGGCGGCCCAACGCCGCCGGAGTTCCTGCTCTGGGGGACCTTCCGTTGACGGCCCTCCACGCCAGGTCCCCGCCTGCTTTGGGAAAGCGCCCATGGTGGCTGGCTCAGGCCCGCTCGAGGAGGCCCTCCCACACCGCCTCGCCGTCCTCGAAGGCGCCCGTCGGACGCAGCCCGAGACCGGTCGCGATCCGGTTGGAGGCGTGATGGTCCGGATGGATGTGGGCCCGCAACAGCCTGACCCTCCCGACGAACTCATGCAGCATCAGCCGAGCGGCGCGTGTGGCGAGGCCGCGACCCTGCCATGGTGCTCCGATCACCCATGCGAGCTCCGCCACCTCGTCCTCGACAGTGGCCTGGACGTAGCCGACGGCCTCACCATCGACCCGGACGATCCAGTTGAACCAGCGCTGGCTTCCGTCGGGCGAGGCACCCGTGACCTGATGCGCGTAGAGCCTTCGAAGCGATGCCAGGTCGGGAGGTTCTCCTCCGGTGAACGCGTACAGCGCGGGATCGGCGAGCACCGACACCATGGCCTCCGCGTCGTCGACGCGCAACAAGGTGAGCGTGAGCTGGTCCTGCATGGGGCAAGTGAACCCGATAGGCGTGCGGCGTGGCAAGGGCATTCACGTCTGGTCGGCGACGTCGAGGTCGCGCATCCTGCGCACAGGTGAGGCGATCGGCTTCTGGCGTGAGGCGCTCCGACCGGACGCCGCCTGGCGCCCACCCGTGCCCATCCTCGCGGTGCTCGGCGCCGAAGACGGCACGGGCAACATCGCGCCCGCCGCGCGGGCTCTTGCCGACCGGGATCCGGCCGTCAGGCTCGAGGCGCTCGCAGACGCCTGACACAACGCGAACATGGACCGACCCGACGCCTTCAACGCCCTCGTCCGTGAGTTCCTTGCCGGGCTCGCCACGGGTGGTTGACCCCGGGTCGCGCAGATTTGCCGCGGCAGCCTCGACGCGTAACTAGGCTGACTCCCACCCGGTCGGAAGGCGGCGGAGATGGGACTTGTCACCTGCGATGTCACGGTGTCGGTTGACGGCTTCGTCGCCGGACCGGATCAGACCCTGGAACAGCCGCTCGCACGCGGGGGAGAGACGCTGCACCGGTGGCAGTTCGAACAGTCGGACGTCAATGCCTCCGAACTGGCGGGCATCCTCGATGCGGGCGCCTACATCATGGGGCGCAACATGTTCGGCCCCGTGCGGGGCGGCTGGCCCGAGGACCGGCGCGGCTGGTGGGGGCCGAATCCCCCCTACCATGCTCCCGTGTTCGTCCTCACGCATCACGCGCGTGGCCCCGTGGAGATGGACGGCGGCACCACGTTCAGCTTTATCGAGGCGGGCATCGGGGAGGCTCTGGCACGAGCGAGGTCAGCGGCCGGGGCGCGCAACGTCGCCGTCGCAGGCGGCGCCTCGACCATCAACCAGTACCTGGCCGCAGGGTTGATCGATGAGCTGCGGCTCCACATCGCCCCGGTCCTGCTCGGATCGGGCGAACGGCTCTTCGGCGACGTGGAGCCGCCGCTGTGGCTGATGCCGATCGCGGCGCGCGCCACGGACTCGTCACACACGTTACCTACCGGCTAGGCAGGCAGCCCGCCGCCGACCCCCGCCTCTCCGAGGTCGCCTGAGAATCGATGCGGCCGCATCACTGGAGCCTGGCTACGCGGTCGCGACGGCGGCCTCCGCGGGGGCATCTTCAGCCGACGCCAACGCGTCCCGGAAGAAGTTCATGGCGTGGCTGCGCACCACCGCGGCCGCCAGCTCGGGGTCGCGATCCCTGAGGGCCTCGAGGATCTGCCTGTGCTCGCTGCGCACGGAGATGCTGGCGTCGCGCCAGTCCTCGAGCTGGTCATACGCCTCGATCATCTGCTGCTCGACCGCGCTGCGCAGCCCCCCGCTGAGATCCTGGATGATCGCATTGCCAGAAGCGGTCGCGATCAGCGCGTGGAAACGTGCGTCCAGCGCGTTGAACTCGCGCACGTGGATGCCGGGGTCGTCCATCCGGGTCAGGATCGAGGCCAACTCCTCGAGGTGTTTATCCGACCTGGTCTCGGCCGCCCTGCGGGCCGACCACATCTCGACGGCGACCACCCACACTGCAGACCCTCCTACACCGTCACCCTTGACCGCGACTTGGTCGATGCTGCTCCGACAATGCTCGTGCTGCTGAGCCGGATGGGCTGAGCCCCCCGCCCCTGCTATCAACGCGGCATGAGGGTGCTTCCTGCGA
Source organism: Tessaracoccus flavescens (assembly GCF_001998865.1). NCBI lineage: Bacteria > Bacillati > Actinomycetota > Actinomycetes > Propionibacteriales > Propionibacteriaceae > Tessaracoccus > Tessaracoccus flavescens. Next base: position 3,436,123 of record NZ_CP019607.1, read on the forward strand.
CGCGGTAACCCCGCGAGCCGGTCAGGCGACGGCCTGGAAGGACAGCTTCAGGCCCAGCGCTCCGCTGACCTTCAGCACGGTCGACCACGTGGGATTGCCCTGGTCGGACAGGGCCTTGTAGAGCCCATCCCGGCTCATGCCGACACGGCGGGCGAGTTCGCTCATGTTCCCCGAGCGGGCGATCACCCCGAGAGCGCGCGGAACGGCAGTTGGGTCGTCGCCGGACTCCTCGAGGGCGATCTGCAGGTAGCCGGCGACGTCGTCGAGGTCGTCGAGGTAGTTCGCGGCGTCAAAGCGCTGATGGTTCTCACTCATCGTTGTCCTCCTTCTCGTTCCACTCGGCCGCCAGCTGACGAGCCCTGATGATGTCGTCAGACTGACTGGACTTGTCCCCACCGCACAGCAACAGCACCAGCTGGTGGCCACGCCGCGTGAGGTAGACGCGGTAGCCGGGACCGAACGCCAGACGAAGCTCCAGGACCCCACCACCCACGGGTTTCATGTCTCCGAGGTTCCCTGCTGCAAGGCGGTCGAGTCTCGACAAGATCCGCAAGCGGCCCTGGCGATCCTTGAGCCGACGCAGCCAGTGATCGAACTCCTGGGTCGTGAGAACCTCGATCACATGTCGATTCTAGTCGACAGTTGGCCGTTCCAAAAGGGCTAGGACGGTGCTGAATAACCCGCGCGTCGCGGGGTGCTGATCGGGGTGGGCTTGCGATCCTTGTTTCATGCAGGGTGAGGCTGATCGGCAGCGGGAGCTGTTGGACGTGGAGGCGTTGGCGGGACATCTGTTGGTGCCGGGGAGCGTGTTCGCGTTCCTGGCCGAGCACCGGTTGCGGTTGTTCCCGCCGGAGCTGTTCGCCGACCTGTTTCCCTCGGGGCGGGGTCGGCCCTCGATCCCGCCAGAGGTCATCGCCTCGGTGCTGGTGCTGCAGTCCTTGTACGGGCACTCTGACAGGGAAGCGGTCGAGGCGCTCACGTTCGACCTGCGCTGGAAGGCCGCGTGCGGGTACGCGGTCGACGGGGCCGGGTTCCACCCTTCGACGTTGACGTACTGGCGTAAGCGGCTGGCCGCCAGCCAACGTCCGGACCGGATCTTCGAGGCGGTCCGCGAGGTCGTCATGGCTACCGGTGTCCTGTCGGGCAAGACGCGGCGGGCGTTGGACTCCACGGTGCTCGACGACGCGGTCGCCCGGCAGGACACGGTCACCCAGCTGATCGCCTCGATCCGCCGGGTCGGCCGCGACGTGCCGGGCGCGCACGCACTGGTGGTCCAGGAGTGCACCCGGTTGGCCGAGGTCACCGGCGGTGACTACACGGTCGCTGGCAAGCCGCGGATCGCCTGGGAGGACGAGGCCGCCCGGACCGAGCTGGTGAGCGCACTGGTGGGCGACGCCCTGGCCCTGCTGGCCGCTCTCGACGCCGCCCACCACGACGAGCACGGCGACCCGGACGGCCTGGCGCTGCTGTCCGAGGCGGGTGGGAAACCGGCCGAGGCCCTCGCGCTGCTGGCGTTGGTCGCCGGGCAGGACGTCGAGCCGGCGGAGGGTTCCGACGGCACCGACGGGCGGTGGCGCATCGCCCGCAAGACCGCGCCGGACCGGATGATCTCCACCGTCGACCCCGATGCCCGGCACGCGCACAAGACCCGCGAACGGCGTCAGGACGGGTTCAAGGCCCATGTCGTCGTCGAGCCGGACACCGGGCTGATGACGATGGTGAAGCTGACGAAGACCAACGGGGCCGAGCACTCCGACGCCGCGGTGGGTGCCGACCTGGTCACCACCGACTCCACCCTCACCGCCACCCCTGACGCGCCGGTGCAGGTGCTCGGCGACTCCGCCTACGCCTCCGGTGACATGCTGGCCACGCTCGATGCCCGCAAGTGGGAACCGGTCCTCAAACCCTGGCCGCTGCGGCCGGCTGTCGAGGGCGGGTTCACCCTGGACGACTTCATCCACGACCCGGTCGCCGGGACGTTGACCTGCCCGGCCGGGCTCACCCGCGGCGTCAGTGCCAAGGGCAAGGTGACCTTCGGCGCCGCGTGCGCCGGCTGTCCGCTGCGGCAGCGGTGCACCACCGCCGAACGTGGCCGCAAGGTCACCCTGGGTGAGCACCACCAGCTCCAACGACAGCACCGCGAACGAGCCACCGACCCGGACTTCCAGGCCGTCTACCGACGGCACCGGCCGATGGTCGAACGCTCCATCGCCTGGCTCACGCGCGGAGCACGCCGCGTGCCCTACCGGGGCGTGGCCAAGAACGACGCCTGGCTGCACCACCGCGCCGCCGGTCTCAACCTGCGACGCCTCCTCAACCTCGGGCTCACCGTCCAGGACGGGACCTGGGCCATCGCCTGAGGGTGGGACCGGGGGCCGCTGGGCCCTTGCCACGCCGCCCCGATCGAGCGCAGGATGGCCTCAGGCGGGCGGAACGACCCCGACTGTCGCACCCCAGGGTGCTGACCTCACTGCCGCAAAGACGGCCTTGGCGGCGCTCCGCCCGCCCCCCTCACGCCATACCCGCCTCAGATCACACCTTGTTCAGCGCCCTCCTAGCAGGAACGCGCGCTTCTCGGCGCGACAGCTTGCTCATGCAGCCGCGTCCACAGCGGCAGAGGCGGACGTTCAGCGTGGCGGGTGTTCCATCCGTTTGGAATTCGCCACGCTCCTCGTGCGAGCCGGGGCGTCAGCCAGCCAAGAAGTCGTCAATGGTCGTGACGACATCGGGGTGTAGCCCCTTGACGAGCGTGTTGCGGTCGTCGAGGGGTAGGACATGGCGCCGTTCCAGTCGGATGCGACGAGGTGGCCGTCCTGTTCCCAGAAGGTGTTCGCAAGCGTGCTGCCTCGGTGCAGCTCGATGCGGGTCGCTTCGACCGTGCCTGTGGGGGTCTCGACGCTCTCCTTGCCCAGGCGGATGAGGCGGGCGTCGTAGACCGTGAGGTCGCCCTCGAGGAACTCGCGGTAGGTGGTCTCCCTCTGTTTCCCGGCCAGGAAGTCAAGGAGAATGCGGACGGCGGCGTAGCTGGGCACGGCCCGCTCAAGCGCTGGCATCGCCTTCCCCGAAACGGTGACGATGCCGTCGGCTGAGCAAGACGCGCTCGTCGTCTCGTTGTGGCCGATGTAGGTGAAGGACCGCCACTCAGGGCCGGTCGGGCCAGCAAACTCCGTGTGCTGCACCAGTCGGAGCAAGTGGTCGCCAAAGCGGACGGTCATGATGGAGTCGAGGTCCTGGCCCACGAACTTGCGGATGAGGACGCCCGCCTTCGCCCCGTCGTCGTGGAACTCCTCGAGCAGCACTGTGCCAGTCATGTCGACCTCCATGAGTCATCGGTTGCGGTGGTTTTGGAGAGCACCCCGTTGCCGGTACGTGTTGCGCATGGCCAAGTTTGACAGCGAGCAAGGCCGACCGTCCTGTAATCGGCAGATGATCGATGTCACGCGCCTGTGGCGGGCGTCTGGTACCGGGCTCGGGTGTGGGCGAGGCGGTAGGAGCGTCAACTGCAGTTCGAGGACGCTTCCGTAGGCGCTGCGCGGCGTGGCGCGGACGGTCGAGCGGCCCCCCGCACGGCTGTCGATGATGCCCTAGGACGGTGCTGAATAACCCGCGCGTCGCGGGGTGCTGATCGGGGTGGGCTTGCGATCCTTGTTTCATGCAGGGTGAGGCTGATCGGCAGCGGGAGCTGTTGGACGTGGAGGCGTTGGCGGGACATCTGTTGGTGCCGGGGAGCGTGTTCGCGTTCCTGGCCGAGCACCGGTTGCGGTTGTTCCCGCCGGAGCTGTTCGCCGACCTGTTTCCCTCGGGGCGGGGTCGGCCCTCGATCCCGCCAGAGGTCATCGCCTCGGTGCTGGTGCTGCAGTCCTTGTACGGGCACTCTGACAGGGAAGCGGTCGAGGCGCTCACGTTCGACCTGCGCTGGAAGGCCGCGTGCGGGTACGCGGTCGACGGGGCCGGGTTCCACCCTTCGACGTTGACGTACTGGCGTAAGCGGCTGGCCGCCAGCCAACGTCCGGACCGGATCTTCGAGGCGGTCCGCGAGGTCGTCATGGCTACCGGTGTCCTGTCGGGCAAGACGCGGCGGGCGTTGGACTCCACGGTGCTCGACGACGCGGTCGCCCGGCAGGACACGGTCACCCAGCTGATCGCCTCGATCCGCCGGGTCGGCCGCGACGTGCCGGGCGCGCACGCACTGGTGGTCCAGGAGTGCACCCGGTTGGCCGAGGTCACCGGCGGTGACTACACGGTCGCTGGCAAGCCGCGGATCGCCTGGGAGGACGAGGCCGCCCGGACCGAGCTGGTGAGCGCACTGGTGGGCGACGCCCTGGCCCTGCTGGCCGCTCTCGACGCCGCCCACCACGACGAGCACGGCGACCCGGACGGCCTGGCGCTGCTGTCCGAGGCGGGTGGGAAACCGGCCGAGGCCCTCGCGCTGCTGGCGTTGGTCGCCGGGCAGGACGTCGAGCCGGCGGAGGGTTCCGACGGCACCGACGGGCGGTGGCGCATCGCCCGCAAGACCGCGCCGGACCGGATGATCTCCACCGTCGACCCCGATGCCCGGCACGCGCACAAGACCCGCGAACGGCGTCAGGACGGGTTCAAGGCCCATGTCGTCGTCGAGCCGGACACCGGGCTGATGACGATGGTGAAGCTGACGAAGACCAACGGGGCCGAGCACTCCGACGCCGCGGTGGGTGCCGACCTGGTCACCACCGACTCCACCCTCACCGCCACCCCTGACGCGCCGGTGCAGGTGCTCGGCGACTCCGCCTACGCCTCCGGTGACATGCTGGCCACGCTCGATGCCCGCAAGTGGGAACCGGTCCTCAAACCCTGGCCGCTGCGGCCGGCTGTCGAGGGCGGGTTCACCCTGGACGACTTCATCCACGACCCGGTCGCCGGGACGTTGACCTGCCCGGCCGGGCTCACCCGCGGCGTCAGTGCCAAGGGCAAGGTGACCTTCGGCGCCGCGTGCGCCGGCTGTCCGCTGCGGCAGCGGTGCACCACCGCCGAACGTGGCCGCAAGGTCACCCTGGGTGAGCACCACCAGCTCCAACGACAGCACCGCGAACGAGCCACCGACCCGGACTTCCAGGCCGTCTACCGACGGCACCGGCCGATGGTCGAACGCTCCATCGCCTGGCTCACGCGCGGAGCACGCCGCGTGCCCTACCGGGGCGTGGCCAAGAACGACGCCTGGCTGCACCACCGCGCCGCCGGTCTCAACCTGCGACGCCTCCTCAACCTCGGGCTCACCGTCCAGGACGGGACCTGGGCCATCGCCTGAGGGTGGGACCGGGGGCCGCTGGGCCCTTGCCACGCCGCCCCGATCGAGCGCAGGATGGCCTCAGGCGGGCGGAACGACCCCGACTGTCGCACCCCAGGGTGCTGACCTCACTGCCGCAAAGACGGCCTTGGCGGCGCTCCGCCCGCCCCCCTCACGCCATACCCGCCTCAGATCACACCTTGTTCAGCGCCCTCCTAGGCCTCCAGCACGCTCAGTGCCTCCCGCAGTGAGGCGCGCGAACAGTCGAGCTCTCCGGCCAGGTCCCGCTCGCCCGGAAGCGCGTCGCCCGCCCTCCAGCGACCCTGCAGGATCATCTCGCGCAGCTTCGACAACACCGGCGTGGGCGTCACCGTCGGTGAGCCCGGACTCTCGTGCAACACGTCGCCTCCCTTACGTTCGTAGTTGCGGTGTATCGGCGGGGGGCCGACACCCTCCCGGGGCTCGGAGGAGGCCGGGAGGATGCGACCTGAGCGGCTCCGGAGCAGAGATCTGGGCCGCGTGCGCCTGAAGTCCACGGTCCACCTGTTAGCCTGAGACCGCTTCGTAGAGAAAGGCACGAACGTGTTGATGCACAACAGGCAGGGTGACGTCCTGTACCTGGCATGCCTCGGCGCGCTCGAGTCGCATGTCCGACGCGCGGGCGAAGCAGCCCTCGCCGATGAGATGTTCAAGGCGGATCCGACCTTCGGTATCTCGTCCCCCTCCGTGGAGCCACCGCAGACTCTGCGTCCGTAGCACCGAGCTATGCGCAGCGACGGCCCCGAGGGAACCTTCCCCAGGGGTCGTTTTTCTTTCCCCACACATGTCAGCAGGCCTTGAAAGGAGGCGACCCATGACGGTACGGCTCAGACAACGACCGCACCGCGACATCGCTCCCGCAGCGATCGATCAGCACCGCACCACCAGCTTCGTGATCGGACTCGATTACGACGTGAAGGGTGAGGTGAACTGGACGAGCGCGGTGACGGGCATCCTCGACGGGATCTACAGCCCGTTCAAGGTGCACCAGAGCCACCGCGTACGTTCGGCGGGCGGCGGCGTCGACATGGCGTGGCCGCTGATCGTGCGGCTGAACTACTGGGTCGACATCCCCTTCCGACGCGTTCCCGACCTGCACAGCAGGGCGTCGCGCTTCGACATCCTGCGCCGCGACGGTTGGACGTGCGCCTACTGCGGCGGGTACGCGAACACGGTCGACCACCTGTTCCCCGCGTGCCGCGGAGGCGGATGGACGTGGGGCAACCTCGTCGCCGCGTGCGCCGCCTGCAACCAGCTCAAGGCCGACCGCACCCCGGACGAGGCCGAGATGCGGCTCCTGTTCGACCCCCGCGTGGACCAGCGGGAGTACGCAGGGGTACAGGCCGAGGTGTGGCGGATCCTCCAGGACGGACTCATCTGAGTCGAGTGCCCGGCGCATGGTCGGGGCCTCGTGCATCCTTCGCTAGAGGGGACGAGGCCTCGACCATGAGTCCAGCTTCGGGCCTCGCGGCAGGCGTGAGGGTGCCCGAGAGTGACTCGACGATCTACGAGGCGATGGCAAGGCCCAGTCCAGGCCCGTTGTGGCCATCGCGCGTGCGGCCGACGCCACGTTGGAAGGGCTCGACCAGCACGTCCAGCAGGGTGGGATCGATCCGATGCCCGGTGTTGACGACCCTGAGCACCGCGCGCCCGTCTAGCGTCGCGGTCGAGATCCTTGCCCGCCCGTGTTCGGGCAGGTTGTGCACGATCGCGTTCTGGGCGAGGTTCGGCCGGTCAGCAGGGCGGCGACGTGCGGGTCGGGATCGGCCTGTGCTACCTCGATCAACGCTCCTGACACGGCGAGGGGAGTGCGCAGTTCATGGGAGGCGTTCGCGACGAAACGCCGCTGACGCTCGACGTCACCCTCGACGCGGGCCACCATCGAGTCGAAGGCGTCGGCCAGCTCCCGCAGGTCGTCGCGGCGACCCCGCATGCCGATCCTGTGGCTAAGGTGGCCCCAGTTGTCGTCGAGTTCTCCATGCGGGCACGCCACCTAACTGAGAAGCGGTCGGGCAGGCTCCGCTAGCATCCAGCCATGGACGCCGACGACGAACAGCAGACGGTGCCGCGCGCATTCAACGACCCGTGGCGGGCCCAGTGGAGTTCGCTCCTTGCCACCCTGCTCGTCGTTCCCGCGCTGCTGATCGTCAACCGCGACCGGCTGCACGCGGAGTCGCTCAGGGAGTGGGTTGCCGGCTCGACCGACCTGCTCCTGCTGCTCGGATCGCTGACCTGGATCGTGTTCGGCCTCCTCTATCTCGGCTGGACGCAGCTGATCTTCGGAAGGCTCGACGCCGCGCGTCTTTCCGCGATCACCGCACGGCAGGCACGCGAACGGCACACGCTCTCCGATGAACTCTCCGGGTTCGGCGGACCAGTCTCGTGGTCGGTGAGCACCGCGATCATCGCAGTGCTCGTCTCGGTCTTCGTCATGCTCAACGCAGACAGGTGGCCGCCGCTCGTGGCACCCGTCCTGGCGATCGCCGTCGCCATGACGTCGTGGGTCTCGATGACCTACGCCTATGCGCTGCGCTACGCACGCCTGGCTGCCTCCGGGGCCACCTTCCGGTTCTCCATCGCCGAGGAGCCACGCTTCGTCGACTTCCTCTCGCTGTCCTTCCTCACCTCCACGCTGCACGGCAGCGAGATCCATCCGACGACCCGGGCCGGGTTGAAGGCGGTTCGGGGGCATGCGCTGACCGCCTTCATGTTCAACGCCGTGGTCGTTGCGCTGACCGTCTCACTGGTGGTCACCTCAGTCAGCCGGTGACGGTGGATAGGTGACGAGCGAGTCGTCGCCGACGACGGCACCGGCGCTGAGTTCCGCCTTCACCGTGCGTCCGGAACCCATCAAGTGGTCGACGGCGACCCCGCGCGCGAGCACATGGTCGGCGATGATCCTGCGGTGGCAGCGCCACCAGAGGGCCTCGGCGCACATCACCGCGCAGGTGACCTCTGACGAGGAGGCGACCAGGGCGTCCAGGGCGCGGCGGAAGTCGTCGCCCAGTGCGTGGTCGGCGTAGTTGTGGAAGCTGCGGTTGGTCCACCACGCGTTGACCTCGAAGGGCACCACCCGGCTGACGGGACGTCGACCGGTCAGCGCGGGGCTCGGCTCGAGCGCGATCCCTGCCTCGGCCAGCGAGTCTCCGAGCGCCGCGGCGTCGAACTGCGGATAGCGGGCCGAGCCGCGCAGCTTGCGCACATCGACCACCAGCTCGATGCCCACCGAGCGCACCACGTCGACGAACTCAACCGAGCTGAGGTTCGAATGGCCGACAGTGAAGATGCCAGGCACATGGACTCCCTTCCGGTGAACCAGTCTGCCGCCCGACAGCGGCGAACGCAGCCGCCGGGCGGCAGGGCGGGCTCAGTGCCCGGTGTTGGCGAGGTAGGCCCGGGCGGAGACGCCGCGCAGCATGAGGCCTGCGAAGACCGGGACTCTGAGCAGGATCAGCGCCGCGACCCCACCAGTCCAGGCGAGCGCCGTGGTGAAGGACCCGGTCGCCGCGGTGGCGAGGGCTGCCCCGATGGTGGCCGGGAGTTCCTGCGCGTACAGCAGCGCCGAGGCGAGCGTTTTCGCCGCATCGAGCACGCCTACCGGCACCCCTGACGGCGCAGCCCGGTCGAGGAACATGTTGCGGATCAGCGAGAGGGCGCGGGCATGATCGCCGCGCCCGGGACGCCGAGCAGGGCCAGGACGAGGACGGGAGGGCCGACCCAGGTGCGGCTCGTCGCCTTCCGCTGGACTTCGGTCATCAGGGTCGCCAATCAGTTACTTGACCAAACAGTGAACATCACTGTTAGGTATACCAAAATCGTCGACAGGAGGTAGGCATGGCACGACCGAAGCTGATCGAGGCCACACTCACGGCGGTGGAGGAGCGTGGCGTCACCGCGCTGACGCTGGACGCCGTCGCCGAGCAGGCGGGAGTCACCAAGCACGGACTGATCTGTCACTTCCCGTCGAAGCACGCGCTGATCGCAGGCATCCACGAGGAGCTGACGGCAGGGTTCGAACTCGCTCTGATCGAGGCCGCAGGCGGGCCGCCGGAGCGGGCGAGCCTCGTCGAGCGCACCCGCGGCTACGTCCGCGCCGCCCTCAGCGCCTCGATGAACGTCGAGATGCAGCTGATCATGGAGGCGGCCAACGAGCCCGAGTGGATGGCGCCGTGGGAGCGCGTCTACCGTCGATGGTTCCCGGAGATCGGGCAGCCGGTCCGGGGGTTGGACGAGATCTCGCTCCGGTGCCTGGTGGCGCGGATGGCGGCCGACGGGCCCTGGGGGTACGGGGCCGTTCTACCCACTGGCCTGAGCGACGGCGACCGCGAGCGACTCGTCCGCACGATCCTCGCCGATCTGGACGGCGCGTGAACCACGACAGGATGCGGCGGCGTCGCGGGGCGGCCCGCGCCCCGCTGGTTGCAGGGGCGGCCGCGGTCCTGCTCCTCGCCGGCTGCGTCGCCGGCGCCGAGGGCGTCGCAGAGTCCCCGGTGGGCGAGTTTCCTGGGGGAGAGCGGCCCGACTATCAGCTCGGCGGCCCCTATCCACCCGCAGAGGACGTGGGCATCGTCGTGCGCGACCACCGTGAAGCGCCCGAGCAGGGGCGCTACAACGTCTGCTACCTCAACGCCTTCCAGGTCGACGACGACGGCGAAGGGCACTGGGCCGATGCCCTGCTCCTCCTTGCCGATGGCGCGCCGGTCATCGATCCGGACTGGAACGAGCCGCTGCTTGACACTTCCGACGCGGGGACGCGCGAGAAGATCGCCGACGTGGTCGGCGCCTGGATCGACGGCTGCGCTGAGGCGGGCTTCGACGCTGTCGAGTTCGACAACCTCGACTCCTACCTGCGCTCAGGCGGTGCACTGACCGCCGAGGACAACCTCGCGCTCGCCGGGGACCTCGTCGCGCGGGCGCATGGGCGCGGCCTCGCCGCCGGGCAGAAGAACTCCGCGGAACTGACGAAGCGGGCGCGCTCGCTCGGCTTCGACTTCGCCGTGACGGAGGAGTGCCAGCATTACGACGAATGCGGAGCGTTCACCGACGCCTACGGCGCCTCGGTGATCGAGATCGAGTACGCCGACCAGCCGCAGGCCAACCTGGCCGAGGCGTGCTCCGAGCGGGGAGACACGATCTCGATCGTTCGTCGCGACCGCGAGTTGCTCCCAGCAGGAGCCGAGGGGCACGTGGCACAGTGGTGCTGAGCCCAAACGCGCAATCTCGGTGAGCGTTTCGGGTGTTTTCCATGGTGCTCGCTCTGACAAGGAGTTTCGCTGGGTGGCCTTCGTGGTCGACGGGGACCGCGCATTGGGCCGCCCCTCGGATCAGCGATAGCCTGCCCGCACTCCGGGCCACGTCGGATGGAAACAAGGAGGTTCCGCTGTGGCGACGCCGGCAGATCATGCTGCACCCATGCCAATGGGCAATGTCGGTCGGCCACGCGATCTCACCCGCAACGCGACGGCGCACCGCCGCACGCTGATGGCCGTGAGCAAGGCCTTCTACGAGCGGCCGCTGACCGAGGCCGACCCGCACCGCGTCGGCCCCGGCAAGGTCGACGGCAAGTACTTCGCCTTCACGGGCAACACCCACTACGGCGTCCAGAACCTGGAGTACGACCCCTATCTTGAGCGCTGGTGGATGGGCGTGTACCAGGGCACCAAGCCCCAGTACCCCAACTACCTGATGTTTGCGGTCGACGCCAAGGACGGGCCCAGGTACCAGAGCCTCACCGGCCTCGACGGCGAGAAGGGCCTCCTCCTTCCGCTCGCCCAGGACGGCCTTCTCGACGAGGCGACTGGCATCCGCGGCTGGAACCGCGACGCGTCGGTCGGCATCCAGAGCCTCGACAACGGGCTCTACTACCTCGCCGAGCAGACAAAGATCGACGGCCAGCAGGCCTCGGAGATCACCCTCGAGACCTGCACGGGAGACGCGGAGAACCCGTTCGTCCCAGTCACCGAGGACTTCGAGTATTCATGGCAGCCGGGCGCCGTCTACACGGAGGGTGACGAGACCCGGTTCGCCGGTTCCGCCTGGCGCGCAGCCTGGTGGACGCAGAACCAGCGCCCCGGTGACGAGAATGGTCCGTGGCAGGAGATCATCAGCACTGACGACGGAACCGCGGTGTGGACCCCGACCAGGATCTTCACTGCAGGCGAGGTCGTCGAACACGACGGCACCACCTGGACGGCCAAGTGGTGGACGCGCAACCAGGAACCGGGCGATCCGCCCGGGGCAGGCTCCACAACGGAAGGCATGAGATGGTCCCCATCGCCCCCACCGGGTTCCACGACGCATACCTGTTCGACCTGGACGGGACGATCTACCTCGGAGATGACCTCCTCCCGGGGGCGCGGCGCCTGATCGAGGAACTGCGCCGCCGTGGAATCCCGGTGCGCTTCCTGTCCAACAACCCGACGAAGGCCCCCGCACAGTATGCGGAGAAGTTGGAACGCCTCGGGCTTGCGACTCCCGTAGGCGACATCGCCAACACCGTCGCCACCATGACCAACTGGCTCGTCTCCAACCACCCCGGGGCAACCGTCTTCCCGATCGCGGAACGCCCGCTGATCGATGCGCTCACCCAGGCAGGGATCCGGATCAGTGAAGACCCCGCAGAGATCGACATCGTCATCGCCTCGTACGACCGTGGGTTCACCTACGAGAAGCTGCAGATCGCGTTCGACGCCATCTGGTTCCACCGGCGCGCCATCCTCGTGGCGACCAACCCCGACCGGTACTGCCCCTTCCCCGGCGGGAGGGGAGAGCCCGACTGCGCGGCCATCGTGGCCGCGATCGAGGCGTGCACCGGTGCCACGTGTCAGCAGATCGTCGGCAAGCCCGACCCGAGCATGGTCACCCAGGCGCTCGCCGGTCTCGAGGTCGACCCGCGCCGGTGCGTCATGGTCGGAGACCGGCTGGGCACCGACATCGAGTTGGCGGTCAGGGCGGGGATGAGCTCTGCCCTTGTGCTCACCGGGGACTCGACCCTCGACGACGTCCTGGCCACCCCGGAGGCTCACCGCCCCACCTACATCCTCGAGCGCATCGACCGGCTCATCCCCTCCTGGGACGAGCTCGGATGGACCGCCGACGAGGAGACCAGATGACAGCAATGAGCCCAAAGCGGGCGGAAGGACACCTATGACACAGCTTGATCGAGCCTTGAAGACGGCCGATGAGACCCGCGCGATCGAGTTCGGGCCAGGAGTTCTGGAGCGCACCGGTGAGATGTTCGCGCGCCTGTTTCCCGGCCGGAGGGTGCTCGTCGTTGCCGACGGCAACACGTGGGGGCGCCACCGCTGCCCCGAGACGCTCGGCCTCTGAGCCGACCCCGGACCGCCGCGACCCTCCTGCTCGCGGCAGAGGCGACGCCCCGACGGAGATGACCTCCGTCGGGGCATCGTCGCTTCGGACCTGGCCCTGCGATCCTCTGGCAAAGGCGGCCCCCGATGATTTAAGTTGGAGGGCATGAAGCTCACCGGAAAACTCATGGAAGCCATCAACGACCAGGTGACCCTCGAGATGGAGGCAGCGGTCGTCTACCGCCAGCTGGCCATCGAGATGGAGGTCATCGACCTGCCTGGCATCGCGGGCTGGTTCCGCGCCCAGTCGGACGAGGAGATCGTCCACTGTGAGAAGTTCATCGCCCACATGGTCGACCGCGACGCGCACCCCGCCTTCAAGGCGATGCCCGCAGTCACGGTCGAGGTCGACAGCGTGCTCGACGCGTTCACGGCGGCCCTGAAGCACGAGCAGAAGGTCTCCGAGGCCATTCGTGAGCTGTACCGCATCGCGCAGGCCGAGGGGGACATCGACGCGATCCCGCTGCTGAACTGGTTCGTCGACGAGCAGCTCGAGGAGGAGGCGACCGTCTCGGAGATCGTCGGCCGGGTGAGCCTGATCGGTGACGACGGGCCCGGCCTCCTGCGCCTCGACAGCGAACTCGGCGACCGCACCTCCGCGGGCACCGAGCCCGCCTGATCACCACGGTCGACCCGCGACGGGGGAGTCGGTCTTTGATCGATCAACCTCCGTCGCGGGGGACGGCGGGCCTTGACATCGCGCCTTGTCACAGCCGAATCTGACTGTCGAGCTGGCTTGGTGGATGGTCCTGTCCATGTGATCGTTACACAACTGTGACTGAAAAAGCCCCGACAACGGCGTCGGACTCCGCAATAGTCATCTATGTCACCTAGGGAGGAGGCCCCATCGGAGGGGCCCGACCGGAAGGAGGCGAGCTGTGGCTCGTCGAGTATTGAAGTCCATCGCCGTGGCATCCAGCCTCTCGCTCGCAGTGCTGCTGAGCGCTTGCGCAGATGTCGGCACCGGGGGCGACACGGCGTCGCCCGGATCCACCGCCGCGACCACCGGGGGCGGCGACCAGGCGGGCGGCACGCTCGACTGTGAGGCGTACAAGAAGTTCGGTGACCTCGAGGGCACGACGGTCACCGTCTACACCTCGATCATCGCCCCTGAGGACCAGCCGCACATCGACTCGTGGGTGCCCTTCGAGGAGTGCACCGGCGTCGACGTCGAGTACGAAGGCTCCAAGGAGTTCGAGGCCCAGCTCCTCGTTCGCGTGAAGGGTGGAAATGCCCCGGACATCGCCTACGTCCCGCAGCCGGGTCTGCTCGCCACCCTCGTGCGCGAGACGGGTAAGGTCGTCGAGGCCCCGGCCGAGACCTCGGCCAACGTCGACGAGTTCTTCGACCCCGCGTGGAAGGGCTACGGCTCCGTCGACGGCAAGTTCTACGCAGCCCCGCTCGGCGCAAACGTGAAGTCCTATGTCTGGTACTCGCCGAAGACGTTCACCGAGAAGGGCTACGAGGTCCCCGAGACGTGGGACGACCTGATGACGCTGACCGAGAAGATCGCGGCAGACAACCCTGACGCGAAGCCGTGGTGCGCAGGCTTCGGTTCCGGCGACGCCACCGGCTGGCCGGGCACCGACTGGCTCGAGGACGTGCTGATGCGCACGGCCGGCCCCGATGTCTACGACCAGTGGGTCGCCCATGAGATCCCGTTCAACGACGCGAAGGTCGTCGAGGCGCTTGACACCGCGGGCAAGATCCTGAAGGACCCGAAGTACGTCAACGGCGGCTTCGGCGACGTCAACTCCATCGCGACGACCACCTTCCAGGACGGCGGCCAGCCGATCCTGCAGGGGAAGTGCTTCATGCACCGTCAGGCCTCCTTCTACGCGGCCAACTGGCCCGAGGGCACCAAGGTCGCCGAGGACGGCGACGCGTGGGCCTTCTACCTCCCGGCCGTCGACCCCGAGGCAGGCAAGCCGGTCCTCGGTGGTGGCGAGTTCGTCGCCGCGTTCGCTGACCGTCCCGAGGTCAAGGCCTTCCAGACCTACCTCTCCAGCGCCGACTGGGCCAACGAGAAGGCGAAGGCCACCCCCAACGGTGGTTGGGTCTCCGCGAACAAGGGCCTCGAGATCGACAACCTCGCATCGCCGATCGACCGCCTGTCTGCCGAGACGCTGCAGGACGAGAAGGCGGTGTTCCGCTTCGACGGTTCCGACATGATGCCGTCGGTGGTCGGTGCGGGCACCTTCTGGAAGGGCATGACCGACTGGATCACCGGTCAGTCGACGCAGGAGTCGCTCGACTTCATCGAGCGTTCCTGGCCGCAGTAAGGGTTCCAGCTGAGTGTCGATGGGGCAGGGACAGCGCGGTCCCGGCCCCTTCGGCTTTGCGCACCAACAAGGAGGTTGCTGCATGAAAATCATGGACAAGTTCGGCGACATGCTGATGGCGATCGTGGTGTTCGCGCTCGTCGTCGTGCTCATCGTCGCCCTCGCGTGGCTCGTCGGCCAGATCCGGACGAGGGCGTCTGGAAAGGTGCAGGGCTTCATCTACATCCTGCCGGTGCTGATCATGTTGCTCGGCGGCCTCGTCTACCCTGCGATCCTGACCATCAGGCAGGCGTTCGGCGGGCCGACCGGCGACGAGGGCTTCGGCGTCGAGAATTTCGTCGCCGTCTTCACCAGGCCGGAGCTGCTGCGTCCGCTGATCAACACCGCGATCTGGGTCGTGTGCGTCCCGGTCTTCGCGACCATCGTCGGCCTCGCCTACGCCGTGCTGGTCGACCGCTCGCGGTTCGAGGCGTTCGCGAAGGCGCTGATCTTCCTGCCCATGGCCATCTCGATGGTCGGCGCCTCGATCATCTGGAAGTTCATGTACGACTTCCGGGCGGCGGGGGAGACTCAGGTCGGCCTGTTCAACGCGATCCTCACCGGCATCGGATTCCAACCGGTCGACTTCATGCAGATCAGATGGTGGAACACGTTCTTCCTCATCGTCGTCATGGTGTGGATCCAGGCCGGTTTCGCCATGACCGTCCTGTCGGCCGCGATCAAGGGCATCCCGGACGAGATCATCGAGGCGGCGAAGATCGACGGCACGACCGGATGGAAGCTGTTCCGCTTCATCACGCTGCCGAGCATCCGTGGCTCGCTCGTGGTGGTGCTCACCACGGTCGGCATCGCGACGCTGAAGGTCTTCGACGTGGTGCGTACGATGACCGGCGGTCAGTTCGACACCTCCGTGCTTGCGCTGGAGTTCTACAACTACTCGTTCCGCTACTCGCAGTACGGGACGGGCGCCGCGCTCGCGGTCGTCCTGTTCATCCTGGTGTTGCCGATCGTGATCTACAACGTCGTCCAGATGCGAAAGGACGCCTGACATGAGCAGTAACGTCCCCGACGCCGTCGGCCACGAGAACATCGTTCCCGACCCGGACGGCCACGAGAACACCCAGCTCGACACCACGGGCCCTGAGAGCACCGTCCACGAGGCGAAGCTGAAGCGTCGCGGTCACTCGGCTGCGGGTAACGCGGCGCGCGCCATCTCGTCGCCGTGGGCGTCGGTCGCCGCCGTCATCCTCGCGATCATGTGGACGACGCCGACCCTCGGCCTGTTCATCACCTCGTTCCGCACCCAGGAGGACATCCAGAACAGTGGATGGTGGACCGCGATCCTCAGGCCCTGGTTCACGGTGAAGAACTACGAGGCGGCGCTGTTCGGCGGCTCGACCAGCCTGATCGACTACTTCGTCAACTCGTTGGTGATCACCATCCCGGCGGTCATCATCCCGCTGATGCTGGCAGCCCTGGCCGCCTATGCGATCGCCTGGACCAAGTTCCCCGGCCGCAACTGGATCTTCGTGGGCATCTTCGCCCTGCAGATCGTCCCCCTGCAGGTCGCGCTGATCCCGCTGCAGCAGATCTACAACGCGCTGCAGCTGCCGTCCTTCTGGCAGGTGTGGCTGTCGCACTCGATCTTCGCCCTCCCGCTGGCGGTGTTCCTGCTGCACAACTTCATGAAGGACCTTCCGGCCGAGCTGATGGAGGCGGCCCGCGTCGACGGCGCCGGCCACAACGCCATCTTCTTCCGGGTGATCCTCCCGCTGATGAAGCCGGCGCTTGCGTCGTTCGGCATCTTCCAGTTCCTGTGGGTCTGGAACGACCTGCTCGTCGCGCTGATCTTCGCCCCGGCCCGCGCCAACGCACCGCTGACGGTGCGCGTGGCGGAGATGTCGGGAACGATGGGCGGCCAGTGGTACATGCTCTCGGCGGGTGCGTTCATCTCGATGATCGTGCCGGTCGCGGTGTTCCTGTTCCTGCAGAAGTACTTCGTCCGTGGCCTGCTCAGCGGCGGGCTGAAGGGCTGATCCCCACCGGAACTGACCGATCTCGCTGAGACGTTTGTGTGGGTTCACCGCCCGGGGCGGGTCACCTGGTCGTTCAGCGGAACTGGACGATGTTGTTGAACACCCACTGGCTCTGCTGGGTGAACCGGTAGCCCCCGCCTGCCTTCGGCAGCGCAGCGTAGACGGTGGCCTTCGTGTACGAGCGGCACCCGTTGCCGCCGGTGGCTGCGGTGTCGCACTCGGTGCGCCAGTCGCGGCCGTCGGCGGCGGTCCAGGTGCCGGTCCTGGCCAGCGGGTTGCCTGCCCACTGGGCGCGGGTCATCATCGGCAGGTAGGTGAGGTTGTTGAACGCCCATCCCTGCCTGACCTCGAACCCGGTGGCGGTCTTGACCACGACGGTTGCCCAGATGTCGGTGCGGCAGCGTTCGGTCTGCGAGTAGGCCTCGCACGTGGTGAACCAGGTGCGTCCGTTGATCATGTGCGATCCGGGGATCGTGTACGGCGCGCTGCGGGGCACCTCCGGCTTGACAGTCGGCTTCCCGGTCGGCTTCGCGGTCGGGAACTTCGTCGGCTTCCCGGTCGGGGACTTGGTCGGGGTGGGCTGCGGCGACGGCGAGACCGACGGGGACGGTGAGGCCTTCGGGGTCACGGTGATCGTGAACGAGGTGGTGGCCTGATTGCCCTTGGCATCGGTCACGGTGACCTCGACGCTCGAGACACCAGCCGCGGTCGGGGTGCCCGAGATCACACCGGTGGCCTCGTCGATCGACACTGCAGGAAGACCCGACGCCGCAAAGGCCAGCGGCGAGGCGTCAGCGGCCTTGACCGGGACGCTGATCGCGGTCCCTACGTCGGTGGTGACGTCGGCGACCTTCTCCACCACGGGGCGGAGCGTGTCCTCGCCGGTCATGTCGACCGAGAACTCACCGAGGGTGGTGTAGTTCTGCGTCGCGACCTGCGCCGTCTTCGACACCAGCAGGAGGTACTGCGTCGTGATCGGAGCCTTCAGCGGGACCCACTGCACGGACTGGCCTGCGGGGAGGGTGGCGCTGAGCACCGGCTCGCCCCATGCCGCGAGGTTGGTGCCTGCGGCGACCGTGCGATCGGTGGTGGCGTAGAGGTCGAAGTCCTTGATCTGGCCGTTCGCCGCACCGGAGCTGACGCCCTGACGCGGGGTGAGGCTGATCGCGCAGATCTCCGCCTCCTGGGCGAGGCCCACCACCAGCTGATGGGGGTGCTTGGTCTCGCTCGGGCTCCACTGCGTGTGCCAGAACGTGTTCGGGTTGCCGTCGAGCACGTTGGTGGCGAGCGCGACCTCGTTCGAGTCGTTCTGCTCGCTCGACACGCGCACGACCTCCTTCGGGGAGGTCACCGTCGTGCTGCACGAGAAGACGGCGGGGATGGACGTGCTCGCGGAGACGCCGTCGCCGATGAACTTGAACGCGGTGGCCGTGTTGTGGTTCGGGTCCTGCTGGGCGACGGCGGATCCGTCGACCACCAGGGGCAGCTGGGTGATGGCGTTGATCAGCGAGTACCCGCCGTCGACCTTCTTCACCCACCACTTCTGCAGGTTCGAGGAGGCGCCGCTGCTGGCGCAGGTCTCGACGCTCGGCTTCTCACCGAACTTCTGCGGCGAGTTCAGGGTTGGCCGGCTTGACAAGCGTGTATGTCACGCCCTGCGCTCATGATAAGAGCGAGGGTCAGGGCTGCGCAGGACATTTTTTCTGGAACTGCTTCCGCCCGAGCAGCACACCGCAGCTGGGATTCCTCCGGGGCGCATGGCCAGCGGCGTTTGACCTCGATACTTCATGGCGGTCGTGATCGGGCTGGTCGGCGCTGGTGGGCCAGTGTCGCGGGGATGGTGTAGAGCAGGTAGCGGAGTCGTTTGGGTTCCCAGCGGAGCCGTGGTCGGGGCCGTGATCACCGCCCAGTGACCAGACCCTGGCGCGTGACTGCTGCCTGGCTACACCGATCGCCTTGTCCGGTTTCGGGGCCAGGGTCGTGATCAGGCGGACACCGGTCGGGTCCGAGGCCACACGGCCGTAGACGGCTGGCTCGGCACGCGTGTCGATGTCGCTGAGGCTCTGGCACCCAGGACCAGACTGAGCGCCAGATCCATGATGGACTTGCTTGGGTCATGCACCGCTGAGGTCAAGGGGCACTTTCGCCATCTCAGGATGCTACGGCCCACCCGTAATGAAAGCGCGAGGTTAAGACGAGGAGGTAGAATGGCGGGCATGTTGAAGGGTATCGCTCGTGGCGGCGGAATCGCCCTCTGGGGACTGCTGATGTGGGTCCCCGCGACCGGCTTCACGGCCGGATTCACCTGGTCGACGTTGGCAATGCTGCTGTTCACCTCCTGCTGGGGCATCTACTACGCCCTCCGGCCCATCACCTGGCGAACAGCTGGACTCCAACTGGTCTCGGTATGGGTATTCACAGCTCTGCTGTCCCTTCTCAGCCATCAGGCGGCCTCGCTGGAGGAGGCGCTTGTAGTGAGCATCTTGTATCGCACCGGATACTTAGTCACCTGGATGGCTCCGGTTGCCCTGATGGCGTACATGCTCGTCGATTGGCGCGCCCGCAAGGCGACGTTCGCGGCCCGGTCGGTATCGCCGCAGGCCTAGCTAGCCTCGATGTTTCATGGCGCTCGCCACGAACTTGAGGAACCTGGAGCACCGCCCACCGGCCGCGTCAGCCGGCCACCAGCACGCCCACCGGCAGCACGAACTCACCGATCAATACCAACGTCAGCAACCAGACCAGGCCACCCCATGAAGAGGCTAGGTTCCGGACGACCCAGCGACCGCGGTTACAAGTTCGGAGGGCCAAGCATCCGCTCCAGGCCTGCAACTGGGAGTGTTGTAGACATCTCACAACTCTTCAGATTCGGCCGTTTTCGGGACACGGCTTGCTGGACCCCCAGCGGGCCCGTTGAGCCGGCCCGAAACCTAGTGCCGAAACCTAGACTGGCCCAAAAGCAGCATTGACCGTTTTCGGGACAGGGCCGAAACTGGAACTAGCTAGGACGAAGGGAGAAGGAACCATGAACGACTACGACACCCCGGCGGACTTAGCCAAGGCGATGCGTGACCAGCTCGGCCGGCCGCCGTCGGAGCTAGCCCAGCACCTCACCTCGACCGCCAGGCTCAATGTGATCGAGCTGTGGCCCGAGCTGTTCGTCGAAGTGAGCGACGTCGACGCGCAGGCGATCCAAGATGCTTGCGTGGCGAGCTGGCACGAAGGTTGGGAGCCCAACCGTGCCGACGTCGAGGACATGGCCGCCAAGGCCCGCGGCGAGATAGACCACGATGAGCTGCTGCGCCGCGCTCGCCAACGTGCGCGTTGTGAACTCGGTGTACTGGAAGCTGCCGGTTCCGGCGGTCCAGCTGGCGAGCGCCGGTACCGTGGCCGGCGCCCCGCTGCTGGTGGTCTGGATCGGGGGAGCGGCGGCGGCTGCCTGCTGCGGCGCGGCCCCGGCGACCGCTATGGACGCGATGAGCGCTGCGCCGGCAAATATTCCCACGGCGCGTGTACGTTTCGCCATTGAACGTCTCCTGGTGGGTTGGCTGTTAGCGGTTCCAGTCAACTGATGTCTGCTGTCTCGCGCAATGCAGGGCGGCAACATGCGCACCGTGTGCGAGCGTTCACGCAGACCGGAGGGCGTCCGCTACCGGCGAAATGGTCACCCTTCCTACGGAGGTCCGCGGGCACTAGATTCCGGCGCAACGACGACTGCCCAGGAGATGGAAATGACGTACAAGCCCGAGACCCTCGCCGTGCACGCCGGCCAGGAGGAGCCCGACTCCGCCACGAACGCCCGCGCGGTGCCGATCTACCAGACCACGAGCTACGTCTTCGACGACGCCCAGCACGCCGCCGATCTCTTCGCGCTGCGCACCCCGGGCAACATCTACAACCGGATCATGAACCCGACCCAGTCGGTGCTCGAGACCCGAGTCAACGCACTCGAGGGTGGGGCCGGCGCACTCGCGACCGCCTCCGGTGCCTCAGCCATCACCTACGCGGTGCTGAACCTCACCTACGCGGGCGACAACATCGTCGCGCTCTCCACGCTGTACGGCGGAACCTACGCGCTGTTCGCCCACACGCTCGCCCAGTTCGGGATCGAGGCCCGGTTCGTGGACCCAGCAAAGCCGGAGGACCTGAAGAACCACGTCGACGACAAGACAAAGCTCGTCTTCGGCGAGACGGTCGGCAACCCCGCACTCAACGTCGTCGACCTCGACGCGTGGACGGAAGCCAGCCACGAACTCGGCCTGCCGTTCATCGTCGACAACACCGTGCCCACCCCGTATCTGACCAAGGCGTTCGACCACGGCGTTGACGTCGTCGTGCATTCGGCCACCAAGTACCTGGGCGGCCACGGCAACTCGCTCGGCGGCATCATCGTCGACTCCGGCAAGTTCGACTGGGCGGCGCACGCCGACCGGTTCCCCGGCCTCACCGCACCGGACGAGGCGTACCACGGCGTCGTGTGGACGGAGGCGGCAGGTCCGGCGGCGTTCATCATCCGAGCGCGCACCGTCCTGCTGCGCAACACGGGTGCGGCGATCGCGCCGATGAACTCGTTCCTGCTGCTGCAGGGGATCGAGACCCTGCACCTGCGCATGGAGCGCCACTCCACCAATGCGCTCGCGGTGGCCGAGCACCTCCAGGCCCACCCCAAGGTGGCCTGGGTCAACTACCCGGGGCTCGAGTCGAGCGACACGCACGAGATCGCCAAGCGCATCCTGAAGGGCGGCTTCGGCGGGCTCGTCTCCTTCGGGGTCGCCTCAGGCAGGGAGGGCGGCACGAAGTTCGTCGAGGCGCTGCAGCTGTTCAGCCACCTGGCCAACATCGGTGATGCCAAGTCGCTCGCGATCCACAACGCCTCGACGACCCACTCGCAGCTCGGCGAGGAGGAACTCGTCGCCGCCGGTGTCCCGGCGGAGATGGTGCGCCTGTCGATCGGCATCGAGAACGTCGACGACATCATCGCCGACATCGACCAGGCGCTGGAGCAGATCTAGCCCTGGTGCGGCTGCTGTTCCTGATGGGCCCGGTCGGCCTCGATCTGGTCCTCGGGGACGGCGCCGTCGTGGCCGTGCGCCACCTCCTCGTCGGTCCTCTCCTGGGTGCCGGCATCGGGGGTGGGGTCGGCCTCTTCCGGCGGGCCGGGGACATGCGATTCGGACATGGATGATCCCTTCTACAGACTGCACTCAGGCTAGCCTCCCCTTGCTTGTCGCGGGCGTGAACCAGTTGTCCCGATCGCTCTGAGAGAAACTGCTGCCTGCGGGCCAGGGGCCCATGACGGTGCTGCCGACGAGCGGAAATCGCTGCGACCAGCGGTTTTGTTGAATCCGGTCGTTTCTGCACGGCGAGACTGCCGCAAATGGGGGCTGGTCAGGCTAGCCTCTCCTGCCTGGACGGGGGAGTGGGGCAGTGCTCGAATTGAGCCATGACAACGCTCGAAGAGACCACGAAGGACCATTCGGCCGACCTGTCGGATCGGCTCAACTGGTTGCGCGCGGGGGTGCTCGGCGCCAATGACGGCATCGTCTCCGTCGCGGCGGTCGTCGTCGGTGTCGCCGCCGCCGTCCAGGACATCACGCCCATCCTGCTCGCAGGCGTCGCGGCCCTCGTCGGTGGTGCCATCTCCATGGCTCTCGGCGAGTACGTCTCTGTCTCGAGCGCTGCCGACTCGCAGCGCTCCCTGATCGGTCGGGTCAACGCGCTGCTGCGCTCGGACCGCGGCGAGGCGAACGAGCAGCTGGTCGACACCTACCGGGCGCAGGGCCTCAGCCAGGCGACGGCCGAACTGGTCGCCTCCGAGCTCACGGACAAGAACCGCGCCGAGGTGCTCCTGTCGCAGCGCTACCACCTCGCCGAGGACGAGATCCTCAACCCATGGCACGCCGCCCTCGCCTCAGCCGTCTCCTTCGTCGCGGGAGCGATCCTGCCGTTCCTGACCATCCTGCTCGTCCCGCTTCCCTGGCGGATCCCGGTGACCGTCCTCGCGGTGCTGCTCGCCCTGGCACTGACCGGCGGACTCGGCGCGAAGCTCGGCGACTCCCCGGTGGCGCCCGCGATCTGGCGGGTCGTCATCGGCGGCGTGCTCGCCCTCGGCGCGACCTACGGGATCGGCGCCCTGCTCGGCGTCGCCGTCGGCTGAGCGGAGATCAGCCTGGGATCGCTCGCCACCTGGCCACAAGCGCAGGGTCATGTCGACCCCAGTCCTTGTCGATCCACAGGCTGTGAACGAAGAGGTCGGCCGATGGGGCTCGGACCTGACTCGACGTCAAGGCGAACACCCGGTTCAGATCGTGGAGCGACCAGTCGCTCTCGATACCCCCGAAGAGGCCCCCGTAGGTGATGGAGATCAGAGCATCGATCCCCTCAACCACCGCGGGGTAGCGCAGGTGACAAGCCGTGACCGCTTCCCGGAGCCGGGACTGGAGCGAATCAGGCCAGCGCCTCGTGAAGGGGTCGCGTTCAAACCAGGAGCGGAAGGTCTCGGACGTCACCGTCAGGTACTCCCAGAGGTGATCTTCGAGCGAGTCCAGTTCCTCCATCTGAAGCCCGACCGCGCTCCGCCATCGACGGAAGGTCACAAGGGCCAGCGCCTGCCTCGCAGCGACAGAGAGATCGCTGTGCTGGGTCGGAGGCGCAAACACCAGTTGATCGCGGTACGCACTGTGCCTGATGTAGCAGTCCGCCTCGTCCTTGACTGGTAGATCCACCTCGTTGATCCGGTTCCACGCCGAGTCGAAGCGTTGGGCAACCGGAGTGCACAAGAGGCCCACCACATCCGGGCGCGTGCGTTCCGGGACTTCCTCGTCCACGGACATGACCATGTGTGCTGGTACGCGGATTTGGCGAGTCCGTCCATCCACGTCAAGGAGACGCAGGAGGCGCGTCAGCTCTCCCGGCCCGGCGGTGGACAGAGACTGGGCGATCAGGAGGATCATCGCAGACCCGTCCTTTCAGCCCTCAGACGATGCAGAACTCGTTGCCCTCTGGATCGGCCATGACGATCCAGTAACCCATGCTCGGATGGTCGAAGATCTGCTGCTGCGTGGCGCCTGCCGCGACGAGTTCGTCGGCCTTCGTCCGCATGGCCAACCGGTCCTTGTCCTGGGGAGAGACCGAGACGCGCACGTCGAGGTGGATCCGGTTCTTCACCGTCTTCGCCTCGGGCACCTTCTGGATGAAGATCCGCGGTCCGAGGCCGTCGGGGTCCACGATGGCGTTGGCGTCGTTCCACCGCTCCTCGGGGAGGTCCCAGGCGGTCAGCGCCTCCTCCCACGTCTCGTGCGGCGCGGGAGGCGCCTCGCGGACGTAGCCGAGCGCCAGCGCCCAGAACTCGCCCTGGGCGCACGGATCCGAGGCGTCCATCGTCACGCTGAACTTCGGTGTGTGTGTCATGGGTCAATGATCCAGCAGTAGTGGTCGCTTGTGGGCTGCCGCCACCGGTTGCGCAAGAATGGGGGAGTGAGCGTTTCCAGCCTCGGGATCGTCGAGACCCAGACCGCGACCGTCTTCGACCCGGCACACCCACTTCGAATGCGCAGCGGCGCGACGCTGGAGAACGTCGAGGTCGCCTACGAGACGTACGGGACGCTCAACGAGGCGCGCAACAACGCGATCTACATTTGCCACGCGTTGACCGGGGACGCGCACGCCGCCGGCCATCACGAGGGCGAGGACCGTCCCGGCTGGTGGGACAACATGATCGGCCCGGGCAAGCCCATCGACACGAACCGCTGGTTCGTCGTCGCCTCGAACATCCTCGGCGGCTGTCGCGGCACCACGGGGCCGTCCTCGACCAACCCCGCGACGGGGGAGCCGTACGCGCTGGACTTCCCGCTGCTGGACATGGCCGACTTCGTCAGCGTGCACCGAGGCCTCGCCCGGCACCTGGGCATCGAGCAGTTCGCCGCCGTCGTCGGAGGCTCGCTCGGCGGCATGCAGGTGCTCCAGTGGGCGCTGAGCCACCCGGCCGACATGGGAAGGGCGCTGATCTTCGCCGCCTCGTCGCGACTGACGGCCCAGAACATCGCGTTCAGCGCCGTCGGTCGGCAGGCGATCATGCGCGACTCGGGCTTCAACGACGGCCAGTTCCTGACCCGTGGCACCAAGCCGTCGAAGGGGCTGTCGGTCGCCAGGATGATGGCCCACATCACCTACCTGTCCGAGGAGGCCTTCCAGGAGAAGTTCGGTCGCTCGGCCCAGCAGGGCGAGTTGTCGCCGAACTTCGGGATCGACTTCGCCGTCGAGAGCTATCTGGAGCATCAGGGCGAGCGGTTCCTCAGCCGCTTCGACCCGCTGAGCTACCTGTACCTGACGCGGGTGATGGACTACTTCGACCCGTTCGCCGACGAGAAGGCCCTTGACGCGCTGATCGCCGACCCGGTGCGGTTCCTGGTGGTGAGCTTCGACACCGACTGGCGCTTCTCGACCGAGCACTCGCGACGGATCGTGCGGCATCTCGAGGGCGCCGGGCTGCCCACCTCGTTCCGGGAGATCCATTCCCCGTGGGGGCACGACTCGTTCCTGCTCGAGGTGGAGCAGTACCACGAGACCGTGCGCGCCTTCCTCGACCGGGCTGGTGAGGAGATCGCATGACCGAGCGTTTCAGGGCCGACCTGGCAGTCATCGCCGACCTCATCCCCGAGGGCTCCCGCGTGCTCGACCTCGGCTGCGGCAACGGCGACCTGCTGCAACTGTTGATGGAGAAGGGGTGCACGGGCACAGGGGTCGACCTCGACCCCGGGAACGTGCTCGAGTGTCTGCGGCGAGGCGTCAACGTGATCGAGCTCGACCTCGACACCCAGCTTGCCGAGTTCGGAGACGACTCCTACGACTTCGTCGTCCTCTCGCGCACGCTGCAGACGGTCTACAAGCCGCGCGGGGTGCTCGCCGAGATGGGGCGCATCGCCGTCCATTCGCTGGTGTCGATGCCCAACTTCGCGTACTGGCGCAACCGGCTGCGGCTGCTCGGCGGCCGGATGCCGATGTCGAAGGACCTGCCTTTCGACTGGTACGACACGCCCAACCTGCACCACTCGTCGATCCCCGACCTCGAGCCGCTGTTCACCAGCCTCGACATGGTGATCGACCGTAGGATCGCCCTCGACGGCGACGGCCACCCCCATCGGGCTGGGCGGTTCGCGCCGAATCTGCTCGCCAGCTCGTCGCTGTACGTGCTGCACGCCAGGCGCTGACGGCCGCCGGTCGGGTGCTCAAGGCGCCACCCGGGCACGCGCCTGCGATGCCAGGTGGCGGTCAGCGGGAGAGGACTCCAGCGAGGCGCGTCATCGAGCCGCCGAGGCCGAGTTCCTCGGTCAGCTCGGCGACTAGGTCCTCCCGGACCGGCCCGCGTGTGAGGGCGGGCAGGCGGAGGGTGTCGACGGCGGTGACGACCTCGCGGGCCCTCGCGAGGTAGTCGACGTCTGCCAGCAGCTTCGTGCGCATCGACGGCGACATCTTCGTGCCGGAGTCGACGGCGGCCTCGACCATCGCCTCGAGGCTCGGGTAGGTGCTGACAAGGCTCGCCGCCGACTTCTCGCCGATGCCCTTCACCCCGGGAAGGCCGTCGCTCGGGTCCCCGCGCAGGACCGCGAAGTCCACGTAGCGGGCCGGGTCGAGGTTGTACTTGGCGGAGAGCACGTCGGGGGTGACGAGTTCGTGCTTCGCCACCCCTCGCGCGACGTAGACGATCGAGGTGTCGTCGTCGACCAGCTGGAACAGGTCGCGGTCGCCGGTCACGATCAGGCTGGTGCCGTCGTGCTGCCGGGCCAGGGAGGCGAGGACGTCGTCGGCCTCATGCTCGGCCGCACCGATGATCTGGATGCCGAGGGCGTCGAAGCACTCGCGGATCAGAGGCACCTGGACGGCCAGCGCGTCCTCCACCAGCTCGGCCTCAGCCCCAGCGACCTCGACGACCCGGTGCGTCTTGTAGCTGGGCACGAGATCGACGCGCCACTGCGGGCGCCAGTCGTCGTCCCAGGCGCAGACGAACGCATCGGGGGAGTACTGGTCGAGCAGCCGTGAGATGAAGTCGAGCGTCCCGCGCACCGCGTTGACCGAGCGACCGTCCTTCGCATGGAACGAGTCGGGAACCCCGAAGAACGCACGGAAGTACAGGTACGAGGTGTCAAAGGCCATCAACGTGCTCACCCGGACATCGTGGCACACGACGGCCTACGGGTAGGCTTCGTGCGTGCTGACCCGCCCAACGTTCCCGCCGCTGATCACCGCGCTGCTGGCCGTCGCGACCGGACTGCTGCTCGGAGCGGGCCACGCCCCCATGGGTGTGTGGCCGGCCACGATCGCTGGCGTCGCGCTGTTCACCTGGCTCATGGCCGAGTTGAGGGGGAGGGCCGCCTTCGGCTGGGGCTACCTCGTCGGGCTCGCGCTGAACACCCTGACCGTCGCCTGGGTCTCAGTGCTCGGCGTGTGGGTGGCGGTCGCCCTGATCGCGTTCATGTCGCTGTGGTGGGGCCTCCTCGGCCTGGTCGTCTCGCGACTCGTGAGGCTGCGCGCCTGGCCGTTCCTCGTCCCGGCGGCAGTGGTGGCCGTCGAGTACGGATCGGGGAAGATCCCTTTTGGCGGGTTTCCCTGGACCCGGCTGGCCTTCACCACGATCGACCAGCCCATGAACGGCTACCTCTCCTGGGTCGGGATGACCGGCGTCAGCTACCTCGTCGCGCTCGTCGCCTGCCTCCTGCTGTGGGCCGTGGTCTCCAAGGAAGTCCGCCTGCGCAGCGTCATCGCCGTCGTCGCGGTGTTGGTCGTCGGAGGACTGCTCAACCTCGTGCCGCTCGCCGCGCCGGAGCACACCGTCACCGTCGCCCTTGTTCAGCCCAACGTGAACCGGGCAGAGAAGGGCACCTCCAGCTACGCACGCTCCGTCACGAACAACGCGCTGAGCGAGACGATCTTCGCCGCGGCCGAGGCACGGACCGCCGGCCACGACCTCGATTTCGTGGTGTGGCCCGAGAACGCCACCGACATCGATCCCGTCCTCGACGCCGAGACCCGCCGCCTCGTCGAGGTGTCGACGGCGATCGCCGGAGTGCCGATCTTCGTCGGAGCCGTCACCGACGGCGACCTGCCAGACACGCGCCAGACCTCGAGCATCTGGTGGGACCCTGAGGCCGGGCCGGGTGCCAAGTACCACAAGCGCAACCTCGTGCCGTTCGGCGAGTACATCCCCTTCCGCCAGCAACTGCTCCCCGTGCTGCCGATCCTGCAGCAGGTCGGCCGCGACTCCATCCCTGGCGAGGGGATCGGCGTGGTCGAGGTATCCAGCCCCGACCAGCCGTATCTGAAGGTCGGCACCATGATCTGCTTCGAGCTGGCCTACGACGACACCGCCTACGACCTGATCCGCGGGGGAGCGCAGGTGATCCTCTCGCAGTCCAACACCAACACCTATGCGGGCACGCTCGAGCCGCACCAGCAGCTCGTGATGAACCGGGTGCGGGCCATGGAGACCGGCCGTGAGGTGCTCGCCGCGACCCTCAACTCGTACTCCGCGGTGATCGACGCGCGGGGCCGGATCGTCGAGCAGACCCAGGAGCTGGAGGCGGACACCCTCTTCGCGACGGTGCCGCTGCGCTACAACGTGAACCTGTCCGTGCGGCTCAGCCCCTGGTTGTCCTGGCTGGCCGTCGGTACAACCTTGGTCGCTCTTGGCCTCACGTACCGCCGGAAGCCTTCGCCCGACCGGTAGCATTGATTCGAAGTCCTCGAACACCAAGGAAGCACATGACCTCGCAGGAAGCCCTCGGACGGGTGCTCGTGATCATCCCGACCTACAACGAGTCCCAGAACATCGAGAGCATCACGAATCGTCTCCGCCGCTCGGTTCCCGAAGCCGACATCCTGATCGCAGACGACAACTCTCCCGACGGCACCGGCGACATCGCCGATCGACTCGCCGCCGAGGACGATCACATCAAGGTCATGCACCGCAAGGGCAAGGAGGGCCTAGGTGCCGCCTACCTCGCAGGCTTCCACTGGGGCCTCGACAACGGCTACGGCGTGCTCGTCCAGCACGACGCCGACGGCTCCCACCAGCCCGAGGAACTGCCACGGCTGCTCCAGGCGCTTGCCGACGGTGCCGACATGGCGAAGGGCTCGCGCTGGGTCAAGGGCGGATCGGTCGTCAACTGGCCGAAGAGCCGCGAGTTCATCTCCAAGGGTGGCTCGCTGTGGACCCGCCTCTGGCTCGGCATCCCCGTCAAGGACGCCACCGGCGGCTTCAACGCCTACAAGGCCGACACCCTGCGCGGGATCAGCCTTGACGAGGTGGCCTCGGCCGGCTACTGCTTCCAGATCGACCTGGTCTGGCGCACGCTGAAGAACGGCTTCAAGGTCGTCGAGGTGCCGATCGAGTTCGTCGAGCGCGAGTTCGGCGACTCCAAGATGAGCAGGAACATCGTCATCGAGGCGCTGATCCGCACCACCCTCTGGGGCATCGAGCACCGGATCAACCAGGCAACCGGCGCCATGCGCAGGGCGATCGGCCGCGGAAAGAGCTGAATGCCATGGCACAGCGCCGCGGAAACCTCTGGCTTGCTCTGACCGGCCTCGGCCTCCTGCTCTACGTGGTCGCCGAGGTGGCCGCGCTGATCTGGGTCGCCGGGGAAATCGGGTGGTGGACGCTCCTGATTCTGCTCGGTTCCAGCCTCATCGGCATCTTCCTGCTTCAGCGCGAGTGGAAGAAGGCGTGGGGCGCTCTTTCCGAGTCGCTCGGGACGGGGCAGCTCCCGTCGGGTCAGTTGGCCGACGCAACGCTGATCCTGATCGGCGGCACCCTGCTCGTGCTCCCCGGCCTGCTCTCCGACATCGCCGGTGCTCTTCTCCTGTTGCCGTTCACGCGGCCGTTCGTCCGTTCCGCCGTCTCCTGGTGGGCCACACGGACGCTGCAGCGCAACGGCATGGCTCCGGTGGTGATCAAGGGAGAGACGGTTCAGCAGCCCGACACCATCATCCCTGGGATCAGCCCGGCGAAGACCGACGACGAGACGACCGTCGTCGAGGGGACCATCATCGAGCCAGGCGACCCGCGCACCTGAGCCACGACACGACAAACGCCCGCCCGGCCGATGGCCGTGGCGGGCGTTGACGTTGAATCAGTAGATCCGGTCGGACTCGCGCAGCTTCGTCAACTGTTCCGCGAGGATGTCCTCCAGTTCGGGGATCGAGCGCCGCTCGCGCAGCATGTCCCAATGGGTGCGCACGGGCTTCTCGACCTTCTCTTCTCCGACCACTCCATCAGAGCGCGTGGCCATCGAGCCACACTTCTTGCACTCCCACTTGGTGGGGAGTTCCGCTTCGACGGAGAAGGTCACGGTGAAGTGGTGCCCCTTGGGGCAGTCAAACGCAAGGCTCTGGCGCTCTGCGAACTCGACGCCCTGCTCGTCCTCAAACGTCTTCGAGCCGAGGCCGACTCCACGTAGTGCACGATCTGCCATCATCCCTCCTTCGTACTCCGATGTGTACAACGATTCGGAGGGCCGAATCGTTCCCTACTGAGTAGACCACATCCCTCTGGCGCGCAGCACTTCTTTGAGAGAATCGGGGCGGTCTGTGATGATGCCGTCCACACCCCAGTCGATCAGGCGATGCATCGTGGTCGGGTCGTCGATCGTCCAGACGTGGATCTTGCGGCCTGCGGCATGGGCGCGGGCGATGTTCTGCGGCGTGACGATGTCGACGCTGACCGGTCCGACGCTGTGCCTGAGCGGCACCTGGTAGATCTGGCCGCCCTTGGAGATGCGTCCGAGCGTCAGGGCAGCGGTTCCGGCCGATGAGACGGAGGTCGGCACGCGGGGCAGCAGAGTGCGGAAGCGCTTGATCCGGGGCCTGGAGAACGAGCCGACGCACACGCGCCGCTCCGCCCCGTGGCGCCGGATGGCCTCAGCGAGCGGAGCGACGGCCGGGTCATGCTTGAGGTCGATGTTGAAGTTGGCCTCAGGGAACGTTTCCAACAGCTCATCCAGCGACGGGATGGGCTCGCGTCCGCCCACCCTGATCTCCTCGATCTCGGTGCTGCCCAGCTGATGCAGTGATCCTTCGAAGCCGGTGACCCGCTCGAGCTTGTCGTCGTGGAAGGCGAAGAGACGACCGTCCGCGGACGCGTGGACGTCGGTCTCCAGGTAGCGGTAGCCGAGTCTGACGGCGTTGCTGAACGCGCGGGTCGTGTTCTCGATGCCCAGGTTCGCGGTGAGCAGCGAACCCCCACGGTGGGCCATCGCAGTGAACTGCGGGGACGTGTAGTCCGAATACACCTCGGCCATGGGTTCGGAGTCTATTGCTGCGAACGGGGTTTTCGCCAGCGTGTGCCTTCAGTGCCCATATCCGACGGTGGGGGATTGCGGCCAGACCCGGCCAGGGTCAAGATTGCGCAGTGACCTCAGTCGTGTCCATCCAGTCAGCCGTCGCCTACGGCCACGCGGGCAACTCGTCTGCGGTCTTCGCCCTGCAGCGCACCGGTGTCGAGGTCTGGCCCGTGCACACCGTCAACTTCTCCAACCACACCGGCTACGGCTCCTGGCGCGGCAAGGCGATCCCGGCGGAGGAGGTGTGGGACGTCGTCCTCGGCATCGACGAGCGCGGTGCCTTGGAGAACACCGACGCCCTGCTGTGCGGCTACCTCGGGACGCCTGAGGTCGGGCGGGTCATCCTCGACGCCGCCGAGCTGATCCGCGGCAGGAACCCACAGGCGGTGTTCTGCGCCGACCCGGTCATGGGCGACGTCGACACCGGCTTCTACGCGGCTCCGGGGATCCCGGAGTTCTGGCGCGACCACGTCGTGCAGGCCGCCGACATCATGACGCCGAACCTGTTCGAGCTGCAGTTCCTCACGGGTCGCACCACCACGACGCTCGACGAGGTCGTGGCGGCGGCGCAGGACCTTCGAAGGCGGGGGCCCGACGTGGTGCTCGTCACGTCGGTCGTCGGTGCCGACATGGGCCCGGACGCCATGCGCCTGCTCGCGGTGGGGCCAGGAGGCGTGTGGCTCGTCGAGACGCCGGTGCTGGAGCGCAAGTTCACCGGCTCGGGGGACGTCACGACTGCGCTGTTCCTCGCCCGGTGGCTGCGCTCAGGCGACCTCGCCGACGCGCTTGAGGCGACGGCATCGGCCACCTACTCGCTGTTGGAGGCCACATCCGCGGCCGACCAGGCCGAACTCAGGCTGGTGGCGGCGCAGAACGACCTGGTCGACCCGCGCTTCACCTTCCGGGCCGTGCGGCTGGACGAGACTCAGTCCTCGGGCACGTAGCCGAGGTTGGGGGAGAGCCACCGCTCAGCCTCGGCCTGCGTCCAGCCCTTGCGGCGGGCGTAGTCGGCCACCTGGTCGCGCTGCAGCCGTCCGACGACGAAATACTGCGACTCCGGATGGGAGAAGTACCAGCCCGACACCGCAGCTCCCGGCCACATGGCCATCGAGTCGGTCAGCTCGATCCCGGTGGTCGCCGTGACGTCGAGCAGGTCCCAGATGGTGCGCTTCTCCGTGTGCTCGGGGCAGGCCGGATAGCCGGGCGCGGGGCGGATGCCGCGGTAGCGCTCCGCGATCAGAGCCTCGTTGTCGAGCGTCTCGTCGGCCGCGTAGCCCCAGAACTCGGTGCGCACGCGCTGATGCAGTCGCTCGGCGAAGGCCTCGGCGAGGCGGTCGGCGAGCGACTCGAGCAGGATGGCCGAGTAGTCGTCCAGGTCGGCCTTGAAGGCCGCGATCCGCTCACCCGTGCCGTGTCCGGCGGTGACGGCGAAGGCGCCGACATGATCGGCAAGGCCCGTCGACTTCGGAGCGACGAAGTCACCGAGCGAGCGGTTCGGGACGCCGTCGCGGTGCTTTCCCTGCTGGCGCAGGTTGACCAGGCGGGCGCGGACCTCGGTTCGCGTGTCGTCGGTGTAGACCTCGATGTCGTCGCCCACGGAGTTTGCCGGGAAGAGGCCGAACACCGCGTCGGCCTTCAGCCACTTCTCGGCCACGATCCTGTCCAGCATCGCCTGGGCGTCGTCGTACAGCTTGCGGGCCGCCTCGCCGGAGGCAGGGTTGTGCAGGATGTCGGGGAAGGACCCCTTCATCTCCCACGCGTTGAAGAACGGCTGCCAGTCGATGAAGTCGCGCAACTCGCCGAGGTCGTAGTCGGTGAGCACATGCACGCCGGGGTCGCGGGGGAGCGGGGGGACGTAGCCCTCCCACTCGATGGGCGTGCGGTTGGCGCGCGCCTGCTCGAGGGTGACAAGCGGCCGCTCCTGCTTGGTGGCGTGGCGCTGCCGCAGCGAGTCGTAGTCGGCCTTCAGGTCCTCGAGCAGCTTGGGCCGCAGCGACTCGTTCAGCAGGGACGCCGCGACGGGGACGGACCGTGAGGCGTCCTTCACCCAGACCACTGCGCCGTCGTAGCGGCCGTCCACCTTCACGGCCGTGTGCGCGCGTGACGTGGTCGCGCCGCCGATCAGCAGCGGGATCGTGAAGCCCTGCCGCTGCATCTCGGAGGCCACGTTGACCATCTCGTCCAGGGACGGGGTGATCAGGCCGCTGAGGCCGATGATGTCCGCGTCGACCTCGCGTGCGGTGTCGAGGATCTTCTGGGCGGGCACCATGACGCCGAGGTCGATCACCTCGTAGTTGTTGCACTGCAGCACGACGCCGACGATGTTCTTGCCGATGTCGTGCACGTCGCCCTTCACGGTGGCCATCACGATGGTGCCGTTGGTCTCCTTCGCGCCGGCCAGCGACGGGTCCTCGGCCTTCTCCTGTTCGATGAACGGGATCAGGTAGGCCACGGCCTTCTTCATCACGCGAGCGCTCTTGACCACCTGCGGCAGGAACATCTTTCCTGCGCCGAACAGGTCGCCGACGACGTTCATGCCGTCCATCAGCGGTCCCTCGATGACCTCGATGGGGCGTCCACCGCGGGCCTTGATCTCCCGACGAAGCTCCTCGGTGTCGGCCTCCGCGTAGGCGTCGATGCCCTTAACGAGGGCGTGGGTGATCCGCTCGGCCACCGGAAGGGAGCGCCATTGCTCCGCGCGCTCCTCGGTCTCGCCGGCCTTCCCACGGAACCGTTCGGCCAGGGCGAGCAGGTTCTCGGTGGCGTCACCACCGTCGGCAGGCGTGCGGTTGAGCACGACGTCCTCGATCGCCTCGCGCAACGCCGGGTCGACCTGGTCGTAGACGACGAGCGCTCCGGCGTTGACGATGCCCATCGACAGCCCTGCCCGGATCGCGTGGTACAGGAAGACCGCATGGATCGCCTCCCGGACGGCGTTATTGCCGCGGAAGGAGAACGAGACGTTGGAGATGCCGCCGGAGATCAGGGCGCCTGGCAGGTTCTGGTGGATCCAGCGCGTCGCCTCGATGAAGTCGAGTCCGTAGTTGGCGTGCTCCTCGATGCCGGTCGCGACGGCGAAGACGTTCGGGTCGAAGATGATGTCCTCGGCAGGGAAGCCCTCCTCCTCGACGAGGATCGTGTAGGCGCGCCGGCAGATCTGCTTGCGGCGCTCCAGGCTGTCGGCCTGGCCGTCCTCGTCGAAGGCCATCACGACGACGGCGGCTCCGTACTTGCGGCAGAGGCGGGCCTGCTCGCGGAACTCCTGCTCACCGGACTTCATGGAGATGGAGTTGACGATCGGCTTGCCCTGGATGCATTTGAGCCCTGCCTCGATGACCTCCCACTTCGAGGAGTCCACCATGATCGGCACCCGGCTGATGTCGGGCTCGCCCGCGACCAGCTTGAGGAAGCGGTCCATGGCTGCGACGCCGTCGATCATGCCCTCATCCATGTTGACGTCGATGATCTGGGCGCCGTTGTCGACCTGCTGTTTCGCGACCGACAGCGCCGTGTCGAAGTCGCCGTCCTTGATCAGGTTGCGGAAGCGGGCCGAGCCGGTGATGTTGGTGCGCTCGCCGACGTTGACGAACAGCGAGTCGTCAGTGATCGTGACCGGCTCGAGACCGGCCAGCCGCATGGCGGGTGCGATCGTGCCGGGTGTGCGTGGGGCAAGCCCTTCGACGGCGTCCGCGATGGTGGCGATGTGCGCAGGCGTGGTGCCGCAGCAGCCGCCGAGCAGGTTGACCAGCCCTGACTCGGCGAACTCGCGCACGACCTCAGCCATGTGGTCGGGGGTCTCGTCGTATTCGCCGAACGCGTTGGGAAGGCCTGCGTTCGGGTAGCACGAGACGTAGCAGTCGGCCACGCGGCTGAGCTCCGCGACGTACTGGCGCATCTCGGCCGCCCCGAGGGCGCAGTTCAGGCCGACGGCGAGGGGGCGCACATGGCGGATCGAGTTCCAGAACGCCTCGGTCGTCTGTCCTGAGAGCGTGCGCCCGGAGGCGTCGGTGATGGTGCCGGAGATGATGACGGGCCATCGGCGGCCGCGTTCCTCGAAGAGCGTCTCGACGGCGAAGATGGCGGCCTTCGCGTTGAGGGTGTCGAAGATCGTCTCGATCATCAGCAGGTCGGCGCCTCCGTCGACGAGCCCGCGGGCCGCCTCGAGGTAGGCCTCGACGAGCTGGTCGTAGCTGATGTTGCGGGCACCCGGGTCGTTGACGTCGGGGGAGATCGACGCCGTCCTCGTCGTCGGCCCGATGGCACCTGCCACGTAGCGGGGCCGCTCGGAGGTTGAGTGCGCGTCGGCTGCCTGCCTGGCCAACCGGGCCGACTCGTAGTTGAGCTCGTAGGCCAGTTCCTCCATGCCGTAGTCGGACAGCGAGATGGCGTTCGCGTTGAACGTGTTGGTCTCGATCAGGTCCGCGCCTGCGGCGAGGTACTCCTCGTGGATGCCGCGGATGATGGTGGGCTGGGTGAGGGTCAGCAGGTCGTTGTTGCCCTGGACGTCGCAGGCCCACGCGGCGAACCGCTCGCCCCGGTAGCCGGCCTCGTCCGGACGGTCGCGCTGGATCGCGGTGCCCATGGCTCCGTCGATCACGAGGATCCGCCTGCGGAGCGCCTCGGTCAGTTCACCGGTCGCGTCGGGGCGGATCTGCGGCTCGAGCGTGGTCTGGACAGGCATGAAAGAAAACCCTTCCCTCGGAAGGCGTCCTTGGATTTCGCCGAGCGTGGCGGGCCCTGCCCGCTGCAACGCCTCTCGGTGGCACACAGTCTAGGGCGAAGCCGCGGCCCCAGTCACGGCCGTTCGCTGTGCGAGGACGAGACGATCCCCGGGAGCCACGGCTTCGCGGCTACCCGGGGAATCGGACGTGCTGAGTCGGGAGAGGCTCAGTCGTCGGTGGTGACGTCGCCCCAGAACACGTTGATGTTGGCGCCCAGTTTGTTCAGCCGCTGCGGCAGGTCCTCGTAGCCACGGTTGATCACGTAGACGTCCATCAGGTTCGTCGTGCCGCGGGCCGCGAGCGCGGCGAGCAGGACGCAGACCGCTGGGCGCAGGGCGGGAGGCGAGTCGATCTGCCTGCCGCGCCAGTTCGTGGGGCCGATGATCAGGAGGCGGTGCGCGTCCATCAGTTGGATGTTGGCGCCGAGCTCGGTGAGCTTCGACAGGTGGATCGCCCGGTTGTCGTAGACCCAGTCGTAGATGATCGACTGGCCGGTCGCCGTAGCGCAGATCACCGCGAAGAA
Source organism: Tessaracoccus flavescens (assembly GCF_001998865.1). Classification (NCBI taxonomy): domain Bacteria; kingdom Bacillati; phylum Actinomycetota; class Actinomycetes; order Propionibacteriales; family Propionibacteriaceae; genus Tessaracoccus; species Tessaracoccus flavescens. The sequence continues at coordinate 3,472,690 of NZ_CP019607.1, forward strand.
CGGCAGGTTGTCGATGTTGAGGCCCGGGAACGGCATCGGGTGGATCTTGTCCAGGGGCGCGTGCAGCTCGGACGGCTTGACCGTTACGTCGATCAGGCGGGTCTTGCCGTTGTGGCTGGTGTACTCCTCGGAGAGCTCGAAGACCTGGCCCATCTCGTCCAGGACGGCGAACTCGACCTCGAGGAACTCGATGGGGCAGCGGCGCACGGTGATCTCGGACCTGGTCACGATGCCCGCCGTCAGCAGGCTCATCGCCTCGATCGGGTCCTCGGAGATGTAGTACTCCACGTCGGTGTCGATGTTCTCGACGCCGTAGATGGTCAGCGTGGTGGTGCCGATGCCGTCGATGCGGACGCCGAGGCGCTCGAGGAAGAAGCAGAGGTCCTGCACCATGTAGTTGCCGGACGCGTTGCGCAGCGTCGTGACGCCCGGCGTGCGGGCGGCGGCCATGATCGCGTTCTCGGTGACGGTGTCGCCGCGCTCGATCAGCGTGACGGAGCGTTCGTCCTCCTTGTCGCGGTTGACCACTGCCTGGTAGTTGCCCTCCGTCGCGGTGACGCGAAGGCCCATCTTGTGCAGCGCCGCCATGTGGGGATGGACGGTGCGCGCGCCGAGGTCACAGCCGCCGGCGTAGGGGAGCTTGAAGTCGTCGAACTCGTGCAGGAGGGGGCCGAGGAACATCAGGATCGAGCGGGTGCGACGGGCTGCGCGCTCGTCGATCGTCTCCGGAGTGAGGCGCGCGGGGCGCACGATCTCCAGGTCGTTGCCATCGCCGATCCAGGTCAGCTTCACCCCTATCGAGGTGAGCACCTCGCTGATCCGGTCGACCTCCTCAATGCGCGCGATGCCGCGAAGCACGGTGCGGCCGTGGTTCAGCAGGCTGGCGCACAGCACCGCCATGGCGGCATTCTTCGAGGTTCGCACGTCGATTTCGCCGGAGAGGGTCGTGGGGCCCTGGATCTCGAAGTTGACCGCTCCCTGGGTCGCCGTCTGGATCAGCGGCATCTCCAACGCCTCGGCGAGGCGGTTGATCATGCTCAGGGAGAGGTTCTGCTGACCGGTCTCGATGCGGTGCACGGCACTCTGGACGGTGCCGAGTTCCTCGGCCAGCTTCTTCTGCGACCAGCCACGGGCTGTGCGGGCGTCGCGGATCATGCGGCCGATTGACTCACTCGTTGCGCTCATCAGGCCAGACTATCTCATCTGTGAGATAAGGTGCGGCTTGTCAGGGCAATTGTGTGTCGGCGGGCACGAGATCTGGGCACTACAGTAGGCCACATGAGCTCAGAATTTGACGTCGTTGTTCTCGGCGCCGGTCCTGGCGGCTACGTCGCTGCCATCCGCGCCGCCCAGCTCGGCCTGAAGGTCGGGATCATCGAGAAGCGTTACTGGGGCGGTGTCTGCCTCAACGTCGGGTGCATCCCGACCAAGTCGCTGCTGCGCAACGCGGAGCTGGCGCACATCTTCAACCACGAGGCCGACACCTTCGGCATCGAGGGGGAGGTGACCTTCTCGTACCCGAAGGCCTTCAAGCGCAGCCGCGCCGTGTCGGACAGGATGACAAAGGGCGTCCACTTCCTGATGAAGAAGAACAAGATCACCGAGATCGACGGTTGGGGCACGTTCGTCGACGCCAACACCATCGAGGTCGAGTCCGACTCCGGTGAGAAGCAGCGCGTCACGTTCAAGAACGCGATCATCGCCACCGGCGCAACCACGAGGATGCTGCCGGGAACCGAGCGTTCCGCCAACGTCGTCACCTACGAGGAGCAGATCCTCGCCGACGACGTCCCCGGGTCGATCATCATCGGCGGCTCCGGCGCGATCGGCACCGAGTTCGCCTACGTGCTCAGCCAGTATGGCGTGAAGGTCACCATCGTCGAGTTCCTCGACCGCATGGTGCCGACCGAGGACGCCGAGGTCTCGGCAGAGCTCGCCAAGGCATACAAGAAGCTGGGCGTGAGCGTCCTCACCTCGACGAAGGTGGAGGGTATCGAGGACACCGGCTCCGGCGTCCGCGTCACCGTCAGCCCTGCGCAGGGCGGCGAGCAGCAGGTGCTCGAGGCCGACCGCTTCCTGTCCGCCGTCGGCTTCGCGCCGCGCATCGACGGCTACGGCCTCGAGAACACCGGCGTCGAGCTCACCGAGCGCAAGGCCATCGCCATCGACGACCAGATGCGCACCAACGTCGCCAACATCTTCGCGATCGGCGACTGCACCGGAAAGCTGATGCTCGCCCACACCGCCGAGGCCCAGGGCGTCCTCGCCGCCGAGGCCATCGCGGGGGAGGAGACGCACCCGATCAACTACGACATGATCCCGCGCGCCACCTACTGCCAGCCGCAGGTCGCGTCGTTCGGCTACACCGAACAGCAGGCCAAGGACAAGGGCTACGAGGTCAAGGTCTCGAAGTTCCCGTTCGCCGCCAACGGCAAGGCGTGGGGTCTCGGCGACGGCTCCGGCTTCATCAAGATCGTCGCTGACGCCCGCTACAACGAGCTGCTCGGCGCCCACATGATCGGCCCCGACGTCACGGAGCTGCTGCCCGAGCTGACCCTCGCCCAGGCCTACGACCTGACCGCGGACGAGGTCGGCCACAACATCCACGCGCACCCGACGCTCTCCGAGGCCATCAAGGAGGCCGCAGAGGGCATCGCGGGCAAGATGATCAACTTCTGATCCCACACCCGACGGCGGCGCGACCTACCAGGGCGCGCCGCCGTTTCGCGTTCCCGTCCACGCGCACCGAACCACGGGTTAGCGTGAGGCATGAGCACGGCACATGACTTCTTCTCCGAATACACGAAGGCCCTCCTCGCGCGTGACGCGGACCGGATAGCCGATCTGTACGCGGTGCCCGCGCTGATCCTCTTCCCTGGAAGCTCGACACCGGTCAGCGACCGGGCGCAGACGCGCGACTTCTTCTCCTCGGCGATGGGTCAGTACGACGGTGTGGAGGTCGCGCGACCCGAGATCGACGTGGTCGCGGCCACAGACAACTCCATCTGGGCCGACGTCACGTGGCACTACCACCCAGGGGCGGCACCCGAGCGGAACATGTACCAGCTGATCCTCGACGGCGAGAAGTGGCGGATCGCCGTGCTCACCCCGCTGCTGCTCTGACCTGGTGTCCGACCGGCGGTTGGCGGCATCGACTACCGTCGAGGGCAACATCCGCGGTTGGAAGGAGGGCTCCTGATGGCTCCCGCACGCACTGCCCGTCTCGTCGTCGCGCTGCTCGGTCTCATTGCTGGCGTCCTGCTCACCGCCTGCGATCCTCCGGTCGGTTCGACGCCGTCGCCACAGCCGAGCGCGCCCGCCAGCCCGTCGCCGTCGGACGCACCAGTTCCGAGCACGCCCCAGACAACGCGCACACCCAACATCGTCACTGATCCGGTCCCGATCCCCAGCGTGGCTCCCGAACAGTCCTGAGCGGTCAGCCTGGTGAGGACTCCCAGGCGTGCCGCACGAGCTCGCGCAGCACGGCTCCGTCGATGTGGTCGAGGTTCGTGACGTACAGGCAGCTGACGCCCCGCCGGTGCGGGCCGAGCCGGGCTACGGGACCAGGTCGTGCTGTCGACGAAGTTCGGGTTCCAGGACGTCAACGTCCCGGATCGCGAGGCGTGGGAGCCCAAGGGTGCGGCCCGCTACATCCGCGGCGCCGTCGAGGACTCGCTGCGTCGGCTGCAGACCGACCGACCGGATCGACCTGCTGCAGATGCACTCGCCCGATCCGGAGACCCCGATCGAGGACACCCTCGCTGCGCTGACCGAACTCGTCGGAGAGGGGAAGGTGCGCTACATCGGCCACTCCAACTTCACGCCCGAACAGGCGGTCGAGGCCGCCGAGGTGGCCACGCGCGACGGCTACGAGTCGTTCATTTCGACGCAGAACGAGTACTCGCTCGTCTCGCGGGAGTTCGAGGTCACCATGCAACCGGTCGCCATCGAGTACGGGCTGGGGGTCTTCCCGTACTTCCCGCTCGCCAACGGCCTGCTGACCGGCAAGTACACCCGCGAGGGCGGGGGAGAGGGGCGGCTCCGCACGCTGAAGCCCGCCCTGCTGGCCGACACCGACTGGGACCAGCTCGAGGCGTATCAGCGCATCTGCGACGAGGCGGGCCACTCCATGCTCGACGTCACGTTCCAGTGGCTGCTCGCGCAGCCGAACATCTCGTCGGTGATCGCCGGTGCGACCCGTCCGGAGCAGGTGGCACGGAACGCGCAGGCAGGGTCGGCCGAGGTGCCGCGCGATGTGCTCGTCGCGGTCGACGATCTCTTCGCCAGGTGAGCGCGATACCTACTACCTCACGATCTGGGGCAGTGGAGAACGCCATGCACATCCAGGATCTGTTCCCGCCGGCTCCGCGGCCGTCGCTCGCGCTGAAGCTGGCCCGCGCAACGGCCGAGGCGCTGCTCGGTGAGCCGCCGCCTGCCCAGTGGCCCGATGTAGAAGCTGTGCTGATCGCGACCGGACGCGTTCGCGTCCCGGAAGACGCGCCAGGCCTCGCGGATCGGCTTGCGGCGTTCGGCTAACCTCAGATCGTCCGGAACAGCGGCTCTCCGGCCCTGACATAACCGCCGATCACGTCCGAGGATGTCGTGTCGGGCGCCTGATCCATCAGCACCACGAGCACCGTGCGCTCCATGCCGTCGGCAGTGATCGCTGCGGGATCCCATTCGACGATCGGCGTGCCTGCGGTCACGGTCGAGCCCTGCTCGGCGAGCACCTCGAAGCCCTCACCCTTGAGCTGCACGGTGTTGATCCCGACGTGCACCAGCACGCCGACGGCGCCGTCGACGAGCAGAATGAAGGCGTGTGGATCGAGCTTGAGCAACATGCCGTCGGCCGGCGCGACTACCAGTTGCATGCCGTCAGGCGGCTCGATGCCGACGCCGGGGCCGACCAGCTGGTCGGCGAACGTGGGGTCCTTGACATCCTTCAGCGCGAGGACCTCGCCGTCGCACGGTGCGGATACCTGCACAGTTGCTCCCAACATCGTAGTTGTGCCACGACATTATCGTCTGCAGGCTTGTTCCGGCACCCGGGAGCCGGATAACCGAGCCGGAGGAACTCGCCCGGGCGCGTGTCCGATAAGCCACATTATGTCATTACGGGGCCCTGGTCCTCGTGCCCGACCACGGCGCTATGTCTGATCCCACCAAACCAGGCCACTCTCCCACCAAAGATGGGCTACTATAGTTGTGTCCACGATTCCCGTGTTTCCTGGCCACTGAGGAGACTGCATGGCAGGACGGACGCAGCCGACGTACTTCAACGCCGCTGACCACACCGTCATCTCGTACCGAGACGCCGACGCATCCGTTGAGCGACCGATCAGCGCTGACTTGGCGACGATCCCGTTCGAGGATGCGCCGCCCGCACGCTCGGTGCCGTCGTGGAAGGGCAAAAACGTCTACGAGGGCGACTATTGGGCCGCGACCACCAGAGGGTTCGTTCACCACGAATCCTTTCTAGAGCGCGAGTACCTCATGGCCGCTGACTTCGATCCGTCGATCCTCGCCTTCTGCTGGCAGCCGTTCGTCCTGAAGTGGCCCAAGGGCACCAAGGGGCATCGCGGCCATGTCCCCGACTACTTCTGCCGCATCGACAACGGCGACGGCCTCGTGGTTGACGTGAAGCGCCCGGACAAGGTTGAGGCCAATGCTCAGCAGTTCGCCATGACGCGGGAGGTGTGTGAGCAGGTGGGTTGGAAGTACGAGGTCTTCACCGGACTGCCCGAGCCTCGCCTGAGCAACATCACCTTCCTGTGCGGGTTCCGTCAGGACCGCTACTCCCCTGGTGCCGAGAACGTGGCCGCGCTCATAGATGCGTTCACCCCCGGGACCTCGCTGGAGGCAGGTGTCCGTCGCGCTGTGCGCGCTACCGGACGGCCTCGGCCTGTTGTCCACGGCAACGTCCTTCACCTGCTCTGGCACGGCGTCTTGGCGGTCGATCTGGACGCACCGCTCGATCTTTCCTCCTTCGTGGCTGTGGCGACGGCGGTGGCCGCATGAAGTCAGTCCGCCTGTTCGACTACATCGCCTACGACGGCGACTCCTACCAAGTCATCGCTCAGGACGGTGCCCGGCTGGCGCTGAAGTCCCTCACGACCAACCGGGTCCGTCATGTCGGCGTGGCTGACCTCCTTGCCGATGACTCCTATGAACCGGACAGCCCGGACCGGCTCCCGGTCTTGGACGACGTGGCCGTGCTGGAGACGCTGGACGGCCAGACGCGCGAGGACACGCTCTGGCTGTACGGCCACGTCCACGAGATCGTCAACGGCACCCCTCCCCTGGCTCTGTTGAACGGCGAGGAGATCACGCCCAGGGCGCAGTATGCCCCCGAAGCCCCGTTGCTGGAGAAGATCACTGCCAAGGCCGAGGAGTTGTCCTCCACGGATCGTCCGTTGTCGGCCCGGGCGCTGCGACGCCACGTGAGCGCCTATCGCAAGCGTGGGGTCGTGGCGCTCGTTGATGGCCGCAAGGTCAGAAGGGCCGCTCCGGGACGTGACCAAGACCCGCGACTGGTGGAGATGATCCGGGAGGAACTTTCGGCGCAGCAGGACATCAGCACAGGGAGGAAGACCCGGGTGATCACCCGGGTCCTGACACGGGCCGAGGCGTTCAACGCGGCCCAGAAGGAGGCAGAAGCGAACGGCCTCGCCCGCGACCAGGAACCCATCGAGTTGCCGTCGCGGACCACTATGTACCGGCTCGTGGATGCCCAAGTAGGGACCCGCCACTCGTTCGGGGACGCCACTCTCCGCCGCACGCAGGCCAACCGCCCCGACCGCACCTACGGTCGAAGGACACCACTGCGCCCGGGAGAACTGGTGGAGATCGACTCGACCAAGTTGGACCTGATGGTGGTCTTCCCGGACGGGACCACGGGCCGACCCGAACTCACGACGATGATCGACGTGGCGACAGCAACCCCCACCGCCGCGATTCTCTTCCCTGAATCCACCAAGGGCATCGACGTGGCCGCGCTCGTCTTGGCCCGTTCGCTGACGCCCTTGCCCATGCAGCCGGGTTGGAACGAGGAACTTGCCCTCTCGCGTTCAGTGCTGCCCGCCGACATGATCGAGCCGGACGAGACGCTGCGAGCCGCCATCGCTGCCCGGCCCCTCATCTACCCCGAGACCATCACCATCGACCGGGGCAAGGTCTACACGGGCTCGGTCTTCCAACTGGCGTGCGAGCGGCTCCAGATCAGCGTTATCCCCGCACCCCCGGGCACCCCCACGGCCAAGCCGCACGTGGAGAGGCAGTTCGGCGCGGTGCACGATGGCTTGATCCAGTACCTGCGTGGGTACGTGGGCCGCAGCGTGAACCGCCGTGGTGAGGACCCGAGCGCCGAGGCGTACTGGACTCTCTCCCAGTTGCAGAGCATCCTCGACTCCTGGCTGGTGCAGCACTGGCAGACCACCCCTCGGAAGGGGCTGACGGTCCCCGCCATGCCGAAGAAGGCGCTGTCTCCGAACGAGGCGTACGCGGCGCTCTCAGGCATCGCCCCGACGCCTGCGGTCGCCCTCACCCGGGACGACTACATCAGCCTCCTGCCCATCGACTTCCGCTCCATCCAGCCCTACGGCATCAACCACTCCGGGCTCATCTACGACGCCCCCGAACTGCACCCGCTGCGCGGCCAGAAGTCGGGTCTGGGGGGACGGGCCAAGGACGGCTGGGAGGTCCGTTACGACCCTGCACGGATGAATATGATCTTCCTCCGGGACCATCGGGCGGGGCGCTGGATCGAAGCGCACTGGCTCTTGGACGACAAGGCCCTCGCGCCGTTCTCCAGCGCAGTCCTGGAGGCCGCACGCAAGGCTGTGGCGCGCAGGGACGAGACCACGCCGCAGCACAAGGTCCTGGAGGAGATCATCCGTATCCAGAGTGGTCTGGATGTGACCGGGAAGGAGCGCTCAGCGGCTCGACGCAGATCAACCCCCACGGTGCCGGACCTTGCTGTCCCTGAAGAGACCGAGCCGGTTGAGGTACCGACACCGAAGCCTTCGCGCATGCCTGAGAAGAGAGCACGCGCACTACCCGATCTACCCGACCGACTGCTGTGAGGAACCCCATGACGACCCAGACCGCCTGGACCCCTGATTCCCTCAGCACGTGGCGCACCTTCGTCGCCTATCGCGCCGAGCGACCTGACCCGCTCAGCGTCAAGGAGCGGGACTCCCTGACGCCGTTGCTGCGAGAGCGATACGACGACGCCCGCATCGAGTTCGTCAACGCCCCCATCGTCCTTCCGACTCCGGACTTGGAGCGCCTGATCCGGGAGTCCAAGATCGTCACAGGTCTGAACCGGGGCGCTCAGTTCACTGCCCGCCAAGCGCTGGCCGTCTCAGGTAGTCAGACACTCGGCAAGTCCACCGCCGCGATGTATCTCGGACGCACCCATGAGGACCACGAGCGCGCCAAGCACTCCCGTGAGGACGACCAAGCATTCGCCCCAGTCCTCTACGTGAGCGCACCTCCCCAGACTTCCCCCAAGGGCCTGATGATGCGCTTCGCCTCCACCTTGGGCCTCCCCCTGCGGGCTCGTTCCACGACCGACCAGGTGATGGACCAAGTTGTCGACACCCTCCGTGAACTCGGAACGACCATGGTCATCCTCGATGAGGTGCAGCACCTGAAGACCCGGGCACAGGCGGGCATGGAGGCTGCGTCAGCCTTGAAGTCCTTCTCCGAGCGCGTCCCGGCAACTTTCCTGTACGTCGGGGTCGATCTCCCACAGAGCGACTTCCTCGGCGGAGCGATGGGTGCCCAGATGCAGGGTCGGACGACGATGATCCAGATGCAGCCCTATTCCATCGGATCGGCGGCGCATCGGAAGGAGTGGGAGAAGGTCATCGCGCTCTTCGAGCGTGAGTTCCCGCTGGCTGAGCACGAGGTCGGCGCGCTCATGGATGAGGCCGCCTGGCTCCATGCCGTGACCGGAGGGGTGATCGGGTCGCTGCGCACACTTCTGCGCAAGGCTCAGATAGCCGCAATCATCGACGGTCGCGAACACTTGGACCGTGCCGCTCTGGAGCCGATCCTCCCGGACTACCGCGCTGATCTTGCCCGGGAACGCAAGGAGCGTGCGAAGGCCGAACGGCCCCGCAAGGAGGCGTCCGCGTAGGTGAGGATCGAGCCCCTACCGATTCCCACCCGGCTTCTCGGCGGCGAGGTGGTGAACTCCTACGCCGGTCGCCACGCTCGCAACAACGGACTGCGAACCGACGAGATCGAGCAGGCCCTCCGAGAGACCGACCAGTTCCCACGGTCGAAAGGAAAGCGGCACCCCGAGCGCCTCGCTGCGTGGCGCGCGCTTGGTGGGCTGCATGAGCGAGCCTTCACCGAACCCCAAGCCGTCCATGGGAACTGGGTCATCGAACGCCCCCTGTGTTCTCGTTGCGTGCCACGCCCGGAAGAAGGCACTGGACGCCTCCCGTGGGTCGGCTGGGTCTGCCTGAAGCACAAGCGATGGACGCGGGGCGACCAGCAGGTTGACCTCGCTGGGTTTGGGGCTGCCCTCGTAGCCGAGCGTCATTGGCGAGGTACGCTGAGAGGGCGCGGGATCGTCGTGGACTCCCCGCTCCTGCTTCTCGCAGAAGAATGCGCAACGGTTGGTCTCTCGAAGGCCACACTGGAGGAGCGGGCTGAGCGCGTCCGACACCCCTCCCCTGGCCTGCTGGTCTACCCCGAAACCGTGAAGATCACGCGACTGCTGACGCGCACGTCCTTCCTCGACAGCGTGCTGAGCGAGGCTCCGTCGCGGTGGAAGCGGGCGATGGTCGAGCGCGAGGTCAGCGCGATCCTGCCTGATTCCCCGGACGCCGAGTCGTGGCGCGCGCTGGCGCGCATCTGGGACATGGTGCTCGACCTCCAGGACGTGCTTAGGGACGCGCGCTGGCTCGGACATGAGCCCAGCGACCGTTGGAACGTATTGCGCTACTCACGCCTTGCGCAGGCGCAGGACGGCAGGGTCTCCAGCATCGACCAGATGATGTAGGTAGCGGCGGCGGAGAGCACCCTCAGTCTCGCCATCATCGGCCCTCACGACGCGCCAGCGCAGGCGCTCCTCGTCCACGGGCTCGATGCGCTCGATCATCCACGCACCCAGGACGAAGTTCGAGGGCAGAACGCCTCGCTCCGTCCGGCCCTCGGCCACGAGGAAGAGCGGCAACGGTCCACCGTCCGCGAGTCGGTTGGACACCTCCCGGGGCGAGTTCCGCCCCTCCACGAACTCGACCTGCTGCTCGAACAGATCGTCGGGGTCAAGCAGCGGGAGCGTCGCCACGGGCACACTCCCCTGGTGTCGGCGGATGATGACCCCGCCCTCTGGAACGGGCACCTCGCGGGCATTCTCAACCGCCTGGGCAAGGCTCCCCGGCCAGCGGATGCCTGAGTGCCGGACGTTGAGCGGGGCCGGATGGAGCGTGGCGCAAAGTGTCCCCACGACCCGTGGGAGTCCGGGTGGATTGGAGGTCTCCCGCCACTGCTCGGGGATTACTTCCGTGATGACGCGGACGCCTTCGGCATTCAGGCTCTCCAGTCGTTCTCTCGCCGCTACCTCCTCCTCCGGTAGCGCCTGCGGCTGGGTCGCCTCCCGAAGGTCGACCGGCTCGGGGAGTTCGCTTCGGAGGCCCACGTAGAAGATCGTCCCGAGCGCATGGTTGGTCGGCCCGCTAGTGGGGTCGATGAGCAAATAGATGCGCCACGGGACTGCTTTGGGCGAGGGCATGAGTTGGGTGGCCGGCCTTCCGGTCTGGTGTCGGTCTCTCTGCTCCGCAGTCTAGGGCTGGCGACCACTCCCCTGGGCCGGTCCTACGACTCTGCGACACGCCGGAGCCGTAAACGAATCCCAAGACGCACCTTCTTCGCTCCTCACCACGCTTTCAGCCATGCCAACTGCTGAATAGCAGGGTCTTGACTTCGAGGGAAATGCCCCGCGACCAGCGGAAACACTCTAATGAGCGATGCAGACTGCTGCTCATCACGACTGACTGTTCGAGGAGGCAGTGATGGCAAGAACCCGCTCCGCATTCGTGGACAAGGTGAAGCGCACCGTGGCCATGGAGACCGACATCTACGAGCGCTTGGCCAAGATGGCCGGTGCCCAGCGCCGCTCGATCTCTTCGCAGATGGAGACCTTGATCGAAGACGGTGTTCTGCGCTGGGAGAAGGAGAAGCGCAGGGAAGAGGCGAAGGCCCGGTAACACAGAGCGAAGCGCCCCCTGATTGCTTGGCGGCGTCGGGGGCGCTTCATGAGGCTGAAAGGCTCACGGATGACAGTATCACCTGGTTCTGACCAGGCAAGGGACACGCCCGGAAGCCCGCGTCCACGGGAACTCACCATGATTGAGGCGCTGCGTGCTCAGCGGCTCCTGAACAAGCGAGCACGCCAGCGTGTAGACGGACCGGCGTTCATCGTCTGGAGTGTGCTCCTGGACTCCACGTTGGGGTTTCAGAGCACCCGTGCTACGCACTTCCATGCCCATCTGGCGGCTGAGTCCAACGTCACGACGAAGACCGTCAGCCGCGCCATCAAGACACTGGTGTCAGCCGGGCTGATCGAGTACCAGCCCGGCTACGCCTCCGAGGGGCTGGGCAAGAACCTCCCGAGTCAGTTCACGGTGCTCGACGTGAGAGAAGTGCTCTTGGAGTGGTCGAAGAATCAGGGTGAGAAGGGATCGACAGGGGTACCCCCTCAGAAGGGGGTACCCCCCAGTCAGTCCGTACCCGTCCCCCCTGACCAGGGGCCACCGTCCTCCCCAGCGAGGGGGGACGGTCCCGACGCGCCAGACCCCACCGTCCCCCCTGACGAGTCCACCTATCGGGGGGAGAACGTAACGGGAAGGAACTTGACGGGAGAGAAAAACGGGGTGGGGGCACAGGTCATTCGTTCAGCGCCAGCCTCACCCCCTGCCCCGAACTCCGACGACGCCCGTTCGGTCCTGGACGCCTACTGCGCCGCCCAATCCGAACGCGGGGCACCTGTGATCAACTCCGTGCCGCTCCTCGCTCCCATTCGCGAGGCCATCACCGCTGGGTACAGCGCCCCGATGGTGCTCATTGGCCTTGGTATGTGGGACGCCGAAGGCTACAAGAGCACCAAGCAGATCGGGGAGTGGGTCGAGAAGGCCGCGAGGAAGGGGGTGCTGCCCATGGGCCAGCACAGCGCCGCTGAACTGCTGGAGGAGGGCCGGAACCGCTACGCGCGCTACCTCGCCCGCAAGACACTTGATCAGCCCTCCAAGGCTGATCAGCGCCGTCTGCGCTCGATGGCTGCCATCCAGCAGTTCTCGAACGAAGGGTGAGCGCCCGCCCCTGCTTCGGCCCCGCCTGGCCGGTTCTGTCGGCCTGGCCACCTACGATCAGAGAGACGCCCTGAGGGGCTACGACACGCAGCAAGGCAGGTACATGAAGCGCAGCCCCAAGGGACGGCTCGAACTCACATGGATGGGCAAGGACTCTGCCCTCATCCCGGTCGAGGACGGCAAGTACGACTACGCCTGGGTGGACCCAAGCGACCCCCGTGCCTTGGAGGTCAAGTCCATCGAGGTCGTGGAGCAGGTCGGTGAGGTGGACGGCCCGACCGGGGCGAACGAGAACCTACTCATCGTCGGAGACTCGGGCGACGCTCTCCGTTCCTTGGGGACGATCCCGGAGTACGCCAACAAGTACCTGGGCCAGGTCAAGTTGGTCTACATCGACCCACCCTTCAACACTGAGCAGACGTTCGAGCACTACGCGGACCAGTTGGAGCACTCAATCTGGCTGACGATGATGCGAGACCGGATAAAGGACATCAAACCGCTCTTGGCGGAAGATGCCTCGGTGTGGGTTCACCTAGATGATGCCGAGGTTCACCGCATGCGAGTCCTGATGGATGAGGAGTTCGGACCCGAGTGCTTTGTGGCGTCCGTTGCATGGCGCTCAGCGGATACTGGGAACTACGACGATGCGCGCTTCTCGAACGACCACAACACGATCCTTGTCTATAGCCTCAACTCTGGCTGGGTGGCGAACGGACTTCAGCGTAACGCGAGGCAGTCGAGGCACTACCGGAATCCTGATGGAGACCCCAGAGGGCCCTGGTTCGACGGAAACCCGCTTGGTTCCCCCAACCCGCGCGACAACCTGATGTACAACGTGGTCTCACCCCAAGGCAACGTCATCACCCACCCGCCCCACGGGTGGCGTTGGCAGCAATCGACGATGAACAAGATGATGGCGGATGGGTCTATTCGATTCAATGTCGATGGAACCCGTATCGTTTATCGCACTTATCTGCGTGAGCAAGGAACTCTCCCCCCTTCAGACTTGTGGGATCAAGTAGAGGAGACTGGCAGTAATCGCAAGGCAAAGAATGAACTGAAGGCGCTGTTCGGACTGCCAGCGAAGCAAGTCTTCGATACACCGAAACCAGAAGCCCTGCTCAGTAGGATCATTAATATCGCATCCGACCCCGGAGAGTTGGTCCTCGATTTTTTCGGTGGGTCGGGTACTACAGCCGCCGTGGCGCACAAGATGGGGCGACGCTGGCTGACTGTGGAGTTGCAGGCGGGCACCGTGAATCGGTTCCTACTCCCTCGGCTGCGGCGGGTGGTGGAGGGTGACGATCCGGGAGGAGTGACGGCGGTGACTGAGCGGCAGCCCGTAGAGCACTCCCTGCCTGCTGCCCTGACACCGGACGAAGCGAGCGAGTTTGCCAGTCGGCTCAGAAAGGTGGCAGCCGACGTCCCTGGCCTTGATGACGCCACCATCAAGACACTCCTGAAGAGTCTTCGAACAAGGAACGTCACCACAGTCAACTGGGAAGGTGGCGGCGGATTCACCGTCTCGAAGATGGGTCCTTCGATGTACGAGGTGGACGACGAGGACGGTCAGGTCTTCCTGTCTTCAGAGGCGACCAACGGGGCATGGTCCAAGGCCATCGCAGGTCAGTTGAAGTTCACCATCACGCCCGACGATCCCGTGTTCTGCGGTGTGCGGAAGCGTCAGCGACTCGCGGTGATCGACGGGGTGGCCGACCAGAACGTCGTGCGAACGGTGGTGGAGCACTTGGGCGAGAAGGAGAAGGCCGTGATCGTCGCCAAGGGAGTGCTACCCGAAGCGGCCCAACTCCTCCAGGAGTTGTCGCCGGGGTCCCGGGTGAAGAAGGCTCCCGAGGACATGTTCCCGAAAGGGACGGTGAACTGAGATGGCGTTGGAGATCACCTACGACGAGGCGCTGATCGAGGAAATCGCTGCTCGGTTCGACCTACGCGATCCGAACAAGAACGCACTGTCGGCTGTGGTGCAGAAGATCGCAAACGGCGGCTCGGGGCTTCAGGAGATGGTCGCGGACCTGGCCACGGGCGTCGGGAAGACGTTCTTGATGTCGTCGCTGATCGAGTATCTGGCGCAGCAGGGCGTTCGGCACGTCTTGGTGGTTACGCCGGGCTCCACGATCCAACGCAAGACGTTGGCGAACTTCGATGCCGCCTCGCACAAGTACGTCGCGGGGGCAGACATCGCGCCCTTCATCGTCACCCCGGACAACTTCCAGGCAGCCAACGTCGGCTCCGTGCTGCGCAACCCGCAGCGGCTGAAGGTGTTCGTCTTCAACGTGCAGCAGTTGATCCGCCCCACCGACAAGGTGAGCCGGAAGGTGCGCTCCGAGGACGAAAACCTCGGGGACGCCCTCTACTCGCACTTGGAGAACGCTGACGACCTGTTCGTGATCGCGGACGAGCACCACGTCTACCGGGAGAAGGCCAAGGCGTTCTCGGCAGCCATCCGCGACCTGGGCCCGGTCGCCCTGGTCGGGCTCACAGCCACCCCGGACAAGGCTGACTACGCCAAGGTGGTCTTCCAGTACACGCTAGGTGAGGCCATCGCTGACGGGCATGTGAAGGTCCCGGTCATCGTCTACCGCAAGGACGGGACGAAGGACGAGCGGACGCAGTTGCAGGACGCCTGCCAGTTGCTCGGGCACAAGGAGAGGTCCTACGAGGTCTATCGCCAGACCAACCCCGACGCTCCTGCGGTCAAGCCCGTGCTGTTCGTGGTGTGCCAGACCATCGAGCACGCCGCCGAGGTCGGTCAGTTGCTCGCCCAGCCCGGGATGATCGGTGACGGCTCGCAGGTGCTGGAGATCACCTCGCAGTCCTCCGACGAGGCCCTGGAGGCGCTGTCGAAGGTCGAGGACCCTGACTCTCCGATCCGCGCCATCGTCAGCGTGAACATGCTCCGCGAGGGCTGGGACGTGAAGAACATCGCGGTCATCGTGGCCTTACGGAGGCTGGCCTCCCAGACCCTGACGGAGCAGATTCTTGGCCGTGGCCTGCGGCTGCCCTTCGGGCAACGCACCGGCATCGCGGATGTCGACCAGGTCGACCTTGTGGCACACGACTCCTACCAGCAGTTGCTCTCCCAGAAGGACGTGCTCCGACAGCGCATCCAACTCCCCTCGACGGCAGTGGAGGTGGACGACCAGGGCTTCGCCACCAGCGCCGAGGTCGACCCGAACCAGCCCCTCCCCGTGGACCCCGGTACGAGTTCACCCGAGCCCGGGCAGGTCGGTGGTGCCGGAGGCAGCAGCAGCCTGACTCCCGCCCCGGGCCAGTGGGCCCTCTTCGACATGGAGGAGGACGAGTCCGCTCAGGACGAGGACTACCAGCCGAATCCTGGTCTGATCTTCGAGGAGGCCGAGCAGCGGGTGGAGACCAAGGTCCCCGAACCGCAGTACCGCGTCGAAGGCGCTCCGCAGATCATCTTCCCCGACGCGAGTCTCGACTGGTGCACTCGCCCTTCTCACTGTCCGACATCCCGGACGGTGACGCCGAGAAGGCAGGGGTGGCCTTCATCAAGGAGGTGCCCACTTTCATCTTCCGTGACGCGCTGGAGGCCAAGCGGAAGGGCGATCAGGTGCAGATCATCAGCACCCCGCAGGGAACGGCGGAGGCCCAACAGACCTTGGCCGGCCTGGACGTGGTGCACGAGGAACTGACTGCCGCGATCATGCAGCAGCCGGAAGTTCCGGCGGAGAAGGCGTCCAAGAACGCCGCGAAGCGCCTGGTAAAGGCGTTCCTGAAGGGCGCAGGCGTCACCAGTGACGACGAGACCGCTGAGTGGGGCACCAAGCGCCGCCAGCAGGCCGTGGAGGGCATGCGGTCGATGATCCGGGACAAGATCACCAACCGGCCCCGGCAGGAGTCGTTCGAGTTCGTCGGGATCACGCTGCCACTGGAGCCCGTCACGGTGGAGCCGGACGCCCCCATGGCCCACAACGTGACCAAGTTCAAGAAGGGCCTCCAGTACGTCGGCTGGAAGAAGAACGTCATGCCGATGGCCACCTTCGACGCCGGGACCACGGAGTGGCAGTTGGCCCTGCTCATGGACCGTGACCCGAACATCCAGTGGTGGGTGCGCATCTACACCAACGGTCAGGCGTTCATCCGTACAACGGACGGCTACTACTTCCCCGACTTCATCGCACTCGACAAGGAGGGGACCTGCTGGCTGATCGAGGGCAAGGCCGACGATCACGCCAAGGACGACTCGGTTCTGCGCAAGAAGAAGGCTGCCGAGGACTGGGCACGGGCTGTGCGGGACGAAGATGACTTCGGCACGTGGCGGTACATGTTCGCCACCGAGTCCGACATCAAGCAGGCGGGAGGCTCCTGGAACGCCCTGCTGACGAGCACGAAGCCGGAGTAGCGCAATGGGCGGGCAGAGGAGCGCTCCAGCACGAACGAGTCGCCGCAAGGGCGACCCCCAGCCCCTGTCGACTCAACCGGGACACTCGTGGAAGTACCTCTACGAGCGTCTGACCGAGAAGCGCTTCCAGCAGTTGTGCGGCGCGCTCCTCCGTCACGAAGACCCAACCATCAGGCTGTACCCGGTCGGGATGAGCGACGGGGGAAGAGACGCTACGGGCCGAGGAGCAGACGGCGCTACAGGCGGCCTGATCTACCAAGTCAAGTGGACCAAAGACCGGATACAGAACCCGGTCGCTTGGCTCAAGAAGGCGGTGGAGGGCGAAGCAGAGAACATCGAGCGTCTCGTCACCAAGGGTGCGACTCGCTACGTCTTGATGACCTGCGTGGCTGGAACATCGACTCCTGACAAGGGGACGATGGACCGGCTCGATAGTGAGTTCGCCACCCTCTCTGAGCGGTTCGGCATCAACATGCAGCCCCTGTGGCAGGCGGACATTGACGGCATGGTTGACGCCGCACCAGATGCCATCAAGTGGTCCTACCAAGAGATGCTCGCTGGACACGATCTCATCCGCTTCCTGATCCATGGGTCGGGAGTTGAAGGTCGCGCTGCTGAGATGCGCACGACCCTATTGAAGGTGATGAAGAACCAGGGTGCCGAAGACGCAAAGGTGAAGTTCAGCCAGGCCGACTTGGACCAGACACCCCTGGCCGACGTGTTTGTCGACGTGCAAGCCGAAGTTGTGGCTGGACCTCGGGCCGCGCCGGACCTCTTGGGATTGTCGGCGTACCAGGACAGAACATCCGGCGCACTTGCCTACCTCCTTACAACCTCCATGCCCTACACCGTGGTCCGTGGCGAACCGGGTCAGGGGAAGTCCACCCTCGGCCAATACCTGTGTCAGGTTCATCGGGCGGAGATACTCCCCGCAGACGACGTTTCAGAGATTTCCTCAGGGGGTTACAACCCGGGCGAGCCCAAGTTGCCATTTCGGATCGACTTGCGCCACTACGCATCGTGGCTTGAAGGTGTCGACCCCTTCGATGATGACCCGCTTGGCGAGCGCAGACCGAAGCGGCGACGTGGCGCGGAGCGAGGACTGGAGCACTTCCTTGCGCACTACTGCCACTTCTACAGCGGTGGGCGCACGGTCACTGTTGAACAGATTCAAGACCTTCTCGACCGTTACCCCACCTTGTTGCTCCTTGATGGTCTGGACGAGGTGGGCGATCAGGGACTTCGGTCCCACGTGGTCAGCGAGGTGGACCGTCTGATCAGGCGACTCGGGGCAGTGCACCGAAGGCGGACGCAGGTTGTGGTGACCACACGGCCCAACTCGTCGTCCCAGCCAGAGCCCAGTCAAGACGTCTTCGAGTACGTACGTCTACGTCCGATGAGCCCAACCATGCAGAAGGAGTACCTCCGCAAGTGGGCTGCGGTGAATGGGCTTCCTCCCGCTCGACGGCGAAAACTCACGAAGGTGTTCCTGGGTCGCACCGCTGAGGAGCACATCGCTCAACTGAGTGCCAATCCCATGCACCTCACGATCCTGCTCTACCTCATCAACAAGCGGGGCGAGGCAGTCCCTACCGCCAGGACCGCCATCTACAGCGCGTACATGGATGCGCTCATGGATCGCGAGATCGAGCGCGACCAGATCGACAAGGACGACGTTGATCGCGTGCATGAGACGACCTCTTGGCTTGGCTGGCGAATGCAGTCCGGGGTCGAGACCGATGCGTCCTTGGGGAAACTGCCGCTGAAGCGAATCCGCACTGAACTGTTCGCGTACCTCCAGGAGGTCGAAGGACCGGAACAACTGCTCGACAAGTTGTTCAAAGCCTCGGCGGACAGGTTCTGGGCGCTCACCAGTAAAGAGGGCGAAACGTACGAGTTTGCGGTCCAGCCAGTGAGGGAGTATTTCGCTGCCCGCTACTTGGCCAAGTACGCAGGGATGCTGTCTGAGCCCGTCTTGAAGGGGGACCTTCTCGCCCACCTGGTCCAGCGGTCCTACTGGCTCAACACGACGTTGTTCTTCGCAGGCTTCGCTGACCCGAACGAGATCGGCGGTCTCGTGATGGGCCTGGAGGATGCGCTGGAGGAAGGGCGGCACCCGCTTCAGGTTCGGGTGGCGCTTTGGGCTCTACTGCGAGACGGCATCTTCGCTCCGGTGAGCAGGACGCAACGAAAGGCAGTCGGGCTGCTGACTGATGATCTCAGTCTCTGCCTCGTGAGTCCCGCCGATCATCCCGACCAGTTCGCGATGTTGCCCGAGGGGCTCGGTGCGTCTGAGTTCTCCACCGCTCTCTGTGACGTGATCGAGAAGAACCGCGGAGTCTCGCGTGATCGCACTCTTGCTGCTGCCCGCTTGCTTGGCGAGATCGGTCCTCACCACGACGACTTGAACGCTTGGTTCGAATCTGCCCTCTTGACCGCCGATGGCAGCGAGGAAGAGGTTCTCCTCAGCCTAGGTGCCGTGCACCGACGCCTCCGCGTCTCAGATCAGCGAGCAGATGCCTTGCATCTCACCTCCGCCCCATCCCGCAGGGCAGCGCTCGCCATAGGTGCGATTCCTGCTTCCGGCACGATCCAAGAGGCGAAACTTCTGGAAGCCGTCATCTCGGGTGAGGCGTCCGACATCTCTACCACCAGCGTCACTCCAGGCGGGTGTCTCCTGCGTGCTGTGCGTCCGCACAGGTTCATAGACCTTGCGAAGCCGGACGGAGAGCCCAGTTTCGTCGTTGCCACCGCTCACCTGGAGAACATCCAGTCGGACCAGCGCGCTCGCCAACAGGTCTTCAAGCGCCTCATCAGTGCGGACTCTCGGTACGAGCGAGTGAAGCACTCATCGCTGTTCAGGCGGGGTCAGCAAGGTTCGACAGCACCTTGGCAGGACACTGCTCGTGAGATCGCCGCCATCCACGGCCCCTGCTGGCTGGCCACTGAGATCGCCCTTATTGGGGTCGTGAACGGGTTCGTCAGAACTGGTGGCTCGTTCGACCCGGCGAAGCCCGCACTGGGGCCTGGCATGGACTACGGAGTATTCGTCCAAACCCTACGGAAGGGACAGGACGAGAGTTGGTGGCGGGATCAGAGCACCGCGATGGATGATGCTCACTCAAAGTTGGCATGGGTGGCTGGACTCCTTGTCAGCGCCGGAGCCGAGACGATCACCGCCCTCCTTCCCGTACTGGAAACGTTCATCGACTCCTTCACTGCTGATGAGCATTGGAATCTCCTTCAAGGACTGAGCCGCATCAGCGCCAGCGGGTTGAGCCCCCACACGAGGCCAGGCAGTCTTCGAACAGCAGCAGCCCTGCCCTCAGGGCTGCTCCTCCAGACCGCAAACACCCGCCTTCGTGCTGCCTTGGCCTTGTTCGTGGTCGAGTTAGGGACAGAGGACCGCATCGAGACGCTCGACATCGCCGCATTGGTCCAACTCACGCAGTTCGGTGCCGCGTCTTGGCCCGCTCATCGAGCATTGACGGCGCGTCTGGTCCACGACCAGACCTACGAGAGCCTCCAAGCAGTTCGAGATTGCGGGCGAGATGCTGTGGTCGTGCTTCCCGACAAAAAGCCAACGGGCTTCCCAGCGCAGCATATGGAGACGATCCTTGCCGAGCCGCTCGCCTATCCATCAGCCTTGGTTGAGGCCGCCGAGCGATGGCACTCACGTGGGCATGTGGAGACGCCGCTCACCCAAGTTGGAGTGTCAGAAGGGTGGCTGCCTAACGTTTGAGGCCGCGCCACTCGCCCCTTCTGGACCTCAACGTTCGATTGGGTTGGCCGTGATGATGCCTGTCTTGCTCTCCCAGTGGATGGCCAGGTCGCCCTCCATGACGCCGATGGGCGACGCAGCACCCTCCGGAAGTTCGTGGGTCTGCGGTTCTTGGCCGGGCGTGGCGTCGACCAGCAATGGGTCCACTCCTCCCTCGGCTGCGGCCCCGAAGGCACGCCCCTGATCCGTGACGGCACTGAAGGTCACGCTCTTCTCGCCATCCCCACCGCCCACGCAGTCGACCTTGTTCCCCGGTCCAATCCGCAGCGGTCCGGCGACCTTCCACTCGCGATCCGGACTGACAACGAACTGGCTCTCAACCGCAGGCCCGCACTCCGGCTTGGCGAGGACGTTGCCAGAAGCGGCGTCGAGCACCTGGAAGACGACCTCCCCTGCCTTGCCCTGTCCGGTCGTTGGCTCATTCCATCGACCCAAGAGCAACAGGTCCATGTCGCTGCCGTAGACTAGGGAGTTGACGGTGGCAGCGCTCGGTGCAGAGTCGCTGGAACTCCAGCCGGTACCACCGAACGATGACAACGCGCTCACGGAGCCGGTCTCCCACAGTCCGATGGGGTGCTCGCCCACGGAGACGGCCCCGACCAAGCGCGCATCGGAGGAAGCCGGAGGTGCCTCCACAACCTCACCGCCTGGGAGCACCACGACTGCGGTGCGATCTGGGAGGGCGAACCCGAGGCCAATGGCGCCCAGTTTCGGGGTGTCGGAGGCGCTTCCATCAACCGTCACTTCCTTGATCAGTGCCCCATCCCCGATGTTGATGAGGGTCACCATCGCGGAGTAGGTCGAGGTGGACAGGCCCTCCCCTTCGACCTTGCCGGTGTCGATGACGGCAATGACCTCTGGCGAGACCTGGCGCAGCACCGGAGGCTGCCCAGTGGCGCGTTCCTCCTCGGCCAGCGGCTTCCAATCGGTGGCCCACACCTCCACGCCCTGCGAGTCGTAGGCACGCACGGTGGCTTCGTCCAGGGCGATCACTCGCTGGGCAGTGACGACGGGCGTCATCTGCTCCCATGACGGGGGAATCTGCATGCTCCAGGCCGGCTCTCCGAAGACCGACGCCACCGGAAGGGTGTGCCCTACGGGCTGAGTGCTTGCCTGCCCCGATGCGGTCTGGCCTGAGCCCGTGGCCCGCGCCGAGGGACTGGTGGCGGGGGCTGGGTTGGCATCGGGGTCCGAACTGCAAGCGCTCACGGCCAAGGCCAGGATGGCCAGTGTTGCCAAGGCTTTTCGGGGCATGGGGCTCCTCCTTCAGGATGACGGTCCCCCTTCGGGATTCGCCCCTGGACACTCTGCCATGGACACTCCTATAGTACAAGTCCTTGTGCTGACATCGGCCTCGTGGGCCGCTGGGATGGGTCGGTGCATGTCCTCCCGCCTCAGCCAGACCTCAGCCGTCTGGCAGATGCCTTCAAGGCTGCGCGGGCCGAGTCAGGCATGACCTTCGATGAACTGGCCGCAGCCAGCGGACTGGCGAGACAGACTCTGCTCAACCTGAGCGCGGGCCGCTACCACGGCGAGGTGCAGACCTGGGCGATTTTGGCTCGGACTTGGGGCATGTCGCTGGACGACCTGATCGCTCCCATCTGGGACGAGCCAGAAGCCCAATAGCGTCGGCCCCACCGGACCCGCGTCACGCACTGCCGCACTGACGCCATCATCGCGATGCCCACGCTCACGGACGCCCCGCGCTCGTCCGGCGTGTCTACCGTTGTCCACAGACTGAACTACACGCTTGTCATTAGCACCAACTAGACTTCTCCCCAAGAGCACCGAAGCCCCGAACCTCCGGGGTGGAGCGCTCAGGGCCTGGTGTCTAGTTGGCGAACTAGGACTCCGACTCTAGTCGCTCCACGCGCAGTGCTCGCAAGTGGGCCACGGCCCAGAACGGAGGCGAGCCTCATGGCACGCACCGCGAGTAGGAGCGCCCGTACGGGGCGCTTTGTGAAGGCTTCGACCGCGCGTCGGAGTCCCCGGACCACCTCGAACGAGCGGATCGGTCGGGGCACGTCCAACAAGACGACCGTCCACCGCTCCACCATCACCGGGCGGTTCGTCAAGGAGTCCACGGCCCAGCGCCACCCCGGCACGACGATCAGTCAGCGGGTGTGACCATGGGCAACTTCAAGATGAGTCCCGGCTGGGAGAAGGAACTGGAGAAGGCCATCCGGCCCGCCATGAAGGACATCGCCTTTGACTACCAGAAGATGTTCGACTACCTCTCCCGCCGCTACAAGGGTCGGCCCGTCTCCGAGATCAAGCCCGTGCTGAAGCGCGAGTGGTCTCGGGTCGGCGGGTCGATCTCCGATCCGGAGTTGACCGACTACGCGACACTCATCAGCGAGGGCACTCGCATCCAGATGCGCGTCAAGTAGCAAGAACGGTCGGGGTGCAGCGGCGAGGGGAAGCGTCCGCTGCACCCCGGCTGGTCCTGGGGCTCCAGGACTGTCGGAGCCTCCTGCTAGAGATGTTCGTGAGCCCGGAGAGGCCGGGGACCGCATGAAAGGAGCCACCATGGCCAAGTCAGTCTTCTACTCGTTCCACTACGACAACGACTGGTGGCGGGTGAACACCATCAAGTCGATGGGCGTCATCGAGGGACAGCCGGTTCTGGATTCGCAGGACTGGGAGAGCGTCAAGCGTCAGGGTGAGGACGCGATCTGGGCATGGATCAAGCGACAGATGGCGGGGAAGGACGCCGTGGTGGTGCTCGTCGGATCAGGAACCGCCAGTCGTCCATGGGTCAGGCGAGAGATCGCATACGCATGGGACAACTACATCCCTCTGTGCGGTGTTCGAATCCATGGCCTGAAGAACCAGAACGGACAGACCGACTACTCAGGGACCGATCCGTTCTCTCAGGTCTCACTGAAAGGTGGGGGCACCATCGCTGATTACGTCCAGCCCTACAACTCGAATGGACGGGACAGCCAAGCGGTCTACGCCGACATCAAGAACACGCTGCCATCGCTGGTGGCCAATGCCTATGTCCGCTCCTGACTGCCCCTTCTGCGAGATCGTCCAACGCGACGATCCAGACGCACGCGAGGTCTACAGGGACGAGCACGTCGTAGCCTTTTTCCCGACCGAGCCTGCCGTCCTGGGCCACACGATGGTAGTGCCACGTGAGCACGTCCCAGACGTGTGGTCGCTCTCAGAGGAGACCGCTACATACCTCGCCCGGGCGACGCTTCGCCTTGCCGGGGCCGTCAGAGAGGCAGTCGAGCCGGAGGGGCTGAACATCATCCAGTCCAACGGCGAGGCTGCCACCCAGACCGTCTTCCACCTCCACGTGCACCTCGTGCCCCGCTGGGATGGCGATGCGATGGGACCCATCTGGCCGGAGGGGACCGACTACAGCGAAACCGACAAGGACCGTATGCAGGGGCGACTGCGGGACGCCTGTCGAAGGATCAGCCGCCCATGAGCGACGTAGATGCGACCCCTCCACCGCCCGACCCGGAGGACAGGCGCAAGCACCTCGACTTCATCCAATCCGTGGTCACCCGCATGTCCGCTGCGTCCTCCAACGCTAAGGCGTGGCTCCTGCCAGTAGTGACCGCCGCGTACGGCTACGCCCTCACTCAGAAGGCGGACTCCGTGGCTCTCCTTGGCCTTGGAGCCACGCTGCTCTTCGCGTACCTCGACGCCAACTACCTGCGTCAGGAGAAGCGGTTCCGGAGCCTCTACAAGGCTGTTGCCTCTGGGCGGTACAACATCGCGACCTTCTCGCTCCAGCCAGACGACCTGCCATCCGAGGTACCGACGAAGGAGAAGGGGGATTGGCCCGCTGCCACGCCGCGATGGATCAACCGACTGCTGCCCGGGCCGAACGTGTGGCTCTCATGGTCGGTCGGCGTGTTCTACGTCCCCGTCGCGCTCTTGGGTGTCGTGATCGCCTGCATCGTCCGGTAGAACATCTGTGTGCGTACCCTCGGCAGCACCAAGTCATCCAAGGTCGATCCGAGAGGGACCGTCATGACCCAGCACCACACCCCCGAC
Organism: Tessaracoccus flavescens; assembly: GCF_001998865.1. Lineage (NCBI taxonomy): Bacteria > Bacillati > Actinomycetota > Actinomycetes > Propionibacteriales > Propionibacteriaceae > Tessaracoccus > Tessaracoccus flavescens. The sequence goes on from NZ_CP019607.1 coordinate 3,497,198, forward strand.
GACGCCCTCCAGGCCGACCTGGAGGCCCTCGGAGAGCAGTTTGAAGCCGAGGAGCGCGAGGACCGTCGCGTCGACGCCGAGCGCCGTCGCAAGGGCCTCCCGGGGCCTGAGCGGGACATCAAGACTTACCCCGGTTTCGCGGACGGCGGAGCGACTCCCCGGAACTAGCGACCCACGACCCAAGCCTCTTCGAGAAGCAGAGTCGCCAGCGCGTACTCACACCGATCTCGGTCGATGTCGGGCACGAGGTGGGTGAGCCGGTCGAGGGCGGCATTGCTCGCCTCGAAGACAGCGGTGATGAGGGTCTGCTGACTGGTGTCTCTCTTCATGCGCCTGGACTGTAGCCAGGAGGAAGGACAATCCCAGCCGCTTCAAGGATTCCGGGATTGAGGCAGTCCCCTACGGCTGCTGGCCTAACCGTGAGGTCGGCGCGTCGAGCCCGAGCAGACCACCATCCTCCGGGGACAATGGATCATGCGGTTCACAGAGCAACACGAGGTCGAGCGGCCAGGAGACGCCGACTGGTTCGATCTCAACGTCGAGATGGACAGCCCGCTCTACGTGGACCCCTTCCTCCTCTTCGATGACCCCGACCCCTTCTGGAGCGCCGGGCACGACGAGATCATCGACTTCTTCGACGCTGCCCTGGACCTGCTGAAGAAGGCTGACGGCCAGCGCGAGTCGATGCACTGGAAGAAGGCGGAGCGCTTCCTTCAGTTCCCCGAGCCCAAGGAGTTCGCTCTCGGACTATCCATGGGCCACCCAGTGGGAGCGGGCATCGGCCCGGACCTCGCTCGCGAGATGTGCGAGGAACTGGAGTTCTTCAGGGAGCGTGGTCGAGGCTCGGACGACCGGCTCCTCGGGATGATGGCCGTGATCGTGAACGGCCTCGGGGTGGACCGCATCAGCGACATGGTGTGCAACATCCTGAAGCAGCGCTTCCTCACCTACACCCAGCAGGTCTGCGAATCCCTCGGCATTCCCATGCAATCGCTGAGCCTCCCGAACGCCTCCTGGACCCGGCAGGGATGCCGCTGGCAGTCCTCCACGGTTGACCTTCCGGTGAGCCCCGTCTTCAGGGGCGGAGTGCTGCTGACGCCTCAGAGGTTCCTGAAGGAGATTCCTCGCGTCACTCCTGATGGCTTCTGGTCGTGGGCCGAGAAGAACGAGAACGAGACCCTCAGGTTCGACCTCAACTACGACCTGGCCGACTCGCTGGACCGGCGCGAGAAGGCTCGAAGGGGTCGCGAGTTGGCCCACCGCGCCCTCCACCTGCTGGAGGACTACGTGGACGAATCCACTAGCGAGATCGCGCCCTATGACGTGGATGGTGACCCCAAGGGACTCGTCCGCTGGGAAGAGGCGGGCAAGGAGATCGCCCAGGCGAGCACGCCTCCCGTCGCGCCCGAGACCCAGGAGGAGTTCGAGCCATGGCTCCGAGGGCTCGCGGAGACCTTCAAGGGGGCCGTCGAAGACAACGGCCTTTGGCGGGCGCTGTGGGACGACGGCATCACCAAGCACCGGCCCGAGAACATCGCCCAGGTCATCGCCCGCTCCACGTGGATCGAGCACTGCCGTGCCCGTGACATCGACATCTCCCGGGAGGCAGACTGCGGGCGTGGCCCCGTCGACTTCAAGTTCGCACGCGGTTGGCAGATGCGAGGGCTGATCGAGGTCAAGCACATCTCCAGCACTCAGTTCGCCCATGGGGCCGAGACCCAACTACCGATCTACCTGAAGGGCGAGCAGGCACCCTTTGGCATCTACCTCTGCATCGGCTACCGGGACCGGGACTTCGAGGAAGAGCGGATCGGTCTGGTCACGAGCACCTGCAAGGCCATCACAGAGCAAGGCAACACGCGGATCGTGCCGGTGTTCGTGGACGCACGCCCCAAGAAGTCTGCGTCGAAGGCTTAAGAGCATGGCGTTGCCGAACGACACGCAGTCTAGCGCTTACGGGCCGCTTGGGCGGTAGCGTCGTGGCAGTGAAGCAATGGCCATGGGAAGGAGCCGTCCAAGAGGTTTTCGCGGACGTGCTTCTGCATCACGGGTGGCAGATCGAGTCCCTTGCCAACACGGCAACCAAGGCCCCTGGGATCGACGTTCTGGCGCACAAACAGGATCGCTCCCTTGGGGCCGAGGTCAAGGGATACCCCTCCACCGCCTACGAAGACCCTGCGCGAGCGGGCGAGACCAAGCGCAGCAGCCCCGGCGGGCAAGCCCGGAACTGGTACGCCAAGGGCGTGCTCGCTGCGCTGATGCTCCGCGAGGCCCAGCCCCGTCGGGAGTCACTCCTCGTCCTTCCCGACGAACCGCGCTATCGCGCTCTCTTCGCCGCAACACGGACGCCGCTAGCGGGTGCTGAGGTCCACGTCCTCCTGCTCAGCAACAACGGGGACATCGACTGTGAGAGTTGGCATCCGTGACTGTTACGGACTGGCCAGATTTCACGTGATCTCAGAGCGCTAGTTCGTGCTGCAAAATATGGCCACTTCCCTAGATGCGACGCCCAGTTTTGATGGGATCAGACACGCTAGCTAAACTCCCGACCATGCGCGACCTTGCCTGGGACGGTTACCTGAACGCCCGCGACCTCGGTGGGCTACCGACACCGGCGTCGACGACCGGCGCGACGATCTTTGGTCGGGTCGCACGCGGACCTCGTCGCGAACTGTTGACCGAGGCCGGATGGCAGGACGCCCGGCGTTGGGGCCTCGCCACGGTCGTCGACCTGCGCTGCGCATACGAGATCGGCCCCCGAGAGGGAGATCCTGTCGTCGGGACCATCACACCCAGTGCCGTGTCCATCGTGAACGCCCCGACCGAGGACCAGGACAATGCGGAGTTCCGCAAGACGTGCTTCCCGATCCTGGACTCGCCGGAGTACTGGCGGCACAACTGGCGGATCCTGCCCGACCTCGTCCTCGGAGCGTTGAGCGCGATCGCCGCTGCCCCGACGGGAGTCCTGATCCACTGCAGCGCCGGACGCGATCGCACCGGAATGATCAGCACGCTTCTTCTGAGCAATGCGGGCGTCGACCCGTCGGATGTCGCCGACGACTACGCCGCGTCGGTCAGGGCCATGGCCGGCGCCCAGACATACTCCCCGACCGCAGACCGGCAGGCCGCATGGGGGCCGGATGAGGTGACGAACTGGCTCGCGAGGACGGTCCCGATCGTCGAGGAGATCGCGGCCGAACCGGATGCCTCCTTCGACGCGATCGGCGCTGGCCCTGACCTGCGAATGAGGCTTCGGGCGCTCCTTACCCAGTGGGTGCGTCCCGCAGCCACCTGACCAGGGATTATGCGGAGCATCTTCACTCCCCCTCCAAGGGTGTAGTGGCGCCGCCGGGTGGTCGGCTCAGCCGACGTGGGACGTCAATTGCCCAATCTCCCTCTCTGGGGCGTCGGCGGGCGCTAGCGTTGTCCCGTGCGTCGACTCGCTAGTGATTTCGTGAAGGAGTTCACATCCATGTCTGAGATTCAGGACATCCTCAACCAGCTGCCCATCGACCAGCTCGCGCAGCAGGTCGGCGCGAGCCCTGACGAGGTCGAGAGTGCCGTGCGTCAGGCCGTCCCGGCGCTGCTCATGGGCATGGACGCCAACGCCCAGGATCCCGCCGGAGCCAACTCGCTGCTCGGCGCTCTGGGGCAGCACTCCCCTGGCCTCATCGCCGACGGCGTTGACGTCTCGCAGATCGACCAGGCCGACGGCGAGAAGATCACCGCCAACATCTTCGGCTCCAACGAGGACGCCGTCATCAGCCAGCTCGGCTCCGCCGGTGGTGCCGACGGTGACCTGATCAAGAAGCTGCTGCCCATCCTCGCCCCGATCGTCATGGCCTGGCTCGCAGGCAAGCTCATGAAGGTCGACCAGGGCCAGGGCCAGCCCACCCGGACCCCGAGCTCCAGCGGTGGCGGCATCCTCGGCCAGATCCTCGGCGAGGTCCTCGATGGCGGTGGCGCAGTCGCTGAGCCGCAGACCACCCAGACGCAGTCCACCCAGCCCCAGTTCAAGGAGGGGACCGCACCGCAGGCCGACTCCGGCACACCCCAGATGAAGTTCCCCGACCAGGCCGAGCAGACCCAGCCGACCACGCAGTCGAACGACGGCGGACTCGGCGGCGGACTCGGCGGCGCGCTCGGTGGCGGCGGAGGCATCCTCGGCCAGATCCTCGGCGGCCTGCTGGGCGGCGGAAAGCGCTGACCGCTTGAGTGACCCTGATCGCGGTGCTCGGCTCCTGCCGGGCACCGCGATTGTCTTGCCCCGGGCCTGGTGGCGCGCCCGTCGTCGGTTGCACCGCTTGGCCGGACAGGAGGCGCAGTAGCCTTGTGGCTCCCCCGCAACGCAGGAGATTGCCTTGGCGCGAACCCCCGGTGAGACCCAGCTCGTCGAGCAGGAGCAGTGGCTGCGCAGCAACGGACTCCCCCTTGTCGTGCCTCCCACCCGGAGGCTCAGGGGCTTGGTGCCGCGGACCGCGGCGCCCGCGAACTCGCCGTCACAGGGACGAGGTTCGCGCCCTCGGCAAAGACAACGCAGATCGGGCCACGATCACTTCGACAACGAATGTCATCACGGAGCGTCGAGGTCCAGCGACCAAAGGTGACTGTTACTAGTAGTCGCGGTCGCCATCATCGACCATGATTGTGGAAGACCAAACGGCTCTTCGCAGATGAGGGTGTAGAGGTCGTCCGCGCGTCGTTCGCTCGATGAGGGTCGAGGTCTTCCGAGGATGAAGGTTCCTACACGCCTCATCCGGAAGACCTCGACGTGCCTGACGCTACCTTCACGCGCCCCGACCTGACCACTTTCACCGGCTTGGACGAGCTCGACCTGGAAGTCACCGGCCAGCTGCTCAAGTCCGACCGGGCCGTGCTCGCGTGCCGGGTCCTGGAGCCGGACGACTGGTGCATCGGTGCGGCTGCCAGGGCGTGCCGCGGGACACCGTGACCAGGGAACTGGCGCACGAGCCGTTCGGGTGGCGCCCCACAACCCTGCTGGTCACGATCCGCCGCTTCCGGTGCGCGCAGTGCTCGCACGTGTGGCGCCAGGACGCCGCACCTGGAACACCACCTGCGAGGACTACTCGCAGACCACCCGCTGCCGCACTGACCTCTGGGCCAGCATCGTGATCAGGCAGGGCGATGACTACGTCGTCAAAGCAGGGATGGGCCTTCAACTACCTGCCGTACATGTCGCGCGAGCAGTGGAAGTCCAACCCGCTCGGTTACACCAACCGGTGGACGGCGCACTCGGCCGTCAGTGGATGACCGAGTGCGACACCGCCGCCACGGGCCGTGGCGCCTGCCGGAGCTGCACCTGGCCCTCAGTCGTCTCCGCCAAGGCCGACGGCAAGGGCGGCCACACCTCCACCGAATCGAAGAAGTGGGTGTTCAACATCCTGGTGCTGTTCAAGAACTGACTGCACAGATCGTGGCCCCCGGCATTTCGCCGGGGGCCACGATCTCTTGTGCTTCAGCTTTCGAACGGGGCCGGATCGCCGGCCCCAACCCTGTCAACCACGGGCGTGTCTCCGCTCAGGTCGACGACGGTGGTCAGCTCGGTGCCCGCGTCGCCGGAGTCGAGCACGGCGTCGACCTGGTGGTCGAGCTCCTCCTTGATGGTCCAGCCGTCGGTCATCGCCTCCGACAAGCCAGGAAGGATCAGCGTCGAACTCATCAGCGGGGTACCGACGGCGTCGAGGAGGGCGAGCGTGGTCCGGTGATCCGGGATGCGAACGCCCACCGTGCGCTTCTTCGGGTGCTGCATCACCTTCGGGACCTCGCGGGTCGCCTTGAGGATGAACGTGTACGGACCAGGGGTGGCCGCCTTCACCGCGCGGAAGATCCAGTTGTCCATCTCGACGAACTGGCCGAGCTTGCCGAACTCGTCCACGACGAGCGTGAAGTGGTGTTTGTCATTGAGCTGGCGGATCTTTCTGATCCGCTCGAGTCCCTCACCGTTGCCGAGGGCGCAACCGAGGGCGAACCCGGAGTCGGTGGGATAGGCGATCAGGCCACCGCCCTCCAGAATGCGCACCACCTGGTTCAGGGAGCGCAGCTGCGGGTTCTGCGGGTGGACATCAAAGTACTGAGCCATCCACCAAGCCTAGTCACCATCAGCGGGTAAGGAGGACAAACGGCGCCCGATCGGTGACCGGGCGCCGTCCTCGGCGGTTCAGAGCAGCGAGGCAGAAAGCGCCTCGATCTCCTCGGCCGTGAGTTGCAGCGTCATCGCCTGGGCCGAGTCGAGGATGGACTGGGGACGGGAGGCGCCCGGAATCGGGATCACGTGCTCGCCGAGCGCGAGCTCCCAGGCGAGGGTGACCTGCTGCGGGCTGACGTCGTGGGCCTTCGCGACCTCTGCGATGGCGGGGTACTGCTCGCCCAGCTTCTTCGCGTCACCGCCCGTGCCACCAAGCGGCGACCAGGGAAGGAAGGCAGCCCCGACCTTCGCGCACAGCCGCAGCTCATCGATCGACGTGTGGTTGAACTTGGGCGAGAACTCGTTCTGCACCGCCGCGAGGCCGGACTCGCCGAGGACGTCGATGGCGATCCGGATCTCCTCCACGTTCGCGTTGGACACGCCGATCTCCGCGATGAGTCCTTCCTGCTTGAGGGCGGCGAGGTTCTCGATCACCTCGACGTAGAGCATGGCCCGGTCAGGGCGGTGCAGGTACAGCAGGTCGAGCTTGTCCACGCCGAGGTTCTTCAGGGAGGCCTCGACACGTCCACGCAGGTAGTCGCGGGAGCCGTCGCGGCCCCAGGTCTCTCCCTCCGCACGGGTTATCCCCGCCTTCGTCGCGACGACGATCCGGCTCCGGTCACCGGTCCAGGACCCCAGGGCCTCCGCGACGTAGAGTTCGTTGTGTCCCATCGAATCCCAGGAGGGCGCGTAGATGTCGGCGGTGTCGATCAGGGTGATGCCTGCGTCGAGCGCCGAGTGGACGGTCTGGATGCCCTGGTCACGCGGGGGAACAGTCCCGTTGCTCATCGAGATCGGCATCGCTCCGTAACCGATGGCGGAGACCGTGAACTGGCCCAGGCGTCGTTGTGGAATCGTCATGCGTCAACCGTAGTCGGGGCAGGAGGCCGAGTGGGGTCAGCGGCCGCGCAACGGGTCCACCGGCGAGGACCGCTCCGCCGTGACGCTCACGCTCCCGGGAATGAAGGGAAGCGAGATGTCGGCGAGCGAGACCCGGCAGCCGACCAGGACCGTGACGTTGCCCCTCTCCCCCAGCGGTCGCGACACGGCTGCGGCGTCGACCCGCAGCGAGGTCTCGAGACACGTGACGTTGTGCTCGGAGAGGTTCTGCCCTACGGCCGCGTTCGCGGCCTCGCGGGCGCCGGCAGTTGACCGCTCGAGCGACGCTGCACGCGCGCCTGCCGCGGCAGCTGAGCCGACGTCCTGTTCGGCCAGCGCGTAGCGGGCCAGGCTGAGCAGCAGGGCGATGAACAGCACGAGGGCCGGCAGCACGACGGCCGCCTCGACCGAGACCGCCAGCCCCCGCTCATCGCGCCTCATGACCCGGTCAGCCGTTCCCGCGGCACCATCACGGTGCTCTCGACGCGTCGCGGCCACAGCACCGTCACGGCCCGGCCGGACACGACGGTGACCACCTCGGTCGAGGTCTGCGAGACGGTGACCTTCACGTCGGTCAGTGATCCGTTGTCGGCCACCGCCCCGGCGGCCGCCTCCGCATCGGCCACCCTCGCCTCCACCGGTGCGCCGACGGCGGCCCCCTGTTGGGCGGCGGCGAGCACCGTCGCGTCCGCCCATCCGACGAGGGACCACTGGAGCAGAAGCAGAAACAGGCCGAGCGCGACGGGCAGCACGATGACCGTCTGCACCGATCCGCTGATCCCCCGCTGGTCCATCGGATCATCCTTGCAAGGACAAGGCCTCGACACGCCCGGAACGGGTGAAGCTGTGGACAACTGGCCGCAGGCCGACCCAGACTCCGCCGTCAGGTCAACGTGCAATAGGCTGGAGACGACGCGCGTCTGCGTTACGAAGTTTCACGAAAGGACACTCATGGTTAAGAAGGTAGCCATCCTCACGGCCGGCGGCTTCGCCCCCTGCCTTTCCGCCGCGATCGGTGGGCTCATTGAGCGCTACACCGCTGTCGCCCCGGAAGTCGAGATCATTGCCTACCGCCACGGGTACCAGGGCCTGCTGAAGGGCGACTTCCTCGTCGTCGACGACACCGTGCGCGCCAACGCCGCGCTCCTCGACACGTTCGGCGGCTCGCCCATCGGTAACTCGCGCGTCAAGCTGACCAACGCAAAGGACCTCGTCAAGCGCGGCCTGGTGGCCGAGGGCGACAACCCGCTCAAGGTCGCGGCCGACCGCCTCGTCGAGGACGGCGTCGACGTCCTGCACACCATCGGTGGCGACGACACCAACACGACCGCCGCTGACCTGGCCGCCTACCTCGCCGAGCACGACTACGGGCTGACCGTCGTCGGCCTTCCCAAGACGATCGACAACGACGTGGTCCCGATCCGTCAGTCGCTCGGCGCCTGGACCGCGGCCGAGCAGGGCGCGATCTTCGCCGAGAACATCGTGGCGGAGCACAACTCGGGTTCGCGCATGCTGATCGTGCACGAGGTCATGGGCCGCCACTGCGGATGGCTGACCGCCGCCACGGCGCAGAAGTACCGCGAGTGGGTCGAGGACCAGCAGTGGCTGCCGGAGATCGGCCTCTCGAAGGAAGCCTGGGACATCCACGGCGTCTACGTTCCCGAGGGCGTCATCGACATCGCGAAGGAGGCCGAGCGCCTCAACAAGATCATGGACGAGGTCGGCAACGTGACCATCTTCCTCTCGGAGGGCGCCGGTCTCGACGCCATCGTCGCCGAGATGGAGGCAAACGGTGAAGAGGTCCCCCGCGACCCCTTCGGCCACGTGCGTCTCGATCAGGTCAACCCGGGCGCCTGGTTCGGCTCGCAGTTCGCCGAAAAGCTCAAGGCCGAGAAGGTCATGATCCAGAAGTCCGGCTACTTCTCCCGCTCGGCGGCGGCGAACGACGCCGACCTCGCGCTGATCAAGCAGTGCACCGACCTCGCTGTCGACTGTGCGCTGCGCGGTGAGCCGGGCGTGATCGGCCAGGACGAGGAGAACGGTGACGTGCTCAGCGCGATCGCGTTCGACCGGATCAAGGGCGGCAAGCCCTTCGACATCAACCAGGACTGGTACAAGGAGATGCTCGAGGCGATCGGCCAGGAGTTCCCTGCCGCTGCTGAGGCCCACTGAGCCAGCGCAAGAGACGGCCGGCCGCTCCCCTCGGGGCGGCCGGCCGTTGCCGTGTGGTCACTTCCGCGAGAAGAGCTTACTCGCCGCGGCGACGATCAGGGCACCGATGCCGATGCCCGTTGCGGCTCCGACGCCGTAGCCGATGCCGAGGTTCACCTTCATCCCCCGTGCCGCGACCTTCTGGCTGACCTTCGTCTGCGAGTCGAGCTCGGGAAGCGTCTGGTCGGCCCCGCGCAGGTCGTCGAGCGACTTGGTGGCCGCCCAGCGTCTGCTCGCCGCCTCGGCCGCCGCGTCGTGGATCTTCTCGGGCGCCTCGCCCTGCGCGGGGAGGGCCCGCTCGGCCTCCTCCTGATCGGCCTTGTCCTGCTTCTTCTTTTCAAGGGCCGGGCGCCATTCGTCGGCCGACCCGACCCACGCGGCAGACATCAGGATGGTGGTGGCGATGATGTTGAACAGCAGCATGATCACGATCACCGGTCCGAAGAACGAGGCGGACATGTTGCCCCCGAAGGCACCCATGATGCGGCCGGCGAATTGGACGAGGAGGGTCAGTACCACAGCACCAATGAGGGTGCCGACGAGCCAGGACTTGGGTCGTGCCGGCTGGTTGGGCAGGACCATGAACAGGAAGGCCATCAGGATCCAGCTGGCTACGAAGTTCAGGGCGATGGTCAAGACAGCGAAGAGGATGCCGATGCCAGGCACATGATCCCAGCCGAGCCATTCAACGACCGACCGCGAGAAGGTTCCTCCCACCGTCGCGACGCCGACGCTGAACACGACACAGATCAGGAGGCCGAGGAAGATCAGCAGGTTGAAGAGCAGCTCCAGGAAGAAGTTCTTCTTCTCGGCGGCGTCCTCGAACTCCTTCGACCACATCACGCGCACTGCGCGTTTGAGGTTGCCTGCCCAGTTGGAGCCGGAGTAGGCCGCGGTGAGCGCGGCAACGACGCCGACGGAGGGCCATTGCTCGAAAGCCTGCGTGACCACACCTCCGATGGTCTTCGAAAGGTTGGGATCGCTGAACGCCGACTTGATCATGTCCTGGACGGTGTCCATCAGGTCGGGCCGGATGACCGTGAGGGTCAGCCCGAGAGCCGCGAAAGAGAACATCAGGATCGGCACCATCGACAGTACCGAGAAGTAGGTGATGCCCGCCGCGAACTGCGGCCCCAGCCGCGAGTTGTAGCGTTCGTTCGCCGCCAAGGCGTGAGCCACGGTCGGCTTGTTCATGACCCTGTCAATCCACTGCTTCACCCCCATGACCCTACCGGGTCATGGCGATCAGGGGATCAGACGGCGCGGGCGCGGCGGCGGGCGGCCAGCTCGTCACCGGGGTGGGCCTCTGCGGCCTCCTCGGCGGTGCGTTCGCCCGGAAGGGTGGAGAGGGTGCCCTCGAGCTCACGCCAGACGCTGCTGACCGAGATCATGAACATGCCCTGACCGCCGCGGGTGAGGTCGAAGAGTTCGTTGGCCGAGGTGACCTCGTAGACGCTGAAGCCGTCGCTGACGAGCGTCAGTTCGGTGAGATCGTCGATCCCACGCTCGCGCAGATGCTCGATCGCGACCCGGATCTGCTGCAGCGAGATGCCGACGTCGAGGAAGCGCTTCACCACGCGCAGCAGGAGGATGTCTCGGAACGAGTAGAGCCGCTGCGTGCCCGAGCCCTCCGCATTGCGGATCGACGGCACGACGAGCCCGGTGCGGGCCCAGTAGTCCAGCTGGCGGTAGGTGATGCCTGCGACGCGGTGGGCGATCGGACCCCGGTAGCCGGTGTCACTGGGCACGGGCGCGAAGTCACCGTCGAAGAGCACTTCCTGCAGCGCTGGTGTCTTGGACACGTTGCCTCACTTCGTCCACGTCGCCGACAGGTCGCCGGCACCCCCTGAAACTAACCGGCCCCGAGCGTCGAGGTCAACGACACGCCCAAGCCGACCCCGAATCCGTTGGCCGCATTTCCGCCTGGCGCGGCGTCACGTCCACGCACCATCCCCGCCAAAGCCCGTTGACTAGGGGTTATCACTGTCGAAGTCGTCAGCATTGACGCTGTCGAGGAACGCTCGGAAAGCCTCAACCTCGTCGGTGGAGGCCGCCTCAACCTCAACCCCGACTTGATCCATGAGCTCCCGTGGGCACTGGATCGGCCAGTCGAGGCGCAGCGCCAGCGCGACGCAGTCGCTGGGTCGCGCGTCGATGGCGTGTCCACCGGCATGCAGTTCGGCCGAGTACACGCCGTCCTCCATGTCGACGATGATGACGGTTCCCATGTCCGGCTCGAGCAGCGTCATGACCGCGGCGAGCAGGTCGTGGGTGAGGGGACGCTCCGGCACCTCGTCCTCCAGGGCGGAGGCGATGGCGGCAGCCTCCTGGTTGCCGATCCAGATGGGGAGGCATCGTGTCCCGTCCTCCTCGCGCAGGAGCAGCACGGGTGGATCCTCCGGGGTCAGCAGCCGGATGCCGACGACTTCAAGGCCGATCATGTCTCAACCGTACAACCCCGGTCCAGGGTGGCGTCGGCTCAGGAATCAGCTGATGTGCCCGTGCAGCAGGGCCGCGTGGGCCTGCATGACGACCTTGTACAGGTCGTAGACCACCTCGGGCGGCGGCCCAGAGCGGCGCCGGTACTGGTCGAAGGCCTGCTCGACGAGAGCGGCCTCCATGGTCGCCGCCTGCTGCAGCACGCGCATCTGACGCAGATCAACCCCGTAGCCGACGAGCTTCTTGGCTGAGACGGCCAGCGCGACGGCCTCCCGGCCGTAGAGCTGCGACCCGCGCCGAGGCTGGATCACCCGGAGACGTTCGAGCTGGATCAGCGCCGCCTCACCCAGGCCGGACTCCTGGAGCACCTGCCGTCGGGTCATCAGGCCGGGGCCGCTGGTGCGCGGAGCCTGTTTCGGTTCGGGAGCCGGCTCCTCCTCGGGCGCGGTCAGGCTCGCAGGCTGCTCTCCCCTGTCGAGCGCCTCCAGTTCCTCACGGATGACCTTCAGCGGAAGGTAACGGTCGCGCTGCGCCCGCAGCACGTAAAGAAGGCGGTCCACGTCTTCCTGATTGAAACGGCGGTATCCGGAGGGTTGCTGGCGGTCGGGCGCGATCAGCCCTTCTGCTTCCAGATACCTCAGCTTCGACACCGAGATGTCCGGAAACTCCGGGCGGATCATCTCCAGTACGCGGCCGATCGTGCGAGCCGCTGGGGGCATCAGTTGCTTCCGGGCTCGCTCAGCGAGATCGTTGCGCGGTACTTGCCGATCTGGATCTCGTCACCCTCACGCAGCACGGTACGGCCGTCGAGCAGGGTGCGGTTGACATAGGTGCCGTTGAGGCTGCCCAGGTCCTCCAGGTAGAGCTTGCCGCCGCTGCGGACGAACTTCGCGTGGTGCCTGGAGACGGTGATGTCGTCCAGGAAGATGTCCGACTCCGGGTGGCGGCCGACGTTGGTGATGTCGGAGTCGATCAGGAAGCGGTTGGTGTCGCCGGGGCCGCGATTGACGATCAGGAGCGCGTTGCCGGGGGCGAGCTCCTTGACGGCTGCGAGCTCCTGGTCGGTGAGCTCGTGCTCGTCGCGCTCATCGCTGGTGACGGCGATCATCGTGGTGGTGTCGCCGGTGTGCTCCGTCAGCGAGGCACCACACACACTGCAGAAGCGCGCCTCGGCCGGGCTCTCGGATCCACATTTGGGGCACTTCATAGTCAGACACTTCCTGGTCGGCATCGGCTGGGAAATCGCGATGTTCCGCGTGCGTACAACGCTACCTGAGAAAACCTATCACCCGCCATCAACCGGGTCAGCGCGGGCGGGCGAACTGGTTGGGTTGAGGCTCGACGGTCGAGTCGATGCGCAGGTCCTGAACCTGCTGGATCGTGACGCTGCCCGCCACCCGGTCGCCCTCGACCTCACTGACGAGGCCTCCCCGGAAGCGGGCCCCCGCCTCAAGCGTCGCGGGATCGCCGATGGCCTCGATGCTCAGCGGGCGCTCGAGCACGGTTCCGTCGGCGACGATGCGGCCCTGCTCGTCCGTGGTGAAGTGGGAGCGCATCACCAGCCGCACGGAGTCGTTGAGCTCGATCACCTCCGCCCCGGCGTCGCGCAGCTCCTCGACGGCGTCGAGCAGGAGCTCGGCTGTGACCCTTGACTCAGGATCGGAGATCTCGATCCGCACGCCCGGGCCGGTGGCAGGCACGGTCCCGGCGATGATCTGCGCCTGGACGAGGCGTCGGTTCGCCTCCTCGCGGGCGGCCTGGTCGCGGTCGGCTCCGCTCATCAACTCGGTGCGCGCCTGTTCGAGGTCGTTGACCTCGTCCTCGAGGCGCCTGGTCTCGGCGGACACGTTGTCGAGCAGTTGGATCAGGTCGGCCTGGCGCACGTTCGAGAACTCGGGCTGGTTCGCCTGCGCCCGAAGCGTCATGACGACGATGAGGGCGGTCAGGAACAACGCGATGCCCACCACGAACTGGCCGCGGCTCGGCCGGAAGAACTCGCGCAGCAGCCCGCCCTGGCGTGCCGGACCTTCGGGTGCGGTCTCGGCGGCCCTGCGCGGCGAGGCTACCTCCGGCGCGACCGGGGTCTCGTCGACGGGCTGTGGCGTCTCCTCGACGAACTTCTCGTGTGCCTGCGGCTCAGGCATGCAGCAGGGCCCTTCGGATCGCGGCCGCGTTGGTGAAGATGCGGATACCGAGCACGACGACCACGCCCGTCGAGAGCTGGGAGCCGACGCCGATCTGGTCTCCGACGAAGACGATCAGGCCCGCGATGATCACGTTGGAGAGGAAGGAGACGAGGAACACGCGGTCGGAGAAGACACCGTCCAGATAGGAGCGGGTCGCCCCGAGGATGGCGTCGAAGGCGGCGACGATGGCGATCGGCAGGTAGGGGGCGAGCACTGGCGGCAGCGTCGGCTGCAGCACCACCCCGACGACGATGCCGAGGATGAGTCCGAGTACGGCGAACACAGCTTCCTCCTATCCCTGCTCGGCGTGGCGCAGGTTCATGCCCGGATCTGCCGGGACGCTCAGATCGTTCTCGGCCTGCGTGATGTTCATGCTCACACCGTAGTTCTGGGTGAGAAAGTGCCACCACGCGGCACCCGAGGTTTCGTTGAATCGTGCCTGAAGGCTGCCGGGGTCGCCAATCACCTCCAGCCGGTAGGGCGGCGAGAGCGAGACATAGTCGACGGTGATCGCGGCACCGGCGGAGCGGATGGGGGTCAGCGTCGTGAGTCGGCGCCCGTTGATGCTGATCGCCTCTGCCCCCGCGACGAAGAGCCCGTTGACCAGGCGGGTGACGTCCCCCGCAAGCACGAGTCCTGCCGTCCCGTCCGCATCCTCGGCGTCATCGACGACGACGACGATGCCAGGTCCGGACACGGCCACCGCGCCGGTCGACTCCTCGAGCAGGGCGAGCTGCTCGCGTTGGGCCGGATCCCCGAGGCCCTCCTGGCCGAGCCGTCGCACCTCGGCGTCGAGCTCTGCCGCCTGATCCGACAGCGCCGTCTGTCTCTCCCGCGCCGCCGCGATCCGGTCGAGCAGGTCCTGGCGCTGTTCGGCGGCCGTGCCTGCGCCGCGGGTCGTCTGCAACACCGCGAGGGTGAGCAGGACCGTGAGCAGGAGGACCGTGACGAGCAGCACCGGCCCGCCACGGCGTCGGTGCCGCGTGGTGAGGTACTCGGGTTCGAGCGCGCCCTCCTGAAGATCGGTGAGCAGGCTCATGCTGGCATCAGGTCGGGTCGCCACGCCCCAACCTCACAGCCTCGCGGACGTACAGAAGCCCGGCGGCCCAGTAGCAGACGGCGCCGAGGGTTCCGAGGATCCACCCGGACCAGTGCGCCCATGCCCAGCCGAGAGAGTCGGGGGCGCCGAGCAGGATGAGCGGGAGGGAGAACAGCAGCAGGAAGGTGCCGGCCTTTCCGACCCAGTTCACCGGGAAGGCCACCATCCCGTGCTTACGCAGCCTCGGGAGCAGCAGGGCCAGCATCACGTCGCGTGCCAGCAGGATGACGACGAACCAGATGGGCACGATCTCGCGCACCAGTAGGCTCACGACCGCTGCGATGATGTACAGCCGGTCGGCGATGGGGTCGAGCTTCGCGCCGAGCGCGGTGCGCTGCTTCAGACGCCGGGCAAGGAAACCGTCCACCCAGTCGGTGGCACCGAACGCGGCCAGGAGCACGACCGCTGCGACATCGTGGCGAAGGATGATCAGGACGCAGAAGGCCGGGATGGCCAGCAGGCGGACGAAGGACACGACATTGGGGATCGTCAGTACAGCGTCGGTGTCATACTCTTGCTGGGGTACGAGCTGCGCGTGCACATCACCAGACTAGGACATCGGGCAACCGGTTCCGTGGTTCAACCCGCGCGACGGTACGCCTCAAGCACCTGTGGGCCGACGATGTCCCAGCCGTAGCGCTCAGCGACCTGCCTCGCCTTGTCACGATCGTGCGGAGCTGAGAGCCGCGCCCGCAGTGTCTCAGCAGCCGCCATGGCATCGCCTGCGGGAAAGAACGTCGCCACGGCCGGATCGTCGACCACGTCACGGAAGGCAGCCAGGTCGCTCGCGACGACCGCCGCGCCGTGGGCCAGGCCCTCGATCAACACAATGCCGAACGACTCGCCGTACAGGTTCGGCGCCATCAGCACCCGCGCCCCGTCGAGCACCCGCCCGAGTGCCGCGCCGTCGAGCAGCCCGAGCTCTTCCACTCCCCCGGCGCCCCTGCCTCCCTGCCCCACCGCGACGAATCTGGCCTCAGGCACGAGGCGGGCGACATCCGCGAATACCTCGTAGCCCTTGCGCGGTTCCCTGATCCGCCCGACGAACACGACCATCGGCGGCCCGGTCTGCGGCGCGTCGGACCGCTCGGGAAGCTCGATCGCGTTGGGGACGAGGTGGGGGGCGTCGCCAGTGACGTCGCCGACGAGTCGGGCCGCCGCCTGCGAGACCGCGAGCGTTACCCGATCCGGGAGCCGCGCGGCGCGGGCACGCAGCAACCGCAGGAGCGCCCGACCGGGCTCGAACGAGGCGTGGTGGGTCACCACCAGTCGATCGGCCGACCGCGCGCAGGCATAGGCCAGTCCAGGGGTGAGGGGCTCGTGCACATGGACCAGGTCGTATCCGGCGGAGATCTCCCTCGCTTTGGCGGCCTGCGCCGGGCTCAGCCCGAGGTGGGCGACCGAGCCGTTGAACGGCAGCGGCACGGAGCGTCCGAGCAGTCTCAGCGGGACGTCGGTGTGCACCGTGCCGGTGCCTGGTGCGAGTACCTCGGCTTCTGCCCCGTTGCTGCGGAGCCAGCGGGCGAGGCCGAGCACATGGGTGGCGACTCCGCCCGGATGGTCGAGCGAGTAGGGGCAGACCAGGCACACCCTCACAGGAAGGCCCTGCGCAGCATGAGCCAGTTCTCCGGCGAGGCGCGGACGGCGTCGGCGAAGTGTCCGACGACGCCGGTCATCAGCTCCGCCGGTGAGGCGCCTTCGATGACGTCACTGACGTCGAGCCGGAGCCGGTCGCCGTCGAAACGGGTGGTGGCGACGCGGAGATCGGCGCCGGTGCGGCGCGCGAGCAGCGCGGGTCCTGCGGGCACGGGCAGCACGAGCGGGGTGCCCGGCCAGTCGATCCGCACTCCCCTGCTCGACAGGTCCCTGTCGCTGAGCAGGCACACCATCCGCCCGGCCCTCACATCCTCGGCGAGGCGGCGCATGAGGTCTGGTTCGTCGACAGCGTAGATGTCCATGCCCATCCCGGCCCGGGCTTCGCGGAAGAGTTCGAACAGATCGTCGGGGAGGCGTTCGGCGACCGAGACGACCTTGACTCCGATCCTGGCGCACCAGGCGCCCGCGAAGTCCCAGGAGCCCATGTGGGGCAGCGCAAGCACGAGCCCGGGGCCGGCAAGGGAGGTCCGGAGCTTCGCCACGTCGGCCTCGTCGATCTCGACGGTGCGCAGGACCTCGCGGTCGCTCCAATGCGCGAGGCTGAGCGGCCACAGGGTGTTGCGGATCCAGTTCTCGACCAGCAGCCTCCGCTGTCGACGCGTCGGTGCCGTACCCGTGGCCTGCTCGACGCTCTCGGCCCACCCCTTCAGGTTCGGGATCGGCAAGAGGGACACCACGGGCGCGAAGCATCGCGCCAGAGCGTCGCCGAGCCGGCGCGGGATGCGTCCCCCGACAGCCCAGGCGAGCCGGGTTGCCCCCATGTCAGTCCTGCCACGCTGCTGCAAGCAGGTCGCGGGCGTCGCCGAGCAGCTGCGGCACGGCGCGGGTCTGCCCGATCACCGGCATGAAGTTCATGTCCCCGGCCCAGCGCGGCACGACGTGCTGGTGCAGATGCATCGAGATTCCGGCCCCAGCGACCGCCCCCTGGTTCATGCCGAGGTTGAATCCATCGGGACCGGACACGCGGCGCACCACCCGCATCGCCTGCTGGGTGAGCTCGGCGACCTCACGCGTCTCCTCGGGTGTCAGGTCCGTGTAGTCGGCGACGTGACGGTACGGACAGACGAGAAGATGGCCGGGCGAGTACGGGAACAGGTTCATCACGACATAGGCGTGCTCGCCGCGGGCGACGATCAGGCCGTCCTCGTCCGAGCGCTCCGGTGCCGCGCAGAACGGGCACTCCCCCTCGTGCTTCGGCTTGCCCTCCCCGTGGATGTAGACCATCCGGTGGGGCGTCCACAGACGCTGGAACGCGTCCGGGACGCCCGCGAGGGTGTCGCTGGCCTCGGGCTCAGGCATCGGCTGCGGGCGATTCGTTCGAGCGGGAGGCGATGAACGCGACGATCTCCTCGACCGCCTGGTCGACCGGGACGCCGTTGCGCTGGGAACCGTCGCGGTAACGGAACGACACCGAGCCCGCGTCGCGGTCGTCTCCGCCTGCGATCAGCACGAAGGGCGACTTGTGCTTCGACGCGTTGCGGATCTTCTTCGCGAACCGGTCGTCGGACTCGTCGAACTCGACCCGCACGCCTTTGGCCCGAAGCTTGTCCACCACGCCACCGAGGTATTCGTCGAACTCGGCCGCGACGGGGACGGCCGTCACCTGGACCGGCGACAGCCAGGCGGGGAACGCACCTGCGTAGTGCTCGATCAGCACACCCATGAACCGTTCGATGGAACCGAACTTCGCGGAGTGGATCATGACGGGCTGCTGGCGCGAGCCGTCGGGGGCGGTGTACTCCAGAGCGAAGCGCTCGGGCTGGTTGAAGTCGTACTGGATGGTCGACATCTGCCAGGTGCGGCCGATCGCGTCCTGGGCCTGGATCGAGATCTTCGGACCGTAGTAGGCGGCGCCACCCGGATCGGCGACCACAGGGAGGCCGGACATGTCCGCGATCTGCTGCAGGATCGCGGTCGCCTCCTCCCACTGCTCGTCAGAGCCGATGAACTTGTCCTTCTTCTTGCCGTCCTCGTCGCGGGTCGAGACCTCGAGCGCGACGTCGGTCATGCCGAAGTCGGTCAGGAGCGACAGCACGAACTTCAACAGGTGGCGGACCTCGTCGGGGGCCTGCTCCTTCATCACATAGCTGTGCGAGTCGTCCTGGGTGATGGACCGCACGCGGGTGAGCCCCTGCACGACGCCGGACTTCTCGTCGCGGTAGACGGTGCCGAACTCGAAGAACCGCAGCGGGAGCTCGCGGTAGGACCGGCCCCGGGAGGAGAAGATCAGGTTGTGCATCGGGCAGTTCATCGCCTTGAGCCGGTACGCCTGGCCGCCCTTGGTGATGTTGCCCTGCTCATCGCGTTCGACGTCCTCGAGCAGCGCCGGGAACATGCCGTCCGCATAGTAGGGAAGATGACCCGAGGTGTAGAACAGCTCCTCCTTCGCGATGTGCGGGGTGCCGACGTAGTCGAAGCCCTCCTCGATGTGGCGGGCGCGGACGTAGTCCTCCATCTCGCGCTTGATCACACCGCCCTTGGGATGGAACAGCGGCAGGCCGGAGCCGACCAGCTCGTTGAACGAGAACAGGTCGAGCTCCGTGCCGAGCTTGCGGTGGTCGCGCTTGGCGGCCTCCTCGAGCCGGGTCTTGTAGGCCTGGAGCTCGTCCTTGGTCGGCCATGCCGTGCCGTAGACGCGCTGGAGGTCGGCCTTCGACTGGTCGCCCCGCCAGTACGCGGCCGACGTACGGGTCAAGGCCCAGCCGTTGCCGAGGTAGCCGGTGTTGGGCACGTGAGGTCCGCGGCACAGGTCCTTCCAGGCGACGCTTCCATCGCGCCGGACGTTGTCGTAGATGGTCAGGTCGCCGGCGCCGACCTCGACGGAGGATCCGTCGTCTGCCGAGGCGCTGCCCTTGTCGGAGATCAGCTCGAGCTTGAACGGCTCGTCCTCGAGCTCGGCGCGGGCCTCGTCGTCGGTGACGACCCGACGCACGAAGCGCTGCTTCTCCTTGACGATCTGGCCCATCCGCTTCTCGATGGACTTCATGTCCTCAGGGGTCAGCGGGCTGGTCTGGAAGTCGTAGTAGAAGCCGTCAGTGATCGGCGGGCCGATCCCGAGCTTCGCGTCGGCGAAGAGGTTCTGCAGCGCCTGCGCGGTGACGTGTGCCGCGGAATGGCGCACGATGCTGAGGCCCTCGGGCTGGTCGATCAGGATCGGCTCGACGGTGTCACCGTCGCTCAGTTCGCGCTGCAGGTCGCGTGGCTCGCCGTTGACGCGCATTGCCACGACGCTGCGGTCCTCGCCGAACAGGTCGAGACCGGTGGTCGTGGTAGTCAGCTCCACCTGTTCCGCGTCGTCGTTGCGGCGGACGGTGATGACTCCACTCATCGGTGCTCCTTGTGTTCAGGCTGGCTGGATTGCCGGGGTCCATTGTGCCGCTTCCGGCTGCGGGGAGCCAGCGGCGAGCGTCGCCGTCTCCCCTGGCAGCTCGCCGGGGCCACTAGGGTGGGTCGCACCATCAGTTCAAGGGAGAACGCATGACCGACGATCCGACCGTCCGCCTCGAGACCTCCGACGCAGTGGCCCGCATCATCCTCAACCGCCCGGACCGGCTCAACGCCTTCGATGCGACCATGGCCCGGGAGTGGACCGTCGCGACGCGAGCGGCGGTCAACGACCCCGCGGTCCGCGTCATCGTGATCCGGGCCGAGGGGCGTGCCTTCTGCGCAGGGGGCGATGTGCGGGCGATGGCCGCAGGCGGGGACGCCGTCGAGGGCGGAGTCGAGCGGCTCGCCGGGGTCATCAACGAGGGCATCTCGGTGCTCGTCGGCTCCTCCGTCCCGGTCATCGCCGCGGCCCACGGCACGACCGCCGGTGGGGGGCTCGGGATCCTGCTCGCCTCCGATTACGCCGTCGTCGGATCCGACTCCCGCATCGGGAGCCTCTACGCCGACATGGGACTCACCCCTGACCTCTCCGTCACGGCACAGCTCGCCCGTGCCGTCGGAGAGAGGCGGGCGCTGCAGCTCGTCCTCAGCCCCCGCCTCCTCTCCGCAGTCGAGGCATACGCCTGGGGGCTGGTCGCCGAGGTCGTGGACCCGGCCGACGTCGGCTCTCGCGCAGAGGCCGTCGCACGGGTGGTGGCCGACGGCGCGTCCTCGGCCTACGGACAGGCCAAGCGCCTCATCCGGTCGCAGCCCACCCGAACCTTCGAGGAGCAGCTGGCTGAGGAGGCACGCACGATCGGCGCGGCGCTCACCACCGGTGAGGCCCAGGCCCGCATCGCGGCGTTCGCGGCAAAGGCGGCACGGGCATGAGCGGGCTCGAGGGACGCACGATCCTGATGTCGGGCGGCAGCAGGGGCATCGGGCTCGCGATCGCGCTGCGCGCGGCCGCTGACGGCGCCAACATCGCCCTGCTGGCCAAGACCGACACGCCGCACCCCAGGATGGAGGGAACGGTGCACACCGCCGCGGAACGCATCCGGGAGGCGGGAGGCAACGCGCTTCCCATCGTCGGGGATGTCCGCAACGACGACGACATCGCCGCCGCGGTAGCTCAGACGCTCGAGGCCTTCGGAGGCATCGACGTGGTGCTCAACAACGCGAGCGTGATCGACCTGGCGGGCTCGCTCGGCCTCGCAGCGAAGAAGTACGACCTGATGCAGGACGTCAACGTGCGGGGCACCTTCATGCTCTCCCGCGCGGCCGTCCCCGCCCTGCAGGAGTCGACAAATCCGCACATCCTGTCGCTCTCACCGCCGCTGAACCTCTCTCCGAAATGGCTGGGCGCGCACACCGGCTACACGCTGGCCAAGTACGGCATGACGATGACGACGCTCGGCCTGGCCGCCGAGTTCGGCGAGGCCGGGATCGCGGCGAACACGCTGTGGCCGCGCACGACCATCGCGACCGCCGCCGTCCAGAACCTGCTCGGCGGGGACCGGATCATGGCCGTGTCGAGGACACCGCAGATCTACGCGGACGCCGCCTATGCGGTGCTGACCACGCCGTCGCGTCAACTGACCGGCCAGACGCTCATCGTCGAGGATGTGCTGGAGGCTGCAGGTGTGACGGACCTGTCGGGTTACGCGGCCGTTCCCGGCACCCCTGACGAGGCGCTGTTTCCCGACATCTTCCTCGACTGAAGCTCAGGCCCTCACATCGGCGAAGTCCGGATGTTCATCGATGAAGCTCGCGATGAACGGGCACGTGGGGATCACCGTGTGGCCCGAGTCCCTGGCATCGGTGAGCGCGAACTCGACGAGCCGCGTGCCGAGGCCCCGCCCACCGAACTGCTTTTCCACGCCGGTGTGGTACATATCGAGCACCCCGTCACGGTCGCGGTAGTCGATGACCCCCGCCAACTCGTCGCCGACGTGGATCTCGTAGCGGCTCTCAGATGCGTTGTGTGCGGTGGTGATGTCGTCTGCCATGCCCCGATGCTAGTGGCGCAGGGTCACCGGCGGGCGGCGATCGGTGCGGTGGCCGCCCCGGTCAGCTCGATCAGCGCCGAGGGCGCAAGCTCGACGTCGAGGCCGCGCCTTCCGCCCGAGACGAGGATCGTCTCGTGGTCCAGCGCAGAGGAATCGACCACCGTCGGAAGGGGCCGCTTCTGTCCGATGGGGCTGATCCCTCCGACGATCATGCCCGTGGTTCGCTCCGCGAGCGTCGGGGCGGCCATCGTCAGCTTCTTCCTCCCGAGGGCGGTGGCGAGGGCCTTCAGGTCGAGGTTGACGTCCACGGGCACGATCCCGACGGCCAGGTACCTCTCGTCTGCGGCGATGAGGGTCTTGAACACCCGCTCCGCTGGATACCCGAGGGCGTTGGCGGCCTCCAACCCGAAGCTCGCGACCCGCGGATCATGCTCGTACTCGTGGACGTTGTGCGCCACCCCCGCCCGCAGCAGGGCCTGCAGGGCTGGCGTGCCCGCCTTGCGCGAAGCCATCTCCGCCTCCTCCCTCATCGGTGACAGCCCCATGGTGTCGCGCCGTCGCCCGTTGGCGACGTGACGCGCCGAAACCGGTGAGCATGATCGGCAGGACATAGGCGAGGATGCCGGCACCGATGACGAGGGCCCACCAGGGGAAACCAGGGATGTCTGGCCTCTCCGCACGCATGCCCAGAGGCCCATGACAGGGTTCCCGGCTCTCCCTCGGAACCCCTGTCATGCGGGCGGGCGAGGATCCGTCTCAACTGCCGGCTGGCCAAGGGGGCGTCGCCGATGGGCAGTCAGGATCGCCCCGACCGAGGCGATGATGACACAGGCCATGGCTGACCACTCGACCGCGCCGAGGAGTTCGCCGAGCACGATCCAGGCGAAGATGGCCGCCGCAGCCGGCTCGAGGCTCATCAGGATCCCGAACGTCGGGGCCTTGATCGTGCGTCTCGCCTGCAACTCGAGGCCGTAGGGAATGACGGTGCTGAGCAGCGCGACCAGCGCCATGACCGCCCACACCTTCGGCTGGCCGAAGGCGCCGTCGGAAAGGACGAGCGCGGGCCCGGCCAACGCGAGGCATCCGATCAGGCTGCCCATCGTCAGCCCGGACATTCCGTCCCACCGGCGGCCGACCGGCCCAGCCAGGGCGATGTAGGAGGCCCACATGGCGCCGGCGAGCAGTGCGAGAAGCGCGCCCACGAGGTCGATGTCGCTCGGCAGGGCGCCGAGCAGGACGACTCCGGTCGCCGCCAGCGCGACCCAGATCAGGTCGACGAGCCGCCTCGAGCCGATG
Organism: Tessaracoccus flavescens; assembly: GCF_001998865.1. NCBI lineage: Bacteria > Bacillati > Actinomycetota > Actinomycetes > Propionibacteriales > Propionibacteriaceae > Tessaracoccus > Tessaracoccus flavescens. The sequence goes on from NZ_CP019607.1 coordinate 3,520,544, forward strand.
ACGGCCAGGGCGAGTGGCCCGATGAACTCGAGCGTCACGGCGACCCCGATGGGGATCCGCGCGAAGCTGAAGTAGATCGCCGCGTTCATGCCGGTGAGGCAGAGGCCGTAGGCGGTGACGACGAGCCAGTCGCGCGCGGAACGCCCGGTCATCCGCGGCCTGGCGATGAGCAGGAAGATGGCGGTCGCGATGAGCACCCTCAGGAAGGCGAGCGTCAGGGGCGAGGCCTGCTCGAAGATGCCCTTGGCCAGTGCGGCCCCGAACTGCACCGATGCGATCGCGATCAGCACGAGCACCACGGGGTTGATGCGGATGCCGCCGGGGGCTCGATCACCGACCGATCGGCTGTTCATCACGTGCCAAAGCTACCAACGCGCGGACGGCGGGAGCCTCGGTGTTCAGGGCAGCAGCCGCGACGTCCGCAGTCGCAGGTACCGCAGACTCTGCCTGAACCCCTCTGCAGCCTTCACCCCGCACTGGTTGCCCCGGTACAGATCCGAGATCCGCGTGTTGCCGAGGGTGTCGGTACCGTCGTGCTCCAAAAGCCATCCGACCTGACTCTCGTGGCACCCGAGCGCATCGAGCTTCGTCTGGTGCACGTCGGAGATGTCGACGTACTCCGTCGGGACGAATCCCACGCCTCCGAGGGTGTCCATGAAGTACAGGGGAGCGACGGCCGCGGTGGGCGCCGAGTCCGTCTCGTACAAGGGCACCGTTGCAAAGAAGATCGCGGCCTCCACCAGGTTGGAGACCTCGTTGTGGTCGGGCATGTAGTCCTGGTTGTAGTGCGTGATCACCACGTCCGGGTCCACGCTGCGGATCAGTTCGGTGACGGCGAGGCGCTGGGTCTCATCGGCCGCGTTGAGCTCGGTGTCCCCCACGCCGAGCGTGACGTACCGCGCGCCGAGCAGCTCGGCCGACGCCGCCGCCTCGCGGGCCCTGATCGCTGCGATCTCCTCCCGGCTGTGCATGAACGAGCCGCGGTTGCCGTTGGCCACGGAGCACATGGTCACCTCCGCCCCTTCCCGCGCATAGCGGGCCAGAGTTCCCCCGCACAGGATCTCGAGGTCGTCCGGATGTGCACCGATGGCCAGAACCTTCATGGTGGCCCCCTTCAAGTCGTGGCGGCCGTTCCTCAGCCACCTTCCTGGAACAGTATTATCCAAATGTTGGAAATACCACTCCACCAACCTGAAATAGCTGTGTAGTGTTCCTGCCAGGCCAGCAAGGGTGCGGCCCGAAGGAGTCATCACATGAAGAACCCCCTCTGCCTCAACAGCAACACCTACCACGGCTACTCGCTCGAAGAAGCCGTCGCGGGCGCAAGGGCCGCCGGCATCGGGAACATCGAGATCGCCGCCGTGCGTGGCTACACCGAACACGCGCGCCACGAGATGTCCGATGCCGAGATCGACGAGTTGACGTCGCTCTTGGCCGAGCACGGAGTCGTCGCCATCGGCATGTGCGGCCACACCAACATCCTCACCGACGAGGGACGCGCGGACTTCGTCCGCAATCTCGACCTCGCCGCACGCCTGGGCGTCCGGTACGTCGTCACCAGCACTGGCGAGACCCACGATGACGCCACCGTGATCGAGGACGACGCGGAACTCGTCGGCATTCTCCGGGAGCTGGCGGAAGCGGCGCACGATCGCGGCCTGACGCTCACCATCGAGACCCACGGCAACAACTACGGCAGCGGAGCGCTCGTGGCCCAGCTGCTCGACAAGGTCGACCACCCGGCGATCGCCATGACCTACGACACCGCCAACGTGATCTTCTACGGCGGAGTGGGTCCCTACGAGGACCTGCGCGAGAACGCGGGCCACGTCGCGTCCCTGCACCTCAAGGACAAGGCAGGCGAGCAGACGGAGTGGAACTTCCCCGCCGTCGGTACCGGTGACATCGACTTCGACGCCACCTTCGCGGCCCTTGCCGACACCGGATGCGAGGCGCCGCTGAGCATCGAGATCGAGTTCACCCCCGCTGGCCCGGAGAGCGTGGAGGCCGTGCACTCGGCCCTGGCTCTCTCCGCCGAGAACGCCCGCCAGCTGTTGGCGCGGCACTGAACATCACCGAATCTTCACCCGAAGGAACAGACATGCGACTCAGGAAACTACTTCGTGGCGTGGTCGCCGGCACCGCGCTGGCCCTCGCCCTCGCGGCCTGCACGACCGAACCCGACACCGCCCCTCAGGAGGGCGCCGACGGCCCGAAGAACGGCGACACCTACGTGTTCGGGAACATTGCCTACACATGAAGGACGTCTGGAACAAGTACAGCGCCGACGCCTTCGAGTTCGCCGCCACCAAGGTCGACACACCCGTCGAGGTGATCAACCTTGACGCCGAGAACAGCCTCGAGAAGTCGGTCTCGCTGATGCAGGAACTCATCGCAAAGGACGTCGACGGCATCTCGATCTTTCCCATCTCACCCGAGCAGGCGGCGACGCTCGGCAAGATGGCGAAGGACGCGGGCATCCCCGTCACCTTCGAAAACACCGTGCCCGATCTGGCGGAGGACCAGTACATCTCGGTGATCGCCGCCGAGTACGACCTGATCGGCGAGACCGCGATGGACTACATCGCCGAGACCTACCCGGACGCGAAGGTCCTCTACGTCGCAGGCGCCAAGGGCGGCGGCGTGTACGAGACGTATCAGAAGGGGATCGACCGCGCGATGGAGAAGCTCGGAGACAAGATCACGATCGTCGACACGGTGCACGGCGACTGGGAGACCGAACTCGCCATGAACGTCACCGCGGACGCGATCAACGCAGGAACCGATTTCGACGTCGTCTTCGCCAACAACGAGCAGATGGGCAAGGGCGTCAAGAACGCTCTTGACGAGGCGGGCAAGTCCGACATCCCGATCGTCGCAACGGGCGGAGGCCCCGACGGGCTCAAGATGATCGAGGACGGCGACATCACCGCCACGATCTCCGCGCCCGTCTCACTCCAGGGCCTGACCACGTTCAAGAATCTCTATCAGAGCGTCGTGAAGGGCCAGACCCCGGAGAAGTTCACCCCGCTTCCGCTGATCGCCGTGGACAAGAGCAACATCGCCGACGCCGTCAGCTGGGAGCGAGCGACGCCGCGGTCGAGTTCATCGGCGGGATCGAATAGCCGAACACGAGGGGCGCGCCTCGCGCGCGCCCCTTTCCTGTAGGACGGAATCAGAGATGAGCGATCAGCCCCGACTGGCGATCCGCGGGATCAGCAAACACTTCGACGGCGTCCACGCCCTACGCGACGTCACCTTCGACGTGTACCCCGGCGAGGTCCTGAGCGTCTGCGGCGAGAACGGGGCCGGAAAGTCGACCCTCATGAAGATCCTCTCCGGGGGCTACCAGCCTGACGCGGGGAGCATCATCGTCGAGGGCGAGGAACACCGCGGACTCGACCCTGTGCACGCGCAGTCGGCCGGGATCAACATCATCCATCAGGAGAACCTCCTGGTACCGACCATGAGTGTGCTGGAGAACATGTTCGTCGGTCGCGAGCCGGTCAGAGCGGGCATGTTCGTCGACTACAAGCAGATACAGCGCAGGCTCGTCGAGGAGTCGCGTTTCCTCGGCATCGAGCTCGACCCGAGGGAACTCGTCGAGCGCTTGTCCGTGTCCGAGCAGCAGTTCGTGAAGATCCTCAAGGCGCTCGTGCTCAAGCCACGGGTGCTGATCATGGACGAACCGACCTCGATGTTCAACGTAGAAGATGCCGAGCGGGTTCTGCGGATGGTGCGGCGGATCGCCGAGGCAGGCATCAGCGTCATCTACATCTCGCACTTCCTCGGGGAGGTGCAGCGCATCGCAGACCGCATCGTCGTCCTGCGCGACGGCACGGTGATCAGCGTGAGGGACAACGCCGATCGGGACGTGGATCTTGGCGACGTCACCCGCGACATGGTCGGCCGTCCGGTCGACATGTTCTACAAGAAGGCCGCGCACCCCGTCGGAGAGGTGGTGCTGGAGGTGGACGCACTGTGCGTCACGCCGGACTCCCCTCCCGTGAGCCTCGACGTGCGCCGCGGAGAGATCCTGGGCGTGGCGGGCATGGTCGGCTCGGGACGCACGGAGATCGTGAGGGCCATCGCAGGCGCGGACCGACCGGCGAGCGGCACCATCCGCATGCACGGGGAGACGATCAGAGTCCGCTCTCCGAGGGACGCCATCGGCGCGGGCATCGCCCACATCACGGAAGACCGGCAGCGGCTCGGGCTGGCACTCGGATTGAGTGTGCTCGAGAACTCGACGGCGGTCGGCCTCGAGAAGGTGACATCCGGGTGGTTCATGCGGATCGGTGCGACGGCGTCACGGGTGCGACCGCTCCTCGAGAAGTTGCGCACGAAGATGGCGAGCCTCCATCAGGAGGTGCGCTTCCTCAGCGGCGGGAACCAGCAGAAGGTGGTCCTCGCCAAATGGCTCCTCGTCGACTCGTCGGTGTTCATCTTCGACGAACCGACACGGGGTATCGACGTCAACGCGAAGGCCGAGTTCTACGGCGCAATGACCGACCTGTGCCAGCAGGGTAAGTCGATCATCATGGTGAGTTCTGACATGCCCGAACTCGTCTCCATGAGTGACCGCGTTCTGGTGATCCGCGGCGGAGCCGTCGCGGCGGTACTCAACAAGGATGAGGTCTCCGAGGAGGCCATCATCACCCACGCCCTGGAGGGACGATGACCACGACAACGACACCGACGCAGCCTGTCAGCGACAGGGCGCGCAGCCTGCTTCGGTCTCAGAACCTCAAACTGATCGGGGTGCTCGCCCTCATCGCCATCGTGATCACGATCGTGAACCCGAAGTTCATGAAGATCACCAACATCGTGTCGATCTTCCAGCAGGTCTCCGTGCTCGGCATCCTCACCATGGCGATGGCCCTCGCGCTGATCTCAGGAGGCATCGATCTGTCCATCGGCATGATCATGGCGCTGGCGGGCGTGATCATCTCGACCGTGATCGAGGCAGGCGCACCGGTGTGGCTCGCCGTGCTGATCGGGGTGGGCGTTGCGACGCTGTGCGGGCTCGTCAACGGGCTGATCATCAGCCTCACCCGCACCATGCCACTGATCATCACACTCGGCATGTCGGGCGTGTACTTCGGGCTGGCCCTCGTCATCTCCGGCGGCCAGTTCATGGGCTTCAACGGGGCGTTCGACCTCATCGGACGTACCCGCATCGCAGGCATCTTCCCCGCGACCCTGATCTTCCTCTTCGTCGTCGTCATCCTCATGTACGTCCTCCTGAACCACACACGGTTCGGGCGACGTGTCGTGGCGATCGGCGGCAACGAGGAGAACGCCTATCTCTCCGGAATCCGGGTGACCAGGTACAAGACCCTCGTCTACACCATCGGCGGGTTGCTTGCGGGTGTGGCCTCGATCGTGCTCGTCTCGCGTCTCGATTCCATCGTGGCGACGGTCGGGACGGGCTACGAACTGTCCGCGCTCACGGCGGCGGTGATCGGCGGCGTCACCTTCGAGGGAGGCCGAGGGTCCGTCGGAGGGGCCTTCATCGGCGTGATCCTGATGGGTGTGATCTCCAATGCCATGACCGTGCTCTCGGTGAACTCCTACCTGCAGACGGCCATCACCGGCGCCATCATCGTGGTCGCCGTCGTGCTCAGCAATCTCGGGAAGATGAGGCGCACATGAACGGGCCGCGCAAGGGGATCAACTACTGGTCATTCCGCGAGGGGACCTCGGCGGACGAGGCGGTCCGGCTCGCAGCCCAGGCAGGCTACGAAGGCCTCGAGTTCTGCCTCGCAGAGGAGGGCGCGGTCTCACTGACCAGCACCGGGCGGGAGCTCACACGAATCCGCGACCTGGCCCGGGACGCGGGCATCGGGCTTCCCTCGCTCGCCTCGTGGCTCGTGTGGGAGAACAACCTGGTCAGCGATGACGCGCGGACGCGCGGCCGTGCGATGGAGATCATCCGCAGGCAGATCGATGTGGCCAATGCCCTCGGAGCACAGACGGTCCTTGTCGTCCCCGGTTACGTGGGTGTCGATTTCGTCTCGCCGTCGGAGGTGGTCGCTTATGACGCGGCCTACGGCCGTGCCCTGGAGTCCATCGCCTCCCTCGCGGATCACGCGGCCGACGCCGGTGTGCAGATCGGCGTCGACAACGTATGGAACAAGTTCCTGCTCTCCCCGCTGGAGATGCGCTCCTTCCTGGACGAGATCGGGCACCCGCACGTCGGGGCCTACTTCGACATCGGCAATGCGCTCCTGACCGGCTATCCGGAACAGTGGATCCGCATCCTCGGTAACAGGATCCGTGCCGTCCACGTGAAGGACTACCGGCGATCCCCCGGGGGCTTCGATAGCTTCGTCGACCTCCTCTCCGGCGACGTCGACTTCCCGGCCGTCAACCGGGCCCTCAGCGAGATCGGCTACGACGGGTACATCAGCGCAGAGATGATGCCGCCCTACCGTTTCCACTCCGACCAGCTCATCTACAACACCTCAGCGGCCATGGACCGCATCTTCGGATGGTCGTCGGCGACCAGGACTCAGGAGAGACTCACATGACAGGCATCGCGATCATCGGACAGGGCTACATGGGGCAGACCCACGCGGCCGCCTACACCGCTGCGGGCAGGGGCGCGGACATCCGTTACGTGTACACCCCTCGCCCTGCTCCCCCGTTCCAGGCGGCCCCGGATGCCGAGCTGGTCACCGATCTCGGCGTCATCCTCGACGATCCTTCGGTGTCGGTGGTGTCGGTGTGCACACCCACCACGACGCACCGCGAGATCGCGGTCCCGCTCCTCGAGGCAGGAAAGAACGTCCTGCTCGAGAAGCCGATCGCGCTGTCGCTCGAGGACGCGCTCGCCATCAAGGAGGCGGCCGACGCCGCACCGGGCGTCCTCATGGTGGCGCAGGTCGTCCGGTTCTTCGAAGGGCATCGCGTCCTGCGCTCGGACGTGGCCTCCGGACGTCTGGGCAGGATCCTTTCTGCTCGGGCCCGGCGGCTGATCAACCGTCCCGACTGGGCGAAGTGGTGGCACGACGAGTCCCAGTCGGGTGGCGCGATCGTCGACCTGGCGGTCCATGACTTCGACCAGATGAACCTCTATCTTGGCCGGCCGGTCGCCGTCACCTCGACCGCCGTGACCTCCTACGGGCCGTTCGAGACGACCATCGAGTACGCCGATGGCGGGATCGGCCAGGTGCTCAGCCACGCCGACCTTCCTCCAGGCGCCCCCTTCATTGCGGGGATCAGCCTCATCGGCGAGGCCGGGATCGCCGACTACGAGCTGTCGGCGGCGTCCCCCACGGACCAGGGCGAGGGCGCCTACCCGGGGTTGGACGGATACCGGCTCGCGGGCGCTGACGGTGGGTACTCCGTCGACGTCACTGGAGACGATCCGTACGCACGCCAGGCGGCCTACTTCCTCAGCTGTGCCGAGTCGGGCACGCAGGCGTCCGAGAGTAGTATTGGGGCGGCTGTGCGCGCGCTCGAGGTCGCACTCGCCGCGCGTGATTCGCTCCGCGGCGGCGGGCGGATCGAGATTGACAGCCTGGTGACGGATGCCGAGGCAGCCGGAGCCGATCGCTAGACATCCGACGGAAGAATCGAGCCTCCCCTGTTCACCGATGATGGCGGCACCGCGAATCTGACCCGTTCGCTCGCTTGGACACCGGGTGAGATCTTCCAACTCGTCCGCGAGAACCCGGCGATCTCCCGCTCCGAGCTCGCCCGCCAGACCGGCATGTCACCCACGACGGTGGCATCGAGGATCGACCACCTCCTCGAGCGCGGATACCTGAGTGAGACGGGCACCGCGAAGGCCGGGCGTCGCCCGCGGGCCCTGACGGTGAACGCCGAGTGGGGCATCGTGATCGCCGCGCACCTCGGATCTCGCCACACCCGCGTCTGCATCGTCGACATGGAGGGCCGGGTCCTGACCGTCGAGGAGTACGAGGTGGCGGCCTCGGACGACATCGACGCCACCCTCGACTGGCTGCATGAGCGTTTCGAGGACTCCCTCAAGGCCCTTCCCGGAAGTCGGCCGCCCCTGAAGGGCATCGGGCTCTCGATTCCGGCCCCCGTCGACTCGCGCACCGGCAAGCTGGTCGGCCCGACGCTGCTGCATTCCTGGAATCAGGTGGCTATGGCCCCGCTCCTCGAGAGCTGGTACGGCGTTCCCGTCATCATCGACAACGACGGCACGCTGATGGCCCTCGGCGAGCATCGCACGGCGCGCTCGTCGAGTCGCAGCCTCCTGTACCTGAAGCTCGGAGCCGCGTTCGGGTGCGGCATCGTCACGAACGGCGAGGTCCACCGAGGCCACACCGGCGGTGCGGGAGAGATCGGCCACATGCCGGTCGTGACCAGTTTCACGCGAACCTGCCTCTGCGGCCGCGACGACTGCCTCGAAGCATGTCTCGGCGGCACAGCGATCATCGAGCACCTGCGCGAACGGGGGCACACCGTGGCGACGACCGCAGGCCTCGTCGAGCTCGTGGCGGGCGCCGATCCGGATGCCCTCGAGCTCTGTCGGGCGGCAGGCACGGCCATCGGCGCCTCGGTCGCCGTGCTCGTGGACTTCCTCAACCCCGAGACGGTCGTCCTCGGCGGACGCCTGTCACTGATCGAACCGCTGACACAGAACCTGAGGGCCGCGCTCTATGCACGAGCTCTGCCGCTGAGCATCAGCGAGCTGGCCATCGACACGACGATCACCGCTGAGAACGCATCGTGCCTCGGGGCGGCCTGGACCATCATCGACCATCTCTTCTCCGTCGGATCCGTGAACGCGGACGTACTCGGCTGAGCAATATCCAATTCTTGGAAATTTGCTTCCAATCCAAGGAAACAGACTAGGCTTGTGACACCTGCAAGGGAGCAGGCATCCACCCGCCGGCACGGCGCTCTCACGAGGGATTTCCATGAGCTTTGATTACTCGCTTTCGTCATTTCTCCCGTTCCGGGACGCGGATGCCTGCCGCGCAGCCCGCGAGATCCCGAGGTCGCAGATCACGGAACATGCAAACCCCGACTTCCGGATCCGCGTCGAGGACGATCGTGGCGCGCTGTACCGGGCCTTCGCGGAGGACCTGGTCGGTCGGATCAGGGAGGCGCGCGACGCGGGGAGACGGTTCACGGCCATCCTCCCCGTGGGGCCGGTGCCCCAGTACGACATCGCGGCCGCGATGATCAATGAGGAAGGGCTCAGCCTCGAGCACGTGACGACGTTCAACATGGATGAGTACGCCGACGAGGAGGGAAGGACCGCCCCGGAGTCGTGGGAGGGATCCTTCCGCGCGGCCATGTGGAAGAACTTCTTCGGGCTCATCGACGAACGCCTGCGGCCGGCGGAGGAGAACATCAACTTCCCCGACAGCGCCAACATCGCAAGCTACTCGGCGATGATCGAGGACGCCGGCGGCGCGGACGTCTGTTACGGGGGTATCGGCTGGAGCGGCCACATCGCGTTCTGGGAACCACACCTCGGCGCCGAGTTCGACGGCGATCTCGACGCCTACCGCGATGCCCCGGGGCGCATCGTCGAACTGCACCCCATGACGATCATGCAAAACGCCCTGCACACCTTCGGCGCCGACTGGTCCTGGGTCCCGCCAAAGGCCGCGACGGTCGGCCCCAGGGACATCCTCGGAGCCCGACACAGGTCCTTCTGGCTCGACGGCGACCTGGGCGGAGGCGTGTCGTGGCAGCGGTTCATCGCCCGCCTCGTGGCGCACGGCCCCGTCAACGAGTTCGTGCTGGGTTCGCTCCTGCAGGAGACGCGATGCGACTACACCATCCTCGGCGGGGTGGCTGACGATGTGCAGCTCACGATGTCGTGAACGCGCCGGTCGGGACGTAAACCGCTCACCGTCCTTGTCCAGGTTGGACCGGGTTGGTGTCTTTCCTGGGCGGCAAGGCTCGATTCTGTCGTGAAGCGCACTCATTCGGAGCATGCGAATGCCACCGGCGCTCGCCGCCACCGTCGGCGGTCTCAGCCTCGCAGCCCTTCTTGTCGGCGCAATCCAGATCGCCCGGCCGGAGTCGGGCCACGTCAGCGACGCATGCAGTATCGAGCTGCATGCGCGCGAGACCTGCGCCGCAGCTCCACCTGAGTCGCAGCAGGTCACCACCGATGAGGGGGTCGTCGAGTACCGGCGCGGGACCATGCTGCACCGGATCGACGGACCCGCCCGCACCTGGCCGAACGGCAGACAGGAGTGGCACCAGAACGGTCGTCTGCACAGGCTGGACGGACCGGCAATGGTGCTCCCCAACGGCATGCAGCGGTGGTACGTCGACGGCCGCCTGCACCGCACAGACGGACCCGCCGTCGAGATGAAGAGCGGACGCTCCTGGTATTACCTCAACGGGCGGATGGTCTCGGAGAGCGTGCTCGGCCTGTAACAGCGCTGGGACCTACGCCCGCCGCGTAGACGAGACCGCTCAGAGTTCCTCGATCTCGGGGCCGAAGTCGAGCTTCGGGTCGTCGTCTCGTCCGGTGACGTCACAGGTGACGACCCAGTCCTTGCCGCCACCCGCGGCGTCGAGTTCCAGTTGCCACATCTCACCTGCGCCGTCAAGGCTGCCCGTCAGCCAGCCGCTGTCGGCGTCCACCCTGAGGTTCGGATACTCACTGTCCTGCTGACGTGTCAGCTCGCGGGTCGCGGAGTCGAGGGTCCGACCTTGGCTGGTCACCTCCTCGTCGTAGGCCTCCAGGCTCCCCACACCGAGGAATCCCCACAGCGGCACGGCGAAGAAGATGATCACCAGTAGCAGCAGACACTGGAATGCCAGGAGTCCGATGACAACGAAAGTGCCGACGCTGGTATTCGACCGCAGAGCAGGAGCGAAGCTCCAGGTCGGAGGCGCCCAGCTACCGTAGGACGGTGCACCCTGCGACGTCGCAGCAGGCTCATCTTCCGGGGCGCCCTCCGGTGGACGGGCGGAGTGGCCACGAGTTCCGGGTTCCGGACAGACATCCCGGGTCGCCGAGCTGCCGAGGTCAGGCTGGGAGTTCAGGCCCAACGCCCTGATCGGCGTCGAACTGACTGGAGTGGGCGACCGGACCACGACGTGGGCCCTCGGCGATCACGACCCGACCGCCGGTCGGCGACGCCGCCGCGATGAGAACCTGACAGTGGACGGTCGAGAAGACCTGCTCCCCGCCGGCGGAGTACTGGTCCCCTGACCCCTTGCGGGTCTTCCCGCAACGGGCCCACGCGGAGCATTTGCGGGTCATGAAGCCGCCCGGCGAGGCTCGCCGACTCTACCTTTGGCCATGTCTGGGACCCGACGGGCAGACATTGACCCTTCCGGGCGATAGCTTGCCTGGCAGGCGCATCGCAGGCTGTCAGCGGGCATTTGCCGGCTCGATGGTGCGGTGGCGTTGCTGACAGGTAGCGAGCGGAAGGTGAGGTGGTCACGGTGGACCCCATCAGCGCGGCGGTGGACTTGGCCAAGCAGATCGTGGCGAAGATCCACAAGGCCATGGAGACCGCAGCCAAGGCGGCGGCACAGGGCGGTGGCGGCGGCGCGGCCCCGCAGTTCCAGGCCGTCTCGAGCCACGACACGCTCCGGGCCGCTGTGATCGCGGCCCACGAGAAGGACAGCCAACATCTCGACAACGCGACGAAGGTGCTGACCACCATCTCACCTGCGCTGCGCGTCGCAATTGCCGCCGCACAGTTCGCCGGGAAGGTCCTGCAGGACAAGAACCTCGAACTGCTCGATGAGCAGCGGGCCCGCCTGGTTGAGGCTGAGGCGGTCGCCGGCCCGGCTGTGGCCGATCTGCGCACCAAGGAGCAGGTCTGGGAGGCGCAGCAGGCAGCGCTGCGAGAAGTGGCCCAGCTGACAGCCAAGTTGCAGAGCATCCCAGGCTGGGAGGGCATGGCCTCCAGCGGCTACGGCGGCGCAGCCACTGGCCAGATCACCGCAGTCACGCAACTGGTCGCAGGCAGTCTCCGGATGCCCAGCAGCATCCGCGAGGTGGCGAACCTGAACGAAGCGATCATGACGGCCATCAGCACGGTGATCGGCCACCGGACGCACCAGATCAGCAAGGCACCCACAGGGGTGCCGGGCTCGTTCAGCTGTACTCATGTGGCGACCGCCGCCCTGACGGGGCTGACCCTGAAGATGGACGCTGAACTCGGCGGGGAGACGACCCAAGCCAAGCTCGATGAAGTCCAGGGTCTGGTTGACGCGTCGCGCTCAATGATCCCTAATCCCTGGCCGGGTTCCTGAGCTTAGGGGTACTGTGCTGCGATCGCGTCTGCGATGGCCTGGACCTCTTTGAGCGTAATTCCGTCTTGTGGGCCAACGTTCACGTCGATGAGTGTGAACGTCGAGGTCTCAACGAAGCACGCGATCCTGCCGCCGATATCCTTGCTCACGCAGATCACCCGGCCGCCGGAGGAGGCAACAGGTTCGGCAGCTCCATCGGCTGCTTCCTCGGGGGTCAGGTCCACGTCGGAACCGACCACGTGGATCTGCGCGTCGCCGCCGTTGGGATCTTCTCGTCCTTCGGTGATGTAGTAGCCGCCCGTTGACGCGCCGGGCTGGACGTGCCAGCCGTTGACCTCCGGGGGAAGGTCCTCCAGCATGATCGGACGCTTCTCGACCGTCGGGGTGGGTGTCGGATCGGCGGCCTTGCTCGTAGCAGGTGTCGAGGGATCAGCTGTCGGGGGCTGGTCGCCAGGTCTGGTCAGGAACCAGGCACCCACACCGATCAGAGCGACCGCGACCAGGACGGCTGCGATGATCAGGGGTAGCCGGTTCGGCTTGCGCGGCGGTGCATCGTAGGGCTGCTGGGGCGGTGGGCCCTGCCACCCCTGCTGCGGGTTGCTCTGCCACCCGGGCGTCCCCTGGCGTGGTGGGCCTGGAGGGCCGTGCTGGGGGCCGTGCCACTGCTGATTCGACATAGGTGTCCTTCACGTCGTCGGCTGCCGCCCAGACTAGGACATGTCTCAGCCAACGCCCCTGACAGCGATCAACACAGTGGCCGGAAGTTCAATAGCGCTCACCCTCGCAGGTCTCGGCAGTCACGCTCAACCGCTGAATCTCACAGCTCTCCACACCCAACTCCTCAGCACGGGAGCCAAGACATGCCCACACATCCTCCGGGGACCCACTCCCCTGGACCACTCACCATCGTCCTTGCACAAGTCCCCCACCCTGTACGTGACCTGCGAGCCTTGCCCCGAATGCCGCAAGCTGATCGCCGGAGCACAGCTCCTCCAGGTGATCTGGCCCGACGGCTCCTGGTCAGTGTGACTCCCGCGCACCCTCGACACGTCGATCGCTGCTAGCGGCAGGCCAACTGCTCATCGCCGCAATCAGTTCGATTGGCCTGGTCCCCACGGCTGCCGCCGTGGCGCCGGCGAACCGCTGACCGAGGCTCGCCGACCTCGACCTTTGGCCATGTCTGGGACCCGACGGGCAGACATTGACCCTTCCGGGCGATAGCTTGCCTGGCAGGCGCATCGCAGGCTGTCAGCGGGCATTTGCCGGCTCGATGGTGCGGTGGCGTTGCTGACAGGTAGCGAGCGGAAGGTGAGGTGGTCACGGTGGACCCCATCAGCGCGGCGGTGGACTTGGCCAAGCAGATCGTGGCGAAGATCCACAAGGCCATGGAGACCGCAGCCAAGGCGGCGGCACAGGGCGGTGGCGGCGGCGCGGCCCCGCAGTTCCAGGCCGTCTCGAGCCACGACACGCTCCGGGCCGCTGTGATCGCGGCCCACGAGAAGGACAGCCAACATCTCGACAACGCGACGAAGGTGCTGACCACCATCTCACCTGCGCTGCGCGTCGCAATTGCCGCCGCACAGTTCGCCGGGAAGGTCCTGCAGGACAAGAACCTCGAACTGCTCGATGAGCAGCGGGCCCGCCTGGTTGAGGCTGAGGCGGTCGCCGGCCCGGCTGTGGCCGATCTGCGCACCAAGGAGCAGGTCTGGGAGGCGCAGCAGGCAGCGCTGCGAGAAGTGGCCCAGCTGACAGCCAAGTTGCAGAGCATCCCAGGCTGGGAGGGCATGGCCTCCAGCGGCTACGGCGGCGCAGCCACTGGCCAGATCACCGCAGTCACGCAACTGGTCGCAGGCAGTCTCCGGATGCCCAGCAGCATCCGCGAGGTGGCGAACCTGAACGAAGCGATCATGAGTAACATCAGTCGAGCCATCGGTCGACAACAGCGCCAGATCACCAAGGTGAACCCGGGAGTTCCAGGCTCGTTCGCCTGCACACATGCGGCGACCACCGCCCTGACGGGGCTGACCCTCCGGTTGGACGCTGAACTCGGCGGGGAGACGACCCAAGCCAAGCTCGATGAAGTCCAGGGTCTGGTTGACGCGTCGCGCTCAATGATCCCCGATCCCTGGCCAGGCTCTTGAACTCAGGGGTACTTCGCCGCGATCGCATCCGCGACGGTCTGGACTTCCTCCAATGTGATGCCGTCTTGTTGGGCTGCGGTCACGTCGATGAGAGTGAAGGTCGAGGTGTCGACGAAACACGCAATGTCGCCCATATAGTCCTCGGGGACGCAGATCACCCGGCCGCCGGAGGACTCGACTGGATCGTCAGCACCCTCCACGGCTAGCTCCAGGGAGTAGGAGTCGTCGTCTGCACCAGTCACGTTGATCTGGGCGTCGGCACCGTTGGGGTCTTGTCGTCCGTCGGTGATGTAGTAGCCGCTCGTCCCCGCAGGCTTCACGCGCCAGCCGTTGACCTCAGGGGGAAGGTCTTCGAACGTGACCCGGCGCTTCTCGACCGTCGGGGTCGGTGTCGGGTCGGCGGCCTGGCTCGTGCCAGGTGTCGAGGGATCAGCTGTCGGGGGCGGGTCGCCAGGTCTGATCAGGAACCAGACACCCACACCGATCAGAGCGACCGCGACCAGGACGGCTGCGATGATCAGGGGTAGCCGGTTCGGCTTGCGCGGCGGTGCATCGTAGGGCTGCTGGGGCGGTGGGCCCTGCCACCCCTGCTGCGGGTTGCCCTGCCACCCGGGCGTCCCCTGGCGTGGTGGGCCTGGAGGGCCGTGCTGGGGGCCGTGCCACTGCTGATTCGACATAGGTGTCCTTCACGTCGTCGGCTGCCGCCCAGACTAGGACATGTCTCAGCCAACGCCCCTGACAGCGGTCAACACAGTGGCCGGAAGTTCAATAGCGCTCACCCTCGCAGGTCTCGGCAGTCACGCTCAACCGCTGAATCTCACAGCTCTCCACACCCAACTCCTGAGCACGGGAGTCCAGACATGCCCACACGTCGTCCAGGGTCACACTCCCCCGGAGCCCCTCACCATCGTCCCTGCACCAGTCCTGGGCCACCTGAGGCAGCACGACGCCCGTCGTGTAGTGGTTGTCCTTCATGTCGGGAGCGGCCCACAGCACCGAGCCGAACCCGCTCGGGCACGCGCTCGACCTCATGTCCAGGGAGAACAGTCCACCGAGGGCATTGGGTGCCACGTTGAACCCGAGCACCTCAATCGTGCCGGTCATGGCCCGCGATTGGGACCAGATCCGTTCCAGTTCGTCGGGCTCATGCCAGCGCCGCTTGTCGGCCAGCGGCTCGCCCTCGAGTCGGGCCTCCACCATGTCCTCGCACCGGTACTCCTCGATCAGCTTTCCGCTCAGCGACAGCTGCACCATCACCGCGGCCGTGTCGGAGTCAAACGACTCGACCCGTTCGACCATCGCCGCCACATCAAGCGACTCCACGTCCAACGACGGACGCTCCGCAGATGAGCCCGGATCGCTGTCCTCCTCCAGGAGCGCCACCGGCCCCGTGCGCAGGTCCCTCACCTCGACCCGCTCAGCACCATGCCCGGTGTACCAGGCCAGGGTCCACTCACGCTTGCTTGCCCAGCGCTCCACCACGAACGCATCCGCCGATGACGTGCCAGCCTCCCGCACCCCGGCCGCGATCATGGCATCGACATCCGGACCAGCCGCGCAGCCGACGAAAGCACCCAGCAGCGAAGTCAGACAGGCCAGTCGTTTCACCCGGCCAGTGTGCCCCACGCCAGGTTCGCCGGGGCCCTGATCGCTAGTCGCAACACGGTGCCTCTTGGTGGATGCGTCGCGCAGCATGATCCCCGATCCCTGGCCCGGCTCCTGAACTCAGGGATACTTCGCTGCGATCGCGTCAGCGATCGCCTGGACCTCTTCCAGCGAGATGCCGTCCGCCGGGGTGGCGCTGGCGATGATGATGGTGAATGTCGAGGTATCGATGAAGCAGGACGTGTCGCCGACCGTGTCCTCAGGGACACACACGACATGACCATCCGAGGACTCCACCAGGCCAGCCATCCCAGATGCGGCAGCCTCCGCCGTGAGGCCGGTGTTCACCCCAGTCACGGTGATCAGGGCGTCGCCACCATGGGGGGCTTCTCGTCCCTCCGTGATGTAATACGCTCCCGTACCCGCAGGCTTGGCGCGCCAGCCGTTGACCTCCTGTGGTAGGTCGTCGAACGTGAGGTCGCGCTTCGCGACCGTCGGGGTGGGCCTCGGCTCGAGGGGCTGGCTGGCGCTCGGGGTCGAAGGATCAACCGTCGGTGGTGTGGCCGCGGGTCTGGTCAGGAACCAGGCGCCCACACCGATCAGTGCGACCGCGACCAGCACTGCGGCGACGATCAGCGGCAGACGGTTCGACTTGCGCGACGGTGCACCGTAGGGCTGCTGAGGGGGTGGGCCCTGCCACCCCCGCTGCGGGTTGGCCTGCCACCCGGACGCCCCCTGCTGCGGAGGGCCTTGCTGGTGGCCCTGCCACTGCTGATTCGGCATGGATGTCCTTCACGTCTGGATGGACCCAGCCTAGAGCAGACACCCGTCACGGTTTCCCAACAGCGAGCCCCATCGCAAGGCTGCAAATCAGGGGCAGAGGACGGTTGCGACGTCGCCTGGCTTGACGGCACCTGCCCAGTCAGGCGACAGCCGTATCAGGCTACCCGCGTCGAGCCACCAGCTGTGCCGCACAGAGCCTTCGCCGGTGATGGTCTCGGCGACGAGCTGAGGACCGTGTGTGTCCTCTGGAAGGCGTCTGGCAAGTCTGGTGACCCAGTCGCGGTTCTCTGCGTCGGAGGCCCACGCCGAAGGCGCTGGGCCGGTGAGGGGGTCGAGGCGTGTGGGCCCTGCAGGGGCGGGCGATCGGAACCGGGTGTCAGGTGGCATGACGCGACGCAACAACGGCCATGCCTGGCTGCGCGGGGCGAGTGCGACCTCGAGGCTGCTCTCCAAGGCGGTGACGGTGTCGGTGGTGTCGTCGAGGAGGACACGGCTGGTCACTGTGAGCAGGTCGCCGACGCTTCGATCCACGATGCTCAGGAAGCCGACCTGACCGTTCCTGGCCATCAACACGGTGCGGGAGGTGGCCCTGGTGCTGAGCTCAAGCGCCCGGTGCCAGATGCCTTGTGGGCAACCGTCTTGGTCGAGAGTTCCGGCGGCCCGGCAAGCGAGGCGTTGGAGCTCGCTCAACTGCGACCAGTTGCCGGTTCGCCAAGCGTGAAGAGCAGCACCCCACGCGGTCTTACTGACCCGCGAGACGCTGATCTGGGACTCATCCGCGAGGCTCATCGGGGACGCTCCAATCCGAACTGTTCGGCCATCTGGATCAGATCGGTCTCCCTGTTGCACACGCCATGGGCGCGCTCCTCGTGGTTGATTATCAGCCACACGGTCCCGTTCTCGTCAGGCATCGCAACGGCGGTGGGGGCGATCGTCTCCAGATAGGTGTCGATCAGCGCAAGGCAGGCCGCCTCGTCGGTTGGGGCCTCAGGATTCGTCACCGTGATCTCCAGGCTCAGTATGCTGTTGAGGCCGCCGACGTTGGGGTCGGTCGAGGTGGTGACGTGGGTCACACCCTGAAGTGCGCCTAGTTGCTCCTCAATGCTGCTGCGCAGCGTGCCGCGTTGGGAGGGGTCGCTGGTGGGGCCGGTCGGGCCGGAGTTGAGGATCTCCCACACGGCGCAGCCACTCAACAACGCCGTGGCGACCAGCGCGACGACAGCGAGCACGCCACGTCCCTGTCGCGTCGTCATGGTCTGCGTCCGAAGCTGACCAGGATCGTCTCCGAGTCCGTCTTGCCAGCCCCGAGCAGGCTGGCCTCGAACCCGCGCAGCGCCTCAGCATCGGCCTTTGTCGCGGTGAGGAGCCGGTCCCGGTACGTCGTCGGCTCATGGGAGTGCGTCGTCAGATCGCCTCCTGGTTCGGTCTGCGACTGTGGGTAGTGACTGTCGGTGAAGGTGACTTCTGTGATGTTGAGGCCGCGGCTTGTTCCGACGTCGATCCTGGAGACCACGTCATGCTCATTGACGATGCTGAGCACCCTCGTGTCCTTCCCGACGTTGATGCTGCCGATCGGTGACCCGACCGTCACCACGGCGTTGACGTCGTATCGGCTGGCGAAGAACCGCTCCGAGGCGACGTTGGCCGCGAGAATCCCTCCCTGGGAATGGCCAGCAAGGTTCACCACCGGCCTGCCCTGGATGGGGCCGTGGCGTGTCTCATAGTCTCTGACTGCCAGGTCGATGGCTGCCATGACCGACTCCTTCGCCGACGAGCTGCCCGATCCGACCAGGTTCACGTTGGCCGGCCAGTCGGTCCCCTCGGGATCGCCACCCCACCCGTTGGGATCTTCCAACGCCAGCGTCGTGCCAGGGATCACCGCAGTGAACACGGGCGGATCGCCCGTGATGCGGACACGCACCACGTTGGTGTCGTCAGGATTCATGTCCGAGGTGTACTTGTAGCTGGTCACCATGTCGTCGAGGATGGTATCCAACGGTGACCCCGCGGCCTGCGGACCATCGATGGCCCGACCGGAGTCGAGGATCTTCGGGGCCAGCGGTGTGCCGTCTGTGGCAAAGCGGGCGTCATCGAGATCAAACCCGTACTGCTTCTCAAGCAACTCCTTCACTCCTCGGCTCACCACCCCGTCGGAAGCCATCGCTATATACGCCCTCAGAGCCGCATGTTCGACGGCTGGCCCCCACCTGCCCGTGCTGAGGAAATCCGTCAGCAGGGCGGGTGCCTGACGATTGGTCTCCAGCAGGAACGCGAGTTCCTCGCGGGTCATACCGAACGGATCGTTCTCAGGCAGAAGTTCGAGGACCTCATCGAGGTTCGGGTCGAAGTGCCAGTCGAGGCCGTCCAACGCCCCCTCGAGGAACGTCAACTGGTAGGAGTTGACGGTGTCAAGCGCCTCGAGCCGCTCCTGATTCCGCTGATAGGAGGACGCCACCGAGTCCAGCGCCGCGGCGGCACCTCGGTCGAGCTGCTCGGCGCGCCGGGCGATGTCAGCGACCATGCCCGCCTCAATTGCCCCGGTTGAACTGGTCGGACTCAGCCGGGACAGCACCCCGAAGGCGTTCATCAACCACCCCAACGCGTTCAGCTCGCTGACGATGGCTGCCCGATCAGCTTGGATCGCTGCCAGCTCGGACGCCGTGTCGCGGGCAAGCCGACCGTAGCCCTCCAGAACCTGAGTAGTCCGATCCATTCGGGCTGTCATCGCCTCACGATCGGCGCGCTCAGTCTGTGCTGCCCTCCCGGTCCACACCGGCGGACGCAATGCGCCGATGCTCTGCGCCCCCGTCCGGATTGCCGCTGCGCGGGCCAGATGGGCCTCAGCAGTGGATCTCAGAGTTGATGCCATCCACTGCCCGGCCATGGCCCAGTAGTAGCTCACCGCTGAGTCCTCTCAAAGAACCCCGTGATCGCTGTTTGAGCGTCCTCCTCCTGCTTGAGGTACGCATCAGCTATCGAAACGACCGTGTCGGGATGCGCTGCCAAATGCTCAATCAATACCTGACTGCCCGACAGCCAAGCAGCAGCAGCCGCTGGCGACGCCTGGGCCGCAACCCCACCGGCCATGGCCTCGGCGAACCCGTCCAATGCCGGCGGCGAAATGTCACCGTCCAGACCCGCCGCGATCCCGCGCATCTGCACACCGAAGTCCCGCAACTGATGCAGGTCCACGTCATAGTCGCTCACTCACGCCTCCTTAGTGGCGACGCTAGCGCCCCGACAGTGCACAACGTCCCCCATTCGCGCATTTACTACGGCATTTGGCTGGAAACCGACCCCCGTTACCTTCTAGGTATCCCCGATGGTCGGGGTTCTGGTCGCCAGGCCCGGCATGACTTACTGCCCCTGTCGTTGATGATCCGGGGGGTGTTGTCACCGGGTCCTGGTGGCGTGGGTTGATCGCTGATAGGGACACGGCCCGCTGCATGACAGCGTGGCCTCTCGTAACGTGGGTGCCGACGATCTTCGCCTGACTTGCGGCCAGAATGGAACCCTCTGAGGAGGACCGCTATGGACCAACACCGCTTCGACGTGTTCGTCGGCCTCGACGTCGGCAAAGAACACCACCACGCCACCGCCCTCAACGCTGGCGGGAAACGACTGCATGACAAGGCCCTGCCCCAGGATGAGACTGCTCTACGTGAGGTGTTCGCCAAGCTCACCGCCCATGGGTTGGTGTTGGTGATCGTGGACCAGCCCGCCACGATCGGCGCCCTGCCGGTCACGGTGGCTCGCGCGATGGGTATCGAGGTCGCCTACCTACCGGGACTGGCGATGCGCAGCATCGCCGATCTCCACCCGGGCAACGCGAAGACCGACGCCCGCGACGCCTACATCATCGCCGAGGCCGGCCGCACCATGCCCCACGCGCTGCGCCGAGTCGGCGGCGACGACGACCTGATCGCCGACCTCGCCGTGATCGTCGGGTTCGACGACGACCTCGCAGGCGAAGTCAACCGCGTCTCCAACCGGATCCGCGGCCTCCTGACCCAGATCCACCCCGCGCTCGAACGCGCCATCGGCGGCAACATCAGCCACCCCGCAGTGCTGGCCCTACTGGCCAAGTACTGCGGCCCCACCGGACTCGCCGACGCCGGTAGGCGCCGTCTCACCACCACCGCCAAAGCGCTGGCGCCACGCATGCACGAGCGCCTTGTCGAGGCCATCGTGAAGGCCCTGACAGAGCAAACCGTGACCGTCCCCGGCACCCGGGCAGCCGAGCTGGTCTTGCCCCAGCTCGCAGCCCAACTCCAGGGCCTGCTCACGCAGCGCGCTGAGGCCGCCAAACAAGTCGAGGAGGCCCTCGACGCGCACCCTCTTTCCCAGCTCCTGATGTCAATGCCTGGAGTCGGCATCAGGACCGCAGCCAGACTCCTCCTCGACGTCGGTGACGGCTCCGCGTTCCCCACCGCAGGCCATCTCGCGGCCTACGCTGGCTTGGCCCCGGTCACCCGGCGATCCGGATCCAGCATCCGCGGAGAGCATCCCTCACGCGGCGGGAACAAACACCTCAAACGAGCACTGTTCCTCTCGGCCTTCGCAGCCCTCCACGATCCTGATTCACGCGCCTACTACGACCGCAAACGCGCCGCTGGGAAGAAACACAACGCCGCCCTCGTCTGCCTCGCCCGACGACGCGTCGACGTCCTTCACGCCATGCTCCGCAACGGCACCTACTACCAACCAAGAACACCAGCCGCCGCTTGACAGGAACCATAGGGACACCCCCCCGGCGCTTCGGATATTGCGAATGTCAGTGACTGCAGGACGTACGATCAAGTCATCGCCGTGTCGACGGCCAGCCCGTTGCCCGAGGCGGGAGACGCGTGTGGCCTACTGCGGCACCGGCCACTTCAAGGCTGCTCCGAGCAACGTGAAGGTGTACTCGTGTAGCTGTCAGTTGAGTCCCTCATAGTGGGTCAAGTCCCGTGGAGTGGTGTAGCGGGGGTTCCTTCGTTTAGGTGGTGAGGGCGACGGGTTCGGTTACCTCCTCGGTGTTGGTGCCGGGGAGGGTTGTGAGGCGGCAGCGGGTGAGGATGTCGAGTCCGAGGTAGCGGCGACCTTCGGCCCATTCGTCGGTCTGTTCGGCCAGGACGGCCCCGACGAGCCGGATGATGGCTTCCCGATTGGGGAAGATGCCAACGGAGTCGGTGCGGCGCCTAATCTCCCTGTTGAGGCGTTCGGCGGGATTGTTCGACCAGATCTGGGTCCAGACATCGCGTGGGAAGGCGGTGAAGGCGAGCACGTCGGCCCGGGCCTGGTCGAGGTGCTCGGCGACGGCGGGAAGCTTCTCGGCGGTGTAGTCCAGCAGCCAGTCGAACTGGGCCTCGACGGAGGATGCGTCGGGTTGGTCGTAGACCGAATGCAGCATCGCCTTGACCGCCGGCCACATCGTCTTGGGTGTCACGGACATCAGGTTGGCGGCGTAGTGGGTTCTGCAACGCTGCCAGACCGCTCCGGGCAGGTTCGCGCTAACGGCTTCGACCAGCCCGGCGTGGGCGTCGGAGGTGACCAGACGGACGCCGGCCAGGCCGCGGGCGACCAGATCGGCGAAGAACGTGTTCCAGGCGCTGCGGGTCTCGGAGGTGGCGACCTGCAGCCCCAGCACTTCGCGGTGTCCATCGCCGTTGACGCCAGTGGCCACGAGCACGACGGCGTTGATCACCCGGCCGCCCTCTCGGACCTTCATCGTCAACGCGTCAGCTGCGACGAACGTGAACGGGCCTGCCTCGGACAGGGGACGGTGGCGGAACTGGTTGACGTGTTCGTCGAGGTCGGCGGCCATGCGGGAGACCTGGGACTTCGACAACCCGTCGATTCCCAACGTCTTGACGAGCTTGTCCATCCGGCGGGTCGACACCCCGGCGAGGTAGCAGTCCGCGATCACCGTGATCAAAGCGGCTTCGGCGCGTTTGCGGCGCTCAAGCAGCCACTCCGGGAAGTAGGTCCCCGAACGCAGCTTGGGGACGGCGACATCGACGGTGCCGACGCGGGTGTCCAAGGGCCGGTGGCGGTAGCCGTTGCGCTGAACCAGCCGCCCCGGCGAGGCCTGTCCCCATTCGGCGCCGCACACCAGATCGGCGTCAGCCGAGAGGAGGGCGTTGATCATGTTCTGCAGGAGCTGGCGCATCATGTCCGGGGATGCTTCGGTCAGCAGGTTGCCCAGCACGCGGGCGGGGATGCTCCTATAGATGTCAAGCGGCTGACGATAGTGGTTTGTGGGCGTGCACCGAGAGGGCTGCAGGCTTGGTGAGGAGATGGAACATCTCACGGGCAACGGCGCGCTTGAGGCAGCGGATGATGTCCTTCTTCGAGAGACCTTCAGCGGTGCGGCGTGCGACATAGGCGCGAGTCGGCTGGTGGAAGCGCATACGGACCAGCGCGACGGTGTAGAGCGCGTTGTTCGCGGCGCGGTCACCGCCGCGGTTGAGTCGGTGTCGGTGCTGTCGCTTTCCGGAGGAGGCGGGGACTGGTGCGACGCCGGCCAAGTGGGCGAACGCTGCCTCGGAGACGAGGCGGTTGGGGTTATCTCCAGCGGTGATCAGCAACTGCGCCGCGACTTGGACGCCGACACCGGGTCGTTCGAGTAGTTCCGGCGCGGCTTGGCGGGTGAGATCGGTGAGTCCGCGGTGGAGTTCCTTCACTTCCCTGTCAAGGTCGCCATGGCGGCGCGCCAGTGATCGCAGAGCACGTCTGCAGGCGACACCCGGATCGGCCAGGTCGGTTCCAGGCCGAAGGTTGGCCAGGGTTCTGATCATCCTCGCGGTGGTCAGCGGTCTCATGAGTTCTCGAAGGTCGGTGGGTCCGTTGACCAAGAGCGCGCGAATCTGGTTGATGCACTGGGTCCGCGCCTTGATGGCAGAGCGCTGGACCAGACGTAGACACCGGATGGATTCCACAATTCCGTCTCGCGACTTCGGCGTTCCGGCAGCGCGCCCTGATGCCGCTGCGCGGGCAGCTGCATACGCATCCAGCGGATCGGACTTGCCATCCGCACGTCGAGCACTACGGTCCGGACGGTCGACCTCGACGACGGTGATGCCAGTGCCGGCGAGCACACGCATCAGTCCGGCGCCGTAGGATCCTGTGCCTTCGACTCCCACCATCACCAACTGGCCGTATCCGACCAGCCATGTCCGCAGCGCTTCGTAGCCGGAGGGTGTGGCCGGGAACTCGCGATCTGCCAGCTCGCGGCCGAGTGGGTCGACCACCGCGGCATGGTGGGTGTTTGAATGAGTGTCCACTCCGCCGAAGACTTCTCGTGGCTTGGAGCCGTCGTTGTTCATGTTTCCGCCTTTGGTGCTAGATGCCTGGGACGGCACGTGACCGGGCGAGCGGGCGGACAAGACAGTGATGGGGGCGCTGCTCAAGCTCCTATGAGGTCACGCTGCTCGTCCGGTCACATGCACGGCATCCCCGGGCAGCGAGGCCGACAAATCCCACGCAAAGGCAATCCAAGACGCCTGTCGACAATCGAGTCAGACCCCAGCCCGGGGTTGCCAGACTCCATTCTCACTGTCGACAATGTGAGGAGCGGTCATCGTGGTTGATTTCCTTTGAGAGAGCTTTGCAAGGGTGAACTCGAAGGATCCCACGGTGACCGCCCTGCCGTCATCGACGGCCACGGCCACTGTGGGGGCTACACCACTCTAGGGGGCTCTACTTCATGTGGTGTCGCCCACAGTGGACGTGGTCCGTCCGGAGACGGTAGCGCGGTCACCGTGGTCCTCAGAAGACCAGCGCGAGAAAGCGCTGGAAACGTGGAACCTCCACTACAACTACCACCGGCCCACAGTGTGCATGATGGGAAGTCGCCCGCATCCGGGACACCATCACGCGTCAACAACGTCCTCGGCTCGTACAGCTAGACGGCTGGTTCGGGGCCTTCATCATGGTGAGTCGGGGCGAACGAACCCCGGGTGCTCGCTGGAGTTGTCTTCGCATGCGGTTGACGCGCGCCTCTGGCGGCCGGTTTGGGTCGCTCTGATCGGACGCCCCCGGCGTGCGGCGCCAAGACTTCATCGCGGATGGCGTCGAGCGCGACAGCCATCTCAGCGGTTTCTCGCTCGTTGATCCCGTTTCCGGCGGCCACCTGTCGCCAGGTGCGGAGCACATCGGCGAGCTCATCGTGGATGGTCGCCTGTCGCCGAGGAGTCACCGCGCAGGCCCGTGCCAAGGTATCCAGGGCATCGTGAATGCCGACGTGTGTCGTGCGTCCCGCGATGGCGGTGTGCCGAGGCCTCCCGAGCTCGGGTTCCGGGTTGACGTCGAACATCGGTGCCAGTTGCCACCCGCCCCCGTCGCGGAGCAGCCCCAGATTTCTGAGGTGGTCGTCGGTGTTATTGAGCAGCACCCCGAAGACGACCCTCCGGTAAAGGTCTTCGAGGCCAGCGTCGGTGTAGCGGCGCAGGACCGACGCGATGCGCGCATAGTCGGGAGGCCTGCGCCCGTCGTCGGGGTTGTCCATCAGGGTGCGGAAGCTCATGTAGGGGATGCGACCGTCGTCGCTGCGGTCGAAGCGTTCCAGCAGCAGGACGCTGCGGTGTCCCATCTCCACCAGGTGGCTGACGGGTCGGTCGATGCCTGCCTGCCCGGCCAGATCAAGCGCGGTCTGCTCCCAGGCGGGCACATTTCGGCGGTCCTCGCGCATCGGGAACTTCGCCATCTGCAGTGTCCTGTCGGCCACGATGGACGCCTTCGGGCGGGCCCCGCCGAGTGCCGAGGTGTTGGTGCTGAGCAGCTTCGCATACGGGCCGAAGGACTCGACGTCGTCGGAAACCTGGTCGGCTGCTTCCAGAAGCTCCTGAAGGGTCAGAGAGGCCGGAACGTCTTGCCCTCCCAGCACCTCGCCGGTGGACGGGTCAATGAGGCGTAGGGCACCTTGGCGGGCATGATCGCTGGCGCCGGAGATGTAGTCCAGGTCATCAAGGTGGGCGTGGGGGTCACGGGCCTGCGCCGCACGAAACAGCAGGCGCCTGCCCCAACGATCCGGGCCAGCATCTTCCAGGAACAGCGGAAGCCCCGGGAACCTGAATTCGCCCGTGTCGCCGTGGGGCACGCGCGGCGCGAGGTCGAAACCGTAGCCCTCGTACATGAACGCCGGATCGTAGGTGAACAGGCTGTTCGCGCTGTCGCCGAATCCACGAACAGACAAGGTCCCCACAGGCCTGTCCACCGGGCCGTCAACGAGCCGGATGCCGACGTGTCTGGTTGTCGCTCGGGTCGGGCCCGCGGTCATCGTCGCACCCTCTGCACCAGGGTCCGCTCGACGAGTTCTCGTCCGAAACGGGTCTCGAACGGGTCGGTGGCCTCGGCTACAGCATCATCGAGGCGCAGCACTCCCAGCACGCGCATCAGAGCGCCGATCCCGACACCCTCCTCGCCACGCTCGAGCCGGGTAACCACGGGTCGCGACACCCCTGCCCGGCGGGCGAGTTCGACCTGCGTCAACGTGTGGAGCTTGCGCCAGGCCGCGATGTTCCTGCCGAGGCGCGCAAGGGCGTCCTCGGCCATCGGGTCCGGAACCGCATATCTGTCCATGCGTCTAGAATAACAGACCTGGTATAGACGACAAGGCGGTATAAGCGTATGTGCAGATACGTCTAGAGCGGTGCAGTGGTCGATGTCGCCCATATGGTGTTCCCCTTCACGGCCGGGACGCCGCTGCGTTGCCTCGGCTGGCCCAGTAACTCGCAGTGCAGCCATGGTGCGTTCGACAGGTCTCGGGTGGGGCGCGGCACACCGTCAGGGTTCAGGCATCATCGCCCCGGGAGTGGGGCCAGGTCGTCCCCGCGGTACTCAAGTTCATCATCGCCCAAGGGGATCGAGGGCAAGACGCTCGTCGCCTTCGAGACCATCGTGCCGGGCAGGACGGTCGTGGGGTCCGACCCACGATCTCGAACTTCAACAAGGCCGTGCGCAGTTCCTCGGCGTTGACCGCCGATCAGCGCAAGTGCTGGGCCCGCAAGTCCAGCAGTATCCGCGAAGTGGCCAACCTGAACCAGAGCATCATGGGGAGCGTCAGGGGCACGTCACACTGCGCACCAAGGAGGCTAGCCGGCTGCCTGTCGGCGGTGTGCCTGGTTCGTTCGCCTGCACCCGAGGTGCGACCCACGCGCTGATGGAGTTGAACTCGAGGATGGACGACGAGCTCGGAGGCAGACGACCCAGGCCAGACTCGACGAGGTCCAAGGTCTGGTGGATGCGTCGCGCGCCATGATCCCCGATCCCTGGCCGGGCTCCTGACCTCAGGGATACTTCGCTGCGATCGCGTCAGCGATCGCCTGCACCTCTTCCAGCGAGATGCCGTCCTCCTGAGTGGCGCTGGCGACGATGAGCGTGAACGTCGAGGTCTGGATGAAGCAGGAGACGTTGCCGACGATGTCTTCGGGAACACACACCACCCGTCTGCCTGGAGACTCGATCGGCCCTGCCAGGCCCGTCGTCGCGGTGTCCACCGTGATGTCGTCGTCTGCCCCGGTCACGTTGATCTGGGCGTCGGCACCGTAGGGATCTTCTCGTCCGTCGGTGATGTAATACGCTCCCGTGCCCGCAGGCTTCACGCGCCAGCCGTCGACCTCCGGCGGCAGATCATCGAACGCGACCCGGCGCTTCTCGACCGTCGGGGTGGCTGTCGGGTCGGCGGCCTTGCTCGTGCTCGGCGTGGAAGGGTCAGCTGTCGGTGGCGGGTCGCCTGGCCTGGTCAGGAACCAGGCACCCACACCGATCAGAGCGACCGCGACCAGCACGGCGGCGATGATCAGCGGTAGCCGGTTCGACTTGCGCGACGGTGCACCGTAGGGCTGCTGGGGCGGTGGGCCCTGCCACCCGGCCGCCCCCTGCTGCGGAAGACCTTGCTGCGGGCCTTGCCACTGCTGATTCGACATAGATGTCCTTCACGTCGGCTGCCGACCAGACTAGGACATGTCACAGCCAACGCCCCTGACAGCGATCAACACAATGGCCGGAAGTTCAATAGAGCACCGCCTCGCAGGTCTCGGCAGTCACGCTCAACCGCTGAATCCCACGGCTCTCCACCCCAACTCCTCAGCTCGCGGCGCACGCGCGAGCATTCAGGAGAGGCCCGCTGTCATGGCGCTCGAGACACCCCCGGAAAACAGAAAACGCCCTCTCACGAGGGCGTTTCTCGGTGGGCGATGCCAGGTTTGAACTGGCGACCTCTTCCGTGTCAAGGAAGCGCGCTACCACTGCGCCAACCGCCCGAGGTGGAGACGGGATTTGAACCCGTGTACACGGATTTGCAGTCCGTTGCCTCGCCTCTCGGCCACTCCACCGGATGGAGGTTTGACCCTCCCCAAATGGGTTGGAGAGACTTTTCTCCGAGCGGACGACGAGATTCGAACTCGCGACCCTCACCTTGGCAAGGTGATGCTCTACCAACTGAGCCACGTCCGCATTGCGCTTCCCGTTCCGGGCTTCCCCGGTTCGTTCGGTGCGTTGAGAACTCTAGCGCAGGATTTCGGCGCATGCCAAATCCGGGGTTCCGCAGGGCCGTTCTGAGCGTGAAATCGGCTGTTTCCGGGCATCGGCAGCAGGGCAGATCAGGCCTGGCGGACCACACCGATGTGATTCGACCCCAGCCGGCTCGGCACCAACCCCCTTAGCAGACTGGCCGACCGTTTCGATCGGGGCGGGGTCGGCCCGGACGCCCGGGACACGACATTGAGCACCCCGGTCGTGGTACCTCACTGTCAAGTCCCCGCGAAATGGTAGGCCTTACCTCAGATATTTTTCCCCGCGAAAACAAGGGTTAGCTGGCCCGGGTTTTGAGGCCGGCGGGGTCGGGTGCCTTCCATGCGATGTGTTGTTCGAGACGGGCTGTCTTTCGGCCTGCGAGTCGGGTGAGCTCCTGTTGGATCTCGGTGATGCGTCGTTGCATTGCGACGGGTTTGAGGGTGGCCTTGTAGGCGGCTAGTTCTGTTTCCTGGGCGGGGTTGAGGACCCCGGCGGCCAGGAGCCTCTGGTAGGGGGAGCGTGGCTTGTCGTAGAGGCGTTTGCGGCGCCCTACGGTGTCGGTGGCCCAGCCTTCGGGTTTCTTCGTGGGGGTGAAGAAGTTGAGCCGGTCGTTGACCAGCGGCCATAGCTGGTTGAGTAACGCGAGTTCGGTGGCGGTGTCGTAGCGGTGGTAGAAGCCGTAGCGGCGCACGAGGTGGTTGTTCTTCGATTCGATGGTGGCTTGATCGTTTTTCTTGTAAGGCCGCGACCGGGTGAAGAACACCTCTCGTTGGCCGGCCCAGCCGATCAGGTCGTGGTTGATGAACTCCGAGCCGTTGTCACAATCGATCCCGGTGACCGCGAACGGGACCTGGGCGATGAAGTGGTCGAACGCGGTCCGGATGTGGAGGTGGGCGTTGTTGCGGATGGAGTAGGTGAAGCTCCAGCCGGTGTGCATGTCGGTGAAGTTCACGCTGCGGGCGAACTCGCCCTTCAGCGTGGGGCCGCAGTGGGCCACGGTGTCGACTTCGAAGAACCCGGGTTCGGCTTCGACCTCGTCACCGGCTTTACGCACGGTGATCGAGTTTCGTAGCAGGCTGCCGGGCTTGGTGGCGGTCTTTCCTCGGATCGGGTCCTTCGCCCGCGCCGGTGCGAGGTACCGGTCGATCGTGGCCGCCGACATCGATTCCAGCTCGGCCCTGACCTCGGCGCTGTAACGGTCCTGGCTAGGCACCAGTTCGCCTTCGGCTTCCATCGCATCGATCAGATCGCTCATGGATGCGGCGAGGTACTGCCCGCAGCTGCCCCCCGAGGCCGCCCATACCCGCTGCAGGATCAGCCTGGCGTCGTAGGAGTACTTACACGCCTTGGTCTTGCGCCGATCGATCACCGCGACCGTCGCGGTGGCCCGTCCCGGGGCCTGTTTCAACCGGGCCACCAACTGCTGGCGGGCATGGTCACGGTTCCAGCCGGTGATCTCGACCACGTGGTCGAGGATCTGGGACTTGCCCTTCTTCGGGGCCGCGGCATAGGCCTTGGCGTACTTCTTCGTGATCTCGACTCGGGCTGCCATCGACAGCTTCTCTCCAACCTCCACACCCCATCGTGGCCGGTCACTGTTTCCCGGGGAAAAGTATGTGAGGTACGGCCCCTTCGTTCGCGGGGACTATGTATGAGTGTCGTCGCCGGTTCGCAATCTCATCCAAGTTCCACTAAACTCCTACTTCGCCGGGGCGATTGGCGCAGTGGTAGCGCGCTTCGTTCACACCGAAGAGGTCGGCGGTTCGAAACCGCCATCGCCCACAAGGAAACCCCTGATATCCCTGCGGGGAGAGTCCTCCCGAACCGTCGCAGGAGCGACGTTGAGCGGAAGGATGGACGATGACAGCACCGGCGATCGTCCTCGTGGCCGACGGCCCAGACGATTCCGCTGTCAACGACTCTCTCGCAGGCATCACCCGGTCGCTGCAGGCCTTCCGCCCCGATCTTCGCATCCATCTCGCCCGACTCGGCGGCGTTTCACCTTCCCTTCCTTCTGTCATCGACAGGCTCGTCTCCGACGACGTCGGCGAGGTCGTCCTGGTTCCCCTTGACCTGGTCTCCGCCGCGGAACACGTCTCCGAGTACGACGACTTCCCCCACTCCCCCGACATCCACGTTGTGGTGAGCCGGCCTGTCGGTCCCGCGAGTGAAGTGCTCAACATCCTCGACGAACGGGTCCGTGAGGCACTGCACCGCGGAGGCGCACTCGAGATCGACGGGCTCGTGCTCGCGGCCCCCGCAGGCGCGGACGTCCGCGGCACCTCGCTGCTCGCCCGCCGAGCGCGCCAGTGGTCGACGCATCACCGACTGCCGGTCCAACTCGCGGTCGACGAGGGGGACGGTCGATCCACGGCCACGGCCGTCGCCTCACTGCGCGCTCAGGGCCGCAGGCACATCGCCGTCGGTAGCCTCTATCTGACCCCCACCCCCGCCTACCAGGCGCACCTTCAGGGCGCCATGCGCGCGGGTGCGATCGCCGTCACCGCACCGATCGGCGACACCGCCCACCTGCGGTTGCTGATCCTCGCCCGCTACGCGTTCGGAGCGATGGAACTGCTCGACGGCACGCCCACCCAGCTGCCCGTCGAGGATCTCGACGACGACGCCTGAGTTTGCGTCACGCCCTACGCTTGGGGCATGACCGATCAGTACACGCCGAAGCTCACCAAGCCCGATTCCGAGTGGCGCTCCCAGCTCAACGATCTGGAGTATCGCGTGCTGCGTCAGAGCGGCACCGAAGCCCCCTTCACCGGCGAGTACACCGACACCGAGACCGAGGGCGTCTACGAGTGCCGCGCGTGCGGGGCCGAGCTGTTCCGCAGCGGCGAGAAGTTCCACTCCAACTGCGGCTGGCCCAGCTTCTTCGCCCCACTCGCCGAGGATCGCGTCCGCTACATCGAGGACCGCTCGCTGCCAGGCAGGCCTCGCGTCGAGGTGCGCTGCGCCACCTGCGACTCCCACCTCGGACACGTGTTCGAGGGCGAGGGCTACGACACGCCGACCGATCTGCGCTACTGCATCAACTCCGTCTCGATGAAGCTGCGCCCCACCAGCTGAACCGCCCCCGGCGAGTCAACCGGGCTCGGGGGCGTGGCCGACTTAGGCTGTCCGTGTGCCAGCCAATGTGACGAGCTTCACTCCCGAGCCTTTCGCGCGCGCCCTGCGTGAACTCGAGGCCATGCCGTGGAGAAGCGGCCTGACCACGCAGGAGATCGGCTCTCCGCAGCGGATCGCGCCCCACGCCGTCGCCATCTCCGCTGAGTTGGAGAGCGGAGAGGACTCCCTCGCCACCGGCCGCCTGATCCTCCTGCACGACCCCGCGGGCAACACCGCTTGGGACGGGACGTTCCGGGTCGTCAGCTACGTGCGCGCCGAGGTGGACCTCGACATGGTCACCGATCCGCTGCTGCCCGAGGTCGCCTGGTCATGGCTCACCGACACCCTCGCCACCCACGACTGCTCCGCCGCCGAACTGGCAGGCACGGTGACCGCGTCCTACAGCAAGGGATTCGGTGAGATGACCGACGCCGACCGCGCTGACGTCGAGGTCCGCTGCTCCTGGACGCCCACCCTCGACGAGGCACACCCCCTGACCCCACACCTGGCCGCCTGGCAGGACCTCATGGGTCTTGTCGCCGGTCAGCCGCAGCTCCCGCCCGGCATGGCCACCCTGCCGACGGGCCGCGGCGTATGAACTACGTCGAGACGAGCCGTGAACCCCTGCGACCCGTCGTAGACACCGTCGAGGCCCTCAACGAAGCGCTGGGTGCCCTCTCCGCCGCCACCGGACCGGTCGCCTTCGACACTGAGCGCGCACACGGGCACCGGTACTGGCCCAAGGCCTATCTGCTGCAGATCCGTCGCGAGGGTGCAGGCACCTGGCTGATCGACCCCGTCGCCTTCGAGGGCACTCAGGCGCGCCTGTCCTCCCTGGTGGAGGCGACGGGCGACGCCACGTGGATCATCCACGCCGCGAGCCAGGACCTGCCCTGCATGCAGGAGATCGGCATCATCCCCCCGCACATCTTCGACACCGAGATGGCGGCCCGGCTCCTCGGCAAGCCCGCCGCGAGCCTCGGCGCACTGCTGGAGGCCGAGGTCGGGATCAAGCTCCGCAAGGCCCATTCGGCGGACAACTGGTCGAAGCGCCCGCTCCCCGAGAGCTGGCTCACCTATGCCGCCCTCGACGTCGACTACCTGCTCGAACTCGCCTCCGCGCTCGGCGCACAGCTCGAGGCCACCGGTCGCGCCGAATGGGTCGAACAGGAGGACGCCGAGACGCTCAAGAGATTCTCCGCGCCGCCCTCCCCCAAGGTCGACCCCTGGCGCCGGGTCAAGGAGGTCACGACCCTCAGGACGCCCCTGCAGTATGCCGTGGCACGGGAGCTGTGGCGCGAACGAGACCAGATCGCGCAGAAGCGCGACAAGCCCCCGACCTGGATGCTGCCAGACGCTGCGATCCTCGAGGTGGCTCGGCTCGCCCGCGACGCCGTGCCCACCCGCGACCAGCTGCGTCAGGTCCGCGGCCTCAACGCCAAGGGTGCGGTTCGCTACCTCAACAACTGGCTCGCCGCGCTCGACCGCGTCAGGGACCTGCCCACGTCCCAGTACCCGCCGCGGCGGGCGCCGCACGTCGGCCTCCCCCAGCCGCGCAACTGGGACCGGATCAACCCGGAGGCCGCGCAGCGCTGGAACCGCATCCGCCCAGTCCTCGACGTCCTCGCCTGCGACCTGGGCGGCATCCAGCCCAGCCTCGTCGCGCCACCGCAGCCGCTGCAGGAGGCCATCTACCACCATGCGGAGATCGACCGCGACGTTCTCCTTAGCGCCGGCGTGCGTCCGTGGCAGGCCGACTTCCTCGCTCCCGCGATCGCGGAAGCGCTGTCGGCGAACGGTGCCGCGGACGATTAATACTGCGCCCGCAGGACGTGGCAGGATCACCCCTATGCGCGTGCTTTCCATCCAGTCCTGCGTCAGCTACGGCCACGTGGGCAACTCCGCGGCGGTCTTCCCCCTGCAACGTCTCGGGCACGAGGTCATGCCGGTCCACACCGTCGTCTTCTCGAACCACACCGGCTACGGCGCCTGGGGCGGTCAGCTGATCAGTGGCGACGTCGTGCGCGACATCGTCAAGGGCATCGACGAGCGCGGAGGCCTCGACGACGTCGAACTCGTGCTCAGCGGCTACCAGGGCGGCAACGACATCGGGGACGCGATCCTCGAGGCCGTCGCCCTCGTCAAGGATCGCAACCCGCAGGCCATCTACGCCTGCGATCCCGTGCTCGGCAGCGCCAAGTCCGGCTGCTTCGTCGCCCCCGAGGTGCAGACCCTCATCCGCGACAGGGTCGTCCCGCAGGCCGACCTGATCACGCCGAACCAGTTCGAGCTCGGCTTCATCACAGGCACCGACCCGCACACCCTCGAGGAGACCCTCACCTCGGTCGACCTCGTCCGCGCCGAGGGCCCGTCGACGGTGCTCGTCACCAGCGTCTTCCGCCCGGACCGACCCGAGGACACCATCGAGATGCTCGCCGTCACCGACGACGGGGCGTGGATCGTCCAGACGCCGCAGCTCCCGTTCAAGCGAAACGGCTCGGGCGACGTGGCCGCGGCGCTGTTCTCGTCCCACTTCCGCAGCTCCGGCGATCCCGCGAAGGCGCTCGGACGCACCGCGGCCAGCGTCTACGAACTGCTGAGGAACACGTTCGAGGCCGACTCGCGTGAGCTCCTGCTCATCGAGTCCCAGGAGGCCTACGTCGCTCCGCAGACCACCTTCGAGGTGCGTCAGGTCCGCTGATCCTCACGACAACGAGACGCCCCCGCAGATTCCTGTGGGGGCGTCTCGTTGTCTGTCAGCTCAGCGGGTGCTTTCGGTGTGCTGCTCGGCCTCGGCGTCGTTGAGCACCACTCCGAGCGCCTGAAGCGACACCTGCGCGGCGGTCAGCCCGATCTCCTCGAGCACCTCATCGCGCGAGCCTGGGGCCAGGAAGGCCTGCGGGATGCCGAAGGTCAGCACCTTTGCCGCGGCACCCTCGTCCGCGAGTCGTGCGCGGAGCCGCTGCCCGACGCCACCCTCGACGAGGTTGTCCTCGAGCGTCAGCACCACATCGAAGTCGCTCGCCATGGAGGTGAGCTCGGCGCTGACCGGGAGAGCCCAGAGCGGGTCGACGACGGTGGCCGCGACACCCTGGTCGTTGAGTCGCTCCGCCACCGACAGCGCAGTGCCGACGAACTGGCCGAAACCGACGACAAGGACGCGTGCGCCTTCCGCGCGGCGCAGGACGTCTACCCGCCCCAGCCCCTCGCCGACGTGTGCCACCTCGTTGATCTCATCGGGGAGGCGTTCCTTCGAGTAACGGATCACCGTGACCGCGTCGTCGACGTCGACAGCGCGGTCGAGCGCCTCGACGAGCCTGGTCTGGTCCCGCGGGGCCGCCAACTGGACGCCGGGGACGATCCCCATCAGGGACATGTCCCACATGCCGTTGTGGCTCGGGCCGTCGCTGCCGGTGATGCCCGCCCGGTCGAGCAGGATCGTGATGCCCGCCTTGTGCAGGGCCGCGTCCATCAGGACCTGGTCGAAGGCCCGGTTCAGGAACGTCGCGTAGAGGGCGACCACGGGATGCAGGCCGGCCTTCGCCATGCCAGCCGCGGAGACGATGGCGTGCTGCTCCGCGATGCCGACGTCGAAGATCCGGTCTGGGAAGGCCGCGGCGAACCGGCCGAACCCGACCGGGTTCAGCATCGCCGCCGTGATCGCCACGACGTCCTGCCTGCGCTGGCCGAGCTGGACCATGGCCTCGGCCACCGCGTCGGTCCACGTCGCCTGCACCGAGGCCGAGAGAGGCTCGCCGGTGAACTCGTTGATCTTGCCGATCGCGTGGAAGCGATCCTCCTCGTTCTCCTCGGCGGCCTGGAAGCCGCGCCCCTTGCGGGTCACGCAGTGCACGATGACGGGTCCGCCGTACTGACGCGCCTGCTCCAGATGGTTCGTCAGGGCGGTGATGTCGTGCCCATCGATCGGGCCGGTGTACTTGATGCCGAGATCGGAGAACATCGACTGCGGGGCGAGCACGTCCTTGACCCCGGTCTTGAATCCATGCAGCAGGTCGTAGGCGGGCCTGCCGATCAGGGGCAATCTGGTGACGGTGCGCTTGATCAGGCTGAGCGTCTTCTCGTAGCGATGGTCCGTGCGCAGGCCGGCGAGGTGATTGGCAAGGCCGCCGACGGTTGGCGTGTACGAGCGGCCGTTGTCGTTGACGATGACCACAAGGCGCAGGTCGTCGTTGTCGGCGATGTTGTTCAGGGCCTCCCAGGCCATGCCGCCGGTCAGGGCGCCGTCTCCGATGACGGCCACAACAGTGCGGTCCTCGCCACGCAGCCGGATGCCCTTTGCGAGCCCCTCGGCCCACGAGAGGGAGGTGGAGGCATGCGAATTGGCCACCCAGTCGTGCTCAGACTCGGCGGGCTCTGGGTAGCCGGAGAGGCCGCCCTTCTGCCGGAGGCTGTCGAAGCCGCCTGCCCGTCCGGTGATGATTTTGTGCACGTAGCTCTGGTGGCCCGTGTCGAAGATGACCGGGTCCGTCGGCGAGTTGAACACCTTGTGGATTGCGAGCGTCAACTCGACGACGCCGAGATTGGGGCCGAGATGGCCGCCCGTGCGCGAGACCTTTGTGATCAGGAAGGAACGGATCTCGTCCGCGAGTTGCTCCAGCTGCCTACGCGAGAGCGCGCGAAGATCGCGCGGGCTGCTGATCGACTCCAACAAAGACATGATGGCCATTCTATGTCGGATCACCCAGACGCCAGGGAGGTTCGGCGGCCCGCCGCCGCTTCCAGAGCCGATCTCCAGGTCGGCGACGGGCCCCGCGCACACCCGGTCAGAGCTTCGGGGTGAACCTCGCGTCGCGCAGCGCCTGGTCGATCAGGTCGACCCCGCGGGCCACGCGCGTCAGCCTGGCCTCCTCTTGCTGCAGGACGCTCGCGGCCTGGTCGACGGTGCCTGCGTCGACGAAACCAGCCAGCGACGTGCGCACCCCCGAGAGTCCCGCACGGGTGGCGACCAGTTGGGACGCGACGAACTCGCGAGCCAGCTTCGCCAGCACGACGGGGTGGCGTCGCAGCACCTGGTAGCCGCGGTACTCGGACGGGCACACGTCGAGCAGGTAGGCCTCCGCCGACTTGAGCCATCCGGCCGAGCCGGGCGGCCGCACCGAGCCGGGCCAACCTGGCGGAACGTAGACCCGGATCACTTCATCTTCATCGAACATGTGTTCTATTAGAGATCACGGGTCGGACAATTGCAACCGCCTCTGTCAGACGGTGCGCCGACACGCCACCCGTCGCGGCTCATTCCCCCCGCGCACGCATCCTGGCTGGTCGCTTCCGCTCGGCGCCCGCACATGTCGTTAGCATGACGCCCATGACTGCGCCCGCCGGCACACCGGAGACCCGATCCGCCCGCCTCGACAGACTCCCGTTCAACCGACGCCACCTCAAGGTCCTGACTGGATCGGGCCTCGGCTGGGCCCTCGACGCGATGGATGTGGGCCTCATCTCGTTCATCATCGCCGTGCTCGGACAGCAGTGGGGTCTCAGCGCGACGGAGAAGTCGTGGATCGCCTCGATCGGCTTCGTCGGCATGGCACTTGGCGCCAGCTTCGGTGGCCTGCTGGCTGACCGGTTCGGACGCCGTCACATCTTCGCCATCACGCTGCTGATCTACGGGATCGCCACCGGCGCGAGCGCCCTGGTCGGCGGGCTCGCCCTGCTGCTGGTGCTGAGGTTCTTCGTCGGGCTCGGGCTCGGAGCCGAGCTTCCCGTCGCCTCGACCTATGTCAGCGAGTTCGCTCCGGCCCGGATCCGCGGCCGGCTGATCGTCATCCTCGAGGCCTTCTGGGCCGTCGGCTGGACCGCCTCCGCCGTGATCGGCTACTTCGTCATCCCCGCCTCCGACGCTGGCTGGCGCTGGGCCTTCGCCATCGGCGCCGTGCCTGCGCTCTACGCACTGTTCGTCCGCTGGGGCCTCCCGGAGTCGCCGCGCTGGCTCGAGCGACAGGGGCGCCACGCGGAGGCCGAGCAGATCGTCAGCGACTTCGAGCGCGCCTCCGGCATCACCGACGCACCGGCCTCCCCCGCCGACGACGCCCCGACGGCGCCGGCCGCCGAGGTCGCCGATACGGGCAAGGAGCGGCTCGGGGCCCTGTTCTCGCGCGAGTTCCGCGGCCGCACGCTCAGCCTCTGGGCGGTGTGGTTCTGCGTCAACTTCGCCTACTACGGGGCCTTCATCTGGATTCCGACCATCCTCGTCGGCAAGGGCTACGACCTGGTTGCTTCCTTCGGTTTCACGCTGATCATCACCCTCGCCCAGCTCCCCGGCTACGCGGTGGCCGCCTGGCTGATCGAGGTCTGGGGGCGACGGGCGACCCTCTCCACGTTCCTGGTCGGCTCGGCCGCCTCCGCCATCGCCTTCGGGTTCGCCGACGGCGAGGCCGCGATCATCGCGACCGGCATGGCGCTGTCCTTCTTCAACCTCGGTGCCTGGGGTGCCCTCTACGCCGTCTCGCCGGAGATGTACCCGACGTCGATGCGGGGGACCGGCTCCGGTTGGGCCGCGGGCGTCGGCCGGATCGCCTCGATCATCGCCCCGCTGCTCGTCCCGATCCTGCTCGGCTACGGCGTCGGCGTGATGTTCGTGGTGCTCGCGGCCGCCTTCCTGATCGCCGCGGTGGCGACCTGGGGGCTCGTCGACCGGGCGGGACGCTCGCTCGACGACCGCTGACCCGCACACGCACGAAGGCCGCGCCCCGAAACGGGACGCGGCCTTCGCTCTGCTGTTGATCAGGCCTTTGCCAGGTTCCTCAGCACGTACTGCATGATGCCGCCGTTGACGTAGTAGCCACGCTCTCCGGGGGTGTCGATGCGGACCACGGCGTCGAAGACGGTCTCGGTGCCGTCGGGGGCGACCGCGGTGACCTTCATCGTCTTGGGCGTCGTGCCGTTGTTGAGCTCGGTGACGCCCTCGACGGAGAACGTCTCCTCGCCCGTGAGGCCGAGGGTCTCGGCCGACTGGCCCTCTGGGAACTGCAGCGGAAGCACACCCATGCCGATCAGGTTCGAGCGGTGGATGCGCTCGTAGCTCTCTGCGATGACGACGCGAACGCCGAGCAGCGCGGTGCCCTTCGCGGCCCAGTCGCGCGACGATCCGGAGCCGTACTCCTTGCCCGCGAGGACGACGAGCGGGATGCCGGCGTCGGCGTAGTTCACGGACGCGTCGTAGACGGTGGTCACGGGGGCGTCGGGCTTGGTGAAGTCACGCGTGAAGCCGCCCTCGGTCCCGGGGGCGATCTGGTTACGCAGCCGGATGTTGGCGAAGGTGCCGCGGATCATGACCTCGTGGTTGCCACGGCGCGAGCCGTAGGAGTTGAAGTCGCGACGCTCGACGCCGTGCTCTGCCAGGTACAGGCCGGCCGGGGAGTCGGGCTTGATGTTGCCAGCGGGCGAGATGTGGTCGGTGGTGACCGAGTCGCCGAGCTTGAGCAGGACGCGCGCACCGGAGATGTCCTCGACCGGAGCCGGTTCGGCGGGCATGCCGTCGAAGTAGGGGGCCTTGCGGACGTAGGTGGAGGCGTCGTCCCACTCGAAGGTGTTGCCCTCGGGGGTCGGAAGCGAACGCCAGCGCTCGTCGCCGGTGAAGACGTCCGCGTAGCGCTCGGAGAACATCTCGGACGAGATGGATGAGCCGACGACCTCTTCGATCTCGGCCTGTGACGGCCAGATGTCCTTGAGGTAGACGTCCTCGCCGGCCTCGTTCTGCGCGATCGGGTCGTTGAGCAGGTCGATGTTCATCGTTCCCGCGAGTGCGTAGGCGATGACCAGCATCGGCGAGGCGAGGTAGTTCATCTTCACATCGGGGCTGATCCGGCCCTCGAAGTTGCGGTTGCCCGAGAGGACGGCCGTCACTGCGAGGTCCTCGTCGTTGATCGCCTTGGATATCTCGGGGATCAGCGGGCCGGTGTTGCCGATGCAGGTGACACAGCCGTAGCCGACGAGGTTGAAGCCGATCTTGTCCAGGTACTCGGTGAGCCCGGCCTTATTGTAGTAGTCGGTCACGACCTGCGAGCCGGGGGCGAGCGAGGTCTTGACCCAGGGCTTGCGGTCGAGGCCCTTTTCGACGGCCTTCTTCGCGAGGAGCGCCGCACCGATCATGACGCTCGGGTTCGACGTGTTGGTGCACGACGTGATCGAGGCGACAGTGACCGCGCCGTTTGCGAGGTCGAACGAGGCTCCGTCGGTCAGGGTGACGGGAACGACCTTCGCCGGGTCGGGCGTGTAGGAGCCCACGTTGGTCTCGAAGTTCGACTTGGCGTCGATGAGCTTGATCCGGTCCTGCGGGCGTTTCGGGCCGGCGATCGACGGGACGACGCTCGACAGGTCGAGCTCGATGTACTCGGAGTAGACCGGCTCGTGCGCAGCGTCGTGCCAGAGGCCCTGGGCCTTCGCGTAGGCCTCGACGAGGGCGATCTGCTGCTCGTCGCGACCGGTGAGGCGCAGGTAGTCGGTGGTCTTGTCGTCGATCGGGAAGATCGCGATGGTCGAGCCGTACTCGGGCGACATGTTGCCGATGGTGGCGCGGTTGGCCAGCGGCACCTCGGCGACGCCCTCGCCGTAGAACTCGACGAACTTGCCGACGACCTTGTGCTCGCGCAGCATCTCGGTGATGGTCAGGACGAGGTCGGTGGCGGTGGTGCCCTCGCTCAACTTGCCCTTCAGCTTGAAGCCGACGACGCGCGGGATGAGCATCGAGACGGGCTGGCCGAGCATGGCCGCCTCGGCCTCGATGCCGCCGACGCCCCAGCCGACCACGCCGAGGCCGTTGACCATCGTGGTGTGGGAGTCGGTGCCGACGCAGGTGTCGGGGTAGGCCTGGAGGACGCCGTCGACGGTGCGCGGGAAGATGACCCGGGCCAGGTGCTCGATGTTGACCTGGTGGACGATGCCGGTGCCCGGGGGAACGACCTTGAAGTTGTCGAACGCGGTCTGGCCCCACCGCAGGAACTGGTAGCGCTCGCGGTTGCGCTGGTACTCGATGTCGGTGTTCTGCTGGAAGGCCAGGGGGGTGCCGAACACCTCGGCGATGACGGAGTGGTCGATGACCATCTCGGCCGGCGACAGCGGGTTGACCTTGTCCGGGTCGCCACCCAGGCTGACCACGGCCTCGCGCATCGTTGCGAGGTCGACGACGCAGGGAACGCCGGTGAAGTCCTGCATGATCACACGGGCAGGGGTGAACTGGATCTCGTGGTCCGGCTCGGCCGTCGGATCCCAGTTGCCAAGGAACTCGATGTCCTCCTTGGTGATGTTCGCGCCGTCCTCGGTGCGCAGGAGGTTCTCCAGCAGGATCTTCAGGCTGAAGGGCAACTTCTCCGAACCCGGCACGGCATCGAGACGGAAGATCTCATACCCGGTGCCGTTGACGTCGAGGCTGGACTTGGCCCCGAAACTATTGACGCTCATCATTCTCCTTCTCGTTGACGACCCGCCAACTCTCTTGACATCAAGATACCACGTTGGGGCGCGAGGGGCGGCATCGCCGGACGCCGTCCATCCTAGTGCTCAGCGCTGCGCGTGTGCGTGGAGTTGACACCCACACCGTCAAGGGCTGGAATGCGGCGCCGACCAGCGGCGTCATGGCTCAGCCGACTGGGGCGGTGAGGATCGCGACGGCCTCGATGTGATGGGTCATCGGGAAGAGGTCGAAGCCGCGGATCGACTCGACGCCGTACCCCTCGTCGAGGAACGTGGCGAGGTCGCGGGCCAGCGCCGCAGGGTCGCAGGCGACGTAGGCGATCCGCCGCGGACCGGTGGCAGCGACGGCGCGCACGACCTTCTCCCCTGCCCCCTTGCGGGGCGGGTCGAGGACGACGAGGTCGACCTTCGAGGGCAGGTCCCGCAGGGCCCGCTCGAGCGGGGCGGCGATGAAGCGGGCCTCCGGCACGTTGCGCCGGGCGTGCACGATGGCTGGGCGGCTGAGCTCGATGCCGAGCACGCTGCAGCCTGCGTCCACGAGCGCTCCTGCGAAGAGGCCGACGCCGCAGTAGAGGTCGAGGGCGCGTTCGCCCTGCTCGGGGCGCAGGCCGTCGAGCACGGCCCGGGTCAGCACCTCAGGCGCCTCGCGGTGGACCTGCCAGAAGCCGGTGGCCGACACCTCGTACCAGCGCTCCCCCACGCGCTGCCGGACGGGATCAGGCCCGATCGCCATCCGAGGGCCGACGCTGGTCGCGTCCTCGGTCGCGACCGCGACGCTCACCTCCTCACCCGGGACGGCGACCTTGGCCGCCTCGCCATAGGGCGGATCGTCGGCGATCAGGCAGCCGCTGTCGGGAAGCGCGACCACGGCGTGGGACCGGCGGGCCCGGAAGCCGAGGCGACCCTTCTCGTCGGCGGCGAACCGGAGCCGCGTGCGCCACCGCGTCAGCCCACCGTCGACCGGCTCGATCCTGCCCTCCCAGGCGACGCCCGCGAGCCGCTGCAACTG
Source organism: Tessaracoccus flavescens (assembly GCF_001998865.1). Lineage (NCBI taxonomy): Bacteria > Bacillati > Actinomycetota > Actinomycetes > Propionibacteriales > Propionibacteriaceae > Tessaracoccus > Tessaracoccus flavescens. Next base: position 3,562,346 of record NZ_CP019607.1, read on the forward strand.
CTCGGCGAGCACAGCGGTCTTCAGGTCGAGCTGGGTGGCCGCGTCGGCGTGCTGCCAGTCGCATCCCCCGCACTCCCCCGCGATCGGGCAGGGCGGCTCGACGCGTCCGGGGGCGGGGTCGAGCACCTCGACGACGCGGCCCCGGTCGAAGCGCTTTCCGCGCTCCGTGACCTCGACGACGACGCGTTCGCCGGGTAGTCCTCCCGTGGTGAAGATGACCTTTCCCTCCGCGCGGGCGACCACGAAGCCGCCGTGTGCGACGGCGCCGAGGGTGACCTCGATCATCGAGGAGGCCTCGGCGCGGAGGCCTTACGGGCACGCTGCTTGCGCGCATCGGAACTGGCGAGCTGGTAGGGAACGGAGGTGACCATCACTCCCTGCATGAAGTGCAGCCGGGTGCGGATCAACAGCGCCGTCTGGTTGTGCAACAACTGCTCCCACCAGTGCCCGACGACGAACTCGGGGATGTAGACGCTCACGACGTCGCGCGGGTTCTCGGTGCGCAGCTTCGCCACGTACTTGATGAAGGGGCCGGTGATCTCGCGGTACGGCGAGGCGATCACCTTCAGCGGGATGCCGAAGTCCTCGGCCTCCCACTGGTCGAGGATCTCCTCGACCGCGTCGTCGTCGATGGCGACGGTGACCGCGGTCAGCGTGGTCGGCCTGGTGGCGCGCGCGAAGGCGATCGCCTTCACGGTCGGCAGATTGACCTGCTGGACGAGCACGACGCCGCGCACCCGGCTCGGAAGGGCGCGGTCGGAGTCGGGGGTCAGTGCGACCTCCTCCTCGACGGCCCTGTAGTGGTTCGAGATGGCGAGCATGAGCAGGAAGAAGACACCCATGGCCACGACGGCGAGGTACGCGCCGTGGGTGAACTTGGAGATCAGCACGATGACAAGCACGATGCCGGTGAGGGTGGCGCCGACGATGTTGATCATGCGGGAGCGGCGCATCTTCTTGCGCTTCTCCGGCTCAGACTCGACCTTCAGCTCGCGGGTCCAGTGCTTGACCATGCCGATCTGGCCGAGCGTGAACGAGATGAACACCCCGACGACGTACAGCTGGATCAGCGCGGTGACCGAGGCGTTGAAGATCAGGACGAGCGCGATGGCGGCCAGCGAGAGCGCGACGATGCCGTTGGAGTAGGCAAGCCGGTCACCACGGGTGTGCAGCTGGCGGGGAAGGTAGCCGTCCTTCGCCAGGATCGAGGCGAGCGAGGGGAACCCGTTGAACGCGGTGTTTGCCGCGAGGAACAGGATCAGCATCGTCGCGGTGACCACGATGTAGAAGCCCGGCTGGAACCAGTCCATGAACACGACCCGCGCGAGCTGGCCGGTCACCGTGGTGGCCGCCGAGTGGATCGTGTTGCCAAGCGCATCGATGTAGTGCGTCCCGGTCAGCTCGTCGATCAGGTGGACCTTCGTGAGGTTCGCAAGCGCGATGATGCCGAGCAGCATCGTGATGGCGAGCAGCCCGAGCATGGCGAGCACCCGTGAGGCGTTGCGGCTCTTCGGAGGCTTGAAGGCGGGCACCCCGTTGCTGATCGCCTCGACGCCGGTGAGCGCGGCGCAGCCCGAGGAGAAGGCGCGGGCGAGGATGGCGACGAGCGCCCATCCCATGACGTCCTCCGCGCCGTCCTCACGCACGACGATCAGGTCGGCCGTCTCGCTCATCAACTCCTGCCCGAGCACGAAGATGCGGAACAGCCCGATGCCGATCATGGCGAGCATGGAACCCATGAACACGTAGGTGGGGATGGCGAACGCGCCGCCCGACTCGCGCACGCCGCGCAGGTTGACGATGGTCAGGAAGACGATCACGGCGACGGCCGTCCAGGCCTCATGCCCCTCAAGGAAGGGCAGCATGGCCTTCGCGTTGATCACCCCGGCGGAGACCGAGACGGCGACGGTGAGCATGTAGTCGACCAGCAGTGACGACGCGACCGTCAGCCCCGCGTAGCGACCGAGGTTGACCTTCGCCACCTCGTAGTCGCCTCCACCGCTCGGGTAGGCGTGGACGGTCTGCCGGTACGACATGACGACGACGGCTACGACGACGCCGACCGCGAGGCCGATCTCCCACGAGAACATGAACCCCGCCATGCCGGCGAGAGACAAGGTGATCAGGATCTCGTCCGGCGCGTAGGCCACGGAGCTGAGCGCGTCGGAGGCGAAGACGGGCAGCGCGATGCGCTTAGGCAGCAGTGTCTCGCCCATCTGCGCATTCGCGAGACGCCTGCCGAACAGCAGGCGTTTGATACCCGAGAAGACCTTCACGCGCACAAACGTAGACCTAGTTGCCTCAAATGTCATGATCGCTGACTCGGTGCTATGTTCGGCACACACCCGAAGGAGGAACCCGGTGCACATTGTCATCATGGGTTGTGGCCGCGTCGGAGCCATGCTGGCGACAGGCCTGGAGAAGCGGGGCCACAGCGTCGCCGTGATCGACGTCAACCCGGAGGCGTTCCGCCGACTGGGGCCGGACTTCAACGGCACGACGGTCAAGGGCGTCGGCTTCGACCGTGAGGTCCTCGAGGAGTCGGGCATCCGTCGCGCCGACGCCTTCGCAGCCGTCTCCTCGGGAGACAACTCCAACATTCTGGCCGCGCGAGTCGTGCGCGAGATCTACCACGTGGAGAACGTGGTGGCGCGCATCTACGACCAGGGCCGCGCGGCCGTCTACGAGCGGCTGGGCATCCCCACCGTGGCGACGGTGCGTTGGACGGTGACGCAGGTGCTGCGTCGGCTGCTCCCCTCCGGAAGCGAACCCGTCTGGCGTGATCCGACCGGTGACGCCCGCCTGCTCCAGGTGCACGTCCACAACGGTTGGCTCGGCAGGAAGATCCGCGATCTGTCCCACGAGGCCGACGCCCCCATCCCGTTCGTGCTGCGTGTCGGACGGGGTCTCGTCCCTGACCGGGAGACCATCTACCAGGACGGCGATCTGATCTACGTCGCGTGCATGACCGACCGCACCGATGAGATCGAGACGCTCTTCGCGAGCCCGCCCGAGAAACACTGACGCAACCCACCCACGACACGAGGACTACACAATGCGGGTTTCCATCGCTGGAGCCGGGAACGTCGGGCGCTCGATCGCTCGCGAGCTGATCGCCAACGGGCACCAGGTGCTGCTGATCGAGAAGGACCGTTCGGCCATCAAGCCCGATTCGGTTCCGGGCGCCGAGTGGATAGAGGCCGACGCCTGTGAGCTGCAGACGCTCGAGGAGGCAGAGCTGGACCGCTGCGACGTCTCCATCGCCTCGACCGGTGACGACAAGGCCAACCTCGTCTACTCGCTGCTCGCCAAGACGGAGTTCGGCGTGCCGCGCACCGTCGCCCGCGTCAACCATCCCGGAAACGAGTGGATGTTCGACGCGCAGTGGGGCGTCGACGTTTCCGTTTCCACGCCGCGCCTGATGTCGGCGCTCGTGGAGGAGGCTGTCTCGACCGGCGACCTCGTCCGGCTGCTCACCTTCAAGAAGTCGACGGCCCACCTTTCCGAGGTGACGCTCCCCGAGGACGGAAGGCTCGTCGGCATGCGGGTGCGCGACATCGACTTCCCCGTCGACGCGGTGCTGGTGGCGATCATCCGTGACGGCATCCCGCTGACCCCTGAGCGGGACCGCGCGTTCGAGGCCTCCGACGAGCTGCTGTTCGTCGCGACCCAGGAGTCCGAGCCCGAACTCGCCGCCCTCCTCACGGACGACGACGAGGACGAGCTCGACCTCTGAGTTCGGCTCAGCCGAAGCGGACCAGGTTGTTGAACACCCAACCCGGCGTCACCGCGTAACTCCACCTGCCGTCGGGCCCCTTCGTGGCCGCGACCCGGTTGGGCTGCCAGATGAAGCTTCGGCACCCTCCACGTCCGGTCAGCGCCGTGTCACACTCGGTGTGCCACCGACGCCCCGCCGAGGTGAACTCGCCGGTGCGTGCGAGGGGGTTGCCCGCCCACTGCGCCCGTGTCATCCGTGGCTGGTAGGTGAGGTTGTTGAACGCCCACCCGGTGGTCTGGACGTAGCGTCCGTCGGTGAGCGAGACCTGGGTCGCCCACACCTCGGTGCGGCAGCGGACGGTGCGCGAGTACGGTTCGCAGGTCGTCAGCCAGCGGCGTCCGTTGACCTGGTGGTAGCCAGGGGTGCTGTACACGTCCACGGAGGGTCCCGCCGTCGGGCTGGCCGTGGGGGTCGGGCTCGCGGTCGGCCGCGGGGTGCGTGTCGGCACCGGGGATCCGGTCGGGCTTGGCGTGACGGTGGGCTTCGGGGTGGCGGGGAAGCTCGGCCGCCAGGTGGGTGGATCGGCCAGCGCTCCGCCGGCGTAGCTGACGAACCGCCATCCCTCGACGCTGCCTGGCTCCGGGGTCGACTGCGAGGCGCCGAGCTGCGAGTAGGTCCACCTGCCGACGGTGCTGCTGGAGGGGCGGTTCGCCTGCCAGTAGGACCAGTACATCTCGCCGGCGTCTCCCGTCGGGTGGCCACCGATGGTGCGGATGAAGCCGTCGCCGGTGGTCGCGAAGCCTGCGCTGTGCAGCGCTTCGAGGCCCGTGGAGAAGCGCGTCGCGCATCCCCCGCTCTGCAGCCCGGTGTCGCGCTCCACCACGACCCAGACGTTGCGTGCGGCCAGGCATGCGGCGGCGCCCGCGTGCGGATCGGCCACCTGACGGTCACGGGTCACCTTCTGCGTCACCTTTCCGCTGAACGAGGGGTGGGAGAAGCTCCAGGTGTAGCTGCCCGCCGTCGGGTAGGTGACGACGCCGGCCTTCACGCTGACGCCCGCGGGCGCGGCGGTGGTCAGTGGGGCCCCGTCTGCGCCGACCACCGTGACGGGTGTGGGCTTGCCGTCTCCTGTGATCTCGGGGAGAGTCGAGGTCTGGGCCAGGGCGCTGAAGGCCGTCGCCGCCGAGGCGAGACCGGTCAGGTCACGCAGGTGGTTGCCGTCGAGGACGACGCGGTCGAGCCCGCGCAGCGAGGCGACCTGGCCGATGCGGGCGAGGCCGGTCCGCGAGAGGTCGAGCGTGCGGAGGGCCGGGAGCTGACCGAGTTCTCCGAGGTCGCCGAGCGGGTTGTCGGAGAGGTCGAGCGAGGCGAGCGACACCGCGTCTGCGAGCCCGTCGAGATCTGTGATTCCGCGGTCGGCGCAGCGGAGCGTGGAAAGGCCCGCGACGTCGGCGCGCGTCGGCACACCGTCGCTGCCTGCCGCCTCAGCGATGCAGGACCGGAGCCCCGCGTCGGGGATCACCGCCGGGTCGAGGACCTTCTCGGTCACCGGCTGCACGATCGTTCCGCCGAACTCGGACGCGCCGTCGGCGAACGTCCAGGAGTAGCTCCCGGGCGACGGGTACGTGACGCGTCCACCGTCGACGGTGATTCCCGTGGGTGGGGTGAGGGTGACGGCCGGGCCGCCGGTGCGCGGTCGTGGTGACGGGACGGAGGTGACGAGCTCTGCCGGGACGGCGTCGAGGGTGACGCTCTGCCACCTGGCCTTCAGGCCCATGAAACCGAGCTGGTCCAGGCTCCCGAGCGGCGACAGGTCGGCGATGCGGTTGGTGCCGAGGTCGAGCGAGGTCAGCTTGGACATGCCCGCCAGCGGCGCGACGGAGGTGATCTGGTTGCTCGAGAGGCCGAGGCTGGTCAGCCCGGTCAGGTCGGTGAGCGGGGTGAGGTCGCTGATCTGGTTTCCGAGCAGGTGGAGGCTCTGGAGCTTCGTCAGGCCCGCCAGGGGTCCGAGATCGGAGATGCGCGAGTTGTTGGCGACGAGCCTGCTGAGGCCGGTCATGTGCTGGACGCCGTCGAGGCTGTCGATGCCCGGGTGGGGCGACTTTGAGCGCTGGGTGACGGACAGGTCGGTCAGGCCGGTCAGCGGTGCTAGCGCCGTAAGGCTCGTCACGGCGGAGCTGTCCAGGCTGAGCACGCGCAGCGAGGTGAGCGTGGCGAGCGGCGCGGGGTCAGAAACCGGGTTGCCGGGCAGCAGGAGCCGGTTCAGGCCCGTGAGCCCGGACAACGGGGTGAGGTCGGTGATCTGGTTGGTCGAGAGGATCAGCTCGGTGAGGCCCGTCAGGTGCTTAATCCCCTCGAGGGAGGCGACCGACCGGTTGACGCAGCTCAGGTCGGTGACCGTCGCGAGCTGGTCTGCCGTCGGTCGGACCCGACGGGCAGCTTGAGTCGCTCGGTCACGCAGGCGCGCAGCCCGTCGTCCGGGATGAGTGGCGCGGCGCTCGCGAGCGGTGCAGCGGGGGCGGTGGTCAGGATGAGGGCTGCGACGGCGGTCCCGACCGCCCAGCCCCTTGTCAGTGTCGACACTGGGTGTTGCCTTTCCGGCCTGTGCGAGGTCGGAGGGGCCGCGGGCGTAGCCGTCGGTCATGTCCCGATACCTCGCGGAACAATGCACTCGTCACGCATTGGTCCGGCTCCTGCGAGGCAGTTACGGTTGCGGGTCAGCCTGGGGTTCGCACCCAGTTCTCCACGTGACGCTGGGAGTCTAGCAGTGCCTCTGAGGTTGGCGCCCGGCCCGCGAAGGCTCGACGATGAGCACTACGGAAGGGCTCAGAGGAGCTCGAAGTCCGGGTTGTAGATCACGGGCACGCCGTCCTCCAGGGCGAGGCGACCCTCGACCTGGACGTGGCGCCCCGGGATGAGGCACTGCATGTGGCTGCGGCCCATCCACACGAGGCGGACGGTGCCGGTTCCGTCGTTGACCTCGGCCTCCAGCCAGCCGTTCTTGGCGTCGGAGGTCAGGGAGACGATGGTGCCGCGGAGCTGGACCCGCGAGCGAGGCTCGGCCGAGGCGACCGTCTGGACTCCCGCCACCTCAGACTGCTCACGCAGTTCCTCGTTCTCGAGTTCCTCGTGGGATAGGAACAACTTCCGCATCCGCTCACCGAGCGAAGGCATCGCTCAGCCCTCTGCCTGAGGGACCTGCATCGGCAAAAGGCTGCCTGGTGCCGCGGGGGCGGTGCCACGCCGCACGACTATGTTGCTGAAGAACTCGAACAGCGCGACCTGCGCCGCCTCGTTCTGCGGCTCGAAGGTGGCCTTGCCCAGCAGGACGCCGCGCAGCAGCCATCCGGGCCCGGCGACAAGCCAGGTGCGCGACACGTGGGTCGCCGGGTTCCCGTTGGGGTCGGTGACGGGAAGCGCGCGACGCAGCTCGGTGCCGAACGGTCCCTCGACCAGGGCGATCTGGCCCTTCTGCTGCTGGGTGCCCTTGATGATCTCCTCGCGGATCTCCGGCGCCATCGACGACTTGCTCGGGCCCGCGAAGGCCGCGATCTCGAGGCCGGACTCGCCGTCGCCGACCAGGATCGACTGGACCTTGTTGCTCTCGCGGTTGACCTGCAGCTGCATGGTCATCCCCTCGAAGGGGGTGATGATGATGCTGCCGAGGTCGAGCCGCTTGACGTCGTCCTCATCTGCCTCGAGGTCCACCTCGGAGATGTCGAATGGACCCTCCTCGCGGTCGAAGGCGTCGTCCCACTCTCGGGCCTTCGCCTCGGCCTTGCTGAGCTCGGTCTCGGGCTCGGCCGGCGCTTCTTCTGCCTGTCCGGTGGCCTCCTCGGCGGTCTCGTCCACGACGACGTCGTCGACGATCTCCTCGGTGTTGCGCTTCTTGCGTCCGAAAATCACTGCGTTTCCTCCACGTGTAGGCGGGTGAAACCGCCGGTAGAACCATAGCCACCCACACCGCGCACCGTTGCATCGAGCGCCTCCACGGGCACAAACGATGCGTGGACGAACGGCATGATGACCAGTTGGGCGATCCTGTCGCCCGCCGCGAGTTCGATGGGGACCGCCGGGTCGAGGTTGATCAGGCAGACCCGGATCTCGCCGCGGTAGCCGGAGTCGATGACACCCGGCGAGTTGACGATGCTGAGACCTGCCCGGGCGGCCAGACCGGACCTGGGGGTGACGAGCCCGACATGTCCCTCGGGGATGGCGAGGCTGACGCCGGTTCCGACGAGACGCCGCTCCCCCGGTGCGAGGACGACGTCCTCGGTGGATCGGAGGTCGGCTCCCGCGTCGCCCGGTTGGGCATAGCTGGGGAGTGGCCCGCTCGTCGTGAGAGTGTCGATGTTCATGCCACCCTGCTCACCTTCTCGATCGCCGAAGCGAGTTCTCCCGGATGCCTCGTGCTGACCAGCCAGTACGGATGGGGGTCGTGGGCGTCGGCGAGGTCGACGCGGACGAGGGAGGACAGGAAAGGCCTGGTGAACAGGAAGGCGCGGTGGTCGGCTTCGGGGCCGAGTGCGTTCCGCGCGGCCTCGCCCTCCAGCGCAGTGGCGCCTGCGATGTACTCGGGCTCGACGCGGTACCGGCCGGCGGCCAGTCCCCTCGCGTCCACCGACACGAGCGTGCGGCTGTAGGCGAAGAGGGCAAGCACGAGCCCGATGATCAGCAGCACGCTGAAGGCGATCCCGACGCTCGGCTTCACGTAGGCGGTCACGGCGACCGCCATGCTGGCGGCGAAGGCGACGGCGACCAGCAGCCACCACCAGGGGATGTGAAGGCGTTCCGAATAGGTCACGAAATCACTCTATCGGGTTGGGCATAATGGATGACGATGCGCCTTCAGCGAAAGGAACCCGGATGGCAGTGACCGAGAAACTCATGTGGAAGGTCTACGCCGGCGTCGTCGGCGCCGTGACCACGATCGTCTCCCAGAAACTGGTGACCAAGATCTGGGAGGCCTCGACGGGCGAGACCCCTCCGGACCCCAACGATCCAGACGTTCCCCTCACCAAGGCCCTGATCTGGGCCACCGCGAGCGGCCTCGGCGTCGGCATGACCCAGCTGATCATGAACCGGATGGTGGCGAACCGGTGGGATCGCAACTTCGACCACAAGTCGCCAGGCAAGTTGCGCAACAAGCTCGACTTGTGAGCCGATCGGCACTTGGAGCCGAAGAAACCGGCGGGATCTCTCCCGCCGGTTTCATCGTCGTACCCCGTATCAGACGCAGTCGACGCAGTACTTGTCGTTACCGCGCGTCTCCGCCAGCTGGCTCGTCGACTTCACGAGGAAGCACGAGGCGCAGGTGAACTCGTTGGCCTGCCGAGGCAGCACGCGAACCGTCAGTTCCTCGTGCGACAGGTCCGCCCCGGGCAGTTCGAAAGATTCGGCCGCTTCGACCTCGTCCTCGTCGACCTTCCCCGAGTTCTTGTCGTTCCGGCGCGACTTGAGTTCTTCGAGCGAGTCCTCGCTCATCTCCTCTTCGGTCTTGCGGGGTGCATCGTAATCAGTTGCCATCCTGAACTGTCCTTTCTTCGCCGCGACCGCACATGTGTACCACATCGCGAGCCTGCCGCGCGCACCGGCCCACCACTTGTCACGCCCCATTGTGCAACCCCACCCAAGCGCCTGCAGCATGTCGATGTGGGGCGCTGGTAAGTTGTGCCCAATCACTACCGCACATGGACGAGGAATCATGGACAACGCTCTGACCCCCCGGGAGATCCAGGCTCGGATCCGATCGGGCGCATCAGTCGACGATGTCGCAAGCGAATCGGGCATGGAAGTCGAGCACATCGAGGCCTTCGCGGGTCCGGTGCTTGCCGAACGCGAACACATCGCCGGCGCGGCGCAGACGGCGACGGTCCGCCGCCGCGGTGAGGCGGGCAGCCACCGCCGCCTCGGCGACCTGATCACCCAGCGGCTCCGCTCCCGCGGCATCGACGCTGAGGGCGTCGAGTGGGACGCGTGGCGCCAGTCCGACCTCAAGTGGCGCGTGAGCGCGCACCTCAAGGGCGACGAGGAAGCGCGCGAGGCGGAGTTCATCTTCGACCCGAAGGCACGCTTCTCCATCGCCCACAACGCCGACGCCCGGTGGATGATCGGTGAGGAACTCCCAGGGGCGCGCCCCGAGGAGGAGAACACCGTCGACTTCGACGATGAACTCGCGCTGGTGCGCGCCGTCAGCCAGCCCGGACCGGAGACCCCCGGCGACGACGTGCCCGCCTCGGAGCTGATGCATGAGGGCAACGAGGACACCTCTCAGCTCGACCGCCTCTACGACATGCTGAGCGGCATCAGCGAGGACTCGGTGCGCATCTACACCGGCATCCTCGACCCGGTGCTCTACGACGCCACCGGCACGCAGCCCGGGGCGGAACACGAGGACTGGGGCGACGAGGCGGACGAGCCCACCCGCAAGGTCTTCCTGGAGGACGAGGAGCCCGAGGAGGACCGCGAGCCGGAGCCCGAGGCCTCCCCCGAGCCGGCCTCGGCCGAGCCGGAACCCGCGCAGCCGGAACCCGAGCCGACCGAGCCGCAGCAGGACGCCCTCGTCGAGACCGATGAGGAGCCGAAGAAGGCCCCGAAGTCGCGCAAGCGCAGGGCAAAGGTCCCCTCCTGGGACGAGATCATGTTCGGCGGCCCGACGGGCAAATGACCCGACGGATGGCCATCCGGTACGTCCAGCGACCGTCGACCACCTCGTTGCCTGAGGCGCTCACGACGCCCCCGCTCGCGGGGAGGGCGAGATTGACGCCATCGGCGGCAGAGCTGACCACCGGCGTCACGGCGGTCAGCAGCCCGCCGAGCCCGACGGCGCCGGCTGCCGTCACAGCCACCACACGGCGGCTTCTTCGTTGCAGATGCATGGGGACCCGCTGTCAGGGGGCGCCGCCCCTTCACGGCACCGTGGCCCCGATGCTGGCGGTTCACACGCTCTTTGACAACGTCTTCGCCCCGGATGACCAAGTCGACTGCGCGGTTGTCAGGCGGCGTGGCTCAGAAATTGTCGGGATCGAAGGGAAGCGGATCCGGCGAGAGGGTCGCCTTCGCCCGCGTCGCCGTCATCCGGCGACGGTGATGCGCCCGGCACAGCACCTCATAACGCACTTCGCCTCCGGTGACCGTGTCGCCGACGACCACCTGCGTCCCCTCGGTGACCATGATTCCGTCGAGCGTGCGCGCGTTGTGGGTTCCACGCGCCCCACACCAGCACAGCGGTCCGAGCGGCAGCGACTCGATCCTGTCTGCCAGCTCGATCAGCCTCTGCGATCCGGGAAAGAGATGGGTCCGGAAGTCGGAGAGGATGCCGAACGCGTAGACGTCCAACTGCAGCTCGTCTGCGATGCGGGCCAACTGGTCGACCTGCTCGGGTGAGTAGAACTGCGCCTCGTCGCACACGATGTAGTCGACCCGCTTGCCGGTGGTCAGCTCGCCGATGATGAAGCGCCAGAAGTCGAACTCCGGGTCGATCTCGATCGCCTCGGCGCTCAGGCCCAGCCGCGACGTGATCCTGCCCTCCCCCGCACGGTCAAGGGAGGTGAAGATGCGCCCCTTCCGGCCATGGGTGGACTGGGTGTAGTCGAGCTGCAGGGCCAGCGTCGACTTTCCACAGTCCATCGGTCCGGTGTGGAAGACGAGTTCAGCCACGCGTCGCCTTTCGTTCGATGAGGTCGTTGTAGGCGGCCACGTACCGCTCCGCGGTGCGTTCGGGGCTCAGATCGGGCAGCAGTTTGGCAGAAGCCGACGACATCGCGCGACGTCGCTGCGGATCCATCAGGGTCCGGAACCCGTTGGCCATCGAGGAGACGTCTGGCCCGGTCAGCAGTGACGCGTCGGCAGACGTGCCGACCGTCAGGCGGGCGTCGCAGTACATCACGGGCAGGCCTGCCGCGACGGCCTCCGAGATCACGAGGGCCTGCGAGTCGAAACGGTAGGAGCTGAGCACTAGGGCATCCGCGTTGACCAGCTCGTAGGCGATGGCCTGCAGCGACGAGAGATGCCATCGGAAGTCGATGTTGTCGGCTCCCTCGGCGAGCCGCTTGAGGACATCGCGCTGGTCGCCGTCACCGACGATCACCAGTTCGGCGTCGGGCAGGTCGGCCGACCGGAACGCCTTGATCAGCACGTCGAGGCGCTTCTCCTTCGCGAGCCGGCCGATGGACAGGAATCTCACCTTCTCGTCGCCGCGCTCCCTCGGCGCCGCATCGATCGCGTCCTTCATGCCGCGGTTGTAGCCGGTTGGCACGACGTAGCTGGGCAGCGGATCGCCTGCCGCCTCGTCGATCAGGTCACGCATGAACGGCGACGGCACGGTGTACGCGTCGACCCGCTGCGCGATCTGCGCGAACGACTTCCAGTCGAAGCGCGCCGCGAGTCCCCCGGTCTCACGGCGGGCGGAGGGCAGCCGGGTGGCGGCGGTGTCGATCTGTTTCGCCGCCCGCAGCGCCGGGAGCACGAGCAGGAGGTAGCTCAGGGTGCCGAAGATGGAGCCGCGCACCGTCTGGTGGGTGCCTGCGATGTTGGCGTGGAAGGTGTGCAGGTGTGGGATGTTCTGCAGCTGGGCCAGCCTGGACCCGAGGACGAGCGCGCCGCGTTCGGTCTGGCTGTGCACGATGTCGAAGCGCCCTGCTGCGGAGATCAGGCGCGCCCTCCGGTCGGAACAGTGCAGCACGCTCAGATGGGCGGGCAGCCCTTCGAGATAGATCGTCGGGCACTCGATGATCCTGCCGAGCCGTGGCTTCTGCAGGTGCCGGTCCGGAGCGATCAGGGTGACCTCGTGGCCAAGGGCCGTGAGCTCCTCGAGCTGGGTCTGGACCGATCGTCCGATTCCTCCCGAGGCGGGGAAGAAGTCGTCGATGATGACGGCGACGCGTAGGCTCACCGCACGCCACCGAAGACGAGAAGCGGGACCTCCATCTCGGCAGCCGTCAACGATCCGTGCATCCCGACGAGGGAGAACTCCCCAGGCGTGCCGACGCTCATCGCCGCGTGGTCGGCGGTCATGGCCGCCACCACGTCGCCGATGCGGGCCTCGCTCATGGACGTCACCTGCGGGCCGAACCATCCCGCCTCGATAGCCTCCTCGCGGCGCAGCACCGCGGCGCGTTCGCCGAGCACCGAGCCCCAGGCCCAGGCCGTTGCGCCGGGGTCGTCGCTGTAGATGTGCCTGAAGCGTGGTTCGCCACCAAGCGCCGTATACCCCGCAAGGCGCGGCTCCTCCTCGACGACGAGACGGCTCTCCTGCGGGACGTTGACCATGCCGTGATCGCCCGTGACAAGCAGGCACACGCCCTCTGGGAGCAGGTCGACCAGGCGAGCCACCATGTCGTCGACCGAGGCGAGCCGGTCGAGCCACTGCCAGGAGCCGACCCCGTAGCCGTGTCCGTCATGGTCGAGCATCCGCTCGTAGCAGTAGACGACGTCGGAGGCAAGGAGCGCATCGGTGACGAGCGAGGCGAAGTGGTCCGGGTCGCCCTCTGCCGAGACCGGGAAGTGCGTGGTGCCGGCGAAGGCGATCCTGGTCAGGGCGCTGCCCGCGAACCGGTCGAGGGTGACGGCGGCGCTCGGCCGCCCGATGCTGGCCAGCCGTTGGAAGATCGTGGGGGTCTGGGCGAAGCTCGCGATGTCGCTCGGGCCGCCGTCCCAGGTGAGGGCGTTGATGACCCTCCCGACGCTTGGTTCGAGGAACGTGTAGCCGGCCACCCCGTGCTCCCCGGTCGGCACACCCGTGCCGAGCGAGGTCAGCGACGTCGCCGTCGTGGACGGGACGGAGCACGTCAGCCGGGCGGCACCCACCATGGCCGGGGCCATCGTCTCGGCATGGTCGCCATGCTCGAGCAGCTGGTGCCAGCCGAGACCGTCGACGAGAAGGACCACGTACTGGCGTGCCCTTGGCAGGTCGATCACCGGCTCCTCGTCGGTGAGCCGGGACACCACGCTCGGGATCACGTTGATGAGCGCGAGGTCCTGGTAGCGCGGCTCGACGAACTGCATCAGCCGACCGCGCCCTGCAGCCGCAGCCCGAAGGCGACGAGGCGACGCGTGTTGTCGCCGTCGACCTGGCTGCTCATACGCACGGTGATGTCGTCCGGCTGGACCACCCCCGTGTAGCCGTGGTCGGCCTCGCAGGTCGGGTCCTCGCAGGCGGCCGGACCGAGATCGAGCCTGCGGGCGGCACCCCAGACGATCGAGACCCAGGCCTCGCTGAGCGAGTCGAGCTTCTCCGGGTCACTCAGGGCCCGGGTGACGACGACCGAGTCGACAGAGCGCAGGGCGACGGCCTCGACGGTCGACAGCGCCTCGGGCCTGCCTCCCTCTCCTTCGTCCACATGGCAGATGACAAGCAGCCGGGAGGTCCGCACCAGGACGGTGATGTGACGGTGCAGCTCGCGACCTGCGAAGGTCGCCTCATGCTGGACGAGGTAGTCGAGCACCTCCCGCCCACCGAGCCCCATCTCGACGGTCTCCGCCACGAGTGAGGGGTAGAACCCGCAGGTCTGGATCTCCTGGACAAGCTCGGCCGGAAGGGTCGAGTTGAAGTTGGCGGACTGACTCACCCGTCCATAATGTCATGGCTGCGTTAGGTTTAGAGCCATGCCCTCGCGCCTCTTCATCGCATCCCGCATCGAAGACCGACTCAACCGTCTCGCCAACCGGTTCCTCGGCAGACGTGGCTGGCAGGAGTCGATCGTCGCCTTCACCGGATACGGAACCACGGAGCAGCTGCGCGTCCTCGCCCGCGTCGTGCTGCGTCCCTCCGAGGATCTCGGCATCGTGCAGGCCGCCCAGGCCCTGATGTACCGCCGCGGCTGGCGCAACTTCATGAACGCCGCGAAGCCGGGAGCACAGGTCACCGTCGTGATCGGCGAGACCCGCATCCCGGTCGAGGCGGACCGCGGCGGCTACATCGACGTCCGGGTCAGGAACCCTGGGCTTCCCGCGGGCTGGCACACGGTCACGCTGGAGGGCGCGGGAGGATCGTCGACACTTGTCAACATCCAGGTGATCGGAGACGACGTCACCTTCGGCATCGTGAGCGACATCGACGACACCATTTTGTCCACGCTGCTTCCCCGTCCCTTCATGGCGGCGTGGAACTCGTTCATCCTCACCGAACAGGCAAGGCAGGCCGTCCCGGGGATGGCACGGCTCTACCAGCAGCTGCTCGGGGCCCACCCCGGCTCCCCCATCATCTTCATCTCCACCGGGGCCTGGAACACCTATCCGATGATCCAGCGCTTCGCCGCACGGCACGGCATCCCGCAGGGCGCGATGCTGCTGACGGACTGGGGCCCGACCCAGACGGGCTGGTTCCGCAGCGGCACCGACCACAAGCGGCGGTCCCTGCGCGAACTGGCCAGGGATCTGCCCAACATCCGCTGGCTGCTGGTCGGCGACGACGGGCAGCACGATCCCGATCTCTACGCGGAGTTCGCGACCCTGCAGCCCGAGCATGTGCGGGCGCGCGCCATCCGGCAGCTCAGCCCCGGCGAGCACACGCTCGCGCACGGCCTCCCGATGGAGGTCGAGTCCGATCAACGCTGGGAGCCGGACATCGCCCCGGAGGTCCGCGCCCCCGACGGCGACGGCCTTGGCGAGGAGCTCGCAGCACTCTGCAGCCCGACACAGCACGACGCTCAGCGGTAATTCCGCCTGCACGGGCTAAACTCCCCAGGTTGCGAGCCGTCGATGGCCCGCCCTGCGGACCTCCCGGTCGCGCCCGCCGCCCGGCCAGCCGGGTCGCGGCAGGATCGCAACGAACCTCAACGTCACAGCACTAGGAGTCCACATGGCGAAGTCGAGCGTCGACGACGATCGGCTGGAAGAAGAGCACATCCTCGACGTCGACGTGACGCAGGAGATGGAGGCCAGCTTCCTGGAGTACGCCTACTCCGTCATCTACTCCCGTGCCCTTCCCGACGCCCGGGACGGCCTCAAGCCCGTCCAGCGGCGCATCCTGTTCTCGATGGACGAGATGGGAGTGCGGCCCGACCGCGGTCACGTGAAGTGCGCCCGCGTCGTCGGCCAGGTGATGGGTCTGCTGCATCCCCACGGGGACGGCGCCATCTACGACGCCCTCGTCCGCATGGGCCAGCCCTGGGCCGTGCGACTCCCCCTGATCGACGGTCACGGCAACTTCGGCTCCCTCGACGCCGGACCGGCCGCGATGCGTTACACCGAGTGCCGGATGGCCAACCCCGCCGTCGCCATGACGCGGGGCCTCGACCAGGACACGGTCGACTACAAGCCGAACTACGACGGCAAGGAGTCCGAGCCGGTCGTCCTGCCCGCCGCCTTCCCCAATCTTCTCGTCAACGGGGCGACCGGCATCGCGGTCGGCATGGCGACCAACATCGCCCCGCACAACCTGATCGAGGTCGTCGCCGCCCTCCGCCAACTCCTGCGCAACCCCGAGATCGGCCTCGACGAGCTGATGCGCCACATCCCCGGCCCGGACTTTCCGACCGGCGGAAAGATCATCGGCCTCGACGGCGTCCGGGACGCCTACGCCACCGGTCGCGGCACCTTCAAGATCCGGGCAACGACCAGGATCGAGAAGGTCACCCCCCGCCGCATGGGCATCGTGGTGACCGAACTGCCCTACATGATCGGCCCCGAGAAGATCATCGAGCAGATCAAGAAGGGCGTCGACGACAAGAAGATCACCGGGATCGCCGACGTCAAGGACCTGACCGACCTCGTCAACGGCACCCGGCTCGTGATCGAGGTCAAGAACGGGATCAACCCCGAGGCCCTGCTCGAGCAGCTCTACAAGGCGACAAAGCTCGAGGACACCTTCGCGATCAACGCCGTCGCACTCGTCGAGGGCCAGCCGCGCACGCTCTCGCTGAAGGAGATGCTGGAGGTCTACCTCGCGCACCGCATCGAGGTGACGCTGCGTCGCTCCACCTTCCTGCTGAACAAGGCCGAGGAGCGCCTCCACCTCGTCCGCGGCCTGATCACCGCGATCGCCGACATCGACGACGTGATCGCGATCATCCGCACCTCCGACGACGCCGCCCAGGCGCGGGAACGCCTGATCGGGGCCTTCGACCTCACCGAGGTGCAGGCCAACTACATCCTCGACATGCAGCTGCGCAGGCTCACCCGCTACTCCACGATCGAGTTGGAGAAGGAGGCGGACGAGCTGGCCGGCCAGATCGGGGGACTTCGCGACATCATCGACAACGACCATGTGCTGCGCGACCTCGTCGGAGACGAGCTTGCCCAGGTGGCGAAGGAGTTCGGTACCCCGCGCCGCACCGTCCTGCTCGCCTCCTCCGGGGCGCCGACGGCGACCAAGGCGACCCCGCTCGAGGTGCCGGACGACCCGTGCTGGGTGCTGCTGAGCGGCTCCGGCCTTGTCGCCCGCACCGACGCGCTCGCCCCGCTGCCGACGGAGGGCCGGGCCGCACACGACGTGGTCACGGCGAAGCTCGCCACCACCGCGAAAGCCGAGTTCGGCGTGATCACCAACCACGGCCGTCTGCTGCGCTGCAGCGCGATCGAACTGCCCACCGTCCCCCTGACCGCCTCGGCGCCGAATCTGCAGGGCGGCAGCCTCGCCGCCGAGCTGTGGCCGCTCGAGCAGGGTGAGCGTCCCGTCGGGCTGACCACCCTCGATCCGGACTCGCTCGGCCTGGCCCTCGGCACGGAGCGCGGCATCGTCAAGCGGGTGAACCCGGAGCAGCTGAGCAAGGACGCCTGGGACGTGATCCGGCTCGAGGACGGGGACCAGGTGGTCGGCGCCGTCGAGCTGACCGACCCGGAGGTCGACCTCGCGTTCATCAGCAGCGATGCGCAACTGCTGCACTTCCCCGCCTCGTCCGTACGCCCACAGGGTCGCTCCGGCGGTGGCATCGCCGGCATCAAGCTCGCTCCGAAGGCCCGCGTGATCTGGTTCGGTGCGGTGCGCTCCGAGACCGACGAGGTGGTCACGATCTCCGGGTCCTCGTCCTCCCTGCCCGGCACCGAGACCGGCTCGGCGAAGGTGACGGCACTTGCCGAGTACCCGGGCAAGGGACGCGCAACGGGAGGCGTTCGCGCCCACCGGTTCCTGAAGGGCGAGGACACGCTGCTGATCGCGGCCATCGGGCCGGCCCCGGTCGTGGCGGGCGCGGCCAGCGGTTCACCCGTCGAACTGCCGAGCGTCCGTGGCCGCCGCGACGGCTCAGGAACCCCCGTCGCACAACCGGTGACGATGCTCTCCGGCCGGGGTGGGCACAGCCCCGAACCGACCGACAGCGGAGTACAGTCGCTCTTCGACGAGGAGTGATACATGAGTTTTGACGATCTGCTGGAGAACAACGCGGCCTATGCGGCCACCTTCACCGACTCGAACTTCGACGGTGTGGCCCGGGCAGGAGTGGCGATCGTCACCTGCATGGATTCCCGGATAGAGCCACTTGCGATGCTCGGCCTCCATCTGGGGGACGCGAAGATCCTGCGTTCCCCCGGTGGCCGTGTCACGACCTCGGTCCTCAACGGCTGCGTGCTCGGGGTCCAACTGCTCCAGGTGGACCGGATCATGATCATCCCGCACACCCGCTGCGCGATGGCCACCGGCACGGACGAGGACGTGCGCAGGAAGATCAGGGACACCAACGGCGTCAACGCGTCGTGGATGACCTTCGGTGCCTCACCCGATCAGATGACCCGCGTCCACGAGGACGTCGAGATGGTGCGCTCGCATCCGCTGATCGACGGCCGCGCCGAGGTCGGCGGCTTCATGTACGACGTCGACACCGGCCGGCTCAAGCAGCTCATCTGACCGCGTTCACGCCCCGACGAGCGTGGGCGGAAGCAGCGCCTCGTGGGCCTGCCTGATGTGCGCCTCCACCTTGTCGGCTGCGAGCGCCCCGTCGCCGAGGCGGAGTGCCTCGAGGATGGCCGTGTGCTCCACGTTCAGCTGCGCCCGCAGACGCTCCCAGTCCGGCAGGACCTCTTCGGCTTTGAGGATGGGCCGCGCAACCGCCTGACGGATCGCGACCGTGACGTCGCGGATGAGACGGTTGGCCCCGATCCGCGCGATGGCGACGTGGAAGGCGGTGTCGATCTCGTTGAACGCCGCCGCGTCGGGCGTCTCGCGCATCTGGGCGAGCATCGCCTCGAGCTCGTCCAGCGCCTCGGGCGTGCAATGCAGTGCGGCCGCCGTCGCCGCGGCCCGCTCCAGAACCACCCGGGTCTCGGTGACCTCCCGGAAGGAGATCGCATCGAGGGCGACGTGGAGCTTCAGGATCCTGCCGAGCGCCTGTCCCTGACTCGCGGAGACGCGGGTTCCCCCGCCGGGGCCGGTGTGCGAGGTCACGACTCCCTGCGCCTGCAGCACCTTGATCGCCTCGCGGACCGCACTGCGGCTGGCGCCCAGTTGGGCGGAGAGCTCACGCTCGTTCGGCAGTCTGTCTCCAGGCGCAACACGCCCTTCCAGGATCTCTCCCGTCAGATGATCGAGAACTGCCTCGAATCCGCCCGCTCCAGTGGTCATGACCCCCATTGTTCCGCATTCGCGCAACCACGCACATCGGTGCCGACAAGGCCGGACCTTCCTTAATCCGGAGTTGGTCTGACCTAAATGAAAGTCTCGTGTTACGTTTGGGCTGACCAGCCTCCGGCTGGACTGTTACACGGACAACGGAGTTCCACATGTTCACACCGCCACTCGAGCCGCTGGGGAGCCTCACGCTCTCAGCCCTCGTCGCGCTCCTGCCCCTCCTGGTGATGTTCTTCACCCTCGGCGTCCTCAAGTGGAAGGCGCACTGGGCAGGTCTCAGCTCTCTCGCCACCGCGTTGCTTGTCGCGATCTTCGCGTTCAAGATGCCCGCCGGGCTGGCCCTTCTCGCCGGCACCCAGGGCGCGGTCTTCGGCCTCTTCCCGATCACCTGGATCGTGCTCACCGCCATCTGGCTGTACCAGGTGACGGTGGTCAGCGGACGTTTCGAGGACCTGCGCGCCACCTTCGGCCTTGTCTCGGACGACCCGCGCATCCTCGCGATCCTGATCGCGTTCTGCTTCGGCGGCCTGATGGAGGCACTTGCGGGCTTCGGCGCCCCGGTCGCCATCACCGGCGTCATGCTGATGTCGATCGGCTTCTCGGCCTTCCGCGCGGCCATGGTCGTGCTGCTCGCCAACACCGCCCCGGTCGCATTCGGCGCGGTGGCCATCCCGATCATCACCGCAGGCAACCTGACCGGCATCGACTACCACCACATCGGTGCGTACGTCGGCCACCAGTCCCCCGTCCTCGCGCTGTTCGTGCCCCTGCTGCTCATCCTGCTCGCCGACGGCAAGAAGGGCCTCAAGCAGGTCTGGCCGGCCGCGCTCGTGATCGGCGCCTCCTTTGCCGTGGCGCAGTGGATCTCCGCCACCTACCTCTCGGTCGAGCTGACCGACGTCATCGCCTCGCTGTTCGCGCTCGCCGCGGGAGTCGTGTTCCTCCGCTTCTGGAAGCCGAAGGGCGGCGACGAGGCGCTCGAGCGTCTTGCCGCCGAGCGCAGCCACGAGAAGCTCGAGGACGTCGCCGAGGCCGAGGGCCAGCCGACCGGCCCGCTCACCGGCGGCCGCATCTTCATGGCGCTTTTCCCCTATCTGCTCGTCATCGTCATCTTCTCCGCCGCGAAGCTGATCCCCGCAGTCGTCTCGTTCCTCGCGAGCACCGACCTCAAGATCAAGTGGCCCGGCCTCTACGGCAACCTCCTGACCGCTGCCGGCGAACCCGCGACCACGGCGATCTTCAACTTCCAGTGGCTCTCCAGCCCAGGCACGCTCCTGGTGATCACCGCGATCATCGTCGGTCTGGTCTACCGGGTCTCGTTCAAGGACATGGTCGGCGAGCTGTGGGCGACGGTGCACAAGATGCGCTGGTCCGCGCTGACCATCGCCTCGGTGCTCTCGCTGGCCTACGTGATGAACATGTCCGGCCAGACCATCACCATCGGCAGCTGGATCGCAGGCGTCGGCACGGCGTTCGCGTTCTTCTCCCCCATCCTGGGCTGGATCGGCACCGCGGTCACTGGCTCCGACACCTCGGCCAACGCGCTGTTCGCGACGCTGCAGCAGACGACCGCTGAGAAGGTCGGCCTCGATCCGACGCTTCTCGTCGCCGCCAACACCACCGGCGGCGTCGTCGGTAAGATGATCAGCCCTCAGAACCTGGCCATCGCATGCTCCGCCGTCGGACTGCTCGGCGCAGAGTCGCAGCTGTTCCGCCGCGTCATCTGGTGGAGCCTCGGGATGCTCGTGGTGCTGTGCCTGCTCGTCGGGCTGCAGTCCACCCCCATCCTCAGCTGGATGCTTCCCACCTTCAACTGACAGATTGGACGTTCTCGACGTGTTGAGCCCTGGAAGCCGCGTGGCGCTGTTCGCCACGTGCATCAACGACACAATGAAACCATCGATCCCGATCGCCACGGTCAAGCTCCTTGAGCGACTCGGGTGCACGGTCTCGTATCCGGAGAAGCAGACCTGCTGCGGCCAGATCATGACCAACACCGGCTATTACAAGGAAGCGCTGCCGACGGTGCGCAACTACGTCGACTCGTTCGAGGACTACGACTACATCGTCGGCCCCTCGGGCTCCTGCGTCGGCTCGGTGCGCGAGCAGCATGCCATGCTCGCGCACCGAGCCGGCGACGGTGGGCTCGAGGAGGCCGCGACGGCCGTCGCCGGGAGGACCTATGAGCTCACCGAGTTCCTGGTCGACGTGCTGGGGGTCACCGATGTCGGCGCCTACTTCCCACACCGGGTCACCTACCACCCCACCTGCCACTCCATGCGCATCACCAAGGTGGGCGACCGTCCACTGCAGCTGCTGAGGGCGGTGCGCGGCATCGACCTGGTCGAGCTGCCCATGGCGGACCAGTGCTGCGGTTTCGGTGGCACCTTCTCGGTCAAGAACCCGGACGTCTCGATCGCCATGGCCTCGGACAAGGCTCGGCACGTGCGCTCCACCGACGCCGAGTACCTCGTGGCGGGCGACCAGGCCTGCCTGATGAACATCGGCGGCATCCTGCACCGGCAGCGCTCCGGCATCCACACCATCCACATCGCAGAGATCCTCGCCAGCACCGAGAAGGAGGTGTCCGTCGCATGAGCACACGCGAACGACTCACGCCTGAACCACCGAGCTGGCTCGGCATCCCTCCCTTCCCCGAGGCGGCCAAGGCCGAGCTCGGCAAGGCCCAGCAGCGCAAGAATCTGCGCCACGCCACCGCCACGATCCGGACCAAGCGCGCAATCCGTGCCGCTGAGGTCGACAACTGGGAGGAGCTGCGCACCGCGGCAGCCCAGATCAAGGACCGCGTGGGTCGTCACCTGGACCACTACCTCGTCCAGGCCGAGAAGGCGATGACCGAGGCCGGGATCACCGTGCACTGGGCCCGCGACGGCGACGAGGCTAACCGGATCGTGGGCGAGATCGCCAAGGCGAAGGGCGTCGACGAGGTCGTCAAGATCAAGTCGATGGTCACGCAGGAGACCGACCTCAACGAGCACCTCGAGGAGATCGGCATCGCCGCCTGGGAGACCGACCTCGCGGAGCTGATCGTCCAGCTCGGCCACGACCTGCCCAGCCACATCCTCGTCCCCGCGATCCACCGCAACCGCTCCGAGGAGCGCGAGATCTTCACCACGGAGATGGGCCGGTACGGCACGCCCGCACCGGAGGGGCTCTCCGACGAGCCGGCCGAGCTCGCGGCCGCCGCCCGCACCCATCTGCGGGAGAAGTTCCTCCGCGCCAAGATGGCGATCTCCGGCGGCAACTTCATCGTCGCCGAGACGGGCACGCTTGTCATCGTCGAGTCCGAGGGCAACGGGCGCATGTGCCTCACGCTCCCTGAGACCCTCGTCTCGGTGGTGGGGATCGAGAAGATCCTGCCCACGGTTGAGGACCTCGAGGTGTTCCTGAAGCTGCTTCCGCGCTCCTCCACGGGTGAGCGGATGAACCCGTACAACTCCTTCTGGACGGGCGTCACCCCCGGTGACGGCCCGCAGGACCTGCACGTGGTGCTGCTCGACAACGGTCGCACCAACGTGCTCGCCGACCCGGAGGGACGCGCCACCCTGCGCTGCATCCGCTGCTCGGCCTGCCTGAACATCTGCCCGGTGTACGAGCGGGTCGGCGGCCATGCCTACGGCTCCCCGTACCCGGGACCCATCGGTGCCATCCTCGGCCCGCAGTTGCGCGGGCTGGACGAGGCCCGCGACAGAGCGCTGCCGTACGCCTCGACACTCTGCGGCGCCTGCAACGAGGTCTGCCCGGTGAAGATCCCCTTCACCGACATCCTCGTCCACCTGAGGCACAAGGTGGCCGAGTACAAGACGTCGAAGCATCCGACCGTTGAACAGGGCCTGATGAAGGGCGCGGGCTGGGTCATGTCCGACGGCAGGCACCTCGCGCTCGCGCAGCGGGCCAGCAGGACCGCTGGCCTGCTGGTGAAGGGTCGCTGGCTCGGCCCCATGCCGATCCCGCTCGCCGGGCGCTGGCTGCAGGCCCGCGACGTCGAGGCCCCGCCGACCGAGACCTTCCGTCAGTGGTGGAAGAAGAACCGAGGAGACAAGTGATGAGCGCACGCGAAGAGGTGCTGCGCCGGATCCGGCGGGCCACGAAGGACGTCACCGAGCCCGACCCGGCGCTCGACGTCCCCGTCGACTGGACCTACGGCCGCGCACTGGACACCCCGGACGTCCTCGCCGACTTCGTCGAGAAGGTGGAGGACTACAAGGCGACGGTGGTGCGCGTCGACGAGGCAGGCGTCGGCCAGGCGATCGTCGATGCCCTCGCCGAGCTCGGTGCGATGAGCACCGTGCTGCCCGACGGCCTTCCCTCCCAATGGGACGAGACCGTCGTCGACTCCGGGATCGCGGTGCACCGGGACCATCCGGAGCTGAGCCGCGCCGAGCTCAACGTGATCGACGCCGTCGTGACCACGGCCGCGGTCGGCATGGCCGACTCGGGCACGATCGCCCTCGACCACGGAGAGGGTCAGGGACGGCGGGCGCTCACCCTGCTCCCCGACCGGCACATCTGCGTGGTGCGCTCCGACCAGGTGGTCAGCGACGTCCCGGAGGGCATCGCCCGGCTGGCACCCGGGATCCGCTCGCGCCGCCCGGTCACCTGGGTGAGCGGCGGATCGGCAACCAGTGACATCGAACTCATCCGCGTCGAGGGCGTGCATGGCCCGCGCAGGCTGTGGGTGATCCTGGTCGACTGACCCAGAGACCACAGGGCCCGGCGGATTGAAGCTCCCGCCGGGCCCTGTCTCTGTGCTCAGGCGTCGATGCGGTCGGCCTCGAGCGCGTAGGCCCCCTCGACGATGAACTCCTTGCGCGGGGCGACGTCGTTGCCCATCAGCATCTCGAAGACCCGTTCGGCGTTCGCCGCGTCATCGACGGTCAGCCTGCGCAGGGTGCGATGACGCGGGCTCATGGTGGTGTCCGCCAGCTGGTCCGCGTCCATCTCGCCAAGGCCCTTGTAGCGCTGCGGTTCCTTGAACTTCTGGCCGCGCTTGGTCAGCTCGGCGAGCTTGCGCTGGTACTCGGCGTCGGAGTACGTGTAGATGTACTTGTCCAACCCCTTCTTCGGGTTGATCAGCTCGAAGCGGTGTAGAGGCGGCACCGCCGAGAAAACGCGGCCAGCCTCCACGAGCGGGCGCATGTAACGGAAGAACAGCGTGGCGAGCAGGCAACGGATGTGGGCACCGTCCGAGTCGGCGTCGGCCATGAAGATGACCTTGCCGTAGCGGGCGCTCTCCGGGTCGAAGGTGCGTCCCGAACCGGCACCGACGACCTGGATGATCGACGCACACTCGGCGTTCTTCAGCATGTCGCCGACAGAGGCCTTCTGCACGTTGAGGATCTTTCCCCGGATCGGCAGCAGAGCCTGGAACTCGGAGTTGCGCGCGACATTTGCCGTGCCGAGCGCCGAGTCGCCCTCGACGATGAACAGTTCGGTCGCGTCGACGTTGTTCGAGCGGCAGTCCTTCAGCTTGGGGGGAAGGCTCGAGCTCTCGAGCGCGTTCTTGCGTCGCTGGTTCTCCTTGTGCGCCCGCGCCTGGACGCGGGTGCGCGACGCGGAGACCACCTTCTCCTGCAGGGTGCGTGCAAGTTGGCGCGTCTTCGGCGCGCTGAGGAAAGTCCCCATCTCGGACTCGACGACCTTCGCGACGAGGCGCTGCACAGGCGGGGTGCCGAGCACCTCCTTCGTCTGACCCTCAAACTGCGGTTCGGCGAGCCGGACCGTCACGACCGCAGTGAGACCCTCGAGGCAGTCGTCCTTGACAATCTCCTCGCCCGCCTTGAGCAGGCCGCGGGTGCCCTCGAACGACTTCACGAAGGCCTTCGTCAGCCCGCGCTCGAAGCCGCTGACGTGGGTGCCGCCCTTGGGGGTGGCGATGATGTTGACGAAGGAGCGCAGCACCGAATCGTAGCCTGTCCCCCAGCGCACCGCGATGTCGATCTCGAGGTCGCGTTCGACGTCGGTGGCGGTCATCGAGCCCGCCTCGTCGAGCATGGGGACCGTCTCGACGAAGGAATCGCGGCCCTGCAGGCGGATCACGTCCGTGAGCGGCGCGTCGGGTGCGAGGAAGTCGGCGAACTCGGTGATCCCGCCCTCGTGCAGGAAGGACTGCTTCGACGGTTCGGGACCCCGGTCGTCGTCGACCTCGATCTTGAGGCCCGGCACGAGGAAGGAGGTCTGGCGGGCCCGGTCGTGCAGCTGGTTGATCGACAGTTCGGCGTCGGCGAGGAAGATCTGGCGGTCGGGCCAGTACCTGACCCGCGTGCCGGTCTTGGCCTTTGCCACCCGACCAACCTTGCGCAGCCCGGACTGCGGGGTGAACGCCGCGTCGGGACCGTCGCCGTCGAAGACACCGGGGACGCCTCGCCGGAAGCTCATCTCCCAGGTGGAACCGCCGCGGTCGACCTGGACGTCGAGTCGCGAGCTGAGGGCGTTGACCACGGAGGCACCGACGCCGTGCAGGCCGCCGGTGGCGTTGTACGACGAGTTGCCGAACTTGCCGCCCGCGTGGAGCTTGGTGAAGACCACCTCGACGCCGGAGAGGCCGGTGCGCGGCTCGGTGTCGACCGGAATGCCGCGCGCATGGTCGTGCACGATGATCGACCCGTCGGCCGCGAGGGTGACCTCGATCTCTTCGCCGAAGCCGGAGAGCGCCTCGTCGACCGCGTTGTCGATGATCTCCCAGAGGCAGTGCATCAGTCCCCTGGTGTCGGTGGATCCGATGTACATGGCGGGGCGCTTGCGGACGGCCTCGAGGCCTTCCAGGACGAGGAGGTTCTTCGCCTCGTAGTCGCGCGAGTGCTGCTGCTTGCTCTTGGGGGTCTGCACCGGTTCAGATTACCCGCACCCGCCGACGTACTCCGCAAGCGAAACGCCAGCGGAGCTTGGCCGGGAACATTGTGTGGCCCGGGTACGTTGGACACTGTAGAAAGAGAACAGAACGGGAGGCCACCATGACCGAACTCGCTACGGACCCCACCCTGACCGCGATCGACCGCTGTGACCGATGCGGAGCCCAGGCCTACCTCCGCGTCTTCCTCCGCTCCGGCGGTGAGCTGCTCTTCTGCGCCCACCACGCCGCGGCGCACCGGGAGAAGCTGAACGAGGTCGCGAGCCGGATCCAGGACGAGACGGCCAGGCTCAGCCAGCAGTGAGCCAGCGCTCGATCAGGTGACGGGCGATCGACGCCCCACCTGGCAGCACAACTTCACCAGAGGACACGGCGGCGGCGAGATCCGCGCGGGTGTGATAGGCACCCTCGACGATCTCGTCGCCGTCGACGTGTATCCGGGAGTCGACGGCGCGCGCCTCGAAGCCGAGCATCAGCGAACGCGGCATCGGCCACGGCTGGCTGCTGACGTAGCTGAGCGAGGCGAGCCGGACGCCCACCTCCTCGAACACCTCGCGGTGGCAGGCCTGTTCGGCCGACTCCCCCGCCTCCATGAAGCCGGCGATGATCGACACCCGGCGCTGCGGCCACGCCGAGTTCCTGGCGAGCAGGAGCCTGTCGTCCGGATCGGTGATCGCCACGATGATGCTCGGATCCATGCGCGCGAAGGCGAGCGAGCCGCACGCGGTGCAGCGCCTCCGGGCACCGCCGAGGTCGGGCACCGTCGGTTCCCCGCACCGCTCGCAGGCGGGCGACGTCGCGTGCCAGCGGGTGAGGAAGACCGCTGCGGCTAGCGGATCGTGCTCGCC
This sequence comes from Tessaracoccus flavescens, assembly GCF_001998865.1. Taxonomy (NCBI): domain Bacteria; kingdom Bacillati; phylum Actinomycetota; class Actinomycetes; order Propionibacteriales; family Propionibacteriaceae; genus Tessaracoccus; species Tessaracoccus flavescens. Next base: position 3,589,285 of record NZ_CP019607.1, read on the forward strand.
CTCCGGGGCCTCGCGCCACGTGACCGACTCCCCGTCGATGCCTGCGACCGGCCGCACGAACCACGCCCTGCCCTCGAAGACGCCGAGGTAGATGTCGTCCGGTCCGCGCGGACCCCTCGTGTTCTCGGTGACCGGGCTGGCGTCGCGGGCGGCGATCTGCCCGTCACCGTCGACGCGCAGCACCACCCCGTGCCGCCACGCGAGGTCGAGCTGTTCCTCGGAGCGGGCAAGCGGCACCCGGTCGAGCGCCGACGGCTGGTTCCAGTGGCTCACCCGTTGTCTCCTGCCTGCAGGGCGGCGTCGATCAGGGCGTCGGGCGCCTCGACCATCCGGAGTTGATCGACGAGCACGTGGTAGAACGCGGCTGCGACCCGTGCCGGGTCGACTCCGCGGGCCTCCGCCCACGCCTGACGGTACACCGCGAGCTGCAGCGGGTCGGCTCGTCGGGCCGAGGTCTTCCAGTCGACCACCAGGTAGTCGAACTCGCCGCTCCATGCGTAGACGGCGTCGATCCGGCCGCGGAGGATGTGCGCACCGCGCCGCATCAGGAACGGAACCTCCACCCCGATGGGAGCCCGGTCCGCGAACTGCCCACGCTCGAAGGCCTCGACCAGCCGGGTCAGCTCCTCCGGCTCGGCCGTCGGTTCGGACTCGACCTCGTCGAAGGCGACCGGCAGCTCGAAGCGTTCCTGCAACCAGGCGTGGAAGCGGGTGCCGACGCGGGCCTCGGTCGACGGAGGTCTCGGCATCCGACGCAGCAGGGTCGTCGCGAACTGGGCAGGGTCGTTGCGCAGCGCCATCAGGGCCGTCGCCGAGAGTCCGTCGGGCAGTTCGACCGAGCGGTCACGGCGCCGGGCGAGCAGGTCGGCGAGGTGTCGGGCCGAGTCGTCCCAGGACGCCACCTGCGCTGCCTCCTCCTCGGTCAGCGTTCCCGACTCCCAGGCCCAGGCGTCGCGCGTGGCCTCATCCTCGCCCGCCACCTCGCGGGCCTGCCTGACAAGGGCGCCTGCGGCCCTTCTGCGGGTCAGCGCCTCCGGATCGGGGCTGGAGGGCCACTCCATTCTCGCCGGCTCGGCTGGGACGGGGTTCTCGTCGAGGCCACGGTTGGCCTCGTCGAAGAAGGTGCCGATCGCCTCTGCCGCCGCGCGGATGACGGAGAAGTACACAGACTCCCGGCGCGGCCTGACGTTGCCAGGGGTCCACACGTGGGCCGAGGCGACGAGGAGCTGCTTCGCCCGTGTCGCCGCGACGTAGGCCAACCGGTCCTCCGACAGCCGGTGCTCTACCTTGAGCGCATCGCGGTAGGCGCCGAGCCCGTCCTTGGTGTAGTCGTGCAGCTGCGGGATCGCGGACGCGTCGCCGCGCAGCGTTGCCGGGAGCGTCTGCGCCCGGCTCGGCCACACCCCCGAACGCGACTCGGAGGGAAACACCTTGTCGACGAGGCTGGGCAGGTAGACCGTGTCCCATTCGAGGCCCTTTGCCCGGTGCACCGTCATCAGCTTCACGGAGTCGTCCTCGCTGGGCACCGCCTGCATCAGCCCCTCGCCGAAGTCCTCCTCGGCGTCGAGGTAGGCGAGCAGGCCGGTGAGCGACCCGTCGCCGTCGACGTCGGTGTAGCTGGCCACCTCGGCCAGGAACCGGGCCACCTGGCCGGTGTCGTGACCGGTCGACAGCAGTTCGGCTTCGAGGCCGAGGGTGGCGATGACGCGGGTGACCAGGTCGGCCACCGGCTCCGCGGCGTGCCGCCGTAGCCCGGAGATCTCTGCGTGGAAGCGCGCCAACCGCTCACGGCCCGCGCCGCTGATGGGCGCCTCTCCCGGATCCGCGACGGCGTCGAGCAGGCAGACGCTCTCCCCAGGATCAGCCTGGGTGACCGCGTGCACCAGCGCCTCGTCGAAGCCGGAGGGCGGTGTCGCCTGGGTCGCCAGCTCCTGCGACCGCCTGCCGAGCGCCTCGAGATCTGCCAGGCCGATCGACCAGCGCGGCCCGCTCAGCAGCGCGACGACGTCGGGATTGGCGGTGACGTCGTCGAGCACCCGCAGCGTCGAGACGATAGGTGCGATCTCGGGCAGGCCGAGCAGGCCGCCGAGGCCAACGATCTCCACGGGGACGTCCCGGTCGCGCAGCGCCTCGAAGATGGGCGCGAGCAGGCCGTTGCGCCGGACGAGGACCGCCTGGTCGGCCCAGGTCACGCCGGTCGCGTGGCGTCCGATGACCGTCTCGACCAGCCAGTCGACCTCGTCGCGGAAGGTGTCGAACGTGGCGGCGGCCACCGCACCGGGGGGCGCTGTCTGCGGGGCGACGAGCGCGACCCCCTGCTCGCCCGGTTCGGCCCGCAACCCGGCCGCCAGCGCATTGCCGACGTCGAGAATGCGCTGGCCGCTGCGGCGGTTGATGCTGAGGCTGAGCCGCGAGGCAGGTGAACCGTCGCCGCGGCGGAACTGGTAGGGGAACTCGAGGATGTTGCCCGCTGCCGCACCGCGCCAACCGTAGATCGCCTGGTACGGGTCGCCGACGGCGGTGACGGGGAACCCCATCGCGTCGGAGCTCGGTGGACCCGTGAAGAGGGCCCGCAGCAGTTGGGCCTGCGCCGACGACGTGTCCTGGTACTCGTCGAGCAGCACGACCCTGAACCTGTCGCGCAGCTCTCTTCCCACCTCGGGCACCTGGGTGACGAGCCGGACGGCCTCCCGGAGCTGATCGGCGAACTCGACGACGCCGAGGCGCCGTTTCAGTTCCTGATACTGCTGCACCAGTTGCATCAGCTCGCGCCGCTCGGCACCGGCGTCGAGGGCCGCCGCGACGTCGCGCATCGTCTTTCCCCGGTAGAGGGGGGCCTCCGCGAAGCGCTGATCTGCCCGTCTGGTCTCCTCGAGGACGGCCTCGGCGTCGACAAGGTGGGACTGCATCTCGGCGTCGAGGGCGAGGATCCGCTCGGGGATCGAGTGGTGGCTGAGCCGGCTGATGCTGCGGAAGGGGCCAGGTGCGTCGGCGACCACCCGGGTCGCCAGCCGGAACCGGCTCGCCCCCGTCACCATCACCGGGTCGCGGTCGATGCCGATCCTGAGGCCGAACTCGGAGACGAGGCGCGCGGCGAACGAGTCGTAGGTCATCACCAGTTCGGCACCCTCGCCGTCGGCACCGGTCAGCACCCCCGCCCTGGAGAGGGCGCTGGAGATCCGCTCCGCCAGCTCGGCAGCCGCCTTGCGCGTGAAGGTGAGGCCAAGCACCTGGTCGGGTCTGACCTGACCGGTGCCGACGAGCCAGACGACCCGCGCGGCCATCACCGTCGTCTTGCCGCTGCCCGCGCCCGCGATCACGACCGCCGGCTCGAGCGGGGCGGTGATGGCGTCGAGCTGCTCCTCGGAGAACGGGATCTGCAGGGCGTCGACGAGTTGTTCGCGGGTGCTGAGCAGGGCACGGCGGATAGGATGGATCGTCATGGCTTCGCCTTTCCTGCCCTGTTCTGGACCGGGCACGACGTGGCGAACTGGCAGAACCGGCAGGCCCCACATTCCACGGCGTCGAAGCGACCGCCTCGGACGATGTCGACCGCCTCCGCGATCCGGTCGTGTACCCAGGTGGGGCCGACGGCCAGTTCGTGGTCCGGAAGCTCCGGCGCATCGTCGATCGAGGGCTGCGACACGAGCGCAGGCAGGCTCTCCCCCGCGCGGACGAAGGCGAGCGCGGGGGGTGCCACGCGGCGCTCGCCCCCGGCGACATCGTCGAAGCCGCCGAGGCTCGTGGCCAGCTGGTAGACACCGAGTTGGGCATGGTCGGTGACGTCCGACTCACGCAGCACACGGCGCCCCGTCTTGAGGTCCACCACCCGCAGCCGACCGTCGGGCTCCCGCTCGAGCCGGTCGACCGTGCCGATCAGGACGACCTCACGATCCTCGATGCGCATCGGCACGCGGAAGTCCTTCTCGACGGCGACGAGCTCGTTCAGGCCGGTGCTCTGGTAGCGCGCGAAGCGATCGAGCGCCTGGTCGATCTCCGATCGTTCCGTCGCGGAGAGCCACTCCGCCTCAAACGGGATCTGCTGCCACACCCGGTCGAGCTGCGCGCGCATCTGGTCGGCCGAGAGCCCCCCTTCCGCGGCCTGCTTCGCGATGAGGTGCACGATGTCACCGATGGAGGCCCGCGACTGGCGGCCGCCCTCCGCCTTCGCCCTGCGCGACAGGAACCACCGCCTTGGGCACTCGAGCAGCGCCTCGAGGGACGATCCGGTGATGGTGATCGGCCCTCCCGTGTCGACCCCGGAGGACGACGGGGGGTCGATGCCCCACCAGTGGTCCGGATCGGCTCCCGGAAACCCGGCGCTCGAGTCGGGGGCAGCCACCCCGGCGAGGCGGGCCAGGCGGACGGCCGCCGCGCGCCGCAGCCCCGGTGAGGCCGTCTCGTCCTCCAGGGTGCGGCGGAGACTTCCCACGAGCGCGGCGCTGGAGAGCAGCTTGTCCGGCCGGCCGTGGATGCGCTCGACGGTGATGCCGAGTTCGGCGAGGAAGCGCGAGGCGCGCCCGCCCTCGCCGTCGACCCCTTGGACCGCGCTGACCCGCAGCGCGCTGCGGGCACGGGAGCACGCGACGTAGAAGAGCTGGCGTTCGGGGATCAGTTGGAGGCTCTGGCCGGGGGGCGCGAGCTGGTCGGCGTCGATCCGCCAGGCGTCGAGCAGCAGCCCGGCTCTGGTGAGCCTCGGCCACAGCCCCTCCTGGACGCCGATCACCCAGACCTGCTCCCATTCGAGGCCACGCGTGCGGTGAGCCGTCATCACGCGCACGCCCCTGCTCTCGGCCGAGAGCTCGCGCCCCGTGTCTGCCGGGATCTCCTGCCCGGAGACCTCGGTGAGGAAGGTGCGCGCGCCTGCGGCTCCCCGCAGGTCGTCCATCCGTTCCGCCAGGTCGAACAGCTCGACGATCGCGTCCAGATCGGCGTTTGCCCGCCGCGCGGCGTGCAGCGCCTGTTCCCGGAGTCGGGTGGGCCAGTCGGTCCCGTCCCACAGCTCCCAGAGCGCCTGCTGCACCTCGGCACCGGCTTCGAGGCGTCTCGCGGTTCTGCGCAGCAGCCCGGCCAGCGATCTGGCGGCTTCGGCCTCTGGCAGCTCGATGCCGTCGAGCAGTTCCGGTTCGGCGAGGCAGCGGCCGAGCAGCGTCGCGGAGGTGCCGAGGTTGCGGTGCCCGGCGAGCAGGGCACGGGCGAGCCGGCGCTGCGAGACACCGTCCAGACCGCACAGCGGGGACGACAGGAGCAGGCGCGCCTCGTCCGACTCCGGCGCACCGCCACGGGCGGCCACCTCCAGCGCGAGCAGGAGCGTGCCGACCCCCGGCTGCTCGGCAAGCGCGATCTCGTCTCCGGAGACCTCCACCGGCACCCCGAGCCGGATCAGTTCCTTCGCGACGGCGCTGAGCTGCGTGCGGCCGGCGCGGGTGACCACGACGAGATCGGACCAGCGGGCGCCGCCGTAGCTGACGGCGTGGCGCAGCTCGGCGGCGACGTGGGCCAGCTCCGCCGACTCGTCGTCGAAGACCCGTGCCTCGACGAGGCCGCCCGGGGCGGCCGCGCTGAAGGCGGGGGCGGCGGTGCGTTGGTCGAGCCGGGAGTCGATGCAGGCCAGCGCCTCCGTGACGGACGCGCTGCACCTGAACCCCCGCGTCAGCCGCAGCTGGCGGGCGTCGGCGCCTCCGAGATCGGCCATCGCCGTCGGGCTGGCGCCCCGGTAGCCGCCGATGCGTTCGTGCGGATCGCCGACGGCGAGCACCGGGACGCCCAGCCGCGCAAGGTCGTTGATCAGCCCGACCTGGGCGGCATCGGACTCGTGGGCGTCGTCGACGATCACGGCGTCGAAGGACGCGCGCACCCCGTCGGCCACATCCGGCTCGGTCAGCAGCAGGCGGCAGCGGTAGACCAGTTCGGCGTAGTCGAGCGTTCCCGAGAAGTCCCCGATGGTGAGATAGCCCTCCATGAAGCGGGCCGCCGCGGCGAACAGGTCGTCCTGCGCCCCGGCGGCGAGAGCGGCGAGTCCCTCCGAGTCGAGCGACAGCTGCCGGGCCCGGGCCAGCACCTCACGCAGCTGCCTTGCGAAGGCGCGGGTGCCGAGCGCGGGGCGAACCGACTCCGGCCACGCGTCGGCAGGGGCACCGGCCAGCAGCTCACGGATCCGCGACTCCTGCTCCGGGGCCCGCAGCAGCCGCCAGGGGCTGTCCTCGTGCGGCCAATACCTGCCGAGCAGCCCGAGCGCGAGGCCGTGGATCGTCGTGACCTGGGCGGAGGTCTGGGCGCGGTCGAGCCGACGGGTGATGTCGCGGCGCAACTGTTGGGCGGCGCTTCGCGAGTGTGCGAGCACGATGACCCGCTCGAGCGAACTGCCGCCTGCCACCCGGCCCGCGGCCGCTTCGGTGACAACGAGACTCTTGCCCGTTCCCGGCCCGCCGAGGACGACGGTGACGCCAGAGGCGGGCGCGGCGGCCACAGCCTGTTCCTGTGTGAGTTCGGGGATCTGATGGGGCCTCGGGGGCGCGATCCGGAAACTCATGGAGCCAATGCAACCACCTCCCACCGACTTTTCAATCCCCGGGTCCACGCGCGGCACCTCCCGGGTCGGCCCATGGCATGCTGGCAGCAGGAGGAACCCATGAACGAGCGCATCGCAACCCAGATCGACGGGGTCACGCTGTCGCTGAGCAACCTCGACAAGCCGCTGTTTCCCAGCGGCTTCACCAAGGGTGAACTGATCTCGTACTACGTCGAGGTGGCAGAGGCCATGCTGCCGCACCTCGCGGACCGCGCGATCACCCGCGTGCGCTTCCCGAACGGGACCTCTGGCCAGTCGTTCTACGAGAAGAACGCCCCTGGCGGCGCGCCGGAGTGGGTCCGCACGCTCGACGTCGAGACATCGGCCGGAACCGTCACCTACGTCATGGCCGAGGACCGGCCGACCCTCGCGTGGCTTGCCAACCTGGCCGCCATCGAACTGCACACCCCCCAGTGGCGGGCCGCCGACGCAACCATGGGCCCCGACGGAGTCGTGCTCGAGGGCGATGACGAGCCAAGGTCGACGACGCTCGTGGTGGATCTCGACCCCGGCCCAGGCATCACCCCCGCCGACTCCGCGAGGGGCGCCATCCTCGCTGCGACCGCGCTCGCCGAACTGGGCCTCGAGGCCCATCCGAAGACCTCAGGAAACAAGGGCCTGCAGTTGAGCGTCCCCATCGCGGCGACACCGGCCTCCGAGGTGTTCACCTTCGCGCAGTCACTCGCGAAGCACCTCGCCGTGAAGCACCCGAAGCAGTTCGTGGCGACGATGGCCAAGGATGCCCGTGGCGGCCTGATCTTCGTCGACTACGCGCAGAATCTGGCGGCTCGCAACACCGTGACGGCCTACTCGGTGCGGGGGCTCGACGAACCGTCGGTCGCCACACCACTCAGCTGGGAGGAGGTCGCGGCGCTGAAACCAGATTCACGCCTTCGCACCTCGCCTGCACGCGCTCTCGACCGTCTGGGCAGATCCGGCGATCTGTGGCAAGCTCAACTGCCGACCGCGGACAGCCCGAAGCTGCCCGACCCGCTCACCTGACAAGATGGGACGCATGCCCGCCGTGACCGATTCGATGCCCGCGGACCGTTCAGAGCGCTCCCACTACGTCAGATTCCCCGCACCCTGGGTTGCCGGGTGCAGCGACACGGGTCAGCGGCACAAGACGAACCAGGACGCCATGTGTCTGGCGGTGCGCGACGAGGGACGCCACGCCGCCATGCTTGCCGTCGCGGACGGCGTCACCACCGCAGAGGGCTCCGAGGTGGCCTCGTTGGTGGCCGCCGAGACCGCGGTCGAGTCCCTGATCGAGGCGCACCAGAACGGACAGCCGACGAACCTGGCCTTCGTGCACGCGTTCGAGGCCGCCAACCAGGCAGTGCTCGAGGCCCGCGAGGAGCCGTCCGCCTGCACGCTGATCGCGGCCAGCATCGAGGACGGGACGATCGCCGTCGGCAACGTCGGCGACTCGCGGGCCTACTGGCTCGGGGACGACGGCTCCTGCCAGCTGCTCTCGACAGACGACTCCATGGCCCAGGCCCGCATCATGCTCGGCATGTCACGCGACGACGCCGAGCAGTCGAGCCAGGCGCACGCGATCACCAAGTGGCTCGGCAGGCAGTCGACCAACGTCACGCCGTCGGTGATCACGCTCGTCCCCCAGACCAACGGGTGGCTCCTGATGTGCTCGGACGGCCTGTGGAATTACGCCAGTTCGCCAGAAGCGATGTCGGGCCTCTTCCAGTCGATGCTCGGGCGCTCCCCCTCTCCCGCGTTCCTCGCGGAAGCCCTTGTGGAGTGGGCGAACGGCCAGGGGGGTCGCGACAACATCACCGCGGTGCTCGCCCGGATCGAACACTGATCCGCTTTGGCCGACCGATAGAGTGGTGGGCATGGAAGTCAAGTTCGGCATCACCGACATTTCGCGCGAAGTCAGCATCGAAACCAGCGCTACCCCCGACGAGATCGCGGCCCAGGTCCGCCAGGCCGTCGTCGACGCCTCCCTCGTCGACCTGACCGACGAGAAGGGCCGACGGATCCTGATCCCGGCAAGCAAGATCGGTTACGTCGACCTGGGCGCCCCCGCGGCCCGCGCCGTGGGCTTCGGCACCCTCTGATCCACCCTCCGGCCTGGAGGCATCGGTGAACCCGGTGTCTCCAGGCTGACTGTCTTCCGACGTCCTGCGATAGACTGGCCGCATGCGGGCCGCAACGACCCGCCTCCGGCTGCGCCCGGCGCGCCGTGAGTTCGACTCACTTAAAGGTTTGACCCCTGAGCGACAACGAGATTGCGGTCGACGAGACCTTCGCCGACCTTGGCGTCCACGAATCCATCACGTCGGCGCTGGCTGAGGCCGGCATCGTCCATCCCTTCCCCATCCAGACGCTCGCGATTCCGCTTGCCGTCGGCGGCAGCGACCTGATCGGTCAGGCGCGCACGGGCACTGGAAAGACGCTCGCCTTCGGCGTGAGCCTCCTGCACCGCATGGTGACCATCTCCGAGGGCGTCAAGCCCGAACACGGTAAGCCACGCGCGCTGATCGTGTGCCCCACCCGCGAACTGGCCCTCCAGGTCGGCCGCGACCTCGACGTGGCGGGCAAGCACCTCCAGATGCGCGTGCTGACGATCTACGGCGGCACCGGCTATGACGAGCAGCTCGGCGCCCTCGAGAAGGGCATCGACATCGCCGTCGGAACGCCCGGCCGACTCCTCGACCTCGCCGACCGCGGCGCGCTCGACCTGAGCAACATCCAGGTCCTCGTGCTCGACGAGGCCGACGAGATGCTTGACCTCGGCTTCCTGCCCGACATCGAGCGCCTGCTGCGCAAGACCCCGGAGAGCCGACAGACCATGCTGTTCTCGGCCACGATGCCCGCGCCGATCCTCACGCTGGCCCGCGCCACGCTGAACAAGCCCATCAACATCCGGGCCGAGGGCCACGACGCCCAGATGACGGTGCCCGACATCGAGCAGTTCGTCTACCAGGCGCACGACCTCGACAAGCCCGAGATCGTCGGGCGCATCCTGCAGGGCAACCAGACCACGAAGGTCATGATCTTCACCCGCACCAAGCGCGCGGCGCAGCGGCTGATGGACGACCTCGTCGACCGCGGCTTCGCCGTCGTCGCGCTGCACGGCGATCTGAACCAGCAGGCCCGCGAGCGGGCGCTGAAGAAGTTCCGGGCGGGGACGATCAACGTCCTCGTCGCCACAGACGTCGCCGCACGAGGCATCGACATCACCGGCGTCAGCCACGTGATCAACTACGAATGCCCGGACACCGACGCCGCCTACGTCCACCGGATCGGCCGCACCGGCCGTGCAGGCAACAACGGCGTCGCGGTGACGCTCGTCGACTGGTCTGATCTGCACCGTTGGAAGCTGATCGACCAGGCGCTCGAGCTCGGGAAGGGTGAGCCGGCCGAGACCTACTCGACCTCCCCCCACCTCTTCACCGACCTGGACATCCCCGAGGGCACCAAGGGCCGCGTCCCCGGTTCCGTGCCGAAGGAGCGCGAGCCGCGCCGCCAGGCGAGCACCAGCTCCGAGGGCGGCGAACGTCGCCGCAGGGCCCGTTCCACCGAGGCGACCGGCGACCGACCAGCAGCGACCCCCGCGGCCGAGAAGCCCTCGAGGCCGCGTCGCCGCCGTCGTCGCACCGTCAACGGTGTCGAGGTCAAGCGCGACGAGAACAAGGGCTGAATCGCCCGGACATGAAAGAAGGCCGCACCTCCACGGTGCGGCCTTCTTCGTCGTTCAGTAGCGCATCTGCATCGCGGTGCGGACCTCGGCGAGCGTCTGGTCGGCGATCGCGTTGGCGCGGGCGTTGCCGTCGGCGAGCACCGAGGCCAAGTAGCCGGGGTCGGCCTCGAGCTCGGCCCTTCGGGCCCTGATCGGGGCGAAGTACTCGTTGATCGCCTCGGTGGCCAGCTTCTTCAGGCCACCGCCACCTGCGTCGCCGAGCTCGGCGGCGATCTCGAACGGATCGCGTTCGAGCGCAAGCGCCGCGATGTTGACCAGGTTGGAGACCTCTGGCCGGTTGACCGGGTCATAGGTGATGTGACGGTCAGAATCGGTGACCGCCCGCTTGATCAGCTTCGCCGTCTCGTCGGCCGACATCCGCAGCTCGATGGTGTTGCCCTTCGACTTGCTCATCTTCTGGCCGTCGAGGCCGAGCACCGTGCCGGAGCGGCTCAGCAGTGCCTCCGGCTCCGGGAAGACCTGCTGCGCCTCGTCCGCGCGACCGTAGCGCTCGTCGAAGCGTCGCGCGATCACGCGCGCGAGCTCCAGGTGCGGCAGCTGGTCCTTGCCGACGGGAACGAGGTTCGCCTTACAGAACAGGATGTCGGCGGCCTGGTGCACCGGATAGGTGAGCATCAGTCCGGACATCGGCCGGTCTCCCGTGTCGTCCAGTTCGGCCTTCACCGTCGGGTTACGACGCAGCTCGGCGTCGGTAACGATCGACAGGAACGGAAGCATCAGCTGGTTCAGCGCCGGGATCGAGGAGTGCGTGAAGATCGTCACCGTGCGGGGGTCGAGACCCACCGCGAGGTAGTCGGTGAGCAGCGAGTAGACGCGCTCACGGATCGGGCCGACGCCGTCGCGGTCGGTGATCACCTGGTAGTCGGCGATCAGCACCATGGTGTCGATGCCGAGGTCGGCGAGCCGGACGCGGTTCTGCAGTGACCCGAAGTAGTGCCCGATGTGCAGGTGCCCGGTGGGGCGGTCTCCGGTCAGGATGCGGAACTTGGACGGATCCTTCTGGATCTCGGCCTCGATCTCCTGGCTGCGCTGCGTCGAGCGGGCGAGCGACGCTTCCTGATCGGGCATGCTCTGGTCGAGCGACATGGGTGAAACCTGCCTCGGGGACGATGAATGATGCGGCCCTAGCCTAGCGCCTCAGACGACGCCGCCCCTGCGCCGGATCCGGCCGATGAGGTCGCGGTAGGCGCTCGGACGGGTCAGGTTCGAGCCGAGGGGATGGTTCTTCTTTCCCGTGCCGTGGTAGTCGCTCGACCCCGTGCGGACCAGACCGAGCCGGGCCCCCATCTCGAACAGGAGGGAGCGGGTGTCGTCGTCGTGGTCGGGGTGATCCACCTCGATCCCCTCCAGAGCGTGGCTGCGCACCAGCTCCTCCAGGTACGGGGCGGGAAGGGTCTCCCGGTTGCCCCTCCCCCACGGATGCGCGATGACCGCGACGCCCTTCGCGGCGTGGATCAGGTCGATGCCCCGCTCGAGGGGGACGGCGTAGCGGTGCACGTAGCCGGGACACCCCTCACCCAGCCACTTCGCGAACGCCTCCTCGCGGTCCTCCACGTAGCCCTTCGCCACGAGGGCGTCGGCGACGTGCGGGCGGCCGACCGCGGGAGCTCCGCCCGCGGCGGTCATCACATCGTCCATCGTGATCGGGAGGCCCGCCTCGGTCAGCTTCTCGACCATCCCGGGCAGCCGGTCGGTGCGACCGAAGCGGATCCTGCCCAGTTCCTCGCCGAGCTGCCGGTCGAACGGGTCGCAGCCGTAGCCGAGGAGGTGGACGGAGCGTCCGTTGTGTTCGGTGGACATCTCGATGCCGCACAGCACCTTCACGCCGATCCGCTTCCCTGCCTCCATGGCCTCTGGGATGCCGCCGAACGAGTCGTGGTCGGTCAGCGCGATCACGTCGAGGCCCGCCTGCGCAGCCAGACGCACGAGGCTGGTCGGCGTGTCGGTGCCGTCCGAGACGCGCGAGTGGGTGTGCAGATCGATCTTCATGGGCCCCATCGTAGAGGTCGGCAGACGAGGCCGGAGGGGTCAGCGATGACCTCGACCGCGCGGGTTCCTCGCCCTGCGCCGCTGCGGCGCCCTCGCTGGCCTCTCCTGCCTGCCTGCGGCCTTGCGCGGCACCGCCTCGCCCCGTTCCCGCTGGCTGCGGGAACTGTTCACGCTGCGCCCCCGCACGACCCCGATGAACTCGTCAATCAGGGGATTCGCGTTGTCGGTGCGCCAGGCGAGCGCGACCGTGGTGGTCGGCTCCTCGAGGGCGGGAAGATAGATCAGGTCGCGCCGGCTCCCGCTCCTCGCGATCGACATGGGAACGCGCAGGACGGCGGCGCAGTAGGTGGCCAGCTCGATGCTGCCTGGCTCTGCGTCGTGCAGCACCGTGACGTCCTCCAGGTCCGCCGGTGAAACCTCGTCGAGTGCCGCGAGCAGGTGGTCCTTCGACATCCACACGACCGGCTGTTCCTCGTACAGCGGGATGGCGTGCAGGTCCTCGCGGTCGATCGGCAACCTGATGAAGCACATGTCCGCGACGTCCTCGATGAGCACGGCGCGCTGGTCCTTCTCCGTGACCTCGCGGATCGTGAGCTCGTCCTCAGGGAAGCGCTCCGCCCAGATCCGGCGCCACTTCGTGAGGGTCACCCCGGGCACGTACGCGATCCGGAGGCTCGCAGGGGGCTCGTGGGGCTGCTCGGGAGTCGTCACGTCGCAAGGCTAGCGCCAGTGCCAGTAGGCTGAGCCCATGAGCCAGACGTTGAAGCCGATCACCGCAGCCGCGAAGCTCGGCATCTACCTGCCTGCGGCGCCCGAGGAGTTCCGCACCTCGACGCACACGCGCGAGGAGCTCGACGAGCTCCGTGAGAACCCGCCCGCCTGGCTGGTCGAACTGCGCCGCACCGGTCCCTTTCCGCGCGATGTCGTCGCCCAGAAGCTCGGCATCTCCCGTTCGGGTCTTGCCCGCGCAGGAGTCGCCGACGCCATGGACGCGGACGAGATCGGTGTCCTCCTCGCCGATCCGCCCGGCTGGCTCGTCGACGAGCGGGAGCGCCACCAGAAGGTACTCAAGGAGCAGGCCGAGGGTCGCTGAGCCACGCCTGGCTGCTTCGTCGCGCCTATAGGCTTGGTGCCATGAAGCTCGATTACGTCCACACCTACGACGCCGACCCCGAGCGGGTCGTCGCCCTTCTGCGCAATGAGGACTTCCTCACCGACGTCGCCCAGCACGCCGGCGCGCTGGAACACTCCGTCGCCGTCAACCCCGACAACACCATCCTCAACATGGCCCTTCCGGTGCCCGCCAACCTTGCGAAGTTCGTCGGCTCGTCGATCAAGATCAACCAGACCTTCCACTTCGAAGCGCCCCGCCCTGACGGCGTGATCAACGGCACCGTGACGGTCGACGTCGTCGGGATGCCCGTGGACGTGAACGCGCAGGCGGAGATGCTGCCCAAGGACGGCACCACCGAGGGCCGCTACACCGGCGACCTGTTGGTCAAGATCCCTCTGGTGGGCAAGAAGGTCGAGGCCCAGGTCGAGCCCTTCATCCGCGACGCCTTCGCGGGCCTCGAGCGGCGCGCGGCCGACTGGCTCAGCCGCTGAGCCGGTCCCTCACCCGATCACGAAACCGTCGCCGACGACCATGGCGCGTGCCGCCCGGGCGTCGGCGTCGGTGAGGATCAGGAACACCACTTCCTCGTCGTCATCCTCGCCCAGGAACCGTTCGCGCCCGGTCTCGACGTAGTGACCGGCCGCCTCAAGAGCCTCCCGCGTCGCATCGGCCTCGCCCTCCTCATCGAAGGAGATGGTGGTCGGCCGCATCAACTCGCCTTCGTCTCCGCCGCCTGCTCACGCCGCTGCTTTGCGGCCTCGACGGAGGCCTTCAGCGCCGCCATCAGGTCGACCACGTCGCCGACAGGAGCCGACGTGTCGGCCGCCTCCGGTGCCGGGGCACCTGCGAGCTTGGCCTCGACGACCTCCAGCAGGGCCTCCCGGTAGGAGTCGCTGTACGCCTCGGGGTCGAAGGTCCCCTCCAGCTGACCGATCAGCATCTTGGCCATGTCGATCTCGGCGTCGGAGACGGTGACCTCCGCGGGAGGTGCGGCGAACGCCCCGTCGCGCAGCTCGTCGGGCCAGTACATCGTGTGCATCAGCAGCAGGTCGTCCTTCGCGCGGATCAGCGCGAGCGACTCTCGGCTGCGCAGGGCGACCTTCACCACCGCCACCTTGTTCTC